>JAUYNO010000035.1 GCA_030696045.1 Stagnimonas sp. | reverse complement strand
GCTTAGCCGACCACATCGGATTCCGTCATTCCCGCGCACCCCCAAAATGCGGGGGCGGGTGCGGGAATCCAGTTTTTCTTTTGGATTCAGCAACAGGTCAGACGAAAACTGGATGCCCGCACCTGCCCCCGTTTCATGGGGGTGCGCGGGCATGACGATCCGTGTGTCAATGAATGAATCAAGGATGCGCTAGCGCTGCTTCCAGCCGCTGGAATCCTGGTACCACCAACCGGGCTGGGCCTTGGCGACCCAGCGCTGGGCGAACACGCTCTGGATCTGCGCTTCCCATTGTGGCTGGCCATTGGCGACGGCGATCTCGTGGTACAGCGCCTTGCGGTCGGCGTTCTCCTCGGCGACCAGGCTCTTCACCGCGTTGCGCTGGGCCAGCGGCACCGCATTGGGATCGCGCACCGCGACCAGACCATCGACGGTGAGGCCGACGGCGCCGGAATCCAGCTGCGGTTTCAGGCGGGGGAAGCGCGCCTCCAGCGAGGCCTGGGCCCGCTGCACCTCGGGCGAGCTGATGTCGATATCGGGCTGCTGGGCCTGTGCCGGCGCCACCACCAGATCCAGCAGCGCCATGAAGGCGCGGCCACCGAGGCTCGACTGCGGTGCCGGTGTGGTGTCGGCGGGCTTGGCGCCCGGCAGCTTCCAGACATCCTCGATGATGCGATCCGCCGCCTTTTCGGCCGCAGCCGCTGGGAAGTAGACGTTGATGGTGACGCAGGCGGTCACCAGCAGCGCGACACTGAGCAACGAGACAGGCACGGTGCGACGCATGGCGGCTCTCCTCGGGGTGGGCGCTTTGAGTATAGGCCTGGCTGGCGTGAACGCCGCTTGAATCATTCCAGCTGCGGTCCGCCCGAGCTTTTCGCCGCCTTCAGCTGCTCGACCAGCTGGGTCCAGGACACCCGCGGCGCATAGCCGACCACGTCGATGCGCGGCAGCAGCCGCCCCTGCACCAGGTAGTAGGCCTTCAGGCCGTTCTTGCTGGGCGCCGGAGCCACGCCGTCCATCTGGCAGACGCCGTCGCGCAACACGCAGCGGATGCCGAGCCGGGAATAGGCGAAATCATCGAACACGCTGAGGAAGCCGCGCGACAGCATGCCGGTGGGGCCGCCGCCGATGGCGGAGATGTTGTCGATGGCGCGCTGCGAGATACGCCGTTTGGAGCGGTCGCCGGGGGTGGAATAGAGCTTGGCGTCGAAGGCCACCGGGCTCCAGTTGAGCAGGCGCAGACCCTGCACCTCGCCGTCCAGCCGGCCGGTGATCCGGCCAAAGGAAAAGGCGCCGGTGAGCTGCTTCAGGTCCAGGCCACGGATTTCGACGTCGGCCATTACCCGTGGCAGGACCCCGAAGGGCTGGATCGCGCGCAGCCGCTGCAACCGCAGGCGGCCGCCGAAGGCCTGGGCCTCCAGGGCGCCATCGACACTCCAGACGTCCTCGCGCACCGACAGGCCCGGCAGCCGGCCGCTCAGGGTGCCGCCGAACGCAGGCCAATCGAGCGCCTTGCACAGCGCGGCGAGATTGATCGGCTCCACCGCGCCCTCGAAGTCGGCGCTGAGCTGCGGGCTGCCCAGCTCGCGCAGCTCCAGCTTCTCGACCCGCAGCGCGCCTTCGAGCAGGGGCTGGCGCCAGGGCGCCAGCAGCTGGAAGCCACGACCCTGGGCGCGGAACGAGATGTCCGATGGCCCCAGGGGCACGCGCTGGATCGCGCCGCCCTGCCAGCGCAGCGTCGAAGCACCGGCGCCGGCCGTGGCCCAGGCGAGATCGCCGGAGAGCTGCTCGAGCGCCAGTCCGAGCTTGTCGGCCTTGAGGCCAACGCCATCGAGTTGCGCGCTCAGTGCCTGCACCGCGCCGTCGCGCAGCGACAGCCGCGCGCTGGCCCGGCCGCTGCCGCTCAGGCCGTCGAGCCGGCTGCCGATCAGCAGCGGCTGCACATAGGTGGTCAGCAGCGGCGCCAGATCGCGGGCGTCCAGGCGGGCATCGAGTTGCAGTGGCTTGAAGTCGGCGCCCAGCGCGCCGCTGAGCTCGACGCTGCCGGCCTGGCCCTGCAGCAGCCGCAGGCGCTCGATGTTCCAGCCGCCCGCCCGCGCCTGGAACCGGCCCTCTGCCTGCAGTGGCAGGGCCGCGAAATCAAGGAATAGCGGCTCCACATAGGCCTGGCCACCACGGCTATCGAACTGGAGTTCCCAGTCGCCGCCGGCCTCGTCGTAGCGCAGCACGGCATCCGCGCTCAGCTGCTCGCTGGCATAGCGCCCGCTGGGTTCGCTGTAGCCCAGTTGGCGGGCGCTGAGCCTTAGCTCGGCGTGCAGGCGATCCGCCAGGCTGGCGTCGAGGCTGAGATCGAGGCCACCGGAAAGCTCGCCCGGAAGCACCAGCTTGAAGGCGCTGGCGAGCTGCTGCAGTGCGCCCGCCGGCTGGCCGCGCAGGCTGAGCGCCACCTGCGTCGCGTTGCCGGCCTGCCGCAGCTGCAGGCGCAGGCCGCGCTGCGGCAATTCGAGCTGGGCTTGCCAGCGCTGGGCATTGTGGAATCTTGCGGTAAGCCGCCCCTGCAGCCGGCCCCAGCCGGGCACCGTCACTGAAAATCGCGCCTGCTCGCAGGCGGTGACTGGTGCCGCCACCAGCGCCGCGCAGCGCAGCCGGAAGTCGCGCAGGGGCGGCCGGCCGGCGATGGCGATGCGGGCGATATCCAGCTGCAATTCCGAGGATTGCGGCGCGACGCTCAGCCGCAGGCCCTCAGCGCGCCAGGCGGGCCCGGCCAAGCTGCCGACCTCCAGCATCAGCTCGGAACCTTGCACCGGCGGGCTCAGCAGCAGGCTGAGGGCGAGGGCGCAGGCGGCGATCCGCTTCATGCCCGGATGATCGCACAGTGGGCTGCGCGCCTTGCCGGCGCGCGAGCGCTCAGCCGGCCGGCGGCGGTGCCGGGGTCTTGGCGGCTTCGGCGGGGGCCTTCACCGGTTCGGCGGCCGGCGCGGCGACGGGTGCGACGGTGGCCTCGACTTCCTCGGCCGCGCCGAAGGAGGTGGCGGGCGCTTGCGGCAGCGTCTCCTCGACGAGATCGGGGGCGGGGGATTCCAGCGGCACCTCCGCCATGTGCAGCTTTTGCTCCAGCCGCAGCGGCGGCGGTGGCAGCACCGGGGCCCCGGAAGTCAGCCAGCTGATGATGTCGTAGTAGGCGCGGACGTTGCCGACGAAGTCCACCGCCTCGCGGCCCCGGGTGTAGCCGTAGCGGGTCTGCTGGTACCAGCGCGGCCGCGCCAGCAGCGGGAACACGTCGCGCACGTCCAGCCAGTGGTTGGGATCGCCGCCGCGCTTGGCCGCCAGCTCGCGGGCATCGAGCAAATGACCGATGCCCTGGTTGTAGGCCGCGAGCGCCATCCAGGAGCGGTCGGGTTCGGGCACGTCGGCGGGGATGCGGGTGAGGATGTCGGCCAGCACCCGGGCGCCGCCCTCGATGCTCTGGGCCGGGTCCTCGCGGTTGGCGACCTTGTAGCGCAGCGCGGTGTCGTTGGTGAGCATCATGATGCCGCGCACGCCGGTGAAGCTGCGGGCGCTGGCGTCCCAGTGCGACTCCTGGTAGCCGATGGCAGCCAGCAGCCGCCAGTCGAGCTGGTGGCGCTGGGCGGCGTTCTCGAAGTCGTTGCGCAGGCGCGGCAGCCGGCTGCGCAGGTGGGTGGCGACCTGTACCGCGCTGAAGTAGTCGACCTCCTCGACATGACCGTAGTAGCGGTCGTGCAGGCGCGCCAGGGTCTTCACCGACAGCTGTGCCAGGAAGCCCTGGGCGGCGTCGTACAGCGAGCTGTCCTCGCCGGGCGCGAAGCCGAAGGCGACGTCCTCGGCGCTGCCGACATCGAAGGCCACCCGCAGGCGCGGGTAGTAGCGCTGGTTGATGGCGATCAGCGCCGAGTTGGCGATGGTGTAGTCCAGCTCGCCGCTGGCGACCTGGAACAGCAGGTCGTCGGTGTCGTAGGCATTGGTGCTCTCCCATTTCAAATTGGGGAAGCTGGTCGCCAGTGCCGCCAACCGCGCGACATGGCTGCCGCCATCGGCCACCAGCAGGCGGCCGGCGAGATCGTCCAGCGCCTTCGGCCGCGGCGCGCCCATGCGGTAGACCAGTTGCGGCACCACTTGGTCGATTGGCGCGCTGAAGCGGGCCTGGTCACGCCGCTCGGCATTGATGGTGAGGCCGGCGGCGGCCAGATGGGCGCGGCCATCGAGCACCGCCTGCAGGGCCTCGGCCGGGCTATGGCTGAAGTTCACCTCGGCGGTCACCCCCAGGCTCTTGGCGAAGCTCTGGGCCAGGTCGCATTCGTAGCCGATCAGGCCGTCCGGGCCGCTGTAGCAGGTGGTGCGGCCATAGGTGGCGGCGATCTTCAGCACGCCGTCTTGGCGCACCTGTTCCAGCAGGCTGGGCCTCAGTTGCGAGCAGGTGCTGAGCGCCGCCACCGAAACGCAGCCGTACAGCGCCACCAGCAGGCGGGAGCGCAGCGTTGGGCGGGCGTAACGGACGCGCATGGCGGGGCTCGGCGGCTCTCTCTAGGGCTGCGGGCAGCGTGAAACTCCTCTGCTGACAACCGTATCACACCGGCCCGCCACGACCGCCGGAGTCGCTGCCCGCAGGCAACTCGGTTAAAATCAGCGCACTGGACGGGTACCGAAGCGGTCATAACGGCGCTGACTCGAAATCAGATGGTGGGGGCGACCCTGCACGGGGGTTCGAATCCCTCCTCGTCCGCCAGTTTTTAGTCTTTGAAAGAAGTCTAAAAAGCACAAAACCCCAGAGAAATCTGGGGTTTTTTGTTGCCCGTTGTCCGACAGAGTCCAACGGGGTCTCATTGAATCTGCCCACTTTGATGGGTAACTTTTCGGCTAAGCAAGCATGATTTCGGTGGCGTCGCGACGCCCGTACGCATGTGGAACTCAAGCAATCGCGCGAGCGCCGCTCTCCCGGCGCAGCTAAGCTAACGGCGGGACTCGCCGTCCGCGGTGCCCAGTCAGTAGTGCCGCCGGGGGAGCATAAGTGGCCGAACATCAAGTCTCGTCTGTTCCAGAGCTTATAAGCGCTTTGGAACAGGACCACAGGGATTATCAGGGTGCGCTTTGGTTCCGAGGGCAATCCCGCAAGGACTGGACCTTGGCGCCGGGATACCTTCGTCTTAGAGCGCCGCCGTCAGAGTCCACGCTGCTCAAGCGCTTCAAGCAAAGCGCTGCATTACTACTTGAGCAACCGCCCCGGACTTCATTCGATTGG
>JAUYNO010000009.1 GCA_030696045.1 Stagnimonas sp. | reverse complement strand
CCATCGAAAGACTCGCTGACGCCGCAATGCGCCAAAACAGTCCGGCGCCGACACGGTGTTTGCGAAGCAAGGGGTGCGGGAGGCGCCGGAGGTGCTCGTGCCCGCACCCACCGCGCTAAGCACAGGCACCGTGGCACGAGCACGCCCCGCAGGGTTGCTGGCCCAAAGGCCGCCATGCGGCGTTGCCGGCCTAGCCAAGGCTCCAGCCTTGGCGTCGTTCGGCGCCTTGCCTGGCGGCCTTTGGGTCAGCAACGCAGCGATCATTTAGTTGTGAACACGCCCTAGCAGTCCGGTGATGCCGTCGTAGAGCAGCTTGGTCGAGAGCAGGAGCAGTATGGCCTTGAACAGGCGGTCGAAATGCGCCCGCGAGATCCGCGCGTTGGCGCGCTTGCCGGCCCAGGTGCCGGCGATCACCGCCAGCGCCAGGGGCAGCAGCAGGCGCGGCTGGGCGAACACCGAAAAACCCACCAGGCCGTAGGCGAGCACGCGCAGACCGTGGCCGATCACCTGGGTCAGGGCCAGGGTGCCGATGGTGGTTTCCTTGCTCCATTCCGGCCGGAAGAACAGGCGGCCGACGAACAGGCCGGTGGCGCCCACGAACATCCCCAGCGAGCCGTTGAGCAGGCCGGCACTGAGATAGGCACTGCGCGCCGGCAGCGGCGCCTTGTCGGCCTTGCCGGGCGCCAGGGAGACGAGGATCAGCGCCGCCAGGATCAGACACACCAGATCGGGATTCACCGCCGCCGCGAACGGAGCAACCAGGAAGGTAGCCGGCACCGCCGCCAGCGAGAACCAGCCGGCCGCGCGCCACTCGACATGCTTCAGATACGCGACGGTGCGCGAGCTGTTGGACACCAGCTGCACGGCCGCGAACAGCGGCACCGCCTCGGCCGGCGCCATGCCGGCGGCGTAGAGCACGCCGATCAGGATAGTGCCGCCGCCCAGGCCGGCGACGCCGGACAGGAAGGCGGTGCCGAAGCCGCAGAAGGTAAGCGCCGCGATCAGGGTTGGCGTCAGGCTCACAGCACCAGGGCCGTGGCCAGGAACAGCATCAATCCCATGCCCGCGATGTCCGTGCCGGTGGTAAGGAAGATGCTGGACGCCGTGGCCGGATCGGCGCCGAACCTGCGCAGCACCAGCGGCACCAGGACACCGAACAGGCCCGAGACCAGGCAGGCGCCGGTCATCGCCAGCACGATCACCAGCGCCAGCGTCGGCGCCTGGGGATCGCCATCCAGCCCGCCGGCAGTCCACCACATGGCGGCGCCCGCGACCAGGCCGGTGAGCAGGCCATTGAGCGCGCCGAGCAGCATCTCCTTGGCCAGCAGGCGGGCCAGCGGCACGCTGTCGAAATCACCCAGGGTCAAACCGCGCAGGCTGATCGCCAGCGCCTGGCAGCCAGTGTTGCCGCTCTGTCCGGCCAGCAGCGGCAGGAAGGCAGCCAGTGCCACGATCTGGGCAATGGTGTCCTCGAAGGAGCCCACCACGAAAGCGGCGAGAAAGGCGGTCAGCAGATTGATCTGCAGCCAGGGGTGGCGGGCCTTGAACGCGGCCCAGAACGGCGTCGCGACGCGCTCTTCCTTGTCGATACCGACCATGCGGCCGGACTGGGCGCTGAGTTCCAGGGCCTGGTGCTCGAACAATCTCCAGCCGCGCACCTGCCCCACTAGATGCCCCTCGGCGTCGCAGACCGGATAGACCGGGTAGTGCCGGCGCACGGCGGCACGCACCGCCTGCCCCAGGGGCATCTCCGGTGCGAGGTGGAAGGGCTCGCTGAGCATCAGGCTCGCCAGCGTCGCCTGCGGTTCGGCCAGCAGAAGCTCGCGCATCACCACCAGGCCGCATAGACGCTCCTGCCCGTCCAGCGCATAGAGATAGGTGAGTTGCTGCGGATTCGGCTGCTGCCGCAGCCAGGCCACCGCCTCTGCGACGGTCCATTGCTGCGGCAGGCCGCCGCGCGGCGGCTCCATCAGCTCCCAGACCTCGTCCGGCGCCTGCGCGACCGCGCTGGCGCCGGACAACTGGGCCGCGATGCGCGCCGCCAGATCCGCCGGGAGTGCGGCCAGCGCCGCCTCGATGCGGGCGGGCGCCTCGTGCGACAGCCGCTCGGCGGCGTCGGCCGGGGACCGGCCCCGCAGCTCGCGGAGCAAGGGCTCCAGCGCAGCGGACGCCGGGATAGAGACGGCAGGCTCGGAAGTCGGAGTCGTGGACATCATGTCGGGCTCGGTGGACGGCCGTGGTGCCGCGCCAGCATATAAGGACTAGCGAAGGCGCGGAACCGGCCCTGTCCGGACGACAGGCAAGAAAAAGGCCGCACGCGGCGGCCTTGTTCCGATCCCTGTCGACTAGAAGAAGCGGTAGCCGATGCCGAGGTTGATCACCGGGTAAAGCTTGTAGCTGTCGATGTCGTCCTGCAGCGAGGCTTCTTCCTCGGCGATGGCGGTCTGCACGTCGGGATCGGTGGCGAGGTTTACATTGGTGCGGGTATCGCCGTTCTCGTCCGTCACCGTGGCGGTGCCAGCCGCAGCCAGATCGGCCTTGGGCTTGCCCTGGAACAGCACGCCGACGTCGAAGATGCCGTAAAGACCGGTGCCACTGAAGGAATTGCCGAAGCCGAGCCCCAGATAGGGCGCGGCCGACTTGAAATCGACCTGGCCGGTGAGACGCGCATCGCTGCCGGAAATGCGCAGGTCGCCCACCTCGCACTCGGTCGGGCAGCTGGCCTTGAGATTGGCCTTGTTGCCATTGCTGAGCAGACCACCCGAGAGGCGGAAGCTGCCCTTAAACGGATGGAAGTCGAGCAGGGCGCCAAAGGACTGGAGCTTGAGCTTGGCGTCGTAATCAATGCCGTCCTCGGTGGTGTCGTAGTTGTAGTTGAACAGGTTGACGACGCCACGCGCATTCAGCATCGGCGAGATCGCGGTCACCGCCTCAACTCCGAAGCCGGTGGTGCCAACCTTGGCGCCAACCGCCAGCCCGCCCATATCTGCCGAGGCGTTCAGGGCGCCGGCCATGCCCAGCGTCACCAACGCCACGCGGGCGCTCATGCTCATCTTCATCTTGGTTCTCCCAGTTGCTGTTCAAATTGATATTGGCCAGCCGCCGACGGCGGTCCAGCCCATGGAGCCTAGCGTTAAGGGTGGCAGGACCACCAGTCATGGGGTGTGTTGACACTAAGTACGTCGCTGCGGCGGAAGGCTGTTTTGGGGCAGTGCAAGGAAGGCAGAGAGGGGAATAGTGGTTCTATTGCCCTCTCTGGCTGACGCTGCAATGCCCCAAAACAGTCCCGCCCCGAAGGGTTGCTGGCCAAAATCGCGCCATGCGGCGTTGCCAGCCTAGCGAAGGCTTCAGCCTTCGCGTCGGCCGGCGCCTTGCCTGACGCGATTTTGACCGGCAACGCAGCGATGTACTTAGTGTCAGCACACCCCAGAATTGACAAGGCGCGAGGCCGGCGGATACTGCCCGGTATGTCCGCCCTCCGCCAACCCGATGTCACCCGCCAGCGCCTGCTGGAATGCGCCTTCGACGAGATTCACAAGCGCGGTTTCCGCAGCGCCAGTCTCGACGCCATCCTCGACAAGGCCGGCGTCACCAAGGGCGCGCTCTACCACCACTTCGACAACAAGAACGCCCTCGGCTACGCGGTGCTGGACGAGCTGATACGGCCCTATATGCAGGCGCAATGGGAATCGCTGAAGAGCGCCGACGACCCGGTGACCGCCGCCGTCACCAACCTGCGCAAGCGCCGCGAGAAGCTGCGCGAGCGCCTGCTCGCCTACGGCTGCCCGTTCAACAATCTGGCGCAAGAGATGTCCCCACACGACGAGGGCTTCCGCACCCGCCTGCAGGCCATCCTCAACGACTGGCGCGGCGCCTATGCCGAGGCGCTGGCACGCGGCCAGGCTCTTGGCACCGTGCGCGCCGACCTCAACGTCAATGCCGCCGGAATCTTCATCGTCTCGGCCATCGAGGGCCTGGTCGGCATGGCCAAGACCGCACAGAGCGGCCAGCTCTACGACGACGGCATGCGCGGCCTGATCGAGTACCTGGAACGCCTGCGCCCAGCGGCGTAAGGGGGCTGGGCCGCCTGCCCGCTGCCACCGATTTGTCGCCGAACGGCGGCAGACTCGCGTCCGGGGACCGGTGGACATACAATATCCGCTTATCCGCATAGACAGATATCTTCCCAGGAGCAGTAAGCCCGATGAGCGAGTACCTCTTTACTTCCGAGTCCGTATCCGAAGGCCACCCGGACAAGCTGGCCGACCAGATTTCGGACGCTGTTCTCGACGCCATCCTGGCGCAAGACAAGAAGGCGCGCGTCGCCTGCGAGACCCTGGTGAAGACCGGTGTCGCCATCGTCGCCGGTGAAGTCACCACCACCGCCTGGGTCGACCTGGAACAGCTGGTGCGCAAGGTCATCAGCGATGTCGGCTACAACAGCAGCGATGTCGGCTTCGACGGCGCCACCTGCGGCATCCTCAACATCATTGGCAAGCAGTCGCCAGACATCAACATGGGCGTCGACGGCACCAGCAAGAAGCCCAAGGCCGCCGAGGAAATCGGCGCCGGCGACCAGGGCCTGATGTTCGGCTACGCCTGCGACGAGACCAAGGAGCTGATGCCGGCTCCGATCTACTACAGCCACCGTCTGGTCGAGCAGCAGGCCAAGATCCGCAAGGCCAAGAAGGGCGGCCTGCCCTGGCTGCGTCCGGACGCGAAGTCGCAGGTCACCCTGCGCTACGTCGATGGCGCGGCGGTCGGCGTCGATGCCGTGGTGCTGTCCACCCAGCACAGCCCGGACATCAAGCTCAAGGACCTGCGCGAGGCGGTGATGGAATCCATCATCAAGCCGGTAATCCCTGCCAAGTGGATCAGCAAGTCCACCAAATTCCACATCAACCCGACCGGCAACTTCGTGATCGGCGGCCCCGTTGGTGACTGCGGCCTGACCGGCCGCAAGATCATCGTCGACTCCTACGGCGGCTGGGCTCGCCACGGTGGCGGCGCGTTCTCGGGCAAGGACCCGTCCAAGGTCGACCGCAGCGCCGCCTACGCGGCCCGCTACGTGGCGAAGAACATCGTCGCCGCCGGCCTGGCCAGCAAGTGCGAGGTGCAGGTGAGCTACGCCATCGGCGTCGCCGAGCCGACCTCGATCTTCGTCACCACCTTCGGCACCGGCAAGGTCTCGGACGCGGCGCTGGAAAAGCTGGTGCGCAAGAACTTCGACCTGCGTCCGGGCGGCATCATCAAGATGCTGGACCTCATTCATCCCATGTACCAGGTCACCGCGAGCTACGGCCACTTCGGCCGCACGCCCTACGAGATCAAGGGCGCCAACGGCGAGAGCTACACCGCCTTCTCCTGGGAGAAGACCGACAAGGCCGAGCAGTTGAAGAGCGAGGCCAAGAAGCTGAAGTAAGCTGCCTGGCAAGGGCGCGCAAGAGAGCCGTCGCGAGACGGCTTTTTTGTGTCCATCGATCCTTCCGGAGCCGGTGATGGGCGAAGAGCTGATCCATCTGCACAGTGCCGACGGCGCCCGCGCCCGGCTGCATCTGCACGGCGGCCATCTGCTGTCCTGGATACCGGCCGGCGAGACCAAAGATCGCCTCTACCTCAGCCCGATCTCGAAGGCCGCCCCCGGCGTCGCGATCCGGGGCGGTGTACCGGTGATCTTTCCGCAGTTCGCCAGCGAAGGTCCGCTGCCCAAGCATGGCTTCGCGCGAACCGCGCCTTGGTCGCTGGCATCCCTGGACTCCGACCGCGCCGTGCTGCGCCTGGCGGACTCGGCCGAGACGCGGGCCATCTGGCCGCACCGCTTTGGCGCCGAACTCCGCGTTTCGATCACGGACAAGCGCCTGGAGACGCAGCTGCGCGTCGAAAATCACGGCGACCAGGGTTTTCGCTTCACCGCCGCGCTGCACACCTACCTGCGCGTTGGCGACATCGCCCAGGCCGAACTGTTCGGCCTGCAAGGTCTGCGCTATCGGGACTCCGCAGCCAACGGCGTCGAGCGAACTGAACCGGCCAGCCCGACCCGCATCGACGGCGAGGTGGATCGCATCTATTTCCGGGCGCCAGCGGAGCTGCAACTGCGCCAAGGCGGCACCCGCCTGCGCATCGCGCAAGCCGGCTTCACCGATACCGTGGTCTGGAATCCGGGCCCGGCCAAGGCCGCTGCTCTCGCCGACCTGGAACAGCCCGAGGGCTATCGCCGCATGCTCTGCGTGGAAGCTGCGGTGATCGGCCTGCCGGTACAGCTGGAGCCGGGTGCGAGCTGGCAAGGCAGCCAGACCCTGCAGGTGGTCTGAGCCGATGGATCGACGGATATCCTCTTATCCGCATAAGCGGATATACTGCGTCGCATTGGCCCGCGAGGGGCGCTGCGACCGTCGATAGGGACGGCCAGGCTCGCGAGCCCCGACACTGCAACCGCGCCCGTTCCCTAAGCAAATTCTGGAGCGACGCCGCATGAACGCCATCACCAAGCCCGCCTTCACCGACTACAAGGTCCGTGACATCGCCCTGGCCGAATTCGGCCGCAAGCGCATCAAGATGGCCGAGGAGGAAATGCCCGGCCTGATGTCGATTCGGGCCAAGTACGCGCCGCTCAAGCCGCTCAAGGGCGTGCGCCTGACCGGCTCGCTGCACATGACCAAGGAAACGGCGGTGCTGCTGGAGACGCTCGGCCATCTCGGCGCCTCGGTGCGCTGGGCCAGCTGCAACATCTTCTCGACCTCCGACGACGCCGCCGCCGCGGTCGCCGCCGCCGGCACGCCGGTGTTCGCCTGGAAGGGCGAGACCCTGGAGGAATACTGGGATCTGGCGCTGGACGCGATCACCTTCACCCTGCCCGACGGCACGCTCACCGGCCCCGAGCTGGTGGTGGATGACGGCGGCGACGTCACCCTGCTGATCCACAAGGGCTTCGAACTGGAGAACGGTTCGGACTGGGTCAACACGCCGTCCGACAACCATGAAGTGAAGGTCATCAAGGACCTGCTCAAGAAGGTCGCCGTCGAGCGTCCCGGCTACTGGACCCGCGTGGTCAAGGACTGGCGCGGCGTCTCGGAAGAGACCACCACCGGCGTGCACCGCCTGTACCAGATGATGGAAGCCGGCAAGCTGCTGGTGCCCGCCATCAACGTCAACGACTCGGTCACCAAGTCGAAATTCGACAACCTCTACGGCTGCCGCGAATCGCTGGCCGACGGCATCAAGCGCGCCACCGACCTGATGATCGCCGGCAAGGTCGCGGTGGTCTGCGGCTACGGCGACGTCGGCAAGGGCTCGGCGCACTCGCTGCGCGGCCTCGGTGCGCGCGTGATCGTCACCGAGATCGACCCCATCAATGCCCTGCAGGCGGCGATGGAAGGCTTCCAGGTCGACACCGTCGAAGACACGCTGGGCCTGGCCGACATCTACGTCACCACCACCGGCAACAAGGACATCATCACGCTCGAACACATGCGCGCGATGAAGCACAACGCCCTGGTCTGCAACATCGGCCACTTCGACAACGAGATCCAGATGGATCGTCTGAACACTGCCGAAGGCGTGGTGAAGATGAACATCAAGCCGCAGGTCGATCACTACAGCTTCGCCAACGGCAAGTGCATCTACATCCTCGCCGAAGGCCGTCTGGTGAACCTCGGTTGCGCCAACGGCCACCCGGCCTTCGTGATGAGCAACTCCTTCTCCAACCAGACGCTGGCGCAGATCGACCTCTGGAAGAACAAGGACAGCTACGAGAAGACGGTGTATCGCCTGCCCAAGAAGCTGGACGAGGAAGTCGCCGCCCTGCACCTGGCACAGATCGGCGTGAAGCTGACCCGGCTGACGCAGGATCAGGCCGACTACCTCGGCGTGCCGATCGAAGGCCCGTACAAGCCCGAGCACTACCGCTACTGAATCGCGGCAGCGCAAGGAATCAAGGCGACGGGAGCGGCAGGCCCGTCGCCTTTTCTACAAGGGAAGCAGCATGCGAATTCATCATCTGAATTGCGGCTCCATGTGCCCGCATGGCCGGCGCCTTATGCAGGGCGAAGGTGGCTGGCTGGAACCTGCGAAGATCGTCTGCCATTGCTGGCTGATCGAAGGCCGCAAGGGCCTGACCTTGGTGGACACCGGACTCGGCACGGCGCAGGTAAACGGCATGCTGCACGGGCATCTGAGGGCGCTGATGCGTCCGAAACTGAGCTTGGCCGAAACCGCGCTGGCGCAGGTGCAGGCCCTGGGTTTCAAGGCCGGCGATGTGCGCAACATCGTGCTCACCCATCTCGACTTCGACCATGCCGGCGCGCTCGCCGACTTCCCGGACGCCACGGTGCATCTGCACGCACCGGAACTGGCGGCGGCGCAGGCACCGATCACGCTGATCGAGAAGCAGCGCTATGAAGCCCGCCTCTGGGCCCACGGCCCCAAGTGGCAGCTACACAACACCGCCGGTGAACACTGGAACGGCTTCGACGCGGTGCGCGCGCTCGGCGACAGCGACGACGAGATCCTGCTGGTGCCGCTGGCGGGCCACACCCGTGGCCACACCGGCGTCGCGGCGAAGGACGCCGACGGCAGCTGGCACCTGCATTGCGGTGACGCCTATTTCTTCCACACCGAGGTCGAGGGCGACGGCCACTGCCCCATCGGCCTCGATGTCTTCCAGTCCGTTCTGGCGATCGACAACGCCGCCCGCAAGGCCAATCAGGCCCGCCTGCGCAGCCTGAATGCCCAGGGCGGTGTCACTCTCAACAGCGCGCACTGCCCGCACGAATACGCCCGCGCCGCGGGCTGAGCCAAGAAGAAATGAACAAGCACGACCTGCATTTTTCCTTCGAACTGTTCCCGCCGCGCACGCCGGTGGGCTGGACCAACCTGCCCAAGCTGATTGGCGAACTGGCGACCGTGAAGCCGGCCTTCTTTAGCGTCACCTACGGCGCCGGCGGCAGCGAGCAGAACGGCACCTACGACACCATCATCAAGGTGATCGAGCAGACCGGCATCGAGGCCGCGCCGCACCTGACCTGCGTCGGCTCGACCCGCGCCAACATCGCCGGGCTGCTGGCCCAGTACAAGGCCGCTGGCGTGCGCCGCATCGTCGCCCTGCGCGGCGACCTGCCGGCCACCGCGATGAGCAATGCCGCGCCGGGCGAGTTCCGCTACGCCAACGAGCTGATCGAGTTCATTCGCGAGACCCATGGCGAGCATTTCACGCTGGAGGTCGCGGCCTATCCCGAGATGCACCCGCAAGCGGCGAATCCGCAGGCGGATTTCGAGGCCTATGTGCGCAAGGTCAAGGCCGGCGCGCATGGCGCAGTGACCCAGTACTTCTACAACGCCGACGCCTACTTCGACTTCGTCGAGCGCAGCGAGAAAGCAGGCCTGACGATTCCGGTCGTGCCTGGCGTGATGCCCATCGTCAACACCAGCCAGTTGCTGCGCTTCTCGGCCGCCTGCGGCGCCGACATCCCGCGCTGGATCAAGCTGCGCCTGGAAAGCTATGGCGAGGACAAGGCCAGCGTGCAGGCTTTTGGCCTGGAGGTGGTGACGCGCCTGTCCGAGACCTTGCTGCGGGGCGGCGCGCCCGGCATCCACTTCTACACCCTCAACCAGGCGGAGCCGACGCTGAAACTCTGGCGCAACCTGGGCCTGCCCGGCTGAGTTTCGGTAGCCCGGATGCAATCCGGGATTGCGCCCTCGCATCGAATTCAGCCCCGGATTGCATCCGGGCTACCGTGCTGCGTGGGGAAGTGGCAGGCTGTCCCTCAGCGACCCGATGGCCTGGGCCGACCCCGGACGGAGAAACCCCATGCGCAAATTCCTGCTGCTCGCCCTTACCCTCGGCCTTGCCGGCGCGGCCCAGGCCGAGGGCCAGAAGCCCGGGCTGTGGAGTGTCACCGTGCAGATGAGCTTCATCCGCGGCGGTCCCCAGATCAGCCCCGAGCAGCAGGCGATGATGCAGAAGATGGGCATCAACCCGCTCGCCCCGATGACGCACCAGTACTGCCTGACGCCGGAATTGGCCAAGCAGGAACAGACCCCGGGAGTGAACGGCCAGGATGGCTGCGAAACCCGCAACCTCAAGCACAGCGGCAACAGCATGAGCGCCGACTGGGTCTGCGACGGCCGCCTGAAGGGCAAGGGCCAGTTCCAGATGACGCAGACCGGCAATGGCTACGACGGCGGCTGGACCTTTGCCGGCACCAGCAGCGACGAGGGCATGGCCGGGCCGCTGGAGATGAAGAGCAGCATCAAGGGCCAATGGCTGGGCGCCGACTGCGGCAAGGTCAAACCAATGCCGCGCTGAGCCCGCGCTCAGCCCAGCAAGAGGTTCCACAGCGGCACCGTAGCCAGCGACAGCAGGATGCCGACGCCGACAACCGTATTCGCCAGCGCCGGCGCCAGGCCAGACTGCTGGGCCAGGATGCCGGCCGAGATCATCGGCGCGGTCGCCGCCTGCAGCACGCCCACCTCGTAGGGCGTGCCACTGACGCCGAGCAGCCGGCCGGTCAGCAACACCAGCAGTGGCGCCAGTCCCAGCTTCCAGCCCAGGCCGGCGGCCAGAGGCTTGAGCTGGGCGGCGAGATCGGAAGGCTTGAACTGCAGGCCCACCGCGAACAGTGCCAGCGGCGACAGCGAGACGCTGATCCGGTGCAGCAGGTCCTCGGCCAGCGGCGGCCAGCCGCCCAGGCTGCCGACCGCGAAGCCCACGAGCATGGCCAGGAAGGGCGGGAACTTCGCCACCCGCAGCAGCACCTCACGGGCACTGGTGGCGGTGCCGGCGAACCAGGCGGCGGTGAACACCCCGAGGGTGGCCAGCGCCAGAAAGGAGCCGGCCTGGTCGGCCAGCACCGCCGCGCCGAGATGGCCCTTGCCGCGCAGGGCCTCGATCAGCGGAATGCCGGTGAACGAGGTATTGCCGAAGCCGGCGACCAGGGCCAGCGCGCCGACCGTGCCGCGCGGCCAACCCAGCCAGCGCCCCAGCACAACCATCAGCGCCAGCGCGCCCAGGGCGGTGCCCCACATGGCCATCACCGGAAACCACAGACCGGGCTCCAGGTGCAGCTTGGGAATCAGCTCCAGCACCAGGGCCGGAAAGGCGATGTTGAGCACGAAGCCATTGAGCCCCGGCACCCAGCCGGCGGCGTCCGGGCGGATGCGGACGGTGGCCGCGCCCAGGGCCATGCAGAGGGCGAGCAGCAGCAAGGCACTCATAGCGGAGGATGTGCTTTCAGATCAGGCATTCGCCTTCCGCACCAATCGATCCAGCCCAAAACTGCGCGGATTGAGAATGTGGGCCGGGTCGCGCAGCAGCTTGGCCGCGACCAGCGCAGTCACCACCCCCGGCCGCGCGCGGCGCGCGAACTCCTCGCCCCATTTGCTGCCGACCCCGTGCTCGGCGCTGAAGCTGCCGCCGTGCGCGGCGGTGACATCGAACACCCGCGCGATCAGGGCCGCGCTCTCGGCCGTGACCGGATGCGCCGCCGTGCCCAGCAGGTGCAGGTGCGCACCGCCGACGCCGGCGTGGCCGAAGGCGATGAAGTCGATCTGCGGCCAGTCGGCGCGCAGGCTGGCTTCCAGCCCGGCCAGGTAGTCGCCGAAGCGGGCGATGGGGGTGGCCGTGTCAAACGCCAGGCGACCGCCGCCGCGCTGCTTCATGGCGTGATTGCTGGCCTCGGTGATGCTGTGGCGGATCGCCTTCAGCGCCTTCAGCGGCGCATAGCCGATCTGCTCATCGGGCAGGCGCAGGGTCTCGGCCAGGAAGCCGTACAGGCGCCCGGCCAGGTCCTCGTCAGCCTCGGCCGATTTGATCTGCAACAGCAGATAGAAATTCGCCTGCGGGTCGCGCTCGAACGGCAGACGGAAGCTCTCGCCCCGCAGCGCCCGCACCAGCTGCATGGCGCGCTGGCCGATGAACTCGAATTCCTCGATGTCGGCGCCGAAGACCGCGCGCGCGGCGCTCAGCACCAGCATCGCCGCCGGCATGTCGGCGACCGGGATCAGCGCCGCCTCGCGCTGCGCCGGCAGCGCTTGCAGGCGCAGGCGGGCGCGGGTGATGAGGCCCAGCACACCCTGGGTGCCGATCAGGCCCAGCGCCGGATCGGGCGCGGCGGAGTCGATCACCAGTTGGTACGGATCGGGCCGGGTCCAGACCGGCCCGGCGGTCTCCGGCGCCGCGCTGCCATCGGCCCAGAGGCCCCAGACCGCGTCGGCCAGGTGCGCGGCAGTGCCGTAGCAGACCGCGTTGGCGCCGGCCGAGCCATTGGCGATGCAGGCGCCGACCGTGGCGCTGCTGGTGCTGCCCATCTCCATCGGCCAGACCAGGCCGAGCGGTTCCAGCACGCCGTTGAGGGCATCGACAGCAACGCCGGCCTCGACCGTGGCCTGCCGGCCTTCGCGGTCAATGGCGAGGATGCGGTTGAATTTTTCCAGCGACAGCACCGCCTCGCCTTCCGGCCGCTGTGCCTCCACCAGGCCGGTGCGGCCGGCGCTGACCACCAGCGGGCAGCGCGCGGTCTGGGCCAGCCTGAGCACGGCCGCCAGCTCGGCCTCGTCCTGCGGCAGCAGCACCGCCGGCGTGTGGCCGGGGCTGCCGCGCTCGGGGCGTTCATAGCGCTCGCGCTGGGTCGCGTCGCTGAGGATGCGCAACTCGGGCAGCGCGGCAAAGACAACAGAGGGCGGGTTCAACGGCGGCGATCCGACAGCGGGTGGCGCGCTATTTTAGTGGCGCGCCCGGGTTTTCCCCGTGCCCGCGACAAGCCGAGGCCGCTGGCAACCACCAGCGAGCCTCGGGGCCAGGCGCGATCAGTCGGCCGGCTGCAGCCGCCGACGTCGGGCCGCAGCCAGCAGCAGCGGCAGCAGGCCCAGCCCGCCCAGGGCGCCACCGAAGCGGCCCGTGCCGCCCTCGGTGCCACCGCTGGAACTGCCGGAGCCACTGCTGCTGCCGCCCGAGCTGGTAGAGCCGGAACTGCTACCACCGGAGCTGCTGCCGGCAGCGGAGACTTCCACCAGCACGCTGGCGACATTGCTACTCAGCTTGCCGCGCGAATCGGTCACCACCAGCTTGGCGGCATACAGGCCGGGATTGGCGTAGCTGTGGCCGGCACTGGCGCCGGCCTGCTCCACTTCCTCGCTGCCGTCGCCGAAATTGAAGGCGTACTTGGCGATGGTATCGAGGCCGGTATCGGCGTCGCTGGAACCGGAGCCGTCGAAGGCCAGCGTCTGCCCGACCGCGACCCGGGTCGCCGCCGCCGTCAGCGCCGCCAGCGGCGCGGTGTTCGGCAGGCAGAAATTGGCCGCCCGCAGCTGGTAGGAGCCGCCGCCGGTGCTGTCCGGGATGGTCTGGTTGACACCGCCGGTGCCGGGCACCGCGGTCGGCGTGCTGGCGCGCACGCTGCCGTAGACGTTGATGAGTGCGTCGCCCGCCACCGGTGCCCCGATCTTGCTCTTGTCCAGCACCATGACGATGCTGCCGTCGACGCTGTAGGCGCTTTCGGGTTCGAGGTCGCCGAGGGTGCTGAAGAAGCGGCCGGGGGCGTTCTCGTTGGGCAGGCCGGTGGTGCCGTAAGTGAAGCTGGGCGCGGCGCCGTCGGCACTGACCATGGCGACGTAGAAATCCTCCTGCGGCGCACCGCCCACGTCAGGCGGCGGGGTCGCTGGCGGCTTGAACCGCACCGCCCAGCGGAAGCCCGGCGGCACCTGGGCCAGCGACACCACCTTGAGCGTGAACACCAGCTTGCCGTCGAGGTCCTGCGGCTCGGCCACCGACACCGACTGGATGTCGAAGGCATCGTTGGGGATGGTGGCATCGCCGGTCGGCGCCGACACCGTCAGTACCCCGGGGATCACACAGGCGCCGTCGGCGACCGGCCGCGGGCTCAGCGGCAGTTCGATGAGATTGCTGTCGCCGCTGGCACCGCGGGCGTTGATCGCCGTGACCTTGTAGTAGTACTTGGCGACGGCGGGATCGACGCTGCGGTCATTGAACGCCGCCTTGCCGCCGGTCATGCCGACCTGGCTGTAGGGGCCGTCGGCGGTCTCGCTGCGGTAGACCTGGTAGCCGCTGATGGCGCTGCCGCCGTCGTCCGGCTTGCGCCAGCGCAGGAAGGAGCCGGTGTCGTCGCGACGCCCGCCCAGGCAGGCCTGCCGGGGCAGGGCCGGCTCGACCGGATCGAAGGCACTGTAGAGCGACAGGCCGCCGCGCTGACGGGCGATGTTGGCCTTCTCGCTGTAGGAGTTGGGGCCCACCGGCAGGCAGTCGCCGATGCAGCCGTCGGCGTAGCTGTAGAGCGGATAGCCGCGCTCGTCGACCGTGATTTCGTTGAAGTCGAGCAGGTTGCGGTTCGGCGAGGAGCCGCCCTGGTTCCAGATGCCGCCGGCGGCCTGCACCGGATCGTCGGGCGTGGCATTGACCGTCACCCAGGTCTTGCCGCCGTCGTAGGTGTGGGCCATGAACAGGTACCAGAGGCCGGGAAAGTCCAGGGCCTCGTGGTTGCCGGCCTGGGTGGTGCCGATGAAGCCGCAGGCGGCACGGTCGGGATCGCCGGCGATGGCTTCGACGAACACCGCGTTGCGGATGCTCTGGCCGGCGCCGATGTCGGTGTCGTTCTCCCAGGTCGCACCCTGGTCGTGGGTGACGGCGACATGGGGATGGCCGTCGGAGTTGATGTAGCAGAAGTAGCCGCTGCCATCGCTGGCGAGGCCGATCGAGGGGTCGAGGATGCCGGGCGGCGGGGCGCTGGTGGGAATCTTGCGCACGGTCCAGGTGGTGCCGGCATCGGTGGACACCGAGACGCCCTGGTTCTCGCCGCAGCTGCGGGCGGGCAGGTAGACGGTGCCATCGGGCGCGACCCGGACATGGCCGTGGATAGCTCCGCATTCCAGCAGCGTGAAGGTGGTGGTGGGGCGGTTGAAGGTCAGACCGCCGGTATCGCTGCGCGCGCACAGGCCATCGACACCGACCTGCGAGCAGTAGTACACCGCCGAGCCCTTGTTGACCGGATTGCTCAGCGCCGGCGCCAGCGTGGCCGGATACGGTCCGGCGCCCACGGTCTGGTGGTCATAGCTGCCGTTGGGGGCGTCGATCTGGCCCGGCGTCCAGTTGGCGCCGTCGTCGTCGGTGTAGGCGAACAGGCTGTTGGCGCCGACCAGCACCGGCGCCACCGGCACCGACTGGCTGTTGAGCTGGGAGACGAAGGTGCGGCCGGTGCGCTGGTCGGTGAACAGGATCGGGTCCAGCGAGGCGGTGCTGGTCAGCACATAGGACACGTCTTCCCAGTTCGCCTCGCAGGATTCCGGCTGCACCGGATCGAGGTTCTCGGGGAAGGTAGCCCGCAGGGTCTGCAGGCCGGAGATGTACATGGCCCGCTTGGTCGCCAGGTTGTAGCCCAGCGAGGGCTCGCCCGAGGTCTCGCCCAGCGGCGTCGGCGGCGTATAGATCTGGTAGCGCGGCACCGGGCCGGTGTAGGGCGGCGGCGGCGGCGGCGGCGGCGGCGCCACCACGAGACTGATGGTGACATTGGCCGCAGCGCCAACCGGCACATAGGGCGTCAGCAGCACGGTATAGGTCGAGGTGCCAGCGCCGGCGGCGATGTCGGCAATCTCGGCCGCACCCGGGCCGTTGCCGGAGTTTGCGACCTCGTTGCCGTCGGCATCGAGCAGGGCCATGTCGTAGTCGGCGGCCGGGTTGCCCATGGTGGCGACGATGTGGATGCGGTCGCCCGGATGGGTCAGCGCGTAGTCGGCCGGCAGTTCCACCGTCAGTGCATAACTGTCGCAGGGGGTCTCGTCGGAGCAGCCGGTGGCGGCGGCGGGCACCGTGTAGGCGCCGGTGCTGTAGCTGAGTTCCGGCGTGGTGGGCGACAGGGTGCCGCTGGCCGGGTCGGCGGCCTGCGAAGGCGCGGCGAATGGCAGGAACAGCAACAGGCCCGTGGCCAGGACAGGTGCGCGAAGTTGCATCGGTGATGCCCCTCAGATGACGGATGGCGGTGCCGGACCCGCGGCTGGTTGTTGGTTTTATGTCGGCGAACCGTTGATAAACACCTGAGATTCGGTTCGGTTGACCGGCGGCGCCGGCCGGCGCATCGATAATGGCCGGCCCCGCCCCGTCCGAGCCCGCCATGTCCGAACCCCTGCCGCCGAGCGTGCTGATCGACCGCCGCCCGCCCCTGCTGGTGCTCAGCCTCAACCGCCCGCAGGCCCGCAACGCGGTCGATGGCCCGACCGCCCGGGCCCTGGCCGAGGCCTTCCGCGCCTTCGAGGCCGACCCCGAGCTGAAGGTCGCCATCCTCACCGGCAGCGGCGGCAACTTCTGCGCGGGCGCCGACCTGAAGGCGGTGGGGAGCGGCGATCCCGCGCGCGGCAACCGCATCGACCCCGCCGGCGACGGCCCGATGGGCCCCAGCCGTATGGCCCTGTCGAAGCCAGTGATCGCGGCGATCAGCGGCTACGCGGTGGCCGGCGGCCTGGAGCTGGCCTGTTGGTGCGACCTGCGGGTGGCTGACGAGACGGCGGTATTCGGCGTGTTCTGCCGCCGGTTCGGGGTGCCGCTGATCGACGGCGGCACGCTGCGGCTGCCGCGCCTGATCGGCATGAGCCGGGCGTTGGACCTGATCCTTACCGGCCGAGCGGTGGACGCCCAGGAAGCCCTGCAATTCGGGCTCGCCAATCGCGTGGTGCCAGCCGGCCAGGCACTGGCGGCGGCCGAAGCGCTGGCGCTGCAGCTGGCCGCCTTCCCCCAGCAGTGCCTGCGCGGCGACCGCCGCAGCGCCTACGAGCAATGGGGCCTGGAAGAACCGGCCGCGCTCGCCAACGAGTTCCGCCACGGCCTGGCCACCCTGCGCTCCGGCGAGACCCTGGCCGGCGCCGCGCGCTTCAGCGGCGGCCTGGGGCGGCACGGGCAGTTCGGTGCTGCAAGCGATGAATAGCCCTGAACAACTGGCCGCGCGAGCCTTCCGCGCGGTAAGTTTCAGCCGTGGCCGCCCTAGCCGGCGGCGCCATTGATGCCGATGCCCATGCCCAAGTCCAAGTTCAAAACCACGGCGGCGCCGACCCGCTGCGCCCTCCTAGCCGCCGCCCTGGCCCTGGCATTGGCCGCCTGCGCCCCGGTGCCGGTGCAGCCGCCGGTGCCGGCGGTGGTGCTGCCGCCACCGCCGACTCCGGCCGAGGCCCTGGCCCAGCTGTTCACCGACTACTGGGAAGACGGCCTGCGGCTCAACCCGCTGAGCGCGACCTTTGTCGGCGACCCCCGCTACAACCACCTGCTGCCCAACACCCTGGGCGCCGAACACCGCGCCGAAGTGCTGGCCGCCAGCCTGAAGTGGCGCAATCGCATCGCCGAAGTCGATACCTCGGTGCTCAGCGAGCAGGACCGGCTCAGCGTGCAGATCGCCCTGCACGATCTCGACGACGAGATCGCCGGCGCGCGCTTCCCGAGCTGGCTGCAGCCGATCAATCAGTTCTACAGCATCCCCAACCAGCTGGCCCAGCTCGGCTCCGGCACCTCGGCGCAGCCGTTCAAGACCGTGCAGGATTACGACAACTGGCTGCAGCGCGGCGCGGCGATACCGGCGCTGTTCGACCAGGCCATCGCCAACATGCGCGAGGGCGCCAAGGCCGGCGTGGTGCAGCCCCGGGTGCTGATGGTCAAGGTGCTGCCGCAGCTCGACGCGCTGATTCTCG
The DNA here is from genome assembly GCA_030696045.1 of Stagnimonas sp. Taxonomy (GTDB): domain Bacteria; phylum Pseudomonadota; class Gammaproteobacteria; order Nevskiales; family Nevskiaceae; genus Stagnimonas. The sequence goes on along the minus strand of JAUYNO010000009.1, from coordinate 46,156 downwards.
ACGACCCGAGCAAGACCCTGTTCTATAAGCCGGTGACGGCGCTGCCGGCCGAATTCAGTGCCGAGGACAAGGCCCGCCTCACCACCGCCTACACCGCGCTGATCAAGGACCAGCTGCTGCCGGCCTACCGCGGCCTGCGCGATTTCATCCGCGACGAGTACCTGCCGCAGACCCGCGCCAGCGTCGGCCTCAAGGCCCTGCCGGACGGTGCGGCCTGGTACGCCTACCGTGTGCGCAGCACCACCAGCACCGATCTCACGCCCGAACAGATCCACCAGATCGGCCTCGACGAGGTGGCGCGCATCCACGGCGAGATGCGCAAGGTCATCAAGGAGCTGCGCTTCCGTGGCGACCTGAAAAAGTTCTTCCACTTCCTCGATACCGACAAGCGCTTCGAGTTCGAGAGCGAAACCGAGCTGCTGGCCTACTACAACGGCCTGCGCGACAAGCTGATGGCCGGCGTGCCCAAGCTGTTCGCGCTGACGCCCAAGGCCGGCTTCGAGATCCGCCCGGTGGAGGCCTTCCGCAACAAGTCGGCCGCCGGCGGCAGCTACATGATTCCCAGCGAGGACGGCAGCCGGCCCGGCGTGTTCTACGTCAACACCTACGACCTGCCCAGCCGCAAGACCTGGGATGCCGAGGACCTGTTCCTGCACGAGGCCATTCCCGGCCATCACTACCAGCTGGCATTGCAGCAGGAGCTGACCGACCTGCCCAAGTTCCGCCGCTTCGGCGGCGTCACCGCCTTCGTCGAGGGCTGGGGCCTGTATGCCGAGTCGCTAGGCAAGGAGCTGGGCGTCTACCAGGACCCCTACGACTACTTCGGCTACCTGCAGAACGAACTCTGGCGCGCCATCCGCCTGGTGGTCGATACCGGCCTGCACAGCAAGGGCTGGTCGCGCCAGCAGGTCATCAAGTACATGCTCGCCAACTCGGCGCAGAGCGACACCCAGGCGGTGTCGGAAGCCGAGCGCTACATGGCCATCCCCGGCCAGGCCCTGGCCTACAAGCTGGGCGAGCTGAAGCTCAAGGAGCTGCGCAAGCGCGCCGAGACCGCGCTGGGGCCGAAGTTCGACATCCGCGGCTTCCACACCGAGGTACTCAAGGACGGCGCGGTGCCGCTGGGCGTGCTTGAGGACAAGATTGATCGGTGGATTGCGGTGCAGCAGGGCGGTTGAGCGCACTGGAAATGAGCAGAGTCGCCGCTGACGACTGGAGGCGCCAAGGCCAGGAGAACTACATGGTCGGCGCCAAGCTAAAGCACATGCCATGGTGCTCGAAGAAGCCCTCTTGGGACCATGATCACTGTGAGTTCTGCTCGGTCAAGATCACATCGCTAAACATTCCCGATGCGCTTCAAGAGGGATACGCAACGCCTGATCTCTATCACTGGGTCTGTCCGCAGTGCTTTGAGGACTTCCGCGAGGAGTTTCAGTGGTTGTAAGTCAAGCAAGCCCGTCACTAGGGTGAACCGCCCTCTCTCCCCTTGTGGGAGAGAGTTGGAGAGAGGGGTAAGCGAGCGGAGCGAGTGCTTTCTGTATTCAGGCCGAGCGCCCAAACTCGCTGCGCTCGCCACCCCTCTCCCCTTCCCCTCTCCCACAAGGGGAGAGGGGAGCAGAAAATAGAAACCGACTGGCAACATCGGTATCGCGTTCACATCAACCTAGTGTTCCGCCTCAACAAAGCCGGAATATTTGGATCACCTGCGCCTGAACAAACTCAAGCGATCCAACGGCAGATTGTTGTCCGTCAGCACGCCGGTCTCTGTGACGAGAATGTCGTTCGCCTCGAACAGCGGCGGCCGGCCGAGACGGATCGAGGAGGGGAAGGAGAACAGGCCGCGCTCGGTGGTCTGCAGCATCTCGCCCGCCTTCGAGATCAGCTGGATGCGGCCGGTGGCGAAGTCGGTCACCAGCAGGTCGTCGCCGGCGATGCCGAGATCGTCGCGCACCGCCACCTCGAAATAGATCGGCTGCACCGGGCCGGCGCTGCCGTCCGGCAGCAGGTCGACGCTGTAGAGGCTGCCGCCGTCGGTGCCGTAGAAGCGGTTCCCTTCCGACTGCAGGCCGTTGGGGAAGCGCAGCACGTTATTCAGCCCCAGGTGCAACTGGCCGAGCGGACTGCCCTGCACCCAGGTTTCCTGCGCCAGCACCCGCATCGGATCGGCGGGGTCGAGCTTGAGGCGGACGATCTTCGGGTCCGGCACGCAGAGATTCAGCGGCTCGTCGACCACATAGAGATTGCCGTCAGCACCCAGCGCCATGCCGTTGGAGATGCACATGCCGCTGAGCGTGAAGATCTCGGTCAGCGTCGGTGTCGCCGTCAGCTCGCCGGCGAACAGGCGCTGGCCGGAGCAGATCGCGTAGAGCCGGTTCTGCCGCACCGCGAGCCCCAGGCCGGAGCCGCAATCCGGCGCGATGGGCGTTGCCGAATAGGCACCGGCGCCGTCGCGCTTGATCTCGAACACGCCCAGCCCGGCGCTGACGAACAGGCGGCCCTCGGGCGAGAAAATTAGGTTCTCGGCGCTCGGCAGATCGAGCAGCACGGTCTTCTCGCCGCAGTCCGAACTGACGCAGAGATCGAGCGGCACGCTGCCGCCGCCGCTGGAGCCGCCGCTGCCCGACCCCTGCCCCCCGTCGCAGGCGACCAGCAGCAGGCCCAGGGCCGCGACCAGGGTGCCGATACCCAGCTGTTTCATACGGCTCACTCTCCACTCACCGAGGGGCCGGCGCCGCGCAGCACCGTGGTCTGGCCGGCCAGCCGCAGCTCGCTGTCCCAGAGATAGGACAGGTGCGGATGCGCGGTGGTCAGCAGCGGCAGTGCGGCGGGATCGCGGCGCAGCTGCCAGTCCATCCAGGCCAGCGAGTAGCGGCCGGCGAGCTCCAGCCCCCATTGCGCGGTGGGCAGCAGCGGGTAGTTGGTGTGCTGCGCGTGCGAGGAAGCCTCGGCGACGATGAAGGCGCGGTCGCCTTCCAGCTTCTCGTACACCGGCCGCACCACTTGCGGATTGACGAAGGGAATGGGCGCGATGGGGCCGTCGTGATCGCCGGTCTGGATCATCACCGGAATGGGATTGCGCTCGAACGGCGCCGAGCTTTCGCTGATCGGTGCCGCCGCGACGGCGGCCTGGATGCGCGGCTCCACCGCCTGCAAGCCCAGGGTGGCGATGGCGCCCTGGCTGTGGCCGATGACGCCAATGCGGGAGCGGTCGAGCACGCTGCGCACCGGCGACTCGGCGAGCAGCCAGCTGAGCGCGTCCTGCGCTTCCTCGACGTTGTTGCCCGGATCGTCGGCGCCCTCGTCGTCGGAGTGGCCCTGGCCGCTGAAATCGAAGGCGAACACCAGGTAACCGGCGTCGGCGAAGCGCTGGTGCCACCAGCGGTACATGCCGACATTGGTGTTGAGCCCCTCCAGCGCCAGGATCACTGGATAGGGGCCGGCCGAGGGCGGCGACGCGCCGCGTCGGGGCAGCACGATCTCGCCATAGAGCCGGGTGCCGTGGCGGTTGCGGAATTCCACCGGTACCAGGGCGACCGCGTCGTTGTAGTCCGGATGGCCGTACCAGTGGTAGGCGTGCTGCAGGCGCGAGCCGTCCTGCAACTGCGCCAGGCTGGCGCGCACCATGAAGGCCATCAGCGCCGGGTCGCTGACATCGTTCAGGGTTACGCCGAAGGCGACCGGATCCAACAGGCGCGCCGCCACCGCGCTCGGCAGCAGCGCCGCCAGGGCATCGGCCTGGTCGATCACCGCCTCGATCTCGGCCGGCGCCGGCGGCGGACTCTCGCCGGGCTGCGACGCCGGCCAGGTCTTGAGGCCGTTGCCGCCCCCGGTCTCGTCGCCCAGGCCGCTGTCGGGCGACGGGGTGCCGGCGCCGCAGGCCGACAGCACCAGCGCGGCCAACAGCAGGGCCAGGCCAGGGCGCCGCTTGGGCGCACTTCTATTCATACCGCTCTCCTCGTTATGGCGGCAGTATCTCATTGCGCCGCGTGCTGGAGGGTTCAGCGTCGCGCCGCCACCAGTGCGCTCCGGAAGCAGGCTTGGTCCCGAATCCCATCCCAATCCGGACTCAATTCCAGATCAGCCGCCGTCAGCGGCCACTCGCCGTAGGGCTGTGCCAGCAACCGGCCGATGCGCGCGCAGGCGGCCCCCGCCAGCCCCAGCCCGGCCTCGGCGCGCGCCTGGAATTCCTCCATCACCGGCGTCCAGTACACGTCTCCGGCGGCGCTCAGCAGGCTGATCGAACGCTCGCCGGCCTCGACCGCCTCAGCGGCACGGCCAAGCCCGGCTTCGGCCGAGGCCAGCGCCTGCCAGGCGGCATGGCTCTCCGGCTGCTCGCGCAATACCGGTGCCAGCGCGGCACGCGCCTGCTCGAAGCTGAGCCGCGCCGCCTCGGCCTGGCCGGCAAAGCGCTGGGCCCAGCCGAGAAAGGCGAGGCTGCTGCCGCGATCCAGCGCCGCCTCCGGCCCGAGTTCAGCCAGCAACCCCTGCACGGCGGCGATGATTTCCGGGTAGCGGCGCTGGTAGAGCCAGAGCGTGAAGCGGGCGGCGCCGACATAGTCCCAGCCGGTCAGCGGCAGGCCCTGGAGCAGGGCCTCGGCCTCGGGCAGCCGGCCTTCGGCGAGCCAGGCCGAGGCCTTGCGGCCGAGCAGCTGTGGATCGCCGGGGGTCACCGCCAGCGCCGCGTCGAAGCGCTCGCGCGCGGCGGCGTAGCGGCGCATGCCCATCAGCGTCAGCCCCCACTCGGTGAGTACCGGCGCGTTGAGTGGGTCCAGCTTCTGGCTGGCCTCGAATTGCCGCAGCGCCTCGTCCCAGCGCCCGGTGCGGCGCGCGATCAGGGCCAGGGCATAGGCCGGCTCGGCCTGGTTGGGCCAGCGCTGGCGCAGCTGCTCGAAGGTCTGGCGCGCCGCCGCGTAGCGCTGCTCCACCCAGTACTCGTGGAAGCCCTGCGCCAGTCGCGCCTGGTCCAACTCCGGCTGCAGGCGCAGGGCCTGATCCAGGGCCGCGCGGCCACGGCGACGGGCATCGGCGCTGCTGTCGTCGTTGTAGACATAGCGCAGCGAGATGCTGCGCGACCACCAGGCCCAGGCCAGGGCGAAGCCGGGATCGAGGCCGGCGGCGGTGGCGAACTGGCGCTCGGCCTCGGCCCGGTCCTCGGCGGTCGGCGAGGCCTGGTTGATCCGCGCCAGGCCACGCAGATAGGCCTCGTAGGCGGCGGGATTGCCGGTGGCGCGCTGGCCCAGGGCGCGCTGCTCGGCGCCCGACAGCCGCAGGCTCAGGGCCGCCGCGACCGCGCCGGCGATTTCCGACTGCACCGCCAGCACATCGTCGCGACCGCGGTCGTAGCTTTCGGCCCAGAGCTGGGCACCACTGGCAGCCTGCAGCAGCCGCAGGCGGATGCGCAGGGTTGCTCCCGACTGCTGCACGCTGCCCTCGATCAAGTAGCGCACGCCGAGCCGGCGCGCCACCTCGGCGAGATCTTGTGGCTGGCTGACCAGGCCCTGGGTGGAGCCGCGCGCGATCACCCGCAGGCGCTCGAACTGCCCGAGCCGGCTGAGCAACTCGTCCTGCAGGCCCTGGGCGAACCAGGCATCGGCGGGATCGGCGCCGAGGCTTTGCAAGGGCAGCACGGCGATGGAGGGCGGCTCCGCTGCCTGCCGCCGGGCCCAGGCCCAGCCGCCTGCCGAAACCAGGGCCGCCAGCAGCAGCAACACGCCCAGCGCCGGCCAGAGCCGGCCCCGCAGGGGTACGCGCCAGGCGGGCGCCGTCGCCGCCGGCAGCGGTGCCTGAGCCAGCGCCTCGCCATCGAGCAGGAACACCTCCACCGGCTCCGGGATGTTTTTCAGCGCCTGCGGCCCCAGCGACTGGAACACCCGGCCCAGCTCGCTGTGCACCTGCGCCCGCACCGCCGCGCTGACGGCGATGCCGCCGGGCGTCGCCAGCGCCTGCACCCGCGCCGCCAGGTTGACGCCGTCGCCAAACAGATCGCCGCCGCGCAGCTCAATGTCGGCGAGATGGATGCCGATGCGGATCAGCAGGCGCCCGCCCGCCGGCGCCGAGGCATTGCGCGCGGCCTGATCCTGCTGGATCGCCAGCGCGCAACTGAGCGCCGCCAGCGCGCTGCCGAAGCGGATCAGGAAGGCGTCGCCGACAGTCTTGATCTCCTGCCCGCCGTGCCGGCGCAGCAGCGCCCGCACCTGCCGGAAATGCGCCTGCAACAGGCGCAGCGTGCCGGCCTCGTCGGTGCGCATCAGCGCGCTGTAGCCGACCAGGTCGGTGAACATCACGGCGGCGAGACGGCGCCGGCGGTGCTGGCTTGCCATTGCCCATTCCCTTTTTTTGGGCGTTCCCTGCGCGCAGTCTAGGGCCTGTCCGGGCCGGCGGCGACCTATGATGTCGAGCCCATTTCGCCACGCCCCAGCGCCGATGCCCGCCCTCGACCTCGCCTATGTGCGCCGGCAGTTTCCGGCCTTCGCCGAACCGACGCTGCAGGGCCAGGCCTTCTTCGAGAATGCCGGCGGCTCCTACGCCTGCGCACCGGTGATCGAGCGGCTGGGCGAGTACTACCGGCGGTTGAAGGTGCAACCCTACTACCGCTACCCGGCCTCGGCCGAGGCCGGTGCCTGGATGGACGCCAGCTATACCCGCCTCGCCGCCTATCTCGGCGTCAGCGCCGACGAGCTGCACTTCGGCCCCTCGACCTCGCAGAACAGCTATGTGCTGGCGCAGGCCTTCCGCAAGCGCCTGCAGGCCGGCGACGAGATCATCGTCACCCAGCAGGACCACGAGGCCAACAGCGGCGTCTGGCGCCGGCTCGCCGCCGACGGCCTGGTGATCCGCGAATGGACGGTCGATCCCGACAGCGGCGCGCTCGATCCCGCGCGGCTCGACGCCCTGCTCGGCCCGCGCACGCGGCTGCTGGCCTTCCCGCACTGCTCCAACCTCGTCGCCGAGATCAATCCGGTGGCGGCGATCTGCGCGCGGGCGAAGGCGGCCGGCGTGCTCACCGTGGTCGACGGCGTCGCCGCCGCCCCGCACGGCCTGCCCGATGTCGCCGCCCTCGGCGCCGACATCTACCTGTTCTCGACCTACAAGACCTTCGGCCCGCACCTGGGTCTGATGGTGGTGCGCCGGCCGCTGCTGGACTGGCTTGGCAACGAGGGCCACGAGTTCAATGCCGCGCAGCCGCGCAAGCGCCTGCTGCCGGCCGGGCCAGACCACGCCCAGATCGCGGCGGCACAGGGCATCGCCGACTACTTCGACGGGCTCGATGCCCACCACGGCGGCGGCGATCCCGCCGACCGGCCGCAACGCGTCCGCGAGTTGCTGCACGCCGCCGAACAGCCCCTGCTGGCGCGCCTGCTCGACTATCTCGGCACTCGTCGCGACCTGCGCCTGCTGGGGCCGGCCGATGCTGCTCTTCGGGCCGCCACGGTCGCGGTGCAACCGCTACGGCAGAGCCCTGCCGAGTTGGCGGCAGCACTCGCGCGACACGGCATCATGGCGGGCGCCGGCAATTTCTATGCGGTGCGGCTGCTGCGCGCCCTGGGGATTGATCCCGAGGTCGGCGCCCTGCGCCTGTCCTTTGTCCACTACACCAGTGCCGCCGAGCTGGATCAGCTGATAGCGGCGCTCGACACCGGCCTCCAACCGGATTTCCAAGCATGAGCATCCTCCGCCGCCTCCACCATTTCGACGGCAGCCGCAAGGCACTCAAGCCCCTGCACCGCGTCGAGGACGTGCGCGCCGCCGCCGGCGACCTCCGCAAGGAGCTGCTGGCCGGCGCGCCGGTGCCCTACTACCGCTCAATGGAACTGGTGCGGGTGCCCTACCCCTCGAAGTTCGGCTATCTCAACTGCTTCGGCACCCTGCCGCCGCTGATGCACCTCTGTAACAGACTCTTTGTGGTGCAGTTCCGCGACCACGAGGGCCTGCTCAAGACCCTGCTGGTGTCGCCCTCGGACTGGGAGCATCAGCGCGAGACCCCGTTCTTCAAGCGGCTGGACGAGTCGATGGGCGCGTTCTCCAAGCTCGGCGAGGCCCTGGTGTTCCGCAAGCTGGGCACGGTGCTGTCGCGACTGGCCGAGCTCGGCCTCAAGCCCGAGGACATCGACTACCTGACCTACGACCATCTGCACACGCAGAACGTGACCCGCTGGCTAGGCGGCAATGGCCACGCCGCGATCTTCCCGAACGCCAAGCTGCTGGTGATGCGCGAGGAATGGGAAAGCGCGCAGGCGCTGATCCCCTGGCACAACCAGTGGTACTGCCCGGGCGGCATCGCCGGCGTGCCGGAAGACCGGGTGATCCTGCTCGACCACGACGTGCTGCTGGGCGAGGGCGTGGCCCTGGTGCGCAGCAAGGGCCACACCGAGGGCAATCACTCCATCGTCGTGCACACGCCGGAGGGCCTGAAGGTGACCAGCGAGAACGGCGTCAGCCTGGATGCCTACGCGCCGCTGCACTCGCAGGTGCCGGGCGTGGCCGAGTACGCGCGTGTCGCCGGCGCCGAGGTGGTGCTCAACGGCAACACCCAGGAGTACGCGGTCGACCAGTACATCTCGATGGTGCAGGAGAAGACCATCGCCGGCCCGCATCCGCGCGACGAGCGCTTCCCCAACCTGGCGCCCTCCTCCGAGTCCGCCGGCTTCTGGCTGTTCCCGCGCACGGCACCGACGTTCACCGTGGGCGATCTGCACTTCGGCGAGTTGCAGCGGCCGGCCGGGGCCTGAGAGCGTAGGGCGCGCTATGCGCGCCGGCTGACGGGGCCTGTCCTGCGGCGCATGGAATGCGCCCTACGAGTGGCGATGGGTGGGCTTCGGCCCACGCGGCGCATCGTCATCCCCGCGTGCGCCAGGGCGCACCCTACTTCGCTGCGCGCGCCAGCCGCAGCAGCAGCGGGATCAGCGCCGCGGCGGCCAGGCAGGCCAGCAGCAGGTCGAGGCTCGGCGACTCGAAGCGGAACAGCTGCCGCGCCAGGGGCAGGTAGAGCACCACCGCCAGTGCCAGCAGCGCGCCCAGACCGACGCTCAGCGCCGGCCAGTTGGGCTCGCGCAGCCGCGCCAGCAAGCCGGTGCCGGCCGGCCGGCCGCCGCTCAGCAGCGCCAGGTTGCCCAGCACCAGCACGATGAAGGCGCAGGCGCGGACCAGGTCGGTGGAGGCCCCCAGGCCGCGCACGCCCAGCACGGTCAGCCACACCAGCAGCAGCACCAGGCTGCCGCGCAACAGGCTACTGAACAGGGTGTGGCGGTCGAACAGCCGCTCCTCGCGCCCGCGCGGCGGTCGCTGCATCGCGGCCGGATCGCCGCGAGCGGCTTCGAAGGCCAGCGAGCAGGCGGGATCGATGACCAGTTCCAGAAAGGCGATGTGCGCCGGCAGCAGCAGCAGCGGCCAGCCCAGCAGCACCGGCAGCAGCGACAGCCCGGCGATGGGGATGTGCACGGCGATGATGTAGGCCACCGCCTGGCGCAGGTTGCCGAAGATGCGCCGGCCGAGGCGCACGGCGTGGACGATGGAGCTGAAGTCGTCATCGGCCAGCACCAGGTGCGCCGCCTCGCGGGCGACATCGGTGCCGCGCCCGCCCATGGCGATGCCGATGTCGGCGGCGCGCAGGGCCGGGGCGTCGTTGACGCCGTCGCCGGTCATCGCCACCACCTCGCCGGCCTGCTGCAGCGCCCGCACGATGCGCAGCTTGTGCTCCGGCCGGGCGCGGGCGATGACGCTGCAGCGGCCCAGCGCCGCCGCCAGTCCGGCCTCGTCCAGGGTCTCGATCTCGGCACCGCCCAGCACCCGCCCGGGCTCGGCCAGGCCGGCCTCGCGGGCGATGTGGCTGGCGGTCTCGGCGTAGTCGCCGGTGATCATCAGCACCCGGATGCCGGCCTCGCGGCAGGCCGCCACCGAGTCCGGCACCCCGGCGCGCAGCGGGTCGCTGAGCCCCAGCAGGCCCAGGAACTCGAAGGCGAAATCGTGCTGGCTGGGCGGCAGCGGAGTCGCCGCCAGCGAGACGTCCTGCTCGGCATGGGTGAGCCGGGCCCGCGCGACGCCCAGCACCCGCAGGCCGGAGCGCGCCAGCGCCTGCGCCTGCTCGCTCACCGCCCGCGCCCGCGCGGCATCCAGATGGCAGAGCTCGACGATGGCCTCCGGCGCGCCCTTGGCCGCCACCGAACGGGCGCCGCCCTGGCGCGCCGCCCAGACCTGGGACATCGCCGGCAGCCCCGAGGCCAGCGGATATTCGTGCGCCAGCTGCCAGTCGGCATGCAGATGCTCGGCGTCCACCAGACCGCCCAGGCCGAGCGCGTTGATGGCGCGCTCCATGGGGTCGAAAGGGTCGCGCCGGGTGGCGAGGATGGCGAACTCGACCAGGGCGTGAGCGGCTTCCGGCAGCGGCTCCTTGCCGACCGGGTAGCGGACGCCGTCGGCCGGCACCAGGGCGCGCACGGTCATGCGGTTTTCGGTGAGGGTGCCGGTCTTGTCGACGCAGAGCACGGTGGCCGCGCCCAGGGCCTCGATGGCGGCGGTGCGGCGGGTCAGCACCTGGCGCTTCGACATGCGCCAGGCGCCGAGCGCCAGGAACACCGTCAGCACCACCGGGAATTCCTCCGGCAGCAGGGCCATGGCCAGCGCCAGTCCGGCCAGCAGGCCTTCCAGCCAGTTTCCGCGCACCAGGCCCAGCACCAGGGTGATGCTCAGGCTCAGGCCCAGCGCCAGCAGCGCCACCCGGCGCACCACGCCGTTGGTTTCCTGCTGCAGGCGGGTCGGTTGCTCCTCGATGGCGCCGAGCGCATGGCCGATGCCGCCCATCGCGGTGCGCACGCCGGTAGCGGCGACCCGGGCGACGCCGGTGCCGCCGATCACCAAGCTGCCGCTGTAGACCGAGGCACTGTCCTCGCCGCCCGGCGCGCTCAGGCTGGCCGCCGGGTCGGCGCGCTTGCGCACCGGCATGGCCTCGCCGGTGAGCAGGGATTCGTCGATGCGCAGGTTGCGGGCATCCAGCAGCAGGCCATCGGCCGCCACTCGATCACCCTCCGCCAGCACCAGCAGGTCGCCCGTCACCACCTCGCGCCCGGCAATGCGCAGGCGCTGGCCGTCACGGATCACCAGGGCGCGCGGGCTGCTGAGTTCGCGCAGGGCTTCCAGCGCCCGCTGGGTTCGGCGCTTCTGGACAAAGGTGATGCCGACGATGAAGCCCAGCGCCACCAGCAGCAGGGCCGCCTCCGAGGGCTCGCCGAGCAGCAGATAGACCAGGCCGCAGGCCGCCAGCAGCAGGAACATCGGCTCACGCAGCACGTCGTAGGCAATCCAGGCCAGGCCGCGCGGGCGATCCCGCTGCAACTCGTTGGGGCCGTCGGCAGCCAACCGCTGGGCCGCTTCGGCGCTGCTGAGACCGCTGATCTGTTGGGCGTCCACGACCGCGTCCGGAAAGAGCCACGGCGAGCAGCTTAGCCGCGCGGGTCATTGCCCGGCTTGATCCTGGTCAACGCGGACGACGGCCGCAGTGCGAGCACGACTCGCAGGCGCGAAGCGCCACACGAGGGCCGCTCCCGGAATGGCAGGCCCTCACCCCTACCCCTCTCCCAGAGGGAGGGGATGTTTCCAACAATGGGTCGCTGAACTAGGGAAGGTTGGAAAGGTAGTACTCGGCCGTAGGGTTCGGCATGCCGACCAGGCGGCTGATCAGATAGCGCGTGCTGCCCGCCGCATTGTGGAAGGCGAAGAGCCCACGTTCGCGGTAGACCTGCCCGCTCACTGTCACCGGCGCCATCGAGTAACGCGCAGTGAGATTCAGGAAGTCGCTTTCGTAATAGCCCACCCGGGTGTAGCACTGCTCCCCGGTCTGGTAGGGCCCGCAGGCGTAGGCGTCTTCCTCCAGCAGCACGATGTTCTTGGTCTCGCTGCTGTGGCTCAATGAAACAATCCGGAAGCCGTAGTACTCGCTGGTAGATAGCTGCAGGTGGCCGGTATAGGTCATGTCCTGCGCGCGCACGTCGGACGCCTTGAACACGTTGCCGCAGGCGGTATAGATGTGCAGCCCCGTCTCGTGCATCCACAGGTTGCCGCACATTTCGTAGTCGCCGTGGTACGGCGAGTCGTAATCGTAGGTCGCGGTGCCGGTTCTGACACCGTAGCGCTCGATATCACTCGGCGAAAGGCCGTTGTTGGCGCCATACATCTTGGTGCCCGAGGGGTGCAGCTTCGCAAGCGTTCCGGCGTAAATCAGGCCGCCGCTGCTGAGGGTCTCAATGTTGGTCGCGATCTGTATCGAGTGAATTTCTTCCCACTGATCGCGGCGCGGGAAAGCGTGGACATAGCCGTTGCCGGTCAGCACTACGTCCAGCACGTCGATGGTGGTGTTGAGCAGGACCTTGCCGGGCGAGGCCAGCCCCGCAGTGGTCAGATCAACCACGGTGACCAGGGCATCGTGCCCGACCGCCGCAGAACGGCCATCGGGAGACACCGAAACGGCGGCCGGCACCTTGTTCAGCGCGACCTTCTGCTCGCCACGGGTGACGGGGTTGAGGACGTACAGGGCGCTGTCTGGGTAGCTCGATACCAGGACGATGGCGTCGAGGGCCGCGCTGTACTCGGCGTCGATCACGTCATGGCCGAGCGCGCCGCGCTGAGAAGTCGGCAGTGGCTCGATACCCGGTTCGGGTTGTGGCACCACCGGCGTGACGGTGAGCGTGGTCGACACCATGAAAGGACTGCCCCGCAGGTGCTCGGCGCAGGCAATGTCGTAGCAGAGGCGGACCGTGACGGTGTCATGGTATTCGCCGGCCCCCAGCGCCTGCGGCGACCGGAATGTGACCCTCAACTCGCCAGTCGTGGCACCGGTTTCGTAAATGTCGACATGGTCAATCGCGGTGCTGCCGTGGTCCACGCCAACGTAGAGGGTTTCCGGCGTATTGCTGGTCGTGATCTGGACCAGGCCATCATCCACTACGGACTGATCCGCCGTTGCCGACCTGGAAATGGACGTGCTGGAAGTGCTGACGCTCGCATTGCGGGCATTGGGCACGCCCTCGTCGCTCTCGTCGCCCCCGCCCCCGGCGCAACCCACGCAAAGCAAGGCCGCAACGCCAACGGCTGTGATCGATCTCAACATGACCAACTCCCTATTCTGTCGCCCCAGACTGAACTTCTTTTAGTCTGCTCAGTATAGCCGGCTCAGGCGTCGGGCCGACTCGGGGCTGCCGCGCCGGCAGGAACCGGCGGGTGCGCAACAAGCCCGCCGACACCGTGACGAAGGTCTATCGTGGCCGCTCGCGCTGAGCAAGGAGTACCGGCATGCCCTCACCCGAAACCCTGGAGCGCTTCATCGCCCGCGTGGAGGCCAACGCCCACGCCGAGGCCTGCGAGGAATTCCATACCGAGGATTCCACCATGGCCGAAAACCAGGCCGAGCCGCGACGCGGCCGGGCGGCGCATGTCGCCCACGAGCGCAAGGTGATGGCGCGCGCCCGTTCGGTGCGTTCGACCTGCCTGCGCCCGGTGTTCGTCAGCGGCGACCGGGTGGTGATCCGCTGGCGCTTCGAGTTCGAGTGGCTGGACGGCAGCCGCACGACCATGGAAGAACTCGCCTACCAGCGCTGGGACGGCGAGCGCATCGCCGAGGAAACCTTCTTCTACGACCCGGCGCAGCGCGTCCCGCGCGCGGCTGGCGAACGGCCTGGCTAGCCGCGCGGCGCGGCCAGAAAGCGGGGATTGCGCAGCAGCCCCGCCGACACCAGCGACACCAGCAGGCCGACCGGAAAGATTTCCGCCAGCGTCATCGGCAGCCGGTAGAGCGGATCGGCGTACTGCGTCTTGAACTGCTCCATCTCGGCCGTGAAGGCGGCCAGCGCCTCGCCACTGACACCCTGGGCCCGCTGCTGCTCGATCAGCAGCTTTGCGTATTCGCCGGCGAAGTCCATGCCGCTGAGCGCCAGCGCCGTCTCCCAGCACAGCGCGTAGCAGACGCTGGCGACCAGGCTGATGCCCAGCCCCTGGCCCAAGGCCGGCCAGAAGCGGATCACCCCGCCCTGATCCTGGTCCCGACGCCGCTTGATGGCGACAAAGATCAGGCTGAAGGCGACGAGCATGGTCAGGTAACCCAGCGCCATGCCCAAGCTCGACGACAACTGGCCGCCGATATTCAGGCCCATCAGCGACAGGGGAACACCCGCGATCAGGCCGGCAGCGGCCCCGTAGGGCAGGATTTTCTTGATGAGCATCGGTTTGCACCTCGCCAGCGTTGGAATGAGCCGCCATTTACCGTTGCCGCAAGCCGCAACGGCAATCACCCCGAAGGGTGATTTGGCTGCAATCACCCGGAATTCGAGCCTTTCAGGGCAGGATGCCCAACTCCCGCGCCTTGTTCACCACGTCCACCCGCCGCGTCGCGCCCAGCTTCTCGAACAGCCGCGCCGCGTGGGTCTTGACCGTGTTGGGCGAGACGTTCAGCCGCCGGGCGATCTCCTTGTTGGAGTAGCCGGCGGCGATTTCCCGGAGCACATCAATCTCACGCGGGCTGATGCCCAGGCTGGCCTGCGCCTTGGGGTTGCCATCGAACTCCGCCGGCGGCCGGCGGGCGCCGATTACCCGAGCCCCGACGAAGACGCCGAGTGCGAGGAAAGCGACGGCGATCAGGAAGACGTAGACATCGCCTGTATGCGCCCGCGCCAGCCGCTGATAGTCGAGCCATTGCAGGCCGAGCGTCCCCGCCGCCAGGAGTAGGCCGTAGATGGCCGCGCGTTTCCACATCAACTCGGTTTGCCCACTGAGGAAGTGGCGGGAGACTCGCAGAGCTTTGCGGGCGTGTGCAATGTTGAATTGTTGGTGCCAGAACCGGGCAGTCAGCGCTCTTGGCATGCGAGCATGCAAAACTGTTGAGAGGACGCCGCCGAGCATGAACGCACTGCTGTCATATTTCTGCAATTAATTTACTCCGACCCCTTTTCTCCTCGGTGGGATTTTATGTTCGTGCGTGAAGTGAGCGTAAGCCAACCCTTGCGGTGTGTGAACTTCAATCACATCACCGATGCGGGGGCGAACGCGGGAGATCAGTGGCATTTGAGCCTAACGCCGTAGCTCAGCCGACGGCCACGGCTTTTCGTGGCCGGTCGGCTGGAGTGGTTAGGCCACATAGCTGTATCTAACCAAGAATGAGATGAAAAGGCAGAACATGCCACCAGCCGCTACTGGCCCTTTAGGTGACTTACTCAGAAAAACGAGAAGCACCGCAAAAACGGAGCCGACTCCGACGGGCACAACGAGGCCAATGAATGTGGTTGCCAATGGGAGAATGCTCCCCGCGAAGAAGAACATGGCAGCCAGCGAAATAAATACAACCAAGAGCGGAGAGCTATCTGGGGCCAGAAACCTAATGGAGTGCAGCGACAAAAAAGCGATTGCCAAGAAAACGACCGCGAGAAAAAGCCGCCAGCGGTTGGCAATGATGAATTCTTGAATTGCTTTATTAAAGCTCTCATCGACTCTGACACTGACACCTGCGAGATATTTTCTAACGTAGGTGTCGGTCACCTCCTTCGCTGCTGAGGGAAGGAAATAGTCAACACCCATCAATAGTGCAGCGGCCGCCTGCCAATAAAGAACCACTAAATGTTGCTCGTTCGTCAAGGGACCTAACGCTCAAACTCAGCCGACGCGGAGCCGCAGCGAAGCGGAGGCGTAGCGGTCGGCTGAAGTGCCTGGTTGGGGCTCATGGCGGGGCAGTGAAAAGAATTGGATATGTGAAAACATGAAATCCGCTGCCATTAGCGCGGCCAAATGGAATTTTTGATATGCGGTCTGCGATTTTCTGATCAAATGCGGCGTCGCCCGTCGTGCTTCGGATGATCTGCAATCCCGCCACCAATCCTTCTGTATTCAAAGCGATGGCGAAATGCAGAACGCCTCTCAAGCAGGGGTTTTCTCGTAATGCGCGCAGGTAGATTTGGTTTATGTTGCCTTTGCTCCGGTCAAACACAGGCTGCAATTTTTCAAACGTTCGATCCTGTGTGCCGGTTGGAAAATCCGCTGTAAAGCTTTCTGGTATAGGAACCGTGCCGTTTCTTTCCCAAGCTGGTCCGGGCGGGCATTGAGGCTCAACTGCGGCAAGCTGCTCTGACGCTCGCAACGGAAAGCTGTAAGAGGCCGCGCCAGCTGCGAGAAGGAAGCCCAGAAAGAAAGCCGCTTTCATCTCAACCCCCAACGCTCAAGTTAAGCGGCGGGCGTAGCCCGTCCGCTTGAATGCCTGGTTATGCCCCACTGCCACTGACCTTTGCGCCATAGAAGGCCTTGGAGGCGTCGCCAAAAGTGAAGCTATAAAACAGCCAGAAAAAAAGTGCTGCGCCGAGGAGAGACGGAACCAACGTTGCTATGGGTGCGTTTGGAACTTTGAAAATGATGAGCAGCATTGAGCCCAACAAAAAAGCTGGGAAAAGGAAAAGCAGTGCTGCGCAATAAAAGTAGGACCACCGCGCTTTGGACGAGAGTGCAAGCAAGGCCACCGCATGCGGAGCAAACAGTGCAAATTGCCCAATGTAGCTGCCCTGACCTGACTCAAATGCGCGATAGCCAGTGAATGCGAAAGCAATGCACAGGATGAAGAAATAGAACATTGCTACGAGGTGTGACGCGGGCCTACCCATAAACATAAGTTCGCTCCGAAGTGCTTAAGGCATAACAGGCAATAGACGGAACGGCGTCCCTATATGCATTGCCAGTCCGGACGTCGAACCCGGGCTTTAACCTGCTGTTTTTGAAAGCCGTCGCATTCATCCCATCTCCTTATGCATTGTTCGTCTAGGCGTTCCCGGCGCCCTGCGATTGATGCTGCCTCGCGGATGGGCGAGAAGCAAGATTGGACCGCTCGCCGAGCGCTGCGGCGAGACGGCACAACCTCGCGGGCGGTCCTACCCCGCCCCTCTCGGGGGCAACCCCAGATTCACCCCATCCATCCAGAACCCAGCCCATACACACCCGCTGCGATCAGAAAGCCGCCGAGCACCCTGGCCACCCTCGCCCCCCAGGGCGCCGCCTTCTCCATCAGCACCAGCAGGCTGAGCAGGACGATGTAGGCCAGGTTCATGACGCCGCAGACGAACAGCACCAGCATCAGGGCCCAGCAGCAGCCCAGGCAGAACAGGCCGTAGTGGAAGCCGAGCCGCAGCGCGCCGCCGGCGCCCCGGCGCCAGTGTTCGCTGAGGAAGGCGGCCGGGGAGCGGCAGCGGGTGAGGCAGTCCTGCTTGAGCGGGGTCAGCTGAAAGACGCCGGCCAGGATCAGGGCGGCGGCGGCGACGCGGGCGTCGCCGAGCGCCATCATCATGGTCAGCAGGCCGTGTTCGAACAGCTGCCACTGCAATAGCGTGACCGCCGCGCTGTAGCCGACCCAGGCGCCGAGGTAGCCGAGCGCGAAGGCGTAGACCCGCAGCGCCGGTGGCCCGCCGGCCACGTCGCTGCGGCAGATGCCGCCGTACAGCAGCAGGGCGGGCGCCAGCGAGGGCAGCATCATCGCCGCCATCATCACCGACCACATCAGGAAGATCAGCAGGCCGTAGCGCAGGTCCCACTGGGACACCATCATCCAGGCCGAGAGGCCGCGCATGGAGCCGTACATGTCGAGCGCGGCGGGCACCAGCCAGAGCCAGGCCAGCGCGGTGGCGGCCAGTGGCGCCGCGAGGTACAGCAGGCGCTCCCGCCGCAGCAGGGCCTCGACCGCCGTCGGGCCGGCCCTGCTCCCGGACACTCGCGGCGCTACCGGATGATGCCGTGGGTGCCCCAGTGCACCTTGGCGATATGGGCGTGGGTCTCGTCGAAATTGAGCTCGATGGGGCCCGAGGTGCGGGACCGGCCGATCAGGAATTCGGCTTCGTCGTACTCGAAGCCCTGCGGCATCCTGACGCTGACCTTGTGCGGCAGTCCGGTGATCGGGTTCTTGATGGACTCGGCGCTGCCTTCGACCAGGCCAGCGACCTTCACCCGGGCGGCGCGGCCGGGGTAGTCAATCGTCAGGTCGATGGGGCTGCGCTGGGTCGGCAGCACCTTGCTCAGGGTGGTGCTGAAGACCTGGGTGATGAGGCTGCCGGGATCGGTCTCCTGCCCGCTGGCGACTGCTTCGATGGCGGCCTGCTGCTCGGGGCTGGCCAGCGGGTCCACCACCACCATGGCGGTGCCGTTGCCAAGATGGATCGGCCCGGGCCAGGCAAACAGGCCGCCCCAGCGCAGGCCGTCGAGCTTGATGTCACCGAAATGCCCCTTGTCGATCTGCACGAAGACATAGGCGCGGCAGTGGCCGTGGCTGGGCAGCGCGTTGAACTGGCAGGGGCAACCGATATTGCAGTTGCACTGGGACACCTGTGCGCCCTGCATGGACCATTCGATGTAGGCCATTGTGTGCTCCCGCTTGGTGAGGGCTTGGGCAAAAAATATACGCCCGTATCCGGGCGAACGATAGCGGCAGCAAGGTGGGAGGGTGGGTTGAGCGACGCCTGCCCACGCGGGTTCAAGGCAACAAGGCGTGGGCTGAAGCCCACCCTACGTCGCTATTCCGCTACCCGTAGGGCGCATTGCATGCGCCGCAGGGCCCGCCCAGCCAGCCGGCGCGCGTAGCGCGCCCTACGCTCCTGCTGCATCAGCAAGGGTGGGACGCGGATTCAAGGCAAGCTCGCGTGGGCTGAAGCCCACCCTACCCGCCCTGCCCGGGCGCGGGTTTCGCGATGGGTAAATCGGGCAGACCGAACTGCTGCGCCGCGTGCGGGTTTCCGGCCTTTGCCAGCGCGGCCTGTGCACGCGCTTCGGCACCCAGGCCCGCCGCCGCGAAGCTGCGCGCGGCGGCGGCATGTAGTTCTGGCGTGTCCCATTCGCTGGCCAGGGCACGGCGCATCAGCTGCACCGCTTCGGCGGCCTGGCCGTTGTGCAGCAGTGCGTCGGCCAGCTTGATCTGGGCCTCGCCATTCGGTCGCTGCGCGTGATTGGCGCGCGCCAGCCGCAAGGCCAGGTCGGGCGGACCGAATTGCAGGAAGTGGTCGAGGCCGTGGCCGTAGCTCGCTTCCGGCAACTGCGCCAGCCGCTGGTCGTAGCCAGCACGGGCCTTGGCGATCCACTGCCGCGCTTCGTCGTGCCGGCCCTCGTGCTCGGCCAGCTTCGCCATCGCGTCCATGTATTCGGGATTGCCGGTTTCGGCGATCACCGCCTCGTATTCCCGCCGCGCCGGCGCGGCCTCGCCCCGCAGGGCGTAGATCTCGGCGATGTGCTCGCGCGCCAGCCACCAGTCCGGCAGCAGGCGTAGGGCGTGCTGGTAGTGCGCCATGGCATCGTCCCAGCGGCCGCGCTCCAGTGCCAGCAGGCCGCGTTGCAGCGCCAGCCAGGCGCGCGGGTACGGCGAGTCGCCGTGGTAGATCGCATCAGCACGGTCGAACAGGGCCAGGGCTTCGCTGTGATGGCCCATGCGGGCATGCCAGAGCGCCAGCCGCACCAGGCCGCCCAGGTCCTCGCGCCGGGCCAGGGCGGCGCGGTAGCCGGCCAGGGCCTCGGGATAACGGCCGCGATAGAAATCGAGGTCGGCGCGCAGGCCGAGGATGGCGGCGGGGTCCGGGTTGTTCTCGCGCTCGGCCAGAGCGAGGTCGGCGTCGACCCGGTCCAGCCGGTGCACGCTGAAGTGGTAGCGCGCCCGCTCCAGGTAGGGGCCGCCGCGCCCCGAGATCGCGAAGGCCTGGGCCAGCGACTGCTCCACTTCGAGGTAGTCCGCGTAGTCGCCGCGCAGGCGCGCCAGCGCCAGTTGCGCGGCGGCCAGGGTCGCCCACTGCGGCCAGACCACCGGGCCGCGCGCGATGGCCGCGCGGGCCTCGGCGACGCGCTGCCGGCTGGCGGCCAGCTCATCGGCATAGCGGTAAGCCGCTGGCTCGGCGGCGGGAGCAGGCGTGGTCGCGGCAGGTTCGACGGGCGGCGGTACAGGCCGCGAGCAGGCGGCGCAGAGCAGGGCCGCCACCAGCAGCGCGCGGGCCCTAGCCCTCACGGTGGCGGGTGCGCGGCGGCCAGGTAGGGAAACTGCGCCAGGAACGGCGACTCGTTGCGGGTCGGGTTGTTGGGCAGGTTCTCGAAGGCGAACACGTCGCAGGGGCGGCCGTAGCAGTCGCCGGGCGTGGTGGTATCCGCCAGGGCCATGGACAGGATGCGATCCACGGTGACGTCCTCGAAGCGGCGACCGTTGGGGAAGCCGTCCGGCTGCGTGAGGTCGAGCTGCAGGGTGTCGGGAATGATCTTGTTCACCACCTGCCGCGCGCAGACGTCCAGCGCGCAGGGGGTGATGCCCTTGGCGATCAGGGCGTCGTCGAGGCCGACGTGCAGTTCTTCCAGCCGCTCCAGCATCAGTTCGCTGAAATCGCCGTCCTGGTCCGGTTCGGTGCCGTTGAAGTGGTCCTTGTCCTCGGTGTGCAGCAACACGGTGGCGACCACCGGCTGGCCCATGCGGTCAACGCGGGCATAGGCGCTCAGGGGCATGGTCTGGAAGGTGAAGGCGCTCGGGACCGGGTCCGGCAGCGGGCCAGCGCCGTCGTCGCCGGAGCCGCCCCCACCGCCGCAGGCCGCCAGGGCCAGCGCGCACAGCGCGGCGGCGAGACCGCGCGGGAACCTCAGCCAGCGGCTCATGGGCTGCTCCCGACCAGGCGGTTGCCATTGGCCCAGACCCTCAACAGCTGGCCCGGGATCGGCGCGACCGCAGTCTGGTCCATCTCGAAGACGATGGCGGTGAGATTGCGGCGGGCAAAGGAGTCGCGCGCGTTGTCGAAGAACAGCGCGCCCTTGGGCTTGTCGGTGGAATTGAAGCTGCCGATGGTGGCGCGGAAGCCCTCGAAATCGAAGAAGAAGGGGTCGTCGCGCAGGCCGGCGTAGAAGCGCAGCCCGCTGGGCGAGGCGATGTCCTTCTCGTCGGGACCGGACACCTTGGCAGCGCCGGCCCCCTGCAGATTCTCGATCTGCACCCCGGCCTCGCCCTTGTCGTTGCGGCCGAAGCGGATCAGCAGCTCGTGCTCGGGCTCGGCATCGCCGTTGAGGTCGATGTTGTAGGTGAACAGAACATTGGGGTCGTAGCGGCCGGTCGGCCCGTCGACGCGGGCATTGGGCACCGGCGTGCCGCCGAAGCAGATCGCGCCGACCAGGCGGCCGCCTTCGCGAAAGATGAAGACATCGGTGATGTCGGCGGAAGGGTCCAGCGTCGAACTGGGCGCGTCGGCGTGGTCGGCTGCCTGGAGCAGCAGCGGCCCGCAAAGACAGAGCCCCAGCAGCCAGCGATACCGTGCAGCGGGCAACTTGTACATGCTTCCCTCCCTCGCCGTGGCGATGGTGTGCGGTGTCCCTACCGTCGAACGTCGTCGCTGACGAACCAGGGTGCGCCGTTCGCGTCCAAGAATAGACCTTCCATCTCGGCGCGGTTCAGGGGTCGCGAACCGATACGGCCGAAAACTGCGATCTGGTTCCCGGTTTCATCGACCGCGCGGTCGCGGTCCAGGCCCTTGCTCAGCGCCAGCAGCGGCGCCGGGCTCGGCCAATGCGCGATCCACTGCGGTTTCGGCTCGGGCGAGAAGCCATAGAACTTCGGCTGGCTGTCCGGCGCGGTGAGCTGCAGCACGTGCAGGCCGCTGGCGTCGGCGAGGTAGGCGAACAGGCTGGCATTGGTGGCGCCGATCACGACGTCGTGGGTGTTCTTGAGCCGCCCCTCGGCGGTGGTCGCGAACAGGCGCTTGGGCTGCTCGGGATTCTCGACATCGACGATCACCAGGCCCTCGGCACCGGCGGCGACATAGGCGTAGGTACGCGCGACGTACACGCGCTGGGCATCGGTCATGGCCAGCAAGGTCTTCGCCTGCGGCTGCGCCGGCCGGCTGAGGTCGAACACCTCCAGCCCGCGCGCGCTGGTGACGAAGGCGTAGCGGAATTGCACGGCGACACTGCGGCCGTCGGCTAGCGGCTGCACGCTCTCCAGCACTGGCTGCAGCGGCGTGTCGAGATTGAGCGTGACCAGGCCGGCGTCGGCGATCACGTAGACGCGCGAACCGGCGACGGCCAGGTGGCGCGCGCCCTTGAGCACGCCGTCGGCGTTCCAGGTCAGGGCGCGGTCCAGGAAATTGTTGCGCGGCTCGCCGTCCTGCAGGGTGTCGACGTTCACCAGGATCAGGCCTTCCACCGCGTCCGCCACCAGGGCGTAGTGGTAGATCGGGTGCATGGCCTGTTCGAGATTGCTCTCGCGCGCCATCGGCGTGGCATTGCGCCAGGGCGCGATCGGCTGGTTGGTGGGCAGCACCACGCAGCGGGCGTCGGCGCTCTCGACCCGGATGTCCTGTCCCCAGGGCGAGAACGGCGCCGAGACCAGGCGCTGCGAGAAGCCCTTGTTGGCGATGCTGGCGGCATCGTAGGCGCGCAGGCCCTTGGCACCCTCGGCGGCGTACAGGTATTCGCCGCGCAGTTGCAGGCAGCGCACCGGCGCGCCGCTGCCGTTCTGCTGCGCGGTCTCCAGCCGCCGGCCACGCGCTTCGTGGGCGCGGTACCAGTCCGGGTAGGCGTAGCGTTGCAGGTAGCTGCCGATCACCGCCTGCGGCTCGTCCCACTCGGTGACCTGCACGGCGGCAATCCCGCCACCGCTGCCGGCCCAGGCATTGAAGCCGACGAAGTTGACGAAGTTGGTGCCCAGGCCCAGCAGCGAGGCCATCCAGGCGTTGTTGTCGTTCGCCTTCGACAGGTGGCAGTCGCTGCAGGTCTTGGTCTCGGTGGTGCGCTCGGTATGCGGGTAGTGCGGCGCGAAGGCCTGGCTGGAATAGCCGCCGGCCGACACCGGCGGCTGCTGGATGTAGATGCGCTCGCGGCTGCTGTTGGTGGAGGACAGCACCAGGGCCGAGGAGGAGCGCACCGGCGCGATGCGGTTGCCCTTCACCTCGCTGTGCTTGCCGAGCATGAAGAAATCGTCGCGTGCCACCTGCGGGTTGTAGCTGGCGTAGTTGCGCGTCTCGCCGCCCTCGAAGTGCTTGCGCTCGGTCTTCCAGTTGGCCTGGATCGGCAGGTGGCAGCCGAAGCAGGAGGTGGTCCAGGAGCTGTGGCAGCTGATGCACATCAGCTCGTCGTCCTGGTGCGCGCGCGCACCCGGCTTCACGTCGCCACCCCACTCAAAGTTCTTGGTATCGCGCGCCATGAGCTTGGCCCGCGCCGCCTTCTCGTTGTAGTGCCGGTTGCCGGGGGTTACCGAGTCCTTCACCAGATGGATTTCCCACTCCATGCCGGGGGTGACGCTGCTGCGCTGGAACAGCTTGCCGCCGATCCATTCAAATCTGCGGCGTCCATCCTGCACTCGCGCCAGGCTCAGATCCGTGCCGCCCGGCGGCGCGGCAGGCCCGGAGGTACGCAGCAGCGGATAGCGATCCGCCGTGCCGTGGCAGTCCTGGCATTCGATCTCGATGGCCTGTGCCACCTCGCCCTGAATATGGCCGTTGCCGTGCATGTCCTGCGAGAAGTGGCAGTCGACGCACTGCATGCCCTTGTCGACATGGATGCTGGACAGGTGCACCGACTTCTTGAACTTCTGCGGGTCGTCGTCGGCGACCTGGCCGCCCTTGGCGTCGAGCAGGTTGCCCTTCTTGTCGCGCTTGTAGACAGCGCGGAAATTCCAGCCGTGGCCGTGGTAGTCGGCGAACTGGGTGTCCTTCATCTCCGGGTTGCGGTCCCAGACCTTGGCGAGGAAGTCCGGATCGCCCCAGAGCCCGCGCTGCGCCGCCTCTTCCGGATTGCGCTGATTGACAGCGTGCATCTCGGCGTCGGTCGGATACTTCTGCTGCTCCGGCCACATGCGCGGCGCGTCGGCCTCGTAGTCCCACATGGTGTAGCCGAGCATGGAGTTCATGAACATGTTCGGCTGGTGCATGTGGCAGACCATGCACTGCGCGGTGGGGATGGCGCGGGTGAAGGCGTGCTGCACGGGGTGGCCGGGCTCGTCGCGGGCGATGGTCGGGTCCTTGGTCTGGGTCCTGCCGCCGTGGCCGAAGGGCGCGTAGGGGCCAGAGTGGCGCGGGTCGCGATCGTTGGCATAGACGACATGGCAGGCGCTACAACCGGAGCTGCGGTAATCCCCCGGCTGGTCGTTGGTGCCCAGGAACCACAGCAGCGGATCGTTGAGGCGGGTCTTGTGCAGATTGAGCAGGGGCACGGCGATGCGATTGCCGGTGCCGGGCCCACGGTTGGACTGCTTGAGGTCAGGCCGGCCCGGTTCTTCCAGCCGCTGGATCAGGCCCAGGGAATTGGGCAGGCCGGTCTCGGGGAAGATCGAGGCGATATTGCGACCGCCGCGCTCGAACACCCGGAACACGTCGGCGGGCGGCGTGACTTCCCAGGCCGGCAGCGGGTAGAGCGTCTCGATCACGCCCTTGCGGCGCATGTTGTCGTCCACCGGCACCGGGTTGTGGATGGTGGCCGGCAGATAGCTCAGGCCCGGGTCCGGCGCCGGGCCGCCCAGCTGCTTTTCGGCACGCGCCAACAGCTCCGATTTCAGCGGCAGCGCCGTGTTGTCGGGGAAGGCCGGCGGCGCGGCGGCGGGCGCATAGCTCTCGCCGGTGACCGAGCGCTTCATGGGCAGGATGCCGTTGTTGTAGGCCGCGCCCGCCCAGAACATCGCCGCCGTCGCCATCAGGCTGCGCCGGCCGGCCTCGATCAGCGGCTGGTGGCAGGCGCCGCAGGCGAGATCGGCGACCCGGTAGTCGCCCGGATTCATGAAGCGGATGAACTCCGGCGACTCGCGGTTGAGCAGGCTGTAGCTGGATTTCGGATTGGCGCTGCTGGTCCAGGACGCCGGCCAGAGCGGCAGCACATGGGCGGCGTTCATCGCCTCGGTGTAGGCGCGCTCCGGGCGGGCCAGACCCGCCGACACGCGGATGCTGGCATCACCGCCATGGCAGTCGGTGCAGCCGAGCACGACGCCGGGGTTGGCGTGCATGGAGGCGCGGTCGGTGTCGCTATGGCAGGACTGGCAGCCGGCGGATTTGGCCTGGGCCTCGGTGGTGGCTTGGGCGCGGGGGGCGGCGGGGGTGGCGGTGTAGCTGGGGCGGGCGGACTGCGCCGGGTGCTCGCTGGCCTGAGCGAGGCCTGGCAGCATGGACGCCGACACGGATAGCGTAAGCACGATCCCCATCCACCCGCGCGCACGTTCCCCTCCCCCTTTGTGGGGAGGGGTTAGGGGCGGGGGGGACTTTGCGGTTTCGGTGGTTTTGTCTTGTCGCGCGGACGCGCTCGACTTGGTTTTTCCCGGTATGCAGTGTGGGACGCCTTCCGCGGGAGTCCCCAGCTCACTCTCGGCGCCTGCCAAGTTAGGGAACGTCCATGGCACTGCGCTGCGCGCAGCTACCCCCGCCCCTACCCCTCCCCGCAAGGGGGAGGGAAAAAAGAAACGAAGGATTGCGAAGATCATCGCCGGGCTCAGTAGGTCAACACCATATTCGCCAGCAGCGAATAGGCGTTCTCGTCGGGAAACAGCGCGCGGAAACCCGCGCCCGGCAACAGCTCCGCATAGGACAGCCGCAGCACCGCGTTCTGGCTCATGAACGGCCGCCAGATCAGCGCCGCCGACAGATCCCAGCCAATCTCGCGCGGAATGCCGCCCTGGTTGCGCGCCACCTCCAGCACCGTGGTGTCGGCGAACCACAGGTGGTTGAAATTGGTCGACAGCCGCAGCGTCGGCAGCAGGTCGAAATCGGCGCCGATGCCGGCCAGTACCGTGCCCGGATTGGTGAAATTGCTCTGCCCGTGCTCCTTGCTGGTGCGCAGGTTGTTGAGCACGCCGTTGCGGGTCGACAGCGTCACCCCGCCGCCGCCGATCAGGGGCACCGCCTGCCGGATCCAGTAGCTGGTGTCGGCGCCGGCGAAGATCGGGTTCTCGAAGATCGCGTCGAAGCCGTTGGCGGTGCCGTCGTAGGGATTGTCCTCGCCGCTCGCCCACAGGCCGGAGACGCGCGCGCGGATCCAGTCGTAGTCGCGCGACCACTCGGCGGCGGCGAAGCCGGCCAGGATGTCGCGACGGCCGTCGCGGAACACGCTGCCGTGCTCGCGGCCGCTGGCGAGATAGCCGGAGACGGTGAGATTGTCGCGGCCGAAATGGCCATCGCCATTGAGGCCGAAGTAGGTCACGCCGTAGGCACGCCCGCGCTCGGTGCCGAGCGAGGCGGGGCGCGCCAGAAAGCCATTGCGGTCGAAGAAATAGTCGTCGCCCTCGCGGTTGCGGTTGTAGGCGACCAGGGCCTGGCTGGTGAAGCCGAGCACCGGCCAGTCCTGGCGGTAGAGGTTGGCGGCCAGCACATCGTCGTCGCGCGGCCGGCGGTTGATGGCATTGAGGCCGGAGTTGGTGTCCTTCTCCAGCCGGCGCGCCCACAGCAGGTTGTACTGCCAGCGGTTGTTGTCGCGGGTACCGAACCAGCGCGCGGCGTACGGCAGGTCCTGGAACAGGAAGCCGCGGAAGTCCAGCGAGATCGGCTGGATGCCGAAGCGCACCGAGTCGAAGTCGTAGCGGTCGCTGACATTGCGCAGGTGAAAGTCCGCGAACAGCTCCTGCACGCCGATGAAGGTCTCGCGGCGGGTGCGCGACTCGTTCGGGTCCACCCGCAGGGCACGGTTCTCGGCGACCTGGGCGTGATTGAAATTGAACACCGGGGTGAAGTGCAGCTCGACATCCGGTGGCCGGAAGGTGGTGTCGCCCTTCAGGTAGACCAGGCTGAGGATGGCGCTGCTGACGAAGACGTTCTGCTGGCTGTCGCCAAAGATGTCGCTGGCGGCCGGGTTGCTCGGCGCCTGGGCGGCCACCGGGATCGGCACCTGGCGCGGCTCCCAGACCGTGTCGGAGATGGCGCTGATAACCAGGAATTCGTCATGCCCCCGGATCGGCTTGTCGCCCTTGAGGGTGTTCTGGGTATAGGGATTGAGCAGCTGATCCGGCAGCAGGCCGAGGTTGCTGATCAACCGCCAGCGGTCGGGCACCGGGGCCGCCTGGCTGGCCTGCCAGCGCGCTACCGGCACCAGCGGCTTGAGCCCGGAGCGGGCATTGAGATCGGGCGGGGTCTCGACCGGCGCGGGCGCCGACGGCGGATCGCGGTCCGGCCGGCGGCGGGCACCGAGCTGTTCGATCAGCCGCAGGCCGCTCAGGCTCGGGGTCTTGAACCCGGCCTCGGCGCCGGGCACTTGCTCCTGCGCTTGCGCGGCGCTGGACAGCAGGGGCAGTAGCAGCGCCAGACCGTGGGCGGCGCGCCTCACTTGCCCTCGCATACGTTCTGCTCCTCGCTGTCGAGGAAGGGCGCCTGCGGGCACTGCACATAGCGCAGATAGATGCCGCCGCGCTCGATGCGGTCGGCACGCATGGCCGTCGGGGCATTGCCGATGGCGCCGCCCAGCCGCAGCCCGGCCTGGTGCAGGCCGAGGAAGGCGACCATGTCGTCCTGGTCGATGCCATCGCCGGAAATGCCGATGGCGCCGACCAGCCGGCTGCCGCGATAGATCGGCATGCCGCCGGCGAAGATCTGCAGGCCGTTGGCCAGCCGTGACACCGCCGCGCCCGGCGCATTGGGCATGGCGGTGCAGCTGCCGGGCGTGACATCGCTGCCGCCGGCCAGCACGAACACCACGTGCTTGATGACCGCGCTGTTGATGAGGTCCAGCTGCAGGCCGGTGGAGAAGATCGACCAGTCGGCGATGGTCTTCGCCAGCGGCCCGTGCTCACCGCTGTCGGGTATGCCATCGGGAAAATACGGCCGGCTGACGTTGCCGAGGCTGCGGTTGCCGTAGGCGTAGGCGCCGTCGGCCAGCGCCGTCGGCTGGGCGAAGAAGTCGCGATAGGCCGGCACATAGTCGCTGATGCGGGCAGTGCCGCCGGCCGCGAGGTACTGGGTGTCGGGGGTGGCGGCGAGATCGGCCGCCGCCGCCGGGTTGCTGATGAAGGCGACGCTGCGCGCCTTCTGCACGGCGACGTCGGTGCCGAACACCGGCGCATCGCGGGTGCGCACCAGGCCCAGCAGGCCGCCATGGGTATCGCTGACGGCGATGCTCACCCGCGCCTGCGTGCCCAGCGGCCGGCGGATCTGGGCGCGGGCGCGGTTGGCGACCTTGAGCGCTTCCTCCAGCAGCACCTGCACTTCGGCGGTGGCCAGCGGCGCGCTGCCGCCCAGGCTGGCGCCATCGCCGCCGGCGCGCGCCGGGTAGCGCTCGGCATTGGCGTCGTCGACCAGCACGAAACCATCCAGCGCCGCCAGCGCCGGCTGGCTGGCGGGGCGCACGCCGGAGTCGGGAAAGCCGAAGGCGCTGCCGGCCAGGAGACTGGCATCGCCAGCGGCGGTGTAGCCGCGCACCGCCAGCCGCTGGCCGGCAATGCCGTCGAGGGCGGCGAAGGCGGGCGTGGTCGCCGGATTGCTGAGCAACTGCGCCGGGCCGGCATCGCTGTAGCGCAGGGTCTTGCCGTCGACGGTGATGCGGTCGGCGCGGCGATCCACCGGCGGCTCGTAGCCGCGCTGGGCGGCGAGCGCGATCAGCTCGTCGAGATCGACGTCGACATCGCGCACATCCAGGTCGACGCCGTAGGTGGCGTCAGCGATCACCCCGACCCCGCCGACCAGCACGCCGCCGCGATAGAGCGGGAAGCCGCCGGGATCGGCCGACAAGCCCAGCGGGCTGCGCTGCGGCCCGGCCGCCGGCCGGGGGCCGGCGAAGGCGCGGGTCAGGTCGGAGCAGGGCAGCGAGGAAAACTGCACGCCGAACAGCGGGCCACCGGGCTGACGGAACTCGCCCGGATTGAAGAACTGCTGGACGATCTGGCCGGCGGTGCGGGTGCTGAAGGCATTGCCCTCGCTGGACAGGTAGGCGCCGGTGATCGCCTTGGCGATGGCGGCCAGCGAGTCCGGAATCACGCTGGCGCCTTCCAGGCCGCCGACCACGCCGCGCCCCGAATCGATGGTGGTGCTGACATCGGCACCGCTCATGCGGAACACGCCCAGCACATTGCCGACCCGATCCACCACCGCCAGGGTGCCGGCGGCGCCCTGGGCCTGCGCCTCGGCAACGCCCTGCGCCAGCACCTTCTGCACATCGCCGATTTCCAGCCGCAGCGGCGCCGCCGTGCCGCAGCTGCCGCTGCAGGTGCTGCCACCGCCGCCGCCGCAGGCAGCCAGCAGCAGCAGCAGCAAGGGCAACAGCCGGGCCGCGCGCAGGTTCACGGCATCCGCGCCGGAGCCAGCGCCGCCGCAGCCGCAGCCGCCGGCGCTGACAGATCGTGACCGTGATAGTCGTGACAGGACTGGCAGGACGAAGGCGTCTCGGTCATCGCACCGGTATCGCCATGGCAGTCGCGGCAGCGGCCGATGGCGGGCAGCAGCACGTCCTCCGCCAGCTTCGAGGTCTGCGCCTCGTGGCAGCTGGAGCAGCGCTCGGTGCTGTGCGCCGAATGCGGGAAGCGGGTGTCGGGCAGCGCCAGCCGCTGCGGCGCCACCGGGGCGATGCGCCAGGGGCTGTCCGGCGGACCGTCGCGACTGACCTGATGGCAGTAGAAGCAGGTGCGGCGCTCGAACACATCGCGCAGCGCCTGCTCGGCGCGCGTCTGCGCCCAGGCGGCGGTGCGGCCCACCGGAGCCACTGCCGGCGGGGGCTCGCCGTCGCCGGGCCGGCGCCGGCTGTTGCCCGCCGGCGGCGACCGCGTGCGGCCGGTCAGCGCCAGTGCCGCGTAGTAGTCACGGACCACGCGCACCACCTGCGCCGGCTTGCCATGCGGCAGCTCGTGCTCGGGCTCGGCGGGGTCGAAATCGAGCCGGTGGCATTCGGCGCAATGCGTCGCCATGGTCACCGGCAGGAAGCCACTGCGGTCGGCGTTCGGCTGATGGCAGTCGCCACAGCGCATCTGCCGGCGGCCGTCGGGAGCATCGATGCCCTTCTCGGCGAGATGCAGCGCGTGCGGGAATTTCAGGCCGCTGTCCTGGTGTCGCGCCTCCGCGCCGCCCTGGCGGATAGCCGGCCAGACGAAACGCTCGCCCTCGCGGCGCGCCAGCTGGAGACGGAATTCCGGGTGACCCCGGCTGAAGTCGTGGACCGCTTCGAGCTTCGCCTGCGCCGCCTGCTGGGGCTGGTCATGGCAATCGGTGCAGACCGGGTTGGCGCGCGGCACCAGGCCGGCCAGGCCGTTGTGCTCGCGATGGCAGTCGGTGCAGCGCTGCTCGGTGAACGGCGGTTGCGCCAGCGCGGCTTGCGTGCCGGCATGCTCACGCAGGACGGTGTGGCAACCACGGCAGGCGGCATCGTTGGCCGGCACGAAGGGCTCGCGGTGGCAGGCCTGACAGTCGTTCTGCAAGGCCTGATGGGCGCTGCCCAGCGGGCCGGAATTCCAGACGATGTCGGCGCCGGGGCCAGCCGGCAGCACCCGCTCGCGGCTGACCGGGCCGTCCTCGTGCTGGGCGCGGAGCAGCGCCAGCGGCAGCACCAGCCCCGGCAGCAGCACCAGCAGGAACAGCCCCCAGGCCAGGCGCCGGCGCGACCAGCCGGCGTCGGCCGGGGTCTGCTTCAGGGCCTGGCGGCGCTCGCCGCGCTCGTCGTGGGCGGCGTAACGCTCCTCCAGTTCCAGCGCCAGCTCGCAGCCGGCCGGTGGCTTGAGCAGCTTCAGCCGATAGCGGCCGAGGTCGATCTCGTCGCCGACCTCGATGTCGCTGCCCATGCTCGGGCTGCCATTGATCCACAGCGGCAGCCGCACCCGCGACTCGATGCGGAACACCGGCCCGAGCAGGCCTTTACGCCGGCTCAGTTCGGCATGCGCGAGGGCGATGCGCAGGTCGCCCAGCACCAGGTCCTGGTCGGTGCCACGGCCGATGCGCAGGCGCTCCAGCTCCAGCCGGCGCTCGGTGGCCGGGGCGCCGTCGCGGGACTGGCTGCGGAGCAGGACTTGCATGGCCGGGCGCTACCAGTAGAAGAACACGCTGAACACATGGGCGATCAGCGCCGCCAGCAGGGCGAGGCTGAGTGGCACGTGCACCAGCAGCCAGACCTGCAGGCGGGCGTGCAGGCTGATGTCCTGGTTGATGCGCGCCACCAGGGCGTTGCGACGGCTGAGCAGGTCCAGCAGCTTCTGCAGGCTGCCCGAGTCCTGCACGCCGTGCTGCAGCTGGCCGGCCATGAAGATCGCCGTGCTCTGCGACTGCGGGTCCTGGTCGCGGGCGGCGTCGGCGCGCAGCTGGGCGATGCGCGTCTCCAGTGTTGCCCGCAGCGACTCGGCCTCGCCCGCTGAATGGCGGCCGAACAGCTGCTGGCGCAGGCTGCCGCCGATGCGCAGTTTTTCCGCCGAGGCGACGATGCGCTGGTGCACGTCGGGCGCCACCCGGTCGGCCAGCTTGATCGCTTGGTCGTTGAGGTCGAACACCTCTTCGATCCAGGCGTCGCGGGTGCCGCCGGCGCGCAGCTGGCCGATGCGGCTGGGCAGGCGGTCGTAGACGAACAGACCCCAGAGGCCGCTGATGATGACCAGCACCATCAGCACATAGCCGAGCGTGTGGACATTGAGCCCGAACTGGAAGCCGCAGTGCAGGCTGGCCACCACCAGCAGCGACAGGCCCAGGTAGACATGGGCCGAGGTCCAGCCCTTGACCGTGCCCAGGCCGGAGCGATAGCGCCGCTTGCGCACGCCCAGCCAGAGCAGGCAGAGAATCAGGAAGGCGCCGATGCCGCCCAGGGTGTAGCCCAGCCAGGTGCCGCCGTTGGCGCCCTCCGGCGCCGGATGCCAGACGTAGGCGGCGATGCTGACCGCGCTCAGCAGCAACGCCAGCTTCGCCCAGCGGAACTCGGCATGGCGCAGAAACCCCAGGTGGCTGCTGTCGCCGTCGGCGTCGGCGCTGGCCATCAGCCGGCTCCCTGGGTCATCTGCAGGAACTCCTCGGGCGAGACCCGGATGGCCGCCCCGGTGGGACAGGCGCGAACGCAGGCGGGGCCGCCACCGAGGTCCTTGCACATGTCGCACTTCACCGCCTTGCGGCCATGCTCAGCCACCGCCGCCGCAGTGACGGCCGCCGGCGGCGGCGAGCCCGGCTCGCGGCCGCCGAACAGCAGCCAGCGCCAGAGGCTGGGCTGGGCCGGCGTGACGGCGCCCATCTGGATCACGCCATAGGGGCAGTTGCGCTCGCAGTTGCCGCAGCCGATGCAGGCATCGGTGATGTAGACCTCACCGCTGGGCAGCCGGCGGATCGCATCCGGCGGGCAGTCCTTCATGCAGTGCGGATGCTCGCAGTGGCGGCAGGAGGTCGGCACGTGCAGCTGCTCGAAGCTGGGCCCGGCCTGCCGATTCAGCCGCGACACCCCGCCGTGGGTGTCGGCGCAGGCCTTCTCGCAGTGGTCGCAGCGCACGCACAGGCTTTCGTCGATCAGCAGCACGTCGGTGGCCTCGCCCAGGCCCTGGCTCATCAGGAACTGGACGACGCCGACGCCGGGGCCGCCGGCCGGGCTGGAGGTATTGGTCACCACCCGCTGGGTGTAGGTCTGGCTGACCCGCTGGCGCAGCTGCGGGTGCTCGGCCAGCAGGGACATGAAGGCACTGCCGTCGAGCCGCAGGGTTTCGGTCGCCACCGCCGCCGTCACCGTCGCGGTGCGCGGCTGGTCGGTGAGCAGGGCCATCTCGCCGACGTACTGCCCGGCCGGGACATAGGCGAGCACGGTGTCGCGACCGCCGAGCTGACGCGACACCGTGACCGAGCCCTTGCGCACCAGGTGCAGGCAGTCGCCGGGGTCGCCTTCGCGGAACAGCACCTCGCCGGCGGCATAGCTGCCGATGCGGGCATTGGCCACCACGCCCTGCAGCGCGGCGGCGCTCAGGCCCGGCGCGATGCGGGCCTGGATCGCCCGCAGCAGGAAGGTCTCGTCCAGCACCCGCTTCACCGCCGCGACGCTGGCGATCAGCTTGTTCATCGAACGCCGGGGGGTTTCCACCAGCACCGTGCCGGGCGCGGCGGCGCGCACCGTGGCGCTGCGGCGGCGGCCGGAGATCAGGCTCATCTCGCCGAAAAACTGGCCGACGCCGAGGGGGATCACCCGCCCGCCCTCGCTGGCATCGACCTCGATCTGCACGCTGCCCTCGACCACCGAGTAGAAGCTGTCGCTGTAGTCGTTGCGGCTGAAGATCAGCTCCTGGGCGGCCGGCGCGCGGATCTCGGAGTCGAGCAGGAACTCGCGCAGCTGCAAGGGCGTCAGCGGGTTCAGCACCGGCACCCGCTCGCGGATGCGGGCGATGGCGGCGTCGACGCCGGTGTAGCCGGGCATCAGCTTGAGCTTGGCCGCCAACAGGGGATTGTCGGCCGGCTCGGGCGAGCGGCCCTCGATGAACTCCACCACTTCCCAGCCCTGGTTCATCGCCTGCTTGATCAGCGGGAAGCCGGCCAGCGCGCCGATGATGTAGAGACCCGGAACATTGCTCTCGTAGCGCGGCGATACCGCCGGCACAGCCGCCGGGTCGGCGCTCGGAAACTGCACGCCGCAGCTCTCGACGAAGCGGCGCGGCGGCGTCGCGCCCAGCCGGGCGATGACCCGGTTGCAGGGCAGCTCGGCGCGCCCCTGGGCGGTGTTGAGCACCAGCACGCCTTCGCGCGGGCCGGTCTGGCGCAGCTCGGCGACGGCGGCGTTCGCCACCAGCCGCACCCGGCCGCCGTCGATGGCGCTGAGGATGGCCTTGTTGTTGGCGGCCTTGGCGCGGTCGAACTCGTCGCGCCGGTTGACGATGCTGACGCTGTTGCGCTCGGACAGCGCCAGCGCGTTTTCGATGGCGGCATCGCCGGCACCGACCACGACAATCTGCTCGCCCCGGTACTCGTCCGGGTCCAGCAGCTGGTACTGCGCCAGCGGCAGGTCCTCGCCCGGGCAGCCGAGCTTGCGCAGATTGCCCTGCAGGCCGATGGCGAGGATCACTCGCTCGGCCTCGACCTGGCCGCCGCCGACCAGCTGCAGCAGGAAGCGGCCCTGCTCGCCACGCACGGCTTCCACCGCCGCGCCATGGCGCGGCTGCACACCCAGGCGCCGCAGCCCGTCATCCCAGGCGCCCAGTACCTCCTCGCGGCTGGCCGCCGTGAACGGCAGGCTGGAGCGCAGCGGCAGCACCGCCGGCTCCGCCATCACGTGCTTGCGCTTCTGGTAGCTGTGGATGGTGTGGCTGAGGTGAGGCTCGGCTTCCAGCAGCAGATGCGAAACCTTCAGCTCGGCGGCGCGCGCGGCGGCGGACAGCCCTGCTGGGCCGGAGCCGATGATCGCAATCTTGACCCTGGAGCTGTCCATGGTGGTGCGAGTGCTGCCCTCGATGAGGTGGCTACCGCGGCGGTGGAGCCTAGAATCACACGGGCCTGCGACGCAACTTTTATTGGCACGCGGCAGAATGTGCCCCAGGTCTCGCAACCATAGCCGCAATCGCCCGGATCATGCCGGGCCGGCGGCGACGGCCCGCAAGGCGGTTCCCAGGGGGAGTTCGGCAATGCCTGACGCGCGCACAGGAATTCGCAGCCCAGGGCGCCCATGGCGCGAGGCCTTGATGCTGCTCGCCGGCCTGCTGGGCCCGGCCCTGCTGCCGGCGACGGCGGGCGACCGCCACGAAGGCGTGGCCAGCTGCGCCGGCGGCACCTGCCACGGCGCTACCCGACCGCTCGGTGACAGCGGCATCCGCCAGGACGAATACTTCATCTGGCAGCAACGCGATCCCCACAGCCAGGCCAGCGCGACCCTGGGCAGCGAACGCTCGCGCCGCATCGGCGTCCGGCTCGGCATCCAGCCGCAAACCGCCGCGCAATGCCTGGCCTGCCACGGCGATGCCGCCGCGCCCGGCCAGCGCGGCGAGCGCTGGCTGGCCAGCGACGGCATCGGTTGCGAGACCTGTCACGGCGGCTCCGGCCGCTGGCTGGCCGAGCACACTCAGCCGGGCATGGCGCTGGCCGACAAGGTCGCGCTGGGGATGACGCCGACCTGGCAGCCGCAGGCGCGCGCCGCGCTCTGCCAGAGCTGCCATCAGGGCGATGCCGAGCATCCGATCACGCACGCGATGATGGCGGCCGGCCACCCGCCCCTGCTGTTCGAGCTGGATACCTTCGTCGCCCTGCAACCGCCCCACCACGACCGCGACGCCGACTACCAGCAGCGCAAGGGTGCGCAGGACCCGGCGCGCAACTGGGCGCTGGGCCAGGCGCTGGCGGCCGACCGCCTGCTGCACAGCCTGGAGGACGGCCGTATCGGCGCCGGCCTGTTCCCGGAACTGGTGCTGTTCGATTGCGACGCCTGCCACCATCCGCTGAACGCCGAGCGCTGGCAGCCCGGCCGCAATGCCGGCACCGCGCCGGGCACGCCGCCGCTGGCGGATGCCCCCTTCTACTGGCTGGGGCTGTGGCTGGAAGTGGCGGCGCCCGAACTGGCGCCGCGCTGGCAGCAGGGCCTGGCCGCCCTGCAGGCGAGCACCGACGCCGGGCGCGCCGCCCTGCCCGCCGCCGCGCGCGCGCTGCGGCAGCAGCTGCGCGCGCAACTGCTGCCGCGCATCGAGCAGCAGAGCCTGCAGCCGGCGCAGCTCAAGAACCTGCTGCGCCGGCTGGCCGATCTCGGCAGCTCGGTGCGCGCCAACGACTTCCTGATCGCGGAGCAGGCGGCGATGGCGAGCCAGGTGCTCAGTGACGCGCTGGCGCAGCAGGGTCAGGCCGGCAGCGAGGAGCGCCGCGCCGCCATCGACGCGCTGTTCCTCAGCGTGCGCCGACGGGAACAGTTCCAGCCCGCCGCCTACCACGCCGCCCTGGGCCAGTTGCAGCGCAGCCTGCGCTGATCGCGCGCGCTGACCTGGGTCAAGGCGGGGCGCGCCGCGCTGTGCGCTACTGCGGGCCTGGACCTGCGTAGCCGGGAGGCGGATCGTGTCGGAACAGCAAACCCTGGAGCCCATGAGCGCGGTCGATCGCGCCTGGCTGGAGATGGACAGCCCGGAAAATCCGATGGTGGTCAACGCCATCATCGACTTTGACGGCCCGCTGGACCCGGCGGCGCTGTGCGCCGAACTGCTGGCCCGGCTGCTGCGCTACCCGCGCTTTCGCCAGCGCGCCGATGACCAACACCAGCCGCCGGTCTGGGTCGAGGACCTCGACTTCGCCGCCGCCTATCACGCCCATGTGATGCCGCCCGAGCGCTGGCAGCCGGGCGCCGATCTGCGTGCCGCCATCGAGGCCGAGGTCAACCAGCCGCTGGATCGCAGCCTGCCGCTCTGGCGGGTGCTGCTGTTCCCGCGTCGCGATGGCGGCGCCACCGTCCTGTTCCGCGCCCACCACGCCGTCGCCGACGGCATCGCCCTGGTGCAGATGCTGCTGGCCTGCACCGACTCCGGCCTGCGCGCGGCAGCGCGCACCAAGCCGGCGCTGGCGGCGGCCGCCAAGCGCCATGGTCCGCTGGCCGGACTGATCGGGCGCCTGGAGGCGCTCAATCGCGGTGCCGAGCAGCTGCTCGAATTCGCCCGCGCCGATCTGCACGAGCCGCGCCGGATTCCGGCCCAGTTGCGCGAGGCGGGCGGCATGCTGGCCAGCCTGCGGCGGGTGCTGGCGCTGCCCAGCGACAACCCTCCGGCCCTGCAAAAACCGCTCAGCGGCAAGCGGGTGCTGGCCTGGGCCAGCGACATCCCGCTGGCGCCGGTACGGCGGCTGGCGCATGCCGAGGGGGTGAAGCTCAACGACGTCTTTCTCAGCGCCCTCGCCGGCGCCTTCGACCGCTGCCTGGAAGCCCAGGGCGAGCCGGCCGAAGCGCGCCGCCAGCTGCGGGTCTCGGTGCCGGTGAACCTGCGGCCGCCGAAGGCCGAGGGCCTGGGCAACTGCTTCGGCCTGGTGCTGCTCGACCTGCCGCTGGGGCTCAGCGACCGCCGCCAGCGGCTGGCGCTGGTGGCGGAGCGGATGGCCGAGCTCAAGCGCTCGCCGACCGCGCGTACGGTACTGCTGGCACTGGCCGCTGCCGGCCATCTGCCGGTGGCGCTGGAGAAACGTCTAGTGGCCCAGGTCGCCGGCAAGTCGGCGGCGGTGGTGTCCAACCTGCGCGGGCCGGACCGCCCCCTGCACCTGGGCGGCGCGCGCATCCGCGAACTGATCTTCTGGCCGCCGCAGGCCGGCGGCATCGGCCTGGGGCTGAGCCTGTTCAGCTACCACCACCGGCTCAGCATCGGTGTGTCCGCCGACCGCGCCCTGATCGCCGAGCCGCAGCGCCTGATTGACGCCTTTCAGGACGAACTGGCCCTGCTGCTGACCGGCGGCCGGACGCGCGCCCGGCCCAGCGCCAGCGGCAAGCGCCGGCCGGCGCCGCGCACCAAGACCCGCCTCAGCGCCAGAAGCGCGGTGCCCGCTTCGGCCCCAGCCGTGGCCGCCGCTGCGCCGCCTGCCGCTCGGCGGCGAGCCGCACGCACTGTTCGCGCAGGCGATCACGAAACCGGCGGCTGAGTTCGGAGCGGCAGTTCAGACCCGCCAGCAGCAGGCCGGCGACCTCCAGGTCGTGGGCCTTGCCCAGGCGATCCTGTGCCTTCTTCAGCCGCTCGACATAGGCGCTGGCGGCAGCACCCGGATAGAAGTCCGCGAGCAGTTCGGCGCGATAGCGCTGGCCCTTGATGCGCAGGCGCAGGCGATGCCTTTGCTCGCCGTCGAGCTGCTGGAAATCCCGCGCACGCCGGCGCAGCTGGCGATGCCGACGCTCCAGCAAGCCGCCCACCGTGGTCGCCAGGCTTGGCCCGCCCGGCGCTGCCGCCCGGCGCTGGGGCAGCAGCGAGGGATCACGGCATTGGGCCAGCAGCAGTTCCAGCTCGGCCAGCAACCGCCGGCTGCGCGGCTGCGACAGCGCCGCGCCGGCCTGCCGCCGGGCGCGCTGGCGCTGGGTCTCGGCGAGTCGCAACAGGGCCTGCTGACCGGGTTCGGGCGTTGCCGGCAGCAGCGGGACCAGGGTTTCACCGAGCAGCACGTCCCAGTCGCGCGCCGGGCCAGTCGCCGCCATCAGCCAGCGCAGGTCGGAGCGCAGCAGCTGATACCGCCGCGCACTCAGCAGGGGCCGGCAGATCGCCAGCGCCGCCCGCATCCGCCGCAGCGCCAGACGCAAGGCATGCAGGGGCTCGGCGCCGCCGTGCAGGCGGGCGGCGACCGCCGCCGCCAGCAGTTGCTCGGCCGCTGGCGCCGCCACGCCCGCCAGCAGTGCGTCGGCGCGCAGCGGATCCGTCGGGCTGGCTGGCTTGGCCAAGCTTCAGCCCGGCTCGCCGCTGCGCTCGGGGCCGGTCAGGCTCAGCCAGTGCGCGGTGAGATTGATCGCCAGCGCCAGGATCGCCGGCCCCAGGAACAGGCCGATCAGGCCGAACGCCGCCAGGCCACCCAGCACCCCGAGCAGGGTGATGACGAACGGCAGGTGCGCGCCTCGGCTGATCAGCAGGGGCTTGATGACATTGTCGATGCTGCTGATGCAGAACAGGCCGTAGGCGAGCATGAACAGGCCCCAGCCGGGCTCGTGCTGGCGGAACAGCCAGAGCGCCGCGCCGCCCCAGATGATCGGCGGCCCGACCGGCACCATCGACAGCAGGAAGGTCGCCGCGCCCAGAAGCAGCGGCCCGGGCACGCCGGCAATGCTGAAACCCAGGACCGCCACCATGGCCTGCGCCATCGCGGTGCCGGCAATCGCCACCATGACGCTGACCACGGTGGCACGCGCGGTGCCGAGCAGCTCGGGGCCGAAGCTGCCGCCGACGCTGAGCGCGAGGTTATGAATGCGCGGCGCCAGCCGCTCGCCATTGACGTAGAGGAAATACAGCACCACCAGCGACAGCACGATCTGCAACAGGCCATTGCCGGCGGCGCGGCCGAGATCGGGCAGCACCCCGCGCGCCAGTTCGGCGAGATAGCGGGCGGCTCCGGTCGATTGCCAGTCGCCCTGCACCCACTGGACCCAGTAGTCCTGCAGCCATGGGCCGACCAGCGGCAGTCCGCCGAGCCAGGCTGGCGCTGCCGGCGGGCCATCGAGGGTCCATTCGTCGTACAGGGACAGCAGCCAGGACGCCGCGTCGCCAATGCTGACCGCCAGCAGCCCCGCCGGCAGGAGGATCAAGGCGGTCGCCAGCGCGCAGGCGCACAGCGCCGACAGCCGCTCCCCCGCCCTCAGCCGGCGGCGCAGCCAGCGGTAGGGTGGCCAGGTCGAAACCGCGATCACCGCCGCGAACAGGATGGCCGAGAAGAACGGCCGCAGCACCAGCCAGCAGCCCACCGCCAGCAACAGCGCCACCACCAGCCGCAGCGGAAACTGGTAGCGCTGGAGCATGGGCACTCCGGCGGCGGTCTCCGGCGGCGGTTCGGCAAGGGGCATGCGCACTCCCTGATGGCGATGTAGCGGGCCCAGCTTGCGGCCAGCGCCGGAATCGGCATTGATCTTGGTCAGGCCCCTCGGTCGAGGAGCCGGGTGGGGACAAGATAGCCGAGCTCGGGCCTGTCGCGTCGTCCGCAGCAGCGGCGGTCTTAAGGCCCGCTGGCGACGGCTCGGGGCATCCGCGAAGTGCGGGAAGGCGAATGCGACTACCTCGGCGGCGGTGTCTTAAAGAAGCGTCTCAACAAGAATGAAAGACCGTCGCTGAAGTGCCAGAAGCGGACAGTCTCGATCCTAGAACTGGTAGCGAACAAAGAGCTGCAGGTAGTCCCGGTCTCTCAACAGGTTGTAACTGCCACCACCCGTGAACCAGGTGTACCCGGTGCTGACCGAAAGGTCGCTCTTGTAGCGCGTCTCCACCAACAGATCGGCCTGTTGCCGACCCTGGACAAAGTTACCAGCCGGTCCCGGCGACGTGCCATTGACGTCGTGCGCCCAGGTTACCGTCGGACGCAGGCTGATTCCTGGCAGAACGCTTTCGTAGCTGACGATTACGATCATCCGGTAGCCCCAGGAGAAGCGATCAGCGAATCCCTTCAGGTCCTGCTGGTGCGGATTGAACCGAATGCCGTCAGCACCATAGCTGCAGGCCGGGTTGGTCGAACAGGCCTGGCGCGACCCGTCCGAACCCGAGCCATCGGCGCCGGCGCTGGCGTGGTACTCCGTACCCGGCGCCTCGAACTGCAGCCGATCCAGGGCGGGAAGGTACGGAATCCAGGTCGCGCCCCACTCAGTGACCCAGATGATCTGGTCAGCGCCAATTGGGTTGTCGGTCGCACCAAACACGCGCGTCGTGCCGAGATTGAAGTTGAAGGTCTTCATGCGCTCGTATCCCCGGATGTGGCAGGGAATGCCGGGCCGATAGTCGGCATCGGTCATGCCGACGTCACAGGGAGCATTTTCGCCAACCACGCCACCCCGATATGCGGTGACGAAGGCCGGGAACGCGCGGGCAGAACCGGGCACATGGCCGATGCCCACGTTGATGAGATCCGGAAACGGCGTGGCACCCGCCGAAGTCACGAAGTCGCTCGAACCGTAGTTGGTCGTCGAACCATCCTCGGCGTAGCCGAGACCCAGGTTGGCCAGTTCGGCAGAGCCAAGGCAGCCTATCGCCTGGTCGTGGCACCGGGTCAGTGTCGGTCCGAACGCCGCGAACACGAGATCCTGGGTATCGACCTGTAGCGGCTGATTCGGCCGATATGCGACCTCACCCTGGATGGAGTAGTCACCGACAGTCGTGTTGAAGCTCAGCCCAAAGAGGTGAATGTTTTCTGGGTACTCCAGCTGCAGACGCGCGGTATCCAGCGGGGCCGCGCTGTCAGTCGCGTACTGCGCTTCGGGGTTCAGCGGATCGGTGGTGGCGTGCAGGAATGGAATGTCCGGGCAGGTTGCCAGAAAGCTCACCAGATCGTTCGCATCGACACCCTGGTCGTTGCCTTCGCGTCGGGCGCAGCTGGCCTGGGTGGCGTAGAAGCTTCCGATCGGTAGGCGCGAGTGGTAGTTAATGAAGTAGGCACCAACTTCGAGGCCGCCGCCGATGTCCTCGAAGTAGCTCTTGAGCGAGATGCCGAACTGGCCCTGGCTCTTGGCGTTGTGGTCCTTCAACCGAAGGATGGTAGAGGTGGTGTTGCTCAAGCCGGTCAGCGGGGAGTCCAGCGGCCGCGCCATGCGATCAGGATCTTCGGCGACGCCACCAGTGCTGGTGCTGACGGTGCTGACCGCATTGCCGGTGCCAATGTCCAGGTCTGAGAAGTAGCTGCCGGGCGCCGGCGAATCGAGGTGACGCCACTCCACTTGGTAGAACCCTTCCAGGGTCGTCGAGGGGATGATTTCCGCACTCGCGAACAGCATGTTCACCGGCGTGAAAACCTCTTCTACCGTCTTGCCGATGCGGTAGAAGTTGTTGGCGTTGACGGGGTTCGCCTGGTTGATGCTGTTCAGCACCAGTGTCGTGCTCTCGCCCCAGCTCACCGCCTGGCGACCGAGCTTCACAGTGACATCGTGATCCTCGCCGACCGGAATGTGGCCGTAGACGACCGCATCGAGAAACTGCAGGTCGGTACCGACCTGCTTCAGCGTTTCGTTGTCGCTGCGATGGTTCTCCACGACGTCGCCCGGGCCGTAGACGATTCGCCCACCGTTGGGGCCGGGCTGACCCCACGCGCGACCACCCGGCGGCGGCGCACCGCCTTGGGTTTCGCGCCCGACCTGCAGGAAATTTTCCGAGGTGATCCGGTTCGGGTGGTACTCCTTGAAGTCGTTGTTGACGAAGTCGCGAAAGTAGAGCGCTCGGCCGAAGAATCCGTACTGACCCCAGGTGAGGGTCAGGTCGGAGGTGACCTTGCTCAGGCCCGAGAACAACTCGCCGCTGTTGTAGTTGAGGTTGCCGTCGTCGCCATTGATTGACGCCGAACCCGGCGCGGCGACCAGATGCTGCGCCGGAAATACTTGGTTCCGGAACAGACCCTGGCAGCTCTGGTATGCCCCGTCGGGGCCGGTGCAGACCTGAGGATTGAGGTTGGACTTTCCGATCAGTTCGCCGGACTGGGACTGGATCCGCAGGCCCACGCCCAGCACGACGGCGGTGTTGAGAGCGGCGCTGACGGTGCTGTCGCCGCCGGTTGGAATCTCAAATGTCACCGCCCAGACGCTGGAGCTGGTGACGATGGCGAGGCCCAGCCCGACGCGAGCCAGGAAGTTCAGGGTGTTAATGCGGTTCTCCTCTGCGGGAACTTCGATGT
The DNA here is from genome assembly GCA_030696045.1 of Stagnimonas sp. Classification (GTDB taxonomy): domain Bacteria; phylum Pseudomonadota; class Gammaproteobacteria; order Nevskiales; family Nevskiaceae; genus Stagnimonas. The sequence goes on along the minus strand of JAUYNO010000009.1, from coordinate 4,028 downwards.
CGATCAGCTGCCGACGAGCAGCGCTAGGGACTCGCGAACGAGCCGGTTGGCCTCTTCAACAGGGCCGTCATGGAGGACGGTTCGGTCCGGCCGAATGACGGCGCACCAGCCGTAGGGCGCGCCACCGGGCGTCAAGCGGTTGTCCAGGTCCTCGAACGAATTCGGTCCACGGTGAACGCTTTCGCCGCGCTGGCAGAATTGAAGCGTCTCGCCGCCGCGCGCGGCCCACTGAGCGGCCGTGTCGGCGCTCAGGTAGTCGCCGGGGTGACGGCCAAACCCAACCAGGCTCAGTGCCGATCCCAGAGCGTCATCGCTGAGCATCGCCGTGCCGTCCTGCGCGCGAACAACCCCCTGCGGCAGAACACTCCCCCGCCGCAGAGCGGACCCACCGCGGACGAACAAGCCCGTGTCGAATTCGTTCTTGGGCTTGATGCCCAGATCGTCGAGATGACGCCGGACCAGCGGAATCTTGCGGATCAGCGCCATCACGCCGTGGATGAGGATCGCCATGAAGCGATTGCTGGGCATCACCAGCTTCCCCATTAGCTTGGCCAGCGCGATCATCTTGGTCGCGTGAGGCCGGCGCTCCTGGTTATAGGTCCGAAGGATGGCCGGCGAGGCCTGCTGCTTCACGACCCAGGCCAGTTTCCACGAGAGATTTGCAGCGTCGCGAAGTCCGGCCACCAGGCCTTGCCCGACAAACGGCGGCGTGATGTGGGCCGCATCGCCGATAAGGAATGCTCGCCCCTTGCTGTACTCGTTACAGGAGCGTGCGTGAAAGCGATAGACCGCCTTGCGCTCGATCTGCAGCTCGCCGGCCTTGGCCCAGGGCGACAGCAGACGAGCGATTGTCTCGTCCTTTTCCATCTCCTCGCGCGACTCGCCCGGCCGGAGCATGAACTCCCAGCGAATACGATTGCCCGGCGCGATCATGTGCGGCGTTGGACGCTTGGGGTCGCAGATGAACTCGATGTGGTCAAAGCCACCCGGAACATTCTTGGCATCGACGATCAGCCAGTCTTCCGAATAGGTCTGGCCCTGGAAGTCCTGGCCGATTGCTTTGCGGACGATCGAGCTCGCGCCATCAGCACCCACCAGGTAGCGGGAGTGCACGATCTCGGTGGTACCGTCCGCGACTTTGAGAGTGGCGCGGACTCCGTCGCTGACTTCTTCAAAGCCAAGCACTTCTGTGCCTGTCAACGCGATAGTGGTTTCGTGCCCGGAGACCAAGCGGCGAAGTGCTCGCTCCAGATCGGGTTGGTAGAAGGTCACCAGCTTCGGATGGCCGTCAATGCTGCCGCTGGAATTGACCCGGCCGAAGTCTCCAACAAAGGGACAGCGCATCCGCACGTAGGGAATAGCGACCTTATCGAAGGCGTCTTCGGCGAGGCCCACCATCTGGAGAACCCGGAGGGCTTCGTTGTCGAGCGCGATGGCGCGCGGCGACATCAGAATGTCGGGGGCCTTGTCGACCACCAGCACCTTAACGCCGTAGCGGCCCAGCAGTGCCGTCAGCGCGGCCCCGACCGGGCCATAGCCAACCACCAACACATCGACGGACTTGGGTATCTGGCTCATAGGTGAATTCACGTCCTGGCGACCATGCGCTCGATCGCGCGCGGCGCGATGCGCATTAAGAAAGGAAGGAAGCGGACGGCACCGGGGCGCACTTCATCGGCGCCCGACAGCGCCCCACGCAGGGCCTGGGCAGCCACCTGGTTCGCCGAGAGCTTGACGCCCTTGCGATGCGAAACTGCCGGCGTATCGACGAGGGGTGGCAGCAACTCGGTGACCGAGATGCCGAGTGGCGCCAGCTGGCGCCGCAAAGACTTCGACAGGCTGTGCAGCGCGGCTTTGGCTGCGGAGTAGATAGGCGCGCGGGTGGCTGGCGCGAGGGCATAGCCCGAGCTGACGATCAGGATCGATGCCGGGTTCGACGACCGCAGGACCGGCAGGAAGGCACTGATCCAGTGAATCGCGCCCTCGGTATTGCGCCGGAGGTCGGCGACGAGGTCGAGTTCGGCCAGGTTGGCAGCGGTGAAATCGACTTCCGTCAGTCCACCCGCATTGCTCACCACCAGATTTATTCTGGGCGCCGACTTGGTGACCCAGTCCGCAAAAGCCTGCACCGACGCGCGTTCTGTGACATCGCAGGTGAGTGCCTGCACACCCGGAAAGCGCTGCGGCAGGTCCTGGAGCCTCGTGCCGTCGCGACCACAGGTGTAGACGGCCCAGCCCTCGGCATGCAGAAGCTCCACTAGGGCCAAGCCAATGCCCGAAGACCCGCCGCTGACGACCGCGACACGCTGAATTGCTTCCATCAGGAGTGCCCCGAAAGGCTGTCGAGTTCGATCTGGATCGCCCCGACCGACAGGTGGATTTCGCGCAGCGAGATCGCTAACGAGGCCAACATGAGAAGCAAGGCTCCGGCGAAGGCGATCCGCGCGCCCGCATGGTTATCCATCAGCAGGCAGCCAATGCAGACCGTGCACATCGACAGGCTGAGTACCCCGAGCGCCTGGGTGTGTCGGACGAGAACCAACCGCTCGCGCAGGCTTTGCACCTGACGGGCCAGACTGGCATCCGGCGACTGCCGATACCGGGCGGCCAGGGAGCGAGCGGCACTGGTCAGCCCGAGGAAACGATTGGTGTACGCGAGCATCAGTAGCGAAATCGCTGGAAACAGAAGGCCCGCCGTGCCGTAGCTGAGCTCGCTCATGTGTATCGCTCCAGTGCCGGCCGGGCGGCATCCGCCTCCAGTTCCATCAGGCGGGGAAGATCACCGGCAATGAAGCGCTCGGCCGCAGATCCGACTACTGGCAGACGGCACAAAATCTCCCAGTCGTGACTCAGTTCGGTGCCGTTGCCGCGCGCGGTGGCGGTGATCGAACAGCCAAGCTGGACCGGCAGGCCTGCGATGCTCAGGACGACCTGTCCCTTGCCGGTCTTGGTGTCCCAGGTATCGATGTGTTCGATGACCGAGGTCGCCGGCACCAGCTTCTTAAGCAGGGCCGGCACTGCGGCTTCGTTGCGCATCGTGCGACGGACTCGAATGCTGAACTTCGAGCCAACCTTGCTGTGCTCGACGATCTCGAAACTCAAGGGCTGGAGACGCCGGATTTTCTCGGCGTGGAAGTCACGGTCTGTCAGTGCCCGCATCAACTGCGACGGAGGCACCGCATAGTTCACGGGTATCACCAGCTTCACTTCGAGCCCTCCTGCTCTACGGAGAACGGGAAAGCGAACTGGCCCAATACCTTCCTGGCCGCCTCCAGCGCGACGCCGGCTGGCACGACCACATGCACGGTGGTTCCCTTGCTCTTGTCGTCGGCAATCAGCAGGTCGACCGGTTTGATGTCGGCCTCCTCGAGCGCCGAGGTCAGGGCGTCGCGAGCTTCACGATTTTTGAGCTCCGGCTTGAAGATCTTGCCGACCCCGGTCAGCGGCATCTGTTCGATGATCCGCACGTGCTTGGGCCACGCCGCGCGCTCGCCGATCTCTGCCTGCGCGAACGCGAGCAGTTCCTTCTCGTTGATCGATGCACCAGCCTTGAGCTGGACGTAGGCCACCGGCAGCTCGCCAGCGTGCGCGTCGGGCCGGGCCACGGCTGCGGCGATCTGCACCGCCGGATGCTTGTGGAGCGGTGCCTCGATGCTTGCCGGGTCGATGTTATGGCCGCCGCGGATGATCAGTTCTCTTTTGCGGCCGGTCAGCCAGAAGTACCCCTCGGCATCCTGGCGAGCGAGATCGCCGGTGTTGAGCCACCGCTGACCATCGCCGCAGTCGATCCAGAGACCCTTGTTCTGAGAGTCGATCCGGTAGCCCACGAAAACGTTCGGGCCGGACACGGTCAGGATGCCGACCTCACCGACCGTGCAATCCCGCTCGTACTGACCCTGGTCGTTGAGCACTACCGACTTCATCTGCTGGCCGGGGATGCGAAGTCCGATCGAACCGAGGCGACGGTCGCCCATCGGCGGGTTGACGCTGCTGACGCAGGTGCCCTCGGTCAGGCCGTAGCCTTCGAG
>JAUYNO010000004.1 GCA_030696045.1 Stagnimonas sp. | reverse complement strand
GCTGCATACGCCGGGTTTTGATGCGCTCGATTTCTCGACGCTGAAGTTCACTGTCGGTGGCGGCACTGCCGTGCAGCAGGCGGTGGCCAGCAAGTGGAAGGCCGTCACCGGCAAGACCCTGACCGAAGGCTATGGCCTGTCGGAAACCTCGCCCGGCGTCTGTTTCGGCCCGCTGCACATGCCGGACTGGAACGGCAGCATTGGCCTGCCGCTGCCATCCACCCACATCAGCCTGCGCGACGATGACGACAAGGTCGTAGCCGCCGGCGAGCCGGGGGAGTTGTGCGTGAAGGGGCCGCAGGTGATGCGCGGCTACTGGAACAAGCCCGACGAAAACGCCAAGGTGTTCACCGCCGACGGTTTCCTGAAGACCGGCGATGTCGCGGTGATGGACGCGAAGGGCTACTTCAAGATCGTGGACCGCAAGAAGGACATGATCCTGGTCAGCGGCTTCATCGTCTCTCCGAGCGAGAGCGTGGACGTGGTGGCGCGCCACCCCGGCGTTCTCGAATGCGCCTGCATCGGCGTGCCGGATGCCAAGACCGGGGAGGCGGTGAAGGTGTTCGTGGTCAAGAAGGACCCGGCGCTGGGCGTCGAGGTGCTACGTAGCCACTGCAAGGAAATGCTGACCGGCTACAAGGTGCCCAAGACCATCGAGTTCCGCGACGCGCTACCCAAGAGCAATGTCGGCAAGATCCTGCGCAAGGAATTGCGTCACAAGTAGCCGGGGCGGGGCCGGGAGCGACAAACAAAAAGCCCTCGCTTGAGAGGGCTTTTTGCCGGCTGCGGCGGCCTCAGCTGCCCGGCCTTGCCTCCGGTAGCGCGATGTTCATTTCCAGCACTTCCAGGCCGTCCTCGCGTTGCACGTTGACCTGCACGGCGCCGTCGGCGACCTGCACGTACTTGCGTACCACGGCGAGCAGTTCTTCACGCAGCTGTGGCAGGTAGCTGGGCCCGGCGTTGCGGCGGCCGTCGTTGTCGCGCTGCCAGGCAACGGCCACCATCAGCCGGTCACGAGCGAGTTGTGCCGTGGCCGGTTTCTTGGCGCGGAAAAAACTCATCAAGTCCATGGCCATGTCCTCAACCGCCGAAGAGCTTGTTGAACAGCCCCTTTTTCTCGACGGTCATGAAACGCATCGGTCGGTCTTCGCCGAGGAAGCGGGCGACCAGGTCCTGGTAGGCCTGGCCGGCATCGCTGAGCGGGTCGGCGATCACCGGCGCGCCGGCATTGGAGCTGGTCAGCACCGTGGCGCTTTCGGGGATCACGCCCAGTAGCGGAATCGCCAGGATGTCCTGCACGTCCTTGACGGAGAGCATTTCGCCCTTCTCGACCCGCAGCGGGTTGTAGCGGGTCAGCACCAGGTGCTCCTGCAGTTTTTCGCCGCGTTCGGCCTTGCGGGTCTTGCTGGCGAGCAGGCCGATGACGCGATCCGAGTCGCGCACCGAGCTGACTTCCGGGTTGGTGACCACCAGCGCCTCGTCGGCGAAGTACATGGCGTGATGGGCGCCGCGCTCGATGCCGGCAGGCGAGTCGCAGACGATGTAGTCGAAGCCCTGGTCGGCAAGTTCGTTGAGCACCTTCTCGACGCCTTCGAGCGAGAGGGCATCCTTGTCCCGGGTCTGGCTGGCGGCGAGGATGTAGAGGTTCTCGTTGCCCTTGTCGCGGATCAGGGCCTGCTTGAGGTTGGCCTCGCCCTGGATGACGTTGACGAAGTCGAACACCACGCGCCGCTCGCAGCCCATGATGAGATCGAGATTGCGCAGGCCGACATCGAAGTCGATGACCGCGACTTTCTTGCCGCGTTGCGCCAGGCCGGTGGAAAAGCTGGCGCTGGTGGTGGTCTTGCCGACGCCGCCCTTGCCGGAGGTGGTGACGATGATCTTGGCCACGGTAGTTCCCTGCCCTGATTGAGTTGCTGTTCAGCTGCCCAGCGATTCGATGGCGAGCTTGCCATCGCGGAGCAGCACCTGCGCCGGCTCGCCACGCGGCCGGTCCTTCATCTGTTCCGCCACCGCGTAGACGCCGGCGACGGCCACCAATTCCGCTTCGAAGCGCCGCACGAAGATGCGCGCCGCCGTATCGCCCCGTGCGCCAGCGATGGCCCGGCCGCGCAGGAGGCCGTAGACGTGTACGCAACCGTCGGCGATCACCTCCGCGCCCGGGCTCACGGCCGAGAGCACCACCAGGTCGGCGTTTTCCGCGTAGATCTGCTGGCCGGACCGAACCGGCTCGGTGACGATACGGGTATCGCGGCGCGGCGGCGGCGCAACTGCGGCCGCCGGAGCGGCAGGGGCCGGCGGCGGTTCCGCGCGGCTGCCACGGCCGTCGCGCGGCAGCACCGCCAGCCCGGCGGCGGTGGCGGCGGCGGCCAGCGGACCTTCGGTGACGCCGAGTGTCTGGATGCCCTGACCGCGCAAGAGCCGCAGCAGGCTGTCCAGGTCCAGAGCCTCTTCGCTTTCCAGCACCACGGCCATGCCCTTGATGGCCTGCGGCATCTGCCGGGCCAGATCGGCGAGATGGTCTTCGATGGCGGCGAGGTCAGCCTTCAGCACCCGCAGACGGGTGGTGGAAAGCATGCGGCCTTTGAGTTCCAGGGCGGGTGCGGTGCGGGCCATCGGTTCAGTGAGTTTGCTGGGGGCAGTCTAGCATCCGCTGCCGTCGGTCCGAGCCGGGCTGGCCTGCGTTTTGCGAATGAGCGTGTTAGCTTCTAACCAAATCGAAAAAGGCCCCCCAGGCAGCACTTATGGCCGTTGAGTGGCGCGATTACCGCAGCAGTGAGTACTACGACGAGCTTCTCGACGCCGACGGCAAGCCGAGGGCCGGCGCCGAACGGCTGATCGATTACCTGGCCAATCTGTCGCCCAAGGACCTCGCCGAGCGACGCCTGGCGGCGGATCTGGCGATCAAGATCATGGGGGTCACGTTCACGGTCTATACCGAGGGCAAGAACGTTGATCGTGCCTGGCCGTTCGACATCATTCCCCGGGTCATCACCGCCAGGGAATGGGAGCGTGCCGAGGCCGGCCTCAAGCAGCGCACACGGGCGCTGAATCATTTCATCCAGGATGTCTACGGCGCCCAGAAGATCGTCAAGGACAAGATTTTTCCGGGCGAAGTGCTGGCCGAGAGCGTCAACTTCCGGCCGCAATGCGTGGGCGTCAAGCCGCGCGGCGGGGTTTGGGCGCATATCTGTGGCACCGATCTGGTCCGCGACGGCGACGGTACCCTCTATGTGCTCGAGGACAACCTGCGGGTGCCCAGCGGCGTCAGCTACATGCTGGAGAACCGCCTGGTGACCAAGAGGGTCTGGCCGGAGATCTTCGAGACCACGACGATCCGCCCCGTCGACGACTATCCGGCCCAGCTCTACGACATGCTCGCGGCCCTGTCGCCACGTCCGCTGGACAGTCCCACCGTCGTGCTGCTGACCCCGGGCATCTACAACAGCGCCTACTTCGAGCATGCCTATCTCGCCCAGCAGATGGGGGTGGAGCTGGTCGAGGGCAACGACCTAGTGGTCGGCGACGACGACTGCGTGCACATGCGCACGATCTATGGCCTGAAGCGGGTGGACGTGATCTACCGCCGGGTCGATGACCTGTTCCTCGACCCCGAGGCCTTCCGCCCCGACTCCATGCTGGGCGCGCCGGGGCTGATGCGCGCCTGGATCAAGGGCAAGGTGGCCCTGGCCAATGCGCCGGGTGCCGGGGTGGCGGACGACAAGGTGGTCTATGCCTACGTGCCGCAGATGATCAAGTACTACCTGGGCGAGGAGCCGATCCTGCCTAACGTGCCCAGCTACCTGTGCATGGACGAAAAGCAGCGCGCCTATGTGCTCGCCAATCTGGACAAGCTGGTAGTCAAGCCGGCCAACGAGTCCGGTGGCTACGGCATGCTGATCGGCCCGCGCGCGACCAAGGCCGAGCGCGAGAAATTCCGCGAGCTGATCCTGAAGAATCCGCGCAACTACATGGCGCAGCCGACCCTGGCGTTGTCGACCGCGCCGACCATCACCGACGAGGGCGTGCAGCCGCGCCATCTGGACCTGCGGCCGTTCATCCTGTCGCGGCCGGACGGCGGCGCCTACGTCACCACCGGCGGCCTGACCCGGGTGGCGATGGTGAAGGGCTCGCTGGTGGTCAACAGTTCCCAGGGCGGTGGCAGCAAGGACACCTGGATCGTCGACACCGACGTCGACGCGCTGGCGGCGCAGTCGCAATCGCAGGGAGCCGACTGATGCTGTCCCGCGTCGCTGACAACCTGTACTGGTTCGGCCGTTATTTGCAGCGTGCCGAAAACACCGCCCGCCTGATCAACGTCCACGCCAACCTGATGCTGGACCTGCCGCGCAATGTCACGGTGGGCTGGGCGCCACTGCTGGAGATCACCGGCGCCGATGTCAGCTTCCGCGCCGCCGGCGGCCAGCCGACGGAGGACAACGTCGTCCGCTTCACGATGATGGACGAGCGCAATCCGGGCGCGATCTTTTCCAGCCTCAACTACGCCCGCGAGATCGCGCGGGTGTCCCGCGACTGCATGCCGCGCGAGGCCTGGGAGCGACTCAACGATCTCTACCTGTTCGTGCAGGAGCGCGGCGAGCGCAGCGTCATGCGCGCGCGCCGGCAGGAGTTCCTGCAGGGCGTCATCAGCGGGGCGATGACCACCATCGGGGTGCTGACCTCGAACATGAGCCGCGACGTCGGCTTCCAGTTCCTGCGCATGGGCACCAACCTCGAACAGGCGGACATGACCACCCGCATCCTTGACGTGCGCTCTTCGCGGCTGTTCCAGGCCGATGCCAGCCTGACGCCGTTCGACAACATCCAGTGGATGAGCGTGCTGAAGTCGCTCACGGCCTACCAGATGTACCGGCGGCATGTGCGTTCGCGGGTCAACGGCCCGGGCGTGCTGCGCTTCCTGCTGCAGGACCGGCAGTTCCCGCGCAGCGTCAGCTTCTGTCTCTCGATGATCGGCACCACGATGCCGTTCCTGCCACCGAGTCGCAAGGTGGAACGCGCCATCGAGCGCACCAAGGCGCTCATCATGGACGCCAACATCGAGTCGCTGCTGAACCAGTCCGATGGCCTGGCGCTGTTCATGGACGAGATCCAGATCGGCCTCGGCCAGCTTGACGACGCCATCGTCGAGTCCTACTTCCGCAACTGATCCGGCGGACAAAAAAGCCCCCGGCCAAGGCCGGGGGCTTTTTCGTGGCGGCGTGGAAGGTCTAGCGCGTGCCCTTGGTGCGCAGCGCATCGGGCGTGAAGTCGGCCGGTGTGCGCTTGATCGGCTGGTACACCTTGGCCTCCTCGTTGCGCAGGCTCAGGGCGATGTAGCGGCCGGATTGCAGATCGTGGTGGACTTCCAGGCCGGGCGCCAGGAAGGGCACGTCGTAGTAGCCATAACTGTGCTGCTCCGCCACGCGCCAGAGCTGGTCGCGGTTGTCGTAGGCGTCGACCACGTGGATCACCCAGCTGTCCTCGTCGAGATAGAAGGTCCGACGCTTGTAGACGTGCGAGGTGCCGGGCTTCAGCATCGCCTCCACCACCCAGACCCGGTGCAACTCGTAGCGGGCGGGCTCGGGATTGACGTGACCTGCCTTCAGCACATCCTTGATCTTCAGCGTGTTGCCGTTGATCTTGTAGCCGTTGTAGGGGATGTACATTTCCTTCTTGCCCACCAGCTTCCAGTCATAGCGGTCGGTGGCGCCGTTGTACATGAAGAAGTCGTCGTTGGTGCGCAGGCCATCGGCAGCGGTGCCCGGGTTGTCGTAGACCACGGTGGGGGCCAGGCGCACGCGGCGTTGTCCCGGGTTGTAGGTCCAGGCCTTGCGCGGTGTTTTCACCTGATCGATGAAGTCGTCCACCAGCAGGATGGAGCCGGCCAGGCGCGGCGGTTCCTTGACCGTCTGCAGGAAGTAGAACAGCAGGTTGTCCTCGCGCTCGGCGGGCGACTTTTTCTGGTTGCCGTAGGAGAAGTCGTACTCGTAATCGAACTTCACCAGGTTGTAGTCACCGCCGGCGGTGACCGGTGCCTGCGCCCAGGAGGTGGCATAGGTATCGCCCTTGTAGACGGTCAGGTGATTCCAGATCGCCTCCAGGCCGGACGCGGGGATCGGGAAGGGCACGCCGCCATTGGTGCCTTCGATGCCGTTGCCGCCCTTGACCAGTTTCACCTTGGTGGCGTTGGCCTTGGTTTCGGCGTAGATGCCGACCGGGTAGGCGGCGCTGCGTCGGGTCGGGTAGACCTTCAGCTTCCAGGTCGGGTAGCGCTTCAGCAGCGCCAGCTGTCCGGGGCTGAGGTTGTCCTTGTATTTGTCGGCGTTGCTGGCATCGATGGTGAACTGCGGCTTGTCGTCCGCGAAGGGGTCGGGATAGTGGCTGCCGGTGACGAAGCCCGCCGGCACTGCGGCGTTGCCGCCATCCCAGGCCGGAATGGTGCCGGCGGCATTGCCGGCTTTCTCGGCGCCGATCGGGGTCAGGGTGGTGCCGAGCTTTTCAGCCTCGGCGGCCGAGACGGCGGCCTGGGCCGTCATCGAACTCAGGCTTGCCGCCAGCAAGGCGGTCAGTAGGAACGGTGTGCGCATGGAATATCTCTCCGTGTCGCGAAGGACTTAAAACGCGTAGGAAACGCTGACCGCGAGGAAGTCGCGATCCTTGTTGGGATTGGCGCTGGTGGCGAAGGACGCCGATTGGCTGGTATCGCCCGGCGACAGGGTGGTGGCGTTGGGGTCCGGGTTGATGTCGACCCCGGGCGGCACTGGATCGGTTCCGGCATAGGTCCGGCCGCCGAAGAAGGCCGTGTAGCCGATATCACCCTGCCAGCGCTGCAGGTAGTTGATGCCCAGGCCAAGCGTGACCGCCTTGGTGCCGTGGTTGAAGCTCGGACCGACCCCGTTGACGTCGTGCGCGAAGACCAGGCGTGGGGAAAGCTGTGCTGGGCCGATCGCATTTTCGAAGTCCATGCGGCTGACCAGCCGGTAGCCCCAGGAATTGTCGGTGGCGAAGCCGCCACCGACGTTCTCTTGGCAGGAGCCGTTGGAAACCGCAGCGAGTGTCGCCGCCGTGGCGAAGCCGCAGGCCGGCAGGCCGGCGCCAGGTCCGTTGAAGCGCAGCGCGTCCGGCAGCTCCATGTGGGTCACGCCGGCTTCGCCCACCAGCACGAACTGCTCGGCGCCGAGTGTGGGACCGAAGGCCTTGGTCCCGGTCACCTGCAACTGGTGCATGTCGACGCTGCGGTAGCCCTTGATGTAAGTACCTGCAGGCAGCGGTGCCGGGCTCAGGCTGCTGGGAACGCCAAGAGCGGTCAGCAGGATCTCGGTGCCCGAGAGCTGGGTTGGCTGGTTGGGGCGGTAGGAATACTCGCCTTGCAGCGCGATTCCCCAGGGTATCGTGGTGTTGAAGCTGAGCCCGTACAGGTCGATGCTGCCGGGGAATTCGACAAAGTAGCTGGTGCGGCAGTTGGCGGTTGGTGTGGTCTGACTCGAACACAGCGGGTTGGCGGTGTTGGTCGCATTGGTAGCGTTGCCGCCCGACGCGGTGGCCCCGCCACGGATCGCCGAGATCAAGGGTGTGCGGCTGTGGTAGCGCAGGTAATAGAGCCCGAACTCGGTGCTCGCCAGTTGTTCGGCGAAGTAGCGCAGCGCGACGCCAAACTGCTTTGTGGCGTCGTCGACGCCCGGGCCGGCTTGGCGCGGCACCCAGACGCTGGCGGATGCGGCGTTGGCGCCCGCCGGGATGCGCGTGGGTTCATTGTCGTCCTCGCGCCGGCCGAAGCTGACCACCGCCCGGTCGCCGTCGTCCGAGGCGATATCACTGCTGGAGAAGAAGCTGCCGCGCGGGTCGATCAGGGTCTTTTCATAGGCCGTCAGCCAGACGCCCTCCAGGCTCAGGCTGTTGCTGAGCTGCAGGGAGCTCCACAGCAAGGCGGTTGGGATCAGGGCCTCCTTGAGTTCGGCACCCGGTGCGCGAATCTTGGCGACGTCAATCGGGTTGATCGAATTGATGCTGTTGCCGATGAAGGTGCTCTCGCCCCAACTCACCACCTGCTTGCCGAAGCGGGCCGAGAGCTTGTGACCGGCAAGATCGAAATTGCCGTAGACGAACAGGTCGAGGGTGTCGATTTCCGACACCAGGCGGTCCCGTCCGCGCTTGCCCAGTTCGTAGTCGTGCTGCTTGCGCGCGGTCTCGGCCAGGCCGGCGGCGTTGAAGCGGTCTTCGCGATGGCTGGCGCCGTCGGCGACGGCGTCATAGAAGTAGTTGACCCGGCTGAAGACACCGTAGTCGCGCCACTTGATCTCCAGGTCGTGGGTGGCCTTGAGCACGCCGGACACCAGGTCGCCCTGGTCAAAACCGAGGTTGCCGTCGTCCTCGTTGACCGAGCGCGCTGTGCCGTCATTGGCGATGCCGATCAGGCTTTTGTCCGCCGATTGAGTGCGCAAGGTCATGCCGGCCGACACCGTGGTGTCGAAGCTGCCCTTGAACTCCTCGTACTGGAAAGGGAAGGCCATGGCGCCCAAGGGCACCGCCAGCAGTGAACAGCCGACGCCGAAGCGCAGCGTGGCGCTGCCTTTTTTACTCATCGTCCATCTCCTCGGTTTTGAAGTTCTTTTATGGACCCCCCGGTGTCGCGGCAGCGCGAAGTGCAGCAAAACGGAACTGGACCTGCGTCACCACCGGCCCCGGGAGAGCGGTCGGAGTATGGAAAGGCGTCCGGTTGATAGCCACTGTTCAATCAACAGCGGAACCTGTGACTTCTCACAATGAGGGTTGCGTCGGATAATTTTGCTGCGCTGCGCAAGAAAATTGCTGCGCCTGGCCGCAGCGCCGGTTTGGTCAGCGCGAACTGGGGTTCGCCGACGTCCGCTTGTCGCAGGGTGTGCTCGCAGCGCCGCACCGCGCGCCTAGGCTGTGGCGGGCTCTGCAGTCGGGAGCGATGCGCGGGTGGACGGCTTCGCCGTCCCTATGGTCAGTCCGGCTACAGTAGCTGGGATTGCGCCTGGCTCGGTGCTTCCCACTCGAAGCGCGGGAGTTCCTGGAACGAGCGGACCAGCAGGTCGCCCCAGGATTTCTTAAGGCTGGCGTAGTAGGGCGTATCGAGATCGAAACGCTCCTTGTGGGTGATCCGCAGGGCATCCCGCGGCAGGATCGCCAGATCCAGCGGCGGCCCGACGGTGAGGTTGGACTTCATGGTCGAGTCCATCGACACCAGGGCGCAGCGGGCGGCGTCTTCCAGCGCCACGTGCGGGCGCACGATGCGGTCGAGGATCGGCTTGCCATACTTGCTTTCGCCGATCTGCAGGTACGGCGTTTCCGGGGAGGCGGAAATGCAATTGCCCTCGGGATAGATCAGGTACAGCGCCGGCTCTTCACCCTGGATCTGGCCGCCGAGGATGAGGGTGGAGCGGAAGTCGACCCCCGACTGCATCAGCTGCGAGGATTCCCGCTGGGAGCGCACGGACAGCCCGCCGACGTAATCGGCGGCGTCAAACATATGACGGAATTTCTTCAGGCTGTTGCTGGCGTCGTCGGCGATATCCCGGCGCAGATGGTTGAGCACCGCCTGGGTGGTGGCCAGGTTGCCGGAGGCCAGGATCACGAATACCCGCTCTCCGGGAGTCTCGAAGACGTGCATCTTGTTATAGGTGCGTACGTCGTCAACGCCGGCCGAAGTGCGGGTATCCGCCGCGAACACCAAGCCATCATCGACCTTCACCGCCACGCAGTACGTCATCGTTGCACCGAAAGAATCCCGTTGTTGCCGCCTGTGGCGGCCGCCGATTGTAGGGGGCCGGCCAGGTCTGCGCAGAGCCCTGCCGGTCTTTCGCCGTCAACCCCGCAGCAGGATTCGTGCCGCTTGCCGGCGGCGGCGATCCTCTGGATACTGGCCGGTATGTGAGGGGGCCATAAACAGGACGGAGCGCGCATGAGCAAGACCATAGAGTTCTTCTGGGACCCGGCCAGCACCTACAGCTATCTGGCGGCGACCCAGATCGAGGCCCTGGCCGCCCGCTGCGGCGCCAGCGTGCAGTGGAAGCCCTTCCTCCTCGGCAAGGTGTTCGAGGCGACCGGCAACCAGATGCCGGCCGCCCTGCCGGCCAAGGGCAAGTACCTGTTCCGCGATGCCGCGCTCTGGGCTCGCTACTACGGCGTGCCGTTCGCGTTCCCGAAGATATTCCCGCTCAACAGCGTGCTCGCCAGTCGTGCCGCCCTGGCGGCAGCGCAGGCCGGCAAGGGGGTCGAATTCAGTCTCGCCTTGCTCAAGGCCTATTGGGCCGAGGGCAAGGACCCGAGCCAGCCTGAGGTGATCGCGGCCATTGCGGCCAGTGTCGGCCTCGACGGTGCGGCCCTGCTCGCGGCCACCCAGGACCCTGCGGTCAAGGACGCCCTGCGCAGCAACACCGAAGAAGCGGTCAAGCGTGGCGCTTTCGGAGCGCCGACGTTCTATGTCGGCGAGCAGATGTTCTGGGGCAACGACCGTCTTGGTCTGCTCGAAGCCTATGTAAAAGGAGAGATCGCATGAGCACCGGCAACCGCCAGTTCACCCTTGTCGCCCGCCCGCAGGGCATGGTCAAGCGCAGCGACTTCGCTTTCGCCGAGGCTGCCGTGCCGGAGCCGAAGGACGGCGAGGTGCTGGTGAAGACCCGCTACATCTCGCTCGACCCCGCCATGCGCGGCTGGATGAACGAGGGCAAGAGCTATATCCGCCCGGTCGCCCTCGGCGAGGTGATGCGTGCCGGCACGGCCGGCGAGGTGCTGAGCAGCCGCAGCCCGGCGTTCACGGCCGGCGATCAGGTCGTGGGCACCTGGGGCGTGCAGGACTACGCGGCCGTCGCGGCCGAGAGCCTGAGCAAGGTCGATGCGAAGCTGGCGCCCCTGCCCAAGTACCTTGGCGTGCTGGGCATGCCCGGACTCACGGCCTACTTCGGCCTGCTCGAGGTGGGCTTGCCCAAGGCCGGCGAGGTCGTGGTGGTGTCCGGTGCCTCGGGGGCGGTCGGCCAGGTGGTCGGCCAGATCGCCAAGCTCAAGGGCTGCACCGCCATCGGCATTGCCGGCGGCGCCGACAAGTGCGAGTACGTGGTGAAGGAACTCGGCTTCGACGCCTGCATCGACTACAAGGCGCAGGACGTCAAGAAGGCCCTGCGCGAGGCGGCGCCCAAGGGCGTCGATGTGTATTTCGACAATGTCGGCGGTGACATTCTCGATGCCGTGCTGACCCAGATCCGCATGAAGGCGCGCATCGTCATCTGCGGCGCGATCTCCCAGTACAACAACACCACGCCGGTGAAGGGGCCGTCGAACTACATGTCGCTGCTGGTGAATCGCGCGCGCATGGAAGGCATGGTGGTGTTCGATTGGGCGCCGCGCTATGGCGAGGGCATCCAGGCGATGGCGGGCTGGATGGCCGAGGGCAAGCTGAAATCCCGCGAGGACATCGTCGAGGGTCTGGAGACCTTCCCGGAGACCCTCAACAAGCTGTTCTCCGGCGAGAATTTCGGCAAGCTGCTGATCAAGGTTTGACCCCATCGTGAGCGGCGAGTCCCTCTACCTCCGGCTGCGCGGCCTGCGCTTCCATCTGCGCTGCTGGGGCGCGGAGGAGGCGCCCCTGCTGGTCTACTGCCACGGCTGGCTGGACACCACGGCCACCTTCGCCGACGTCGGCGAGCGGCTGGGTCAGCGTTTCCGGGTGGTGGCGTTGGACCAGCGCGGCTACGGCTACAGCGAATGGCCGGTCGATGGCTACTGGTTTCCGGATTACGTTGCCGACCTCGAAACCCTGCTTGATCGCCTCTCGCCCGAGCAGCCGGTGCGCCTGGCCGGGCACAGCATGGGCGGCCAGGTCGCCAGCCTGTACGCCGGGCTGCGGCCGGCGCGGGTCTCGAAGCTGGCAGTGCTCGACAGTCTGTTCCTGCCCGACATGCCGGCCGGCAGCGCGCCGCGCCGCTTCAACCGCTGGCTGGACCAACTCAAGGCGCCGGAGCGCGGCAAGACCTACGCGAGCTTCGAGGAGCTGGCCGCGCGGGTGCGGAAGCAGCACCCGCAGCTGAGCGAGGAGCGCGCCCTGTTCGTGGCCCGGGGCTGGGGGGCGGCGGGCAGTGACGGCCGCATCCGCCTGCTCGCCGACCCCAAGCACCGGCTGGACATGCCCTCGCTGTACCGCAACGCCGAAAGCATGGAGATCTGGAAGGGCATCACCGCGCCGACCCTGTTCCTGGATGCCGGTGCCTCGGCGTTCGTGAAGGTCATCTCGCCCGAGGAGAAGGCGGCACGCCGCGCCTGCTTCCGCGATCAGCGCGAGGCGGTGATTGCCGACGCCGGCCACATGCTGCATTTCGATGCGCCGGAGGCCACTGCGCAGGCCCTGCTCGATTTCTTCTGAGTGAGACTTTGCGCAGGCTCATCGCGGGCAAGGCCCGCTCCTGCCAGCGGCTGGTTTTGTAGGAGCGGGCCTCGCCCGCGACTCGGGTGATAATCCAGCGCATGCAACTGCGCCCCAACCAGATCGCCGCCCAGCTCAAGAAGCCCCTGCCGCCGACCGTGGTGCTGGCCGGCGAGGAGCCGTTGCTGATCCAGGAAACCCTGGACGAGCTCCGTGCCGCCGCCCGCGCCCAGGGCTACAGCGAGCGTGTCTCACTCAGTGTCGAGCCAGGGTTCCGCTGGCAGCAGGTATTCGACGAGTGCGCCTCGATGTCACTGTTCGCCAGCCGGCGGGTGATCGAAGTACATATGCCCAAGGGCGTCAACGGCCATCGCCGTGGCAAGGGTGAGGACGGCGGCGAGGCCGAGTCCGGCGGCAAGTCCGAGGACGGCGCCAAGGCCCTGGCCCAGCTGGCGGAAAAGCCCTCGCCCGACAATCTGCTGGTGGTGGTGGCCGGCGAGCTGGACAAGCGCGCCCGCGAATCCAGCTGGTTCACCGCCCTTGATGCCAAGGGCTATTCGGTCTACGCCTGGCCGGTGAAACCGGAAGAACTGGTGGCCTGGATCGAGCAGCGCGCCGGCGCCCTGAAGTTGAAGCTGGAACCCGAGGCCGCGCGCCTGCTGGCCGAGCGTACCGAGGGCAATCTGCTGGCCTGCGCCCAGGATCTCGCCAAGCTGGCCCTGCTGTTCCCGGATACGCCGGTCGACGCCGAGGCCTTGCTGCAGGCGGTGGCCGATTCGGCGCGCTACGAGGCCTTCGACCTGGTCGACAAGCTGCTGACCGGTGATGCGCTGGCGGCCGTGCGCTCGCTGGGGCGGCTGCGCGAGGAAGGGGTTTCGCCGCTGGAACTGGTGGGCGCCCTGTCCTACGCCCTGCGCAACTGGGCGGCGGTCAATGCCGCTTTCGCGCGCAGCCGCGATGCCGGCAGCGCCCTGGCGCAAGCCAAGCTGTTCGGCGCCCGTGCCAAGCCTTACGAGGCCATGCTACGGCGCGGCGCGCGCTATTCGCCGGCCGCCGGCTTGATCCTGCTGGCCCGGGTCGACCAGGCGGTGAAGACCGGCCGCGAGCCGGCGGCTTGGGAGGACTTGCTAACATTGGTGCTGGCGGCCAGTGGGGCCGCGCCCCCGGCCGCAAGAGCGGCCTAGTCAGCCAACGTGGCAAAAGCCAAAGCCGAATCCAAGCTGGACACCGCCGCCTCGCTCAAGGCCTACATGCTGGAGGTCGGCGCCAAGGCACGCGCCGCCGGGCGCGCTTTGGCGCGCGCCGAGACTGGCGTCAAGAATGCCGCGCTGTTCACCTTGGCCGAGCGGCTGATCGAGGAGTCCGAGGCGATCCTCGAAGCCAATCGCGAAGACCTGCGCAAGGCCCGCGACAACGACCTTGACGCCGCCCTGCTGGATCGCCTGGAGCTGAGCCCCGAGCGCATCGAGGCGATGGCCGATGGCGTGCGCCAGGTCGCCGCGCTGACCGACCCGGTCGGCACCATGACGGACCTCGCCCTGCGCCCGTCCGGCATCCAGGTCGGCAAGATGCGGGTGCCGCTGGGCGTGGTCGGCATCATTTACGAGAGCCGGCCAAACGTCACCGCCGATGCGGCGGCGCTATGCCTGAAGAGCGGCAACGCCACCATCCTGCGCGGCGGCTCCGAGGCCTACCACTCCAATCAGGCGATCGCCCTGTGCATCCGCCGCGCGCTGCAGCGGGCCGGCCTGCCGGCCGACGCGGTGCAGGTGCTGGCCACCACCGACCGCGCCGCCGTCGGCGAGCTGCTGACTATGCCGCAGTACGTCGACGTAGTGATCCCGCGCGGCGGCAAGGGCCTGGTCGCCTTCGTCGCCGAGCATGCGCGGGTGCCGGTCATCAAGCACCTGGATGGCATCTGCCACGTCTACATCGAGGCCCAGGCCGACCACGAGAAGGCCATTGCCATCGCCGTCAACGCCAAGACCCAGCGCTACGGCACCTGCAACACCATGGAAACCTTGCTGGTGGATGCCGCCGTCGCGGATCGCACCCTGCCGGAGCTGGGCCGCATCTACCGCGAGCTGAAAGTCGAATTGCGCGGCTGCGAGCGCACCCGCAAATACCTGCCGGACGCGAAGCCGGCGACCGAGGACGACTGGCGCACCGAATACCTGGCGCCGATCCTGGCGATCAAGCTGGTCGATGGCCTCGATGCCGCCATCGCCCACATCAACGAATACGGCAGCCAGCACACCGACAGCATCGTCACCGAGAACTACAGCAAGGCGCGGCGCTTCCTGCGCGAGGTCGACTCGGCCTCGGTGATGGTCAATGCCTCCACCCGCTTCGCCGACGGCTACGAATACGGCCTCGGGGCCGAGATCGGCATCAGTACCGACAAATTCCATGCTCGCGGTCCGGTGGGCCTGGAAGGACTCACTTCGCAGAAGTGGGTGGTGCTGGGCGACGGGCAGGTGCGCTAAGCCGCATGGCCAGCTCGCTGATAGGCATTTTCGGTGGCGCCTTCGCGCCCTTCCACAACGGACACCTACGGCTGGCACTGGAAGCCAAGGATCGGCTGGAACTGACCCAGGTCCGGCTGATCCCCACCGCCCACCCCATGCACCGGCCGGACGCCAAGGTCTCGCCGCAGAAGCGTCTGGAGTGGGTGCGGCTGGCGACCGCCAAGGAGAAGGGCCTGATCGCCGATGATCGCGAGATCAAGCGGGAGGGGCCCAGCTACACCATCGACACCCTGATCGAGCTGAAGAAATGGCGGCCGCGCACGCCCCTGGTTCTGCTGCTGGGTGCCGACGCCTTCGCCCATTTCCACACCTGGCACCGCTGGCGGGAAATCCTCGATTACGCGCATCTGGCGGTGATCTCGCGCCCCGGCTCGCCGCTGCTGCCGCCGGTGGAGGCCGACATCTTGGCGCAGCGCCACGCGGACAGTATCGAGGCGCTGCGCGCCGTGCCCTCCGGGCTCTGGCTGGAGCTGCCGCTGCCGCTGCTGGAAATCTCTTCTTCACGTATCCGCCGCCTGCTGCGCACCGGTCATTCGGTGCGGGGCCTGGTGCCGGATGCCATCCTCGATGCCTTGAGCCCGCAGGATCTACAGGCACTCACCGACCAGGACGACCAGGCCAAACATTGACCGCATGAATACCGCCCAGCTCACCAAACTCGCCATCCGCGCCCTCGAAGACGTCAAGGGCATCGACCTCCAGGTCATCGACGTCAGCTCCCTGACCAGCGTCACCGACCACCTGCTGATCGCCACCGGCACCTCCAGCCGTCACGTCAAGGCGCTGGCCAGCAGCGTCATCGACAAGGCGCTGGAAGCCGGGGTCCGACCTCTGTCCTCGCAGGGGCTGGAGCAGGGCGAGTGGGCGCTGGTGGACCTGAACGGGGTGGTGGTTCATGTGCTGCAAGCCTCGTCCCGCGCCCACTACCAGCTGGAAAAGCTCTGGGACCTGGGCCAGGCCAAGCCGGTGCTGGGCGATACCAAGGCCGCGAAGAAGAAAGCCAAGGCGCCGGCTGCGAAGCCGGCGGCTCCGGCGAGCAAGGCCGTGGCCAAGCCCGCCGCCAAGCCCGCCGCCAAGCCCGCCGCGAAGAAGCCGGCTGCCGCCCCGGCAGTGGTGAGGAAACCAGCGGCCAAGAAAGCCATTGCCAAGAAAGCGGCGGCGAAGAAGACGGTGGTGAAAAAGGCCGTGGCAAAAAAGCCAGCCGCCAAGAAGGCTGCGGTAAAAGCCAAGACGCGCTAGCCCGCCGAGACGGCGCCTCGCGTGAAGCTGCGCCTGATCGCGGTCGGCACCCGCATGCCGGACTGGGTGGAGACTGCGTTCGCCGACTACAGCCGCCGGCTGCCGCCGGAATACGGCTTCTCACTCAACGAGATCGCGGTGACCCCGCGCGGCAAGAATGCCGACCTCGCCCGCCTCAAGCGCGACGAGGGCGAGAAGATCCTCAAGGCACTGCCGCGCGACAGCCGCCTGATTACGCTGGATGAACGCGGCGGCCAGTGGAGCACCGAGCAGCTCGCGGAGCGCCTGCGGCGCTGGCAGCAGGACGGTCGCGACCTCGCCCTGGCGATCGGCGGGCCGGACGGGCACGCGCCGGAGGTCCTGAGCCGTGCCGAGGAGAGCTGGGGCCTGTCAAAACTGGTGTTGCCGCATGCCCTGGTGCGGGTGGTGGTCGCCGAGGCCCTGTACCGGGCCTGGAGCCTCAACGCCGGTCATCCCTACCATCGGGCCTGAGCGGCCCGGCCGGGTTCAGTGCCCCTTGATCAGGGTGCCGATGCCCTCGTTGGTGAACAGTTCCAGCAGCACCGAATGCTCCAGCTCGCCGTTGATGATGACGGCGGTCTTGACGCCCGAGTTCACCGCGTCGAGCGCGCACTGGATCTTGGGCAGCATGCCGCCGTAGATGGTGCCGTCGGCGATCAGGGCCTGGACCTGTTGCACGTTGAGTCCGGTCAGCACATTGCCGGCCTTGTCCTTCACGCCCTGGACATTGGTCAGCAGCATCAGCTTCTCGGCCTTGAGTACGCTGGCCAGCTTGCCGGCCACCAGGTCGGCATTGATGTTGTAGGCCTCGCCCTCGCTGCCGACGCCGACCGGCGCGATCACCGGGATGAAGCCGCCGGCTTCCAGATGCGAGACCACGCGCGGGTCGATGGCATCGACCTCGCCGACCTGGCCGATGTCCTGGCCCTTGATGGTCAGCTTGCGGGCGCGGATCAGGCCGCCGTCCTTGCCGGTCAGGCCCACCGCCTGGCCGCCCTGCTGGTTGATGGCCGAGACAATCGCCTTGTTGACCAGGCCGCCCAGCATCATCTCGACCACGTCCATGGTCTCGGCGTCGGTGACCCGCATGCCCTCGACGAACTCGCTCTTCTTGCCGAGTTTCTCCAGGTGCGCGCCGATCTGCGGGCCGCCGCCGTGCACCACCACCGGGTTCATGCCGACCCGCTTCATCAGCACGATGTCGCGCGCGAAGGACTGGATCATGGCATCGCCCTTCATGGCATTGCCGCCGTACTTGACCACGAAGGTCTTGCCGGAAAAGCGCCGGATATAGGGCAGGGCCTCGGTCAGGACCCGGGCGATGTTCTGCGCGTTGACGATGTCGATGGGCATTTGTCTGCGGATGTTGCCGGCGGTGAGCATGCCGTCGAGGGCCATTGGAACTCCATCAGGAGAGTTGCGATGCCGACGGTCTACGCGCGGAGGGTAAAGCGAATGTGACGGGTCTGCGTCGCTTGCGTGACGCTCTGTGACTGGTACTAGCCGGTGCCGGTGGAGCCGAAGCCGCCGGCGCCACGATCCGAGGCAGCGTGGAATTCGTTCACGACCTCGAAGCTGGCCTGCACCACCGGCACGAACACCAGCTGGGCGATGCGCTCGCCCGGCTGGATCACGAAGGGCGGGGTGCCGGCCGGATTGCGGTTCCAGCAGCTGACCATCAGCTCGCCCTGGTAGTCGGAATCGATCAGGCCGGTGAGATTGCCGAGCACGATGCCGCTCTTGTGGCCGAGGCCGGAGCGGGGAAGGATCACCGCCGCCAGGTGCGGATTGCCGATGTAGATCGAGAGCCCGGTCTTGATCAGCGTGGTCTGGCCCGGTGCCAGTTCCAGCGGGGCGTCGAGCAGGGCGCGCAGGTCGAGCCCGGCCGCGCCCGGCGTGGCGTAGGCGGGTTGCGCGGCGCGCGGATCGAGAATCTTGAGCTGGATGTTTTTCATGGCGGGGCACGCAGCGCGTGCGGGAGAAATAGAAATTTAACGGGAGCGGTAGAGCGCGATGATGCGATCCACCAGCTGGCGGGCGACTTCGGCCTTCGAAGCGCTGGCGATCTCGGCCTCACCACCGGGCCAGAACAGGCTCAGGGCGTTGTCCTCGGTATCGAAAGCCTTGCCTGCGCCGACCCAGTTGGCCGCGATCAGGTTGAGCTGCTTCTTTTCCAGCTTGCCGCGCGCATGCTCGGCCAGCTTCTCGGTCTCGGCCGCGAAGCCGACCAGGAACAGCGCTGGCTGGGCGGCGCGGACGCGGGCCAGGATGTCCGGATTCTTGCTGAGGGTGAGGGTCATCGCCTCGCCGGATTTCTTGATCTTCTCCGGCGCGACGCTGCTGGCGCGGTAGTCGGCAACGGCGGCGGCACCGACGAAGATCTGCGCCTCGGCCGCAGCGGCGAGGCTGATGCCCAGCATCTGCTCGGCGCTCTCGACATCGATGCGGGTGATGCCGGCTGGGGTCGGCAGCTGGGTCGGGCCGGAGATCAGGGTGACTTTCGCACCGCGTGACGCCAGTGCCGCAGCCACGGCATAGCCCTGCTTGCCGGAGGAGCGGTTGCTGATGAAGCGCACCGGGTCCAGCGGTTCGCGGGTCGGGCCGGCAGTGACCACGGCATGCAGGCCGGCGAGGTCCTTGGTCTGGCCGAGTGCAGCGCTGACCGAATCAAAAATCTGCTCCGGTTCCCACATGCGGCCCTCGCCGATCTCGCCGCAGGCCTGGGAGCCCGAGCCCGGCCCGAGTTGCTGCACGCCGCGTCTGCGCAGCAGAGCCAGGTTGTCCTGAGTGGCGGCGTTGCTCCACATCAGGCGGTTCATCGCTGGCACCACGAACAGCGGCTTGTCGGTGGCCAGACAGAGGGTGCTCAGCAGGTCGTCGGCCCGCCCCTGGGCCAGCTTGGCGATGGTGTTGGCCGAGGCGGGGGCGATGACGATGGCGTCCGGCCAGCGTGCCAGCTCGATGTGGCCCATCGCCGCCTCATGCTGCGGGTCGAACAGCGCGCCGCGCACCTCGCGGCCGGTCAGCGCCTGGAAGGTCAGCGGCGCGACGAACTCGGTCGCGTGCGCGGTCATCACCACCTGCACCTGCCAGCCCGCCTTGACGAACAGGCGCGCCAGCTCGGCGGCCTTGTAGGCGGCGATGCCGCCGGTGATGCCGAGCAGCAGCTTGCGGGGAGAGGGAGCGGTCATGACGTGAATTGTAAGGCCCGCTATGCTCACGGCCAGGGCCGCCGCACCGCCCATTGCCATCAAGAACATCAAGAGATCAGGGAGCTAGCGATGTCCGCCATCATCTTTCTCGCCGTTCTGGGCCTGCTGGCCTTCCTGCTGATCGGCGTCTACAACGGCCTGGTGACGCTGCGCAACGCCTACAAGAACGCCTTTTCGCAGATCGAGGTGCAGCTGCAGCGGCGCTACGACCTGATCCCCAACCTGGTCGAGACCGCCAAGGCCTACCTCAGCCACGAGCGGGGCACGCTGGAAGCGGTGATCGCCGCCCGCGGCGGCGCCCTGGCCGCCTTGAAGACGGCGCAGGCCAATCCCGGCGAGGCCATCGCCATGAAGCAGCTGTCCAGCGCCGAGGGCGCGCTGGCCGGCGCGCTCGGCCGCTTCACCGCCACCATCGAGGCCTATCCGGACCTGAAGGCCAGCGCCAACATGCAGCAGCTCACCGAGGAGCTGGCCTCCACCGAGAACCGCATCGCCTTCGCCCGGCAGGCCTACAACGACGGGGTGATGAGCTACAACAACAAGCGCGAGGTGTTTCCCAACAACTTCGTCGCCGGCATGTTCGGCTTCACCGGCGCCACCCTGCTGGAAGTCGAGTCCGCCCAGGCCCGCCAGGCGCCGAAGGTGCAGTTCTAGAGGCCCTCGCTTCCGCGCGGTCCGCGGCCGGTCGGCGCATGAATTTTTTCGAGCATCAGGCGCGCGCGCGCGCGCAGTCGCGCTGGATGATGATCGCCTTCATCCTGTCGGTGCTGATGGTGGTGGCGCTGGTGGTGGCGGTGCTGGCGGTGAGCATCGCGGTCGGCGCCAGCCAGGACGTCGCCTTGCGTGACGCGAGGCTGCCGCGCGCGGAGATTCTCGCGATGGCCGGATTTGGCGTGCTGGCGGTGATCACCCTCGCCAGCCTGGTGAAGATCAGCGAGCTCAAGGCCGGCGGTGGCATGGTGGCCCGTTCACTCGGTGGCACCCCGGTCGAGAGCGCGACCCGCGACCCCAGGCTGCGCCGGCTGCGCAACGTGGTCGAGGAGATCGCCATCGCCTCTGGCGTGCCGGTGCCGGAAATCTATGTGCTGGAAACCGAGCCCGGCATCAATGCCTTCGCCGCCGGCTACGCGCCTTCCGACGCCGCAGTCGCCGTCACCCGCGGCGCCCTGGAAAAGCTCGACCGCGACGAGTTGCAGGGTGTCATCGCCCACGAGTTCAGCCACATCCTCAACGGCGACATGCGGCTCAACATCCGGCTGATGGGCCTGGTGTTTGGCCTGCTGGTGATCCACATCATCGGCCGCGAGCTGCTGCGGCACACCCCGCGCCGCGAGAAGCGCGGACCGACCCTGGCCCTGCTCGGCGTCGGCCTGCTGGTGGCTGGCTCCGCCGGGATGTTCTTCGGGAGGCTGATCAAGGCGCGCATCTCGCGCCAGCGCGAGTACCTGGCCGACGCCTCGGCGGTGCAGTTCACCCGCCAGACCCGGGGCCTGGCGGGGGCGCTGAAGAAGATCGCCGGCTTTGATCTCGGCTCGGGCCTGAGCAATGGTCGCGGCGAGGAAGTCAGCCACATGCTGTTCGGCGACGGCTTCTCGCTGTCGTTCTGGTTCGCCACCCATCCGCCGGTGATCGAGCGCATTCGTCGGCTGGAGCCCGGCTTCAGCCCGCGGTCCCTGGCGGCGCTGGCGGCCCAGATCAATGATCCCGGCTACTACGTGCCGGACAGCGAGGAGCTGCCGGTCAGCAGCCTGAGCACTCCGAGCGGCAGCCTCGATGCCGGGCGGGTGGTCTCGCAGGTCGCGCACCCCGGGGCGGACGACTACCGCTACGCCGAGCAGTTGCACGCGACCCTGCCGGCCGAACTGGACCGCGCCTGCCACGACCCCCGGATGGCCCCAGCGGTGCTGTTGGCACTGCTTTGCGATCGCGAAGAGGGCGCGGTGCTGGAGCGCCAACTGGCGCTGCTGCGCGAGGCCTTCGGGGCGCCGCTGGCCAATGCCGCGCGGCATTGCCGGCAGGCGATGGTGAACCTGCATCCGGCGCAGCGGCTGCCGCTGGCCTCGATGGCATTCCCGGCCCTGCGCGCCTGGCCGCCGCAGGATCTCGAACGCCTCATCAGCCTCAGCTCCGAACTGAGCCATGCCGACGGCCGGGTCTGTCCCTTTGAATTCGCGCTCGGGCGTCTGCTGCGGGTGCAGATCGCCGACTGGCTGGCACCCGCGGAAGCCGGGGCGGGTGGCCGCCGCCGCCTGGCCGGCAGCGAGGACGCGATCGCCGCCCTGTTGTCGGCCCTGGCCAGCGCCGGCAACCCGGAACCGGAAGCGGCCCGGCGCGCGTTTGCCAGCGGCTGGAACCACCTGTACCCGCGCTTGCCGCGCCGGCACCAGGCGGCGCCGGACTGGGGCAGCCTCGAAGCCGCGCTGAACGCTCTGGATGAGCTGCTGGCGCCGGCCAAGCAGCTGCTGGTCGAAGCCCTGGTTCAGACCCTGGGCTACAACGGCCGGGTGACGGTCGGCGAGGCCGAGCTGCTGCGGGTGGCCTGCGCCAGCTTGCACTGTCCGCTGCCACCGGCCCTGGGTGGGATCCTGCCTGTCGGCGGGGTGCCTCCGGCTCTGCGGGGATGAGCATCCGCGACTGGCCGGAAGGCGAGCGTCCGCGCGAGAAGCTGCTGGCGCAGGGCGCCGCCGGGCTGTCCGACGCCGAGCTGCTGGCCATCTTCCTGCGCACCGGCATTCCCGGCCTGAGCGCGGTGGATCTTGCCCGCCAGCTGCTGAGTCGTTTTGGTGGCCTGCGCGGCTTGCTGGGGGCCGAGCGCGCGGCGTTCTGCGCCGAGCGCGGCCTGGGCACGGCCAAGTACGCGCAGTTGCAGGCGGTGCTGGAGCTGGCGCGGCGGCACCTGGGCGAAACCCTGGCCGAGCGCGACCTGCTGCGCGAGCCGGCCCTGGTGCGACGCTACCTGGCCAGCCGCCTGCGCGACGGTGATCGGGAGCGGTTTCACGGCCTGTTCCTGGACAGCCAGAACCGCCTGCTGGCCAGCGAGGTGCTGGCCGAGGGCACGCTAAGCGAGGCCAGCGTCTATCCGCGCGAGGTGGTCAAGGCGGCGCTGCGGCTGGGCGCGGCGGCGGTGATCTTTGCTCACAACCATCCCTCCGGCGCGCCCGAGCCGAGCGAGGCGGACCGGCGCCTGACCGAGCGCCTGCGGCAGGCGCTGGCCACGGTCGAGGTGCGGGTGCTGGACCATTTCGTGGTCGGCGAGGGGCCGCCCCTGTCCTTCGCCGAACGCGGCCTGCTCTGACGACCGGAGCTGGGCCCCTGGTCGGCAGTTCGTCGGCAATGTGGTAATGTTATTATCATGCGAGTTGCATTCAACTCACAGAAAAATCCGGTGCTCCCGCTGAAACCACGCTGGCCTTGCCGCAGGGGCGACGCCTTGCGGACCGCATGTCCGCAGGCCGTGCCGGCGGCTTTCCAGTGAGCGCCGATGGCCAGGCCTTCGGGCGCGGAACCGAGTCCGGGCTGGCGGATCGCATCTGGCACAGCCTGCCCGCCAAGGGCCTGGTCAGCGGCGACACGATCTGGCTGCGTGAGCCCGCCGATGCCGATGTGGGCGCGCTGCTGCGCCAGGTGCGCGCCGGCAACTACGGACAGCCCTTCGCCCTGGACAGCGTCCGCTCGCGCCGCCTGCACTTCAGCCTGCGCTTCGTGCAGAGCGAAATGCTGCTGGACCATCCGACCCGGCTGACCCTGAGCTATACCCGCCAGATGATGGCGTTCCTGCTGTTCCAGCCGCATCCGCGCGATCTCGTCATGGTCGGCTTGGGCGGCGGCTCGCTGACCAAGTTCTGTCACCGGCACCTGCGCGAGACCCGGATCACCACCGTGGAGATCGATCCGCGCGTCATCGAATTCGGCGAGCTCTTCGAGCTGCCTGAGCCGGACGAGCGCTACCAGCTGGTGCAGGCCGATGCCGCCGACTATCTGGGCGAGCTGAACGAACAGGTCGATGTGGTGGTGATGGACGGCTGCGACGAGCAGGGCGTAGCGCCGCAGTTCTGCACCGGGGACTTCTTTCAGGGGCTGAGGCGGCGCCTGCGGCCCTCCGGCATGGTCGTGCTCAACCTGATCGGGCTGGTCGGACGCAGCAATGTCCTGCTGAACCACATCCGGGCGGCGTTCTGGGATCAGGTGATCGTGCTGAACGCCAATGCGCGGGCCGGCGACAACAAGATCGTGTTCGCTTTCAACGACCCCTTTATGGTCCCGGACTGGGACCTGATCGAAAAACGGGCCGCGCTGCTATCGAAGCGCTGCGGGATGGACTTCCACCAGTTCGCCAGCATGCTGCGGCTGGCGCACGATCTGCAAAGGGCCTGCCTGGCGCCGCCACCGCTGGCGTCACGGCTGCGGAGCCTGGCCGGGCGGGCGCGAACGCCGCGCCGTTCCTAGCTGTTTCCTGCCTCCGGCTTGCCGTACCCGATGCCGTGCTTGCTGAGGTAGTCCCGGATCAGTTGCCGGACCACCTGCGAGGCGGTCAGGTCCTGCTTCGCGCAGAGTTGCTCGAAGGCCTCTTTCTTGTCTGGATCGACCAGGACGGTGAGGCGGGCGGTTTTCGATTCCATAGGCGGCGATGCTAGCACGGCATGTGTGTCTCATTAACATCGTGAGCGTGGCGGCGAGGCCATCCGAGCTGAGCAAACCGAGCTTGCTATAGGTGGCTTGCTTAATCTTTGGTCGGCCGGCATACTTCGCGCCCTTTTTGTCAGGTCCTTGGAGTCTTCAGGGGGCCTGGTCGTTCCTCCTGTCGAGGTTTTTCAGCCATGTCCCGAGTCTGCCAAGTCACCGGCAAGAAGCCGCTGGTGGGCAACACCGTTTCCCACTCCAACGTCAAGAAGAAGACCCGCTTCCTGCCCAACCTGCATACGCACCGGTTCTGGGTCGAGAGCGAAAAGCGCTTCGTGAAGCTGCGCGTGTCCAACCACGGCCTTCGCATCATCGACAAGCAGGGCATTGAGCCCGTGCTCGCCGGCCTCCGTGCCCGCGGCGAACTGGCCAAGTAAGGAGAACGGCAATGGCTGGCAAGAAGAAAGACAACGAGAAGATCAAGCTCGTCTCCACGGCGGACACGGGTTACTACTACACGACCAAGAAGAACCGCAAGAACACGCCGGAAAAGTTCGAGTTCAAGAAGTACGATCCGGTGGTGCGCAAGCACGTGCTGTTCAAGGAAGCGAAGATCAAGTGATTTCGCGCTGACGCGCGAAATCATCCCCGCGAAGGCGGGGGCAGGTTCAGAACAGCCCGCTTCATAGCGGGCTTTTCATTTTTCCG
Source organism: Stagnimonas sp. (assembly GCA_030696045.1). GTDB lineage: Bacteria > Pseudomonadota > Gammaproteobacteria > Nevskiales > Nevskiaceae > Stagnimonas. The sequence goes on along the minus strand of JAUYNO010000004.1, from coordinate 76,620 downwards.
GGCTACCATTTCGTCTCATGAGCGAATCCCAGGAACGCCTCCACCACCGCCACCTCGAGCAGGCGCGCGAGCAGATCATCGATCTGCTGACGCGGCAGGCGGTCGAGCGCGAACTGGTCAGCCGCTCCGAGGGGCGGGCCGAACTCAGCAAGCACGACGTGGTGGCGCAGCTGGTGGCCCGGCAGCAGCAGGCCCAGTTGGAGCAGAAGCTGGCCCAGCTGCACCCGGCCGACATCGCCTTCATTCTCGAAAGTCTGCCGCAGGATGCCCGCGAGGCCGCATGGGGCCTGGTAAGACCGGAGCGGCGCGGCGCAGTGCTGCTGGAGATCAACGAGGCGGTGCTGCGTGCCCTGCTCGGCGACATGCGTCCGGAGGAGATCGCGGCGGTGGTCCGCCACCTCGATTCCGACGACATCGCCGAACTGCTCAGCGAGTTGCCGGAGGAACTCAGTCAGGGCGTGCTGACCCGGCTGGATCGCGACGATCAGGCGGAGGTGCGCTCGGTATTGTCCTTCCCCGACGGTAGCGTCGGGTCGATGATGGATCTCGACTTTCTAAGCGTGCGCGAAGACGCCTCTCTGGAGGCAGTGCTGCGCTTGCTGCGGCGCCAGAAGTCGCTGCCGCCGGATGTCAACCAACTAATCGTGGTCGACCGTGGCGGCCATTTGCGCGGCGTGCTGTCGCTGGAGCAGCTGCTACTGCAGGAGCCGGAGCGCGAGGTGCGCGAGGTTATGACCGCCGATCCCACCTTCTTCTACACCGGTGACGCGGTCGCCGATGCCGTGACCGCGTTCGAGAAGTACGACCTGATCTCCGCGCCGGTGGTGAACCTGCACAAGCAGGTGGTAGGCCGCATCCCGGTCGATGCCGTGGTCGACGCGATCAAGGAACGCGCCCAGAGCGAAAGCCTGCGCCAGGTCGGCCTGTCCGAGGAGGAGGATCTGTTCGCGCCGGCGATGGAGAGCGCCAAGAACCGCTGGCCCTGGCTGGCGCTGAACCTGTTGACTGCCTTCTTTGCCTCGCGGGTGATTGGCGCCTTCGAGGACATCATCGTTCAGCTGGTGGCGCTGGCGGCCCTGATGCCCATCGTCGCCAGCATCGGCGGCAATACCGGCAACCAGACCGTGGCCCTGGTGATCCGCGGCCTGGCGCTGAACCAGCTCGGCCCCACCCAGCTGCGCAAGATGTTCAGCAAGGAATTCGTCGTCGCCACCGTCAACGGTGCCCTCTGGGGTTCGGTGCTGGGCGTGGCGACCCTGGCGCTGTACCACCAGTGGCCGCTGGCGCTGGTGATCGCGGTGGCGGTGATGCTCAATCTCTGGGTCGCCGCTGCCGCCGGAGTGCTGATCCCCCTGACCCTGCAGCGTTTCGGGCGCGATCCGGTGATGGGTTCCTCGGTGCTGCTGACGGCGTTCACCGACAGCATGGGCTTCTTCATCTTCCTGGCCCTGGCTGCCGTGTTTCTGGTCTAGCCGATGGCCACCTTCGACGCCCGCTTCCGCCGTCTCGATATCCCCCGTAGTTCCGGAGCCGTTCCTATGCGCACGTCCTTCATCAAATGGATTGTTGTGGTCGTTGCCGCGCTGCTGTTCTTCGCGCGCTTCTCGCCGTTCTCGGTGGTGCCGGCCGGCCATCGTGGCGTGGTGACGCTGTTCGGCAAGGTCGATCCGCTGCCGCTGGACGAGGGCCTGCACCTGGTCAATCCGCTGGCGCAGGTAGTGAAGATCGACGTGCGCGTCGCCCGTGCCGACTCCGAGGGCGAGGCCGCCAGCCGCGACCTGCAGACCGTGCATACCGCCATCACCCTCAACTACCGCATCAATCCGGCGATGGTCGCCACGCTCTACCGCGATGTCGGCCCGGCCTTCGAGCAGAAGGTCATTGATCCCGCCGTGCAGGAAACCTTCAAGGCTGTGACCGCCAAGTACACCGCCGAAGAACTGATCACCAAGCGCGAGGACGTGCGCAGCAACATCCGCGCGCTGCTGACCGAGAAGATCAATGCCCGCGCCGTGAACTCGCTGGCGCTCGACGAGGTGTCGATCACCAATTTCCGGTTTTCCGAGCAGTTTCGCCAGGCCATCGAGTCCAAGCAGGAGGCCGAGCAGCTGGCGCTGAAGGCGCAGCGCGATCTGGAGCGCATCCAGATCGAGGCCAAGCAGCGCATCGCCACGGCGGAGGCCGAGGCCGCCGGCCTGCGCGCGCAGAAGCAGGAAATCACGCCGGACCTGCTGAAGTTGCGCGAGATCGAAGTGCAGAGCAAGGCCATCGACAAATGGAATGGCGTGCTGCCGCAGACCATGACCGGCGGCGCGGTGCCCTTCATCGGCATCGGCAGCAACAAGTAGCGCCATGACCGACGCGGTCCACATCGCCGAGCAGGCCCGCCAGATGATCGCGGCGGGCGCGCTGTTTCACGCCCGTGGCTGGGTGCCGGCGACCGGCGGCAATTTCTCGGCGCGGCTCGATGCCGAGCGGGTACTGATCACCGCCAGCGGAAATCACAAGGGCGAGCTGGCTGAAGGCGATTTCCTGATCGCCGGTCTTGATGGCAAGCCGCTGGAGGCCGGGCGCAAAGCCAGCTACGAGACCCTGCTGCACATGCAGATCTACCGCCGTCAGGGCGATGCCGGCGCGGTGCTGCACACGCACTCGACCGCCAATACGGTGCTGTCGCGCCGTTTCGAGCAAATCGTTCTGAGCAACTACGAATTGCTCAAGGTGCTGCCGGGCGCACCCGATCCGCGGTCCAATATCGTTATTCCGGTGTTCGCCAACGATCAGGACATCGCGCGCCTGAGTGCGACCGTCGACGCCCACATGCTGCGGGTGGCGGAAACCCCGGCCTACCTGATTGCCGGCCACGGTCTCTATGCCTGGGGTGCCAGCGTCGCGCAGGCGCGGCACCGGGTCGAGGCCATCGAGTTCATGCTGGAGTGCCATCTGAGGGACTTGTCGCTATGACCACCTTGACCATCACGCCCGACGACCAGCCGGGCGAAGTCCTGCTCTATACCAGCGACTTCGACCTCATCCAGCGTGAGCTGGCCGCCATCGGCATTCCCATGGAGCGCTGGCGCGCCGATGCGAAGCTGGCCCCGGATGCCGACCAGGCCACGGTCCTGGCGGCCTACGCGGCATCGGTCGCGGCGCTAAACGCGAAGTATGGTTTCCAGTCGGTGGACGTGGTCGCCATGCACCCGGCGCACGAGCAGGCCGCGACCGCGCGCGGCAAGTTCCTGGCCGAGCACACCCACGACGATTTCGAGATTCGCTTCTTCGTCGACGGTGCCGGGGTGTTCTACATCCGCAAGCACGGCAAGGTCTACCAGACCCTGTGCACCGCCGGTGACCTGATCGAGTTGCCGGCCAACACCACGCACTGGTTCGACATGGGTCCGAAGCCCCTGTTCAAGGCGATCCGCTTCTTCACCAAGGCGGACGGCTGGGTGGGCAAATTCACTGGCGACGAGATCGCCAAAAGCTTCCCCGAATACACCGGAGCCGGGGCTTGAGCATCCGCGCCGTCCTCACCGACATTGAAGGCACGACCTCGTCCATCGACTTCGTCCACCAGACGCTGTTTCCCTATGCCAAGGCGCATCTACGCAGCTTCCTGCGTGCACAGGCACGGCGGCCGGAAGTGGCGGTGCATGTGCACGCCGTCGCCGCAGCCGAAGGCCGCCAGCTGACCTTGGAAGACGCCGCCGACGTGCTGGAGCGCTGGATCGCGGAGGACCGCAAGGCGACGCCGCTCAAGGCTCTGCAGGGCATGGTCTGGGCTCAGGGCTACGCGGCCGGTGAACTCAAGGGCCATGTCTATCCGGACGCGCCCGAGTATCTGCGTCGCTGGCATGGGCAGGGCCTGCGTCTCTACGTCTATTCCTCGGGCTCGGTGGAGGCGCAGCAGCTGATCTTCGGCCATACCGACTACGGCGATCTCACGCCATTGTTCACGGGCTATTTCGACACCCTGATGGGCGGCAAGCGCGAAGTGGCGTCCTACCGAAACATCCTTGCGCAGATCGGACTGCCGGCTGACGAGGTCTTGTTCCTCTCGGATATCGGCGAGGAACTCGACGCGGCCCGCGAGGCGGGGCTGGCGACGGTCCAACTGCTGCGGGATGCCAAGGCGAAGCCCTTTCCACAGCATCCGGCGGCACGCGACTTCTCGGAAGTGCAGCTTTAGCGGCAAGGGTCGCGGGCAAGCCCGCTCCTACTTCGTAGGAGGGGCCTTGGCCCCGATGGCACCCGCGCCCAAGTAGCACCAGTGCCAAGGCTCGTACAGATAGCCCTGGTGATTTCCGCGCGGGAAGGACATGCGGAAGCCGTATTCGGCCGCATGGCGGCTCAACCAATTAAAGGCCGCGGTGATTTCGAACGCCTCGTCCAGCGCCGCCGTGCCGGCGCAACCGATATCGACGGCGCGGCCACTGTGGTGCTCGCTGTAGCCGGGTGGGGCGTTGATGCGCAGCACCTCGTCGATGGCCACGCCCTGCTGCAGCTTGGTCCGCAGCAGCGCGGCCTGAAAATCGACGCTGCGGAAGGCCGAGATCAGTAGCAGGCCGACGCCCTCCAGCGCTGCCGCCTCCCGCATCGCCTGCCAAGCGCACGCGGCTGCCGGGGTTAGCAGCTTGTCGCGACCGTCGGTGCCGAGGCCCACGGGCGTCAGCCGCCGCGCCTCGGGGACCAAGCGCAGCCGACGATGCGCGAACCGTTCCGGCGCGATGCCCAGCTCCGCCAACGCCAGGGCTATGCGCTCGCGGTAAGCGGCGCGGCTCATCCCAGCAGCGCGCGCCAGTCGGTGCCCAGGTCGCCGACGGCAATGAACTCGGGATTCAGGATCGAGTCCTTGCCGTTGTAGTCGAGGGCGCTGAACTCCGGCAGCTTCAGCACGGCGCCGCCGGCGACTTCCAGCACGCATTGGGCGGCGGCGGTATCCCATTCGCTGGTCGGACCCAGGCGCGGGTAGAGGTCGCCGCTGCCCTCGGCAACCCGGCAGAACTTCAGTGAGGAGCCAATGCTGTCGGCGTCGTGCATCGGCATCCGCGAGAGGAAGGCATCGAGTTTTGGGTCGCGGTGCGACCGGCTGACCAGGAATCGCGGCCGCGCCGGCAGCGGTCGGGTGCGGATGGCTGCGCGCTCGGCGCGCAAGCCCTTGAAGCTGCCCAGGCCGCGGGCGGCGGTGTAGGTGAGCTTGAGGGCCGGTGCATGCACCACGCCGGCAATCGGCGCGCCATTCTCGATCAGGGCGATGTTGACCGTGAACTCGCCGTTGCGCTTCACGAACTCGCGGGTGCCGTCGAGCGGATCGACCAGCCAGTGCCGCTGCCAGCGCCGGCGCTCGGCATGCGGCGCGATGGCGCTTTCCTCGGATATGACCGGCACATCCGGGGTCAGCGCGGCAAGTCCGGCCAGGATGCAGCGGTGCGCGGCCAGATCGGCCTCGGTCAGCGGCGAGTTGTCGTCCTTGGCCTGCACCGCGAAATCGGACTGGTAGATGCGCAGGATCTCGTCACCGGCGTCGACGGCGAGGCGGGTGATGGCGTTGATCAGGTCCAGGGATTCCATGCCCGTATCATAGGCAGATGGATCGAAAACTCGTGGACTGGAACCGGGTGGACTGGGTGCTGCTGGACATGGACGGCACCCTGCTCGACCTGGCCTACGACAACTACTTCTGGCGCGACTACGTGCCTCAGGCCTACGCCAGCGCCAATGGCCTCAGCGTCGAGGCGGCGCGCGCCACCCTGGAGCCGCATTTCACCGGTCTACAGCACACCCTGCCCTGGTACTGCACTGATCACTGGAGCCGGCTCACCGGCCTCAGCATGCTCGAGCTCAAGCGCGAGATCCGCGAGCAGATTCGCGCGCTCGACGGCACCGAGGACTTTCTCAAGGCGCTCAGGGCCACCGGCAAGCAGGTCTGGCTGGCAACCAATGCTCACCGTGACAGCTGGTCGCTGAAGCTGGAGCAGACCGGGCTGGCGCACTACTTCGACCATATCGTCTGCTCGCATGATTTCGGCGCGCCGAAGGAGGCGCCCGAGTTCTGGAGCGGATTACTGGCCCAGCATCCTTTCGAGCGGGAGCGCGCGCTGTTCGTGGACGACAGTCTGCCGGTGCTGCGCGCGGCGCGCGCCTTCGGCATCGGTCAGATCCTGGCCATCGCCCATCCCGACAGCAGCCAGCCGCCGCGAACCATTACCGAGTTCGCGGCGGTGAATCGCCTGCCGGAATTGCTGCCGCTGACCTAGCGGCGGCGCGGGCCGCCGCGACCGCCACCACCGCCGGGACGGCCACGACCGCCGCCACCCGGGCGACCGTTGCGGAAGTCGCGGACCGGGCGCGGCGGGGCAACGAAGTCCGGCACGCCGGCCTTGAGCTGGTCCACCGTTTCCGGCAGCGGCGGAATGCGCATGCCGATATAGGTCTCGATCTCGGGCAGCGAATAGACATAGCTCTCGCAGCAGAACGAGATCGCATCGCCCTGGGCGCCGGCACGGGCGGTGCGGCCGATGCGGTGCACGTAGTCGGCGGCGTCCTGCGGCAGGTCGAAGTTGATGACGTGGGTGACGCCGCCGATGTGCAGGCCGCGCGCCGCCACGTCGGTGGCGACAAGGATCGGCAGCTGGCCATCCTTGAACTCCTGCAGCAGCTTCAGGCGCCGGGTCTGCGGCACGTCGCCGGACAGGGTCGCGGCCTGGAAGCCATTGAGGTTCAGCGCCTTCTCGACCTGTTCGCAGTCGCGCTTGGTGTTGACGAACAGCAGGGTGCGCACCGGGTCGTGCTGGCGCAGCAGCCCGACCAGGGCTTGCAGCTTGTCGCCGTTGGAGATATGCAGCAGGGCCTGCTTGACCCGCTCGGCGGTGACCTGCTCGGGCTCGATCTCGATCTTCTGCACATCCGGCTTCATGTGCTCGAAGGCCAGTTCCAGCACACGGTGGCTGAGAGTGGCCGAGAACAGGAAGCTCTTGCGCTCGGCCGGCGGCGGCATCTTGCGCAGCAGGTAGCGGATGTCGTCGATGAAGCCCAAGTCGAACATGCGGTCGGCTTCGTCCAGCACCATGACTTCGACGAAGTCGAGGGTGTAGAGCTTCTGCTTGTAGAAGTCGATCAGGCGGCCCGGGGTGCCGATCAGGATGTCGACGCCGCGTTCGATTTCCTGACGCTGCTGGTCGTAACCGGCACCGCCGTAGCAGACCGTCATCGACAGGCCGGTGTCGGCGCCGAGCTGCTTGGCATCGTTGTAGATCTGCACCGCCAGTTCGCGGGTGGGCGCCAGCATGAAGGCGCCGGGTGCCACCACGCCCTCGGGCGAGCGGGGCGCGGTGGTGAGCAGATGCTGCATGGTGGCGAGCAGGAAGGCCGCCGTCTTGCCGGTGCCGGTCTGGGCCTGGCCGGCGAGATCATGGCCAGCCAGCGCGCGCGGCAGGCAGGCGGCCTGGATCGGCGTGCAGTGGTTGTAACCGAGCTTCTCCAGGCCCGAGAGCAGGCGCGGATGCAGGTTCAGGGAGCTGAAGGTAACGTCGCTTAAATGGTCGGGTTTCATTCGGTGGGTTGGTGCGCCTGCCTGCTGCGGGGCGCTTGCGGCGGGTATGAGGCTTTAAGGCAATGCCGCCAGGGTGTGTTACCCACTGCTGGCAGTGAACCAGCAGTGGGTGACACACCCTCAGCCGCTTGCAAATGGCTTCGGGATCAATTCAAATACCCTGCAACTATACGGCTCTCGCGTGGCAAGTCCCAAACCGACGCCCGCTGTGGCACCGAGCCCATCAAGCTGTTCAATCCCATTCGCTGAAAGATTCAATCGCAATTCGCGCCGCTTGGCGTTGCGTTTGAGGCCTGCGGTCCCCACTCTCGGACCGCGCCCAAAAACCTTCCTTCCGCGCGCCCCATCCACCGGAGCATCCACCATGAGCGAAAACATCAGCGCCGTTACCGACACCTCCTTCGAGCAGGACGTCCTCAAATCCGAGGTCCCCGTTCTGGTCGATTTCTGGGCCGAGTGGTGCGGCCCCTGCCGGATGATTGCGCCGATCCTCGAACAGGTCGCCGCCGAGAACCTCGGCAAGTTGAAGGTGGTGAAGCTCAACGTCGACGAAAACCCGGGGACGCCGCCCAAATTCGGTATCCGCGGCATTCCGACCCTCATCCTGTTCAAGAACGGCGCTCCCGCCGGAACCCAGGTGGGCGCGGTTGCCAAAGCCCAGCTCGCCGCCTTCGTGACACCCCATCTTGTCTAAACAGCCGCCCAAACCGCCGTCTTCCCCGATGAAAAATCGCCGCCGTTTTCACGGTCACCGCAACAAGGGTCGTGGTCCCGGAGGCGGCCAGGGAGGCGGCCAGAGTTCCCATCAGCAGCAAGGCCTGCCGATGGACGTCGAGGATTTCCTCGCCGAGGAAGAGGCCCAGGCGCAGTTGCTGGCGCAGCAGGCGGCGCAGCCGCAGGTATTCCTCGACGAGAACGGCCAGCCCTTGCCGCCGGGCACCATCCCGCCCGGCTATGACGCGCCGATTCCGCCGCCGCCGCAGATGAGCGACGAGCCGGGCGAGTACGAGGATCAGCCCCGGCGCCCGCGCCCCAACGGCAATGGCCACGCCAATGGCGGCGCGCCGGTCAGCCTGGAACCGCCGAAGCTGTTCTACATCTCCGACCTCAAGAAGAAGTCGGCGGCGGAGCTGCTGGAGATGGCCGAGCAGCTGGGCCTGGAGAACATCGCCCGCACCAAGAAGCAGGATCTGATCTTCGCCCTGCTGAAAGCTGCGGCCAAGCGCGGTGACCACATCCTCGCCGACGGCGTGATGGAAGTGATGCCGGACGGTCAGTACGGCTTCCTGCGTACCCCGGATTCCAGCTACCAGGCTGGCCCGGACGACGTGTTCGTCTCGCCCAGCCAGGTGCGCCGCTTCAACCTGCGCACCGGCGACACCATCCAGGGCCGCGTCCGTTCGCCCAAGGAAGGCGAGCGCTACTTCGCGCTGCTGCGCGTCGACGCCATCAACTACGAGCCGCCGGAAGCCAGCCGCAAGAAGGTTTCTTTCGAGAACCTGACCCCGCTGTTCGCCAACGAGCAGTACAAGATGGAGCGCGGCAATGGCACCACCGAGGACATCACCGCCCGTGTGATCGACCTGGTGGCGCCGTTCGGCAAGGGCCAGCGTGGCTTGATCGTGTCGCCGCCCAAGGCCGGCAAGACCATCCTGATGCAGAACATCGCGCAGTCGCTGGCGGCCAACTACCCGGACGCCTACCTGATCGTGCTGCTGATCGACGAGCGCCCGGAAGAAGTCACCGACATGCAGCGCACGGTGCGCGGCGAGGTGGTGGCCTCGACCTTCGACGAACCGGCATCCCGTCACGTGCAGGTCGCGGAAATGGTGATCGAAAAGGCCAAGCGCCTGGTCGAGCACAAGCGCGACGTGGTGATCCTGCTGGATTCCATCACCCGCCTGGCGCGCGCCTACAACACCGTGGCGCCCAGTTCCGGCAAGGTGCTGTCCGGTGGTGTCGATGCCAACGCCCTGCAGAAGCCCAAGCGTTTCTTCGGTGCCGCCCGCAATATCGAAGAAGGCGGCAGCCTGACCATCATCGCCACTTCGCTGGTGGATACCGGCTCGAAGATGGACGAGGTGATCTACGAGGAATTCAAGGGCACCGGCAATATGGAAATCCACCTGGAGCGCCGCATTGCCGAAAAGCGGGTGTTCCCGGCCATCAATATCAACCGCTCCGGTACCCGCAAGGAAGAGCTGCTGGTCAATCCGCAGGAGCTCAACAAGGTCTGGATATTGCGCAAGCTGCTCCATTCCATGGACGAGCTGGCGGCGATGGAACTGCTGTTTGACCGCCTGCGCCACACCAAGACCAACAGCGACTTCTTCGATTCGATGAAGCGCAATTGAGTCCGGTCCGGGCTCGCGCCCAATAAAAAACCGCGCCGGGAGCGCGGTTTTTTATTGCCGGGGATTCAGGCCCGGCGGGCACTCACCGTCTATTTGATGGTGATGCCGTCCAGCGAGCCATGCTTGGTCTTCCATTCGGCCACCCACACCGGCGAGCGGCCGCGGCCGGTCCAGGTCAGCGAAGAGTCCTGCGGATGGCGGTACTTGGGGGCAACGGTGCCGCCCTTCTTGCCGGACTTGGCCGCCTTGGCGCCGCCGGCGAACTGCACGGCGATGCCGTAGCGGCTGGCGAGGGAAAGAATTTCCTGCTGGGCCTTGGCCTTATCCGCGTTCTTGCGGGTTTCGATTTCGGCGGCTACGCGCTTCTGCAGGTTCAGCAGTTCATCAAGGGAGAGTTTTTCGAGTTCGCTCATGGTCGAATTCATGAATATCAGGAAGGCCGCCATTCAGCGGCGCGCCATTCTGATTCAACTGTATTCAAATTGAAATAGCGCCGATTCATTCGGCGCCATCATTCTCCAATAGCCCGGAGTGGCGCAGCAGCGGTTCGACCTGGGGCTTGCGGCCACGGAATTCGATGAAATTCCGCATCGCCGGCCGCGAGCCGCCGGCCGCCAAGATCGAATCGCGGAAGCGATGCCCGACCTCGGGGGCGAATTTCGCCTCCTCGAAGGCGGCAAAAGCATCCGAGGAAAGGACTTCCGCCCACTTGTAGCTGTAGTAGCCGGCGGCATAACCGCCGGCGAATATGTGGCCGAAACTCCAGGGCATGCGATTGAAGGCCGGGGCGGGCAGCAGCGCTACCTCGGCGCGTACCGCCGCCAGCAGTTCCAATACCCGCTCGCCGCTGGCCGGCGCTGGATCGCGGTGCAGGCGCAGGTCGAACAGGGAGAACTCGATCTGTCGCAGCGTCGCCAGCCCGGTCTGGAAGCGCCGGTCGGCGCGCAGCTGCTCGATCATCCGGTCCGGCATCGGCTCCCCGCTCTGCCAGTGGCGGGCGAAGCGCTGCAGGGTGTCGGGTTCGTAGCACCAGTTCTCCATGAACTGGCTGGGCAGTTCCACCGCATCCCATTCCACCCCGCGGATGCCGGCCAGCGCGCCCTCTTCGACCTGGGTCAGCAGATGGTGCAGGCCGTGACCGAATTCGTGGAACAGGGTCAGCACCTCGTCGTGGGTGAGCAGGGCGGGCTGACCCGGCTGCGGCGGCGTGAAGTTGCAGACCAGGTAGGCCACCGGCAGTTGCAGCGCGCCGAGCGGGCTGCGCCGACGGCCCAGGCATTCGGCCATCCAGGCGCCGCCGCGCGGGGTTTCCGGGCGGGACTGGGGGTCGCGGTCAATGGCGCCGATGGGTTCGCCATCCAGGTGATCGATGGAATGCACGCTGACGTCCGGATGCCAGGTCGGCACGCCCTCGAGCGGGCTGATGCGCACCCCGAACAGCTGCTCGACCAGATCGAACAGGCCGCGCAACACTTGCGGAAACGGGAAGTAGGGGCGCAGCGCCTCGTCCGACAGCCCGAGGGTCTGCTCCCGCAGCTGCTCGGAGTAGTAGGCAAGGTCCCAGGGCTGCAGATCGTCGAGCCCATCGGCGGAGGCCAGCCGGCGCAGCTCGTCCAGTTCAACGGTGGCGCGCGGCCGCGCCTTCGCGCCCAGCTCGCGCAGGAACTGCTCCACCTCGGCGGCGGAGTCGGCCATCTTGGTCGCCAGCGACAGCTCGGCGTAATCGGCGAAGCCCAGCAGTTGGGCTTCCTCGCGGCGCAGTTCCAGCAACTCGGCGATCAGCGCGCTGTTGTCGTAGCGGCGGTCGTGCGGGCCGGTTTCGCTGGCGCGGGTCGACCAGGCTTCGTACAGGCGAAAGCGCAGCTCGCGGTTCCGGCAATGGGTAATCACCGCATCGAAGCTGGGGAAGTCCAGCGTCAGCAGCCAGCCGTCCAGGCCCTTGTCTGCTGCCTTGGCCCGCGCCGCTGCCTTGGCGGCTTCGGTCATGCCCACCAGCTCGGCCTCGTCCAGCACCGGGTGCTGCCAGGCCTGCACGCAGTCCATGACGTTTTCTTCGAACTTGGCCTGCAGCTCCGACAGCCGCAGGCTGATGGCCTTGAAGCGCTCCTTCTGGGCCAGCGGCAGGGCGATGCCGGACAGGCGGAAATCGCGTAGGGCATCCTCGACCAGCTTGCGGCGGGTCGGTGAGAAGCTGGCGAAGCCAGGACTGGCGGCGAGCGCCACGTAGGCCTGGTACAGCGCCTCGTTCTGCGACAGCTCGACGCCGTACTCGGTGACTTTCGGCAAAGCGGCGTTGTACGCGGCGCGCCATTCCGGCGTGCTCCAGACCCCGAACAGATGGGACAGCGGCCCCCAGACCCGCGAAACCCGGTCGCCCATGTCTTCCAGCGGCTCGATCAGGGTCTCCCAGCTCGGCTTGCCCTGGCTCAGGACCTGGGTCAGTTCCTGCCGGTTGCGTGCGAGCACCTGCTCCAGCGCGGCGGCGGTGGCCTCCGGACGGAGTTGTTCAAAGCGGGGAAGTTGTTCGGGCAGGGACACGGACGGGCCTCGTGGGCATGCAGACGGGATTACTAAGCTTGGAGCCGGGATCCGGGCTTGCAAGGGACAATCTGCCGCGAATGATTCGTGACGCGGGCGCCAGCTTTTATTGCCGTTCTACCCTGGCATATAATTGGTCGCAATCAAAGGCTTGGCTTCTGCCACCGGCAGGCGGGCGAGGGTTGATAGGCGTCGGGCTAGCGACGATTGCGACAATCCATTTGTCAGGCCTTGAACTTTTCTGCGACGATCCCATCCTAAGAGGCATCCAAAACTCGTTCTCATCCTTATTGCTGCAAGCTGCACCCGGAATCGTTCCCTTCGGAACGGTCTAGACGCCCTCCCCAAGGCAATTCATCCCTCCGTCCTTCCCAGACGGTTTGACCGTTCCGCTTAGGCCCTCCCTTCAAGGAGGGCCTTCTTTTTTGTGGCATCCGTGGCGATCCACTGGACGTAGTCAGTGCGCGGCACGGGCTTTGCGCCTTCAACTTCGTGGGCTGGAGATCGAACATGCGGGGGAAGTTCTGGATGCAGTGGGGGATGCTCGCGATCCTGGGCGGTGTGCTGGCCGGCTGCTCGGGCCAGCGGCTGCTGAATGGCTTGACCAGCGAACGCGGCTACAGCCGCTCCGCCGGCCTGCTGTTCGATGCCGAAACCGGGCTCAAGCTGGACGTTTACGCGCCCACCGGCACCCGCAACGCGCCGGTGGTGGTGTTCTTCTACGGCGGGCGCTGGAGCGAGGGCAGCCGCGATCTCTACGAATTCGTCGGTGGTGCGCTGGCCCGGCAGGGCTTTGTCGCCGTGCTGCCGGACTACCGCCAGTATCCGCAGGTGAAGTTCCCGGCCTTCGTGCAGGACTCCGCCAAGGCCGTGCGCTGGGCGCGCGAGCAGGCCACGCGCTTTGGCGGCGACCCCCAGCGGCTGTTCGTGATGGGGCATTCCGCCGGCGCCTACAACGCCGCCATGCTGGCCGCGGACGAAACCTATCTGGCGGCGGTGGGCGGCTCCCGCGATTGGCTGAGCGGCATGATCGGCCTGGCCGGACCCTACGATTTCATGCCCTTCACCGATGCCGACATCCAGGACATCTTCGGCCCACCGGAGCGCTACGCCTCGACCCAGCCGATCAACCACGTCGACGGCCGCAACCCGCCCCTGCTGCTGCTGCACGGCGAGAACGACAGCTCGGTATGGCCCAAGAACACCCGCAACTGGGCGGCCAAGGTGCGCGCCGCCGGCGGGTCGGTGGAGACCGTGTTCTATCCCAAGATGAGTCACGCCTGGATCGTCGCCACCCTCAGCCAGGCTCTGCAGGACCAGTCCGACGTGATGAGCTATGTCGCCGACTTCGTGCTGCGCAAGAGCGGCCTGAAGGCAGACCCGGCGCCCTTGGTTGCGCCGGTGTTGGGCGAGGCGTTGCCGTGATCCGCCGGTTCGAAGACACCCTGCCCAGCCTGGGGCGCGGCGCCTGGGTCGACGAATCCGCCCAGGTGATCGGCGACGTCGTGCTGGGCGAGGACAGCAGCATCTGGCCGCTGGCGACGGTGCGTGGCGACGTCCATCGCATCCGCATCGGCGCCCGCAGCAATATCCAGGACAACGCCTGCCTGCACGTCACCCACGACGGCCCCTATTCGCCGGGCGGGGGCGGCCTGGAGATCGGCGACGAGGTCACGGTCGGGCACGGTGTCATCCTGCACGCCTGCACCATCGGCCATCGGGTGCTGATCGGCATGGGCTGCATCGTCATGGACCAGGCGGTGATCGAGGACGAGGTCTTGCTCGGCGCCGGTTCGCTGGTGCCGCCAGGCAAGCGCCTGGAGTCCGGGCATCTGTACCGTGGCAATCCGCTGGCCAAGGTGCGCCCCCTGAGCGAAGCCGAGCGGGCCTCGCTGAAGTATTCGGCCGAGCACTATGTGCGGGTCAAGGATCGTCACGCCGCTGGCTGAGCCGGCCGCCTCGGCGCGGTTACTACCGACAGCCCGGTCAGGATTCGCTAGGCTGCGCGTCCGAACGGGAGGAGAGCACCATGCGGAGCTGGACCTGGCTGGCCACGGTGCTGCCGATGGCCATGCTGGCCGCCTGCGGTGGCGGCAGCGCTGGTGACCACGGCGGTGGCGACACACCGATGCCCCCCGCCGCATCCGGGTTGTCGCGCGACTGTGGCTGGCTGCTGCGCAGCGATCCCAACCTGCTCAATATCCTTTACCCCGATCGCGCCGCCACCTACTGGGTGGCCCTGCTGCCGATTCCGGCCGGCGGCGAACTCTGGCTGGAGGGGCGCTACCCGCATGCGCGCTATGCCTCCTTCAATCTCTACAACCCGCGCCTGGAGCCGATCGATGCGCTCGCCGATGTCGAGCTCGCGCCCGAGCCGGGGTCCGCCCAGCCCTTCGCCGTCGGCGCACGGCGCGACGCCGATCCGCGCGACTACCGCGTCCGGGTGATCTCCGCCGTGCCGCCGGCCGACCCTGCCGAGCGCGCGCCCAACACCCTCTACAGCTACGCCGCGGTCGGCGAGCAGCGCCTGCCCTCGCCGCTGGCCGTGGCCATCTACCGGGTCTATGTCGAGGACGCCGGCTACGACATCAGCGGCGGCGTCGGCCTGCCGCAGTTGGCGGTGGCGCTGCCCGGCGGGGTGGTGCTGCGCGGCAGCGCCGCCTGCTCCGCGCTGGAGCAGCTGCCACCGGTGCCGGCCGCCGAGGCACTCAATGGCCTCGATCCCGCCGTCGAGACCCAGCCCAATCTGGCCGCCGCCGCCGAGCTGCGCTGGCTCAAGTTCTTCGACCTGGCCAGCTCCCAGTCCCACCGTCTCGACGCCGTGCCGGTACTGGGGCCGCTGCTGAGCGGCGCTCTGGGCCAGAGCACCGCCAACTCGGGCGGCTTTGCCAGCAATGTGCACAACAGCTACATGACCGCCAGTCTCAGCCAGACCCTGGGCGAAGTCGGCGTGATCGAAGGCCGCTTCCCGAGCGCGCCGCGGACCCGTGACGGCGATGCCGTGATGGGGGATGGCCAACTGCGCTACTGGAGCCTGTGCAGCAACGAGGTCAACAGCCAACGCTACGTCGACTGCCTGTACGACGAGCAGGTGCAGCGGGTGCAGGGGGATCGGGCCATCATCGTGGTCAGCCGCGACCAGGACCGGCCTGCCAACGCGATTGCCGCCTGCGGCGTGAACTGGCTCAACTGGGGGCCGTTCAGCAACAGCCTGCTGATCTACCGCCACATGCTGCCGCGCCCTGATTTCGCGCAGGCGATCCAGCAGGTGCCCGGCCCCTCGGGCGCGCACGAGCGCGAGGTGATGGGCGACTATTACCCCGAGGGCAGGCATTTTTCGAGAGCTGCTTTCGAGGCGCTTGGCTGCCCGGTGAATCCGGATGCCATTCCCAAGGCCCGCGGCTGAAGGGCTAGCATCCGTCTGACGGCTGGCGGGAAGTCGGCCGTCAAGCCAATGAACCAGGGCTGCGAACGACAGCCGACGAGGAGAGGAACGATGTCCCTACGTATCCCGGGCCTGCTGCTGGCCGGATTGCTCGCCGCCTGCGGCAAGACCACCCCGCCGCCGGCGCCACCGGTGGCGACGCCCGCCGACTTGCAGGCGCACAGCGGCGAATTCCGGCGCTCGGTGATCCAGGCCGCGCCCGGCGTCTGGGTCGCGGTCGGCTTCGGCATCGCCAACTCCATCCTGATCGAAGGCGAGGATGGCGCCATCGTGGTCGACACCATGGAATCCCTGGAATCGGCGCAGGCGGTGGCGGCCGAGTTCGCCAAGATCTCCAGCAAGCCGGTGAAAGCGATCATCTACACCCATTCGCATCCCGATCACGTTAGCGGCGCATCGGCCTTCATCACCGCCGGCACGGAAGTGCCGATCTATGGCCACCAGGATGTGGCGCGCAACATGGACAAGATCAGCGCCGAACTGCAGCCCGTGCTCACCCGCCGCTCGCTGCGCATGTACGGCTATGGGCTGACGCCGGAAGAACGCCTCAACGTCGGCATCGGCGGCGAGCTCGACATCCACGAGGGCAGCACGGTCGGCATGCTGCGACCGACCAGGACTTTCAGCGACCGGCTTGACGACACCGTCGCCGGCATCCACTTCCAGCTGGTGCACGCCCCGGGCGAGACCGACGACCAGATCTTCGTCTGGTTGCCGGAGCGCAATATCCTGCTGCCCGGCGACAATCTCTACCGGGCTTTCCCCAACCTCTACACCATCCGCGGCACCAGCTTCCGCGACCCCAAGCGCTGGGCCGCCAGCCTGGATGCCATGCGTGCGCTGCCGGTGGAGGTGCTGGTGCCCAGTCACACCCGGCCCCTGGTCGGCGCCGAGCTGATCCACAACACGCTCACCGACTACCGCGACGCCATCCGCTACGTCCACGACCAGACCCTGCGGATGATCAACGCCGGCCTGCTGCCGGACGAGATCGCCGAGCGCCTGAAGCTGCCGGCGCACCTCGCCGCCTCGCCCTTCCTCAAGGAGTTCTACGGCAAGCCCGGCTGGAGCGCGAAGAGCCTGTTCGCGGGCCAGCTTGGCTGGTTCGACGGGCGCCCCGAGCAGCTGCATCCGCTGCCGCCCACGGAGCAGGCCCAGCACCTGGTCGAGCTGGCCGGCGGGGCGGAGGCAATGGACGCGGCCATCGTCGCGACGGCGGCGAAAAGCGATTGGCAATGGGTGCTGGAGCTGAGCGGTGCCGTTCTGCGCCTGCGGCCGGACGCGGCCGGAGCCAAGGAGGCGCGCCTGTCCGCGCTCAAGGCGCTCGGCGAGGCCGAGAGCAACCCCAATGCGCGCCATTGGTATCTGGTGGCCTGGCACGAACTGCGCGGCGACCTGAAGCTGCCGGATCGCGCCGTGCAAGCGACGCCGGCCATGCTCACGGCCATGCCGCTGTCGACCTTCTTCGATGGCCTGGCGGTGAACCTCGATGCCGAGGCAGCCGGTGATCGCCGGACCACGGTGCGTTTCGAGTTCACCGATATCGGCGAGAGCTGGACCTACATCGTCCGGCGCGGCGCCAGCGAGGTGATCGCACCCGGTGCCGTCGCCCCGGCGCCAGACCTGGTGGTAAAGGTGCCGGCCCAGGTGTTCAAGGAAATGCTGGCCAAGCTGCGCAACCCCGGCCTGACCATCGCCCGCGAGTTCGAGATGGGGCAGGGCAGCAAGCTCGAATTCATCGGCTTCATGCGGCTGTTCGTGCCAGTGGAGGTCGAAGGTGGCTGAGTTCGCGCTGCGCCAGAGCCTGTCGGCCAATGGCCGGCCGATGGCCCTGGTCGAGGGCGGCGGCGCCAACCTGTCGGCGCTGCGTGAATGGATCACTGAACAACGCGAGTCCATCGAGCAGGTCTGGCTACGGCACGGCAGCCTGCGGCTGCGCGGCTTCGGCGTGCTCGGCGCCGAGGCCTTCGAGCAGGTCGCGCTGGCGCTGGAGCCGGATCTGAAGAACGACTATCTCGGTACCTCGCCGCGCGCGGCGAGAAGCCGCTACGTCTTCTCGGCCTCGGAGCTGCCGCCGGCCTATCCGATCCCGCAGCACATCGAGATGAGCTTCCTGCCCAGCGCGCCGCGCAAGCTGTTCTTCCATTGCACGGTGGCGCCCGCCCGCGATGGCGAGACCCCGACGGTGGACATGCGCGCGGTCTGGCGCGCGCTCGATCCCGAGGTGCGCGCGGCCTTCGCCCTGCGCGGCGTGCGCAACATCCGCAACTACGACGGTCCCGCCAGCCCCAAGGGTTTTGATCTGTGGAAGCTCAAGCGCTGGGACGAGCTGTTCCAGACCACCGACCGCGCGCTGGCCGAGCGCAAGGCGACCGAGCAGGGTCTGCGCTGCCAGTGGCTGCCGCAGGGCCGGCTGCGGCTGGTCAACGAGCAGGCGGCCAGCCGGGTGCATCCGGTCACCGGCGAGACCGTCTGGTTCAACCACACCCAGGTCTTCCATGTCGCGGCGGCCGCCATCGAATACCGCCACATCCGCCGCCGCCAGCGCGGCCTGCGCGCTGCCTTCTTCACTGCGCTGACCGCTACGCTCACGGCACTCAAGAGTCGACTGCAGGCGCCCGAGCAGCAAGGCATGCACGCCTGCTTTGGCGACGGCGGCGAGATCAGCCGGGCGCAGCTCCAACATCTGGTCGAGACCATCTGGCAGCAGCTGGTGATCGAGCCCTGGCAGGCCGGCGACGTACTGGCCATCGACAACCGCTCCACCGCGCACGGACGCATGCCTTACAGTGGTCCGCGCGAGGTGCTGGTGGCCTGGACCGGCACCTGAGATCCCCCGCTACACCCTTCCAAAACGAGACCAAGCATGAACAGCAAACCCTTCTGGATCGCGCAGAACATCGCCCTGCTGGTGCTGTATGGCGCGGCTTCGGTGCTGTGCACGACCGGACGCTCCGAGCACTTCATCGTCTTGCTCGCCACCGTGGTACTGGTCGCCCACGTGCTGGAGATCCCGGTCGCATTCAAGCTGCTGAAGGACCGCAAGCCCTCGCCGCTGCGGGTGATCCTCGGCACGGTTCTGTTCGGGTTCACCTGGTGGCTGCCGGCCAAGCGCGGCATCTACCCCGTCCGCTAAACGGCGCATGAGCGAGCGCGTCAAGATCGTTGAGGTCGGTCCCCGCGACGGCCTGCAGAACGAGAAGCAATTGGTGCCGGCGGCGACCAAGATCGCCCTGATCGGGCGGCTCGCCGCCTGCGGCCTGCCGGTGGTGGAAGCCACCAGCTTCGTCAGCCCGAAATGGGTGCCGCAGATGGCCGACGCCGGCGAGGTGCTGGCCGGGCTGCGCCGCCAGCCGGAGGTGAGCTATCCGGTGCTGGTGCCGAACCTGCAAGGTCTGGAGCGGGCGATGGCGGCCGGCGTGCAGGAGATCGCACTGTTCACGGCGGCCTCGGAAGCCTTCAACCGCAAGAACATCAATGCCGGCATCGACGAGTCGCTCACCCGGCTGGCGCCGGTGGCCGAGCAGGCGCTGGCGGCGGGGCTGAAAGTGCGCGCCTATGTCTCCACCGTGCTCGGCTGTCCCTACCAGGGCGAGGTGGCCATATCGGAAGTGGTGCGAGTCGCGAAAGCGGTCGCAGCCATGGGCTGCTACGAGGTCTCGCTGGGCGACACCATCGGCGTCGGCACGCCGAGGAAGGCGGTCGAGATGCTCAGGGCGGTCGCGGCCGAAGTGCCGATGGCGCGGCTGGCCGTGCACTTCCACGACACCCGCGGCACCGCGCTGGCCAATGTCTATGCCTGCCTGGAAGCCGGCGTGCGGGTGGTCGACGCCAGTGTCGGCGGCCTTGGCGGCTGTCCTTACGCCAAGGGCGCGACCGGCAATGTCGCGACCGAAGACCTGGTCTACCTGCTGCACGGACTCGGCTTCGAGACCGGCGTCGATCTCGACGCCCTGTGCGAAACCGCGCGCTGGATCAGCGCCGAACTGGGCCGCCCCCCGGCCAGCCGGCTGGCGCGCATTCCCCGCCCGGATCCGGGCTGAGCGGTAAAATCTTCGCGAACCGAGGGGACTCCATGAACAAGCTTTATCCCAGCGCCCAAGCCGCGCTGGACGGCCTGGTCGCCGATGGCCAGACGCTCGCGGTCGGCGGCTTTGGCCTCTGCGGCATACCGGAAGCCCTGATCGCCGCCCTGCGCGACAGCGGCGCGAAGCAGTTGACCGTGATCAGCAACAACGCCGGCGTCGATGGTTTCGGCCTCGGCCAGCTGCTGACGACCCGGCAGATCAGCAAGATGATTTCTTCCTACGTCGGCGAGAACAAGGAGTTCGAGCGGCAGTTCCTGGCCGGTGAGCTGGCGCTGGAATTCACCCCGCAGGGCACGCTGGCCGAGAAGCTGCGCGCTGGCGGCTCCGGCATTCCCGCCTTCTTCACCAAGACCGGCGTCGGCACCGTGGTCGCCGAAGGTAAGGAACTGCGCGAGTTCGACGGCGAGACCTATGTGATGGAGCGGGCGCTGAAGGCCGATGTCTCGCTGGTGAAGGCCTGGAGGGCCGACCGGTCCGGTAACTTGGTGTTCCGCAAGACCGCGCGCAACTTCAATCCCATGATCGCGGCGGCCGGCAAGGTCTGCGTCGCCGAGGTCGAGCAACTGGTTGAGACCGGCGCACTCGATCCGGACCAGATCCACACCCCCGGCATCTACGTCGACCGCATCGTGGTCAATGCCACGCCGGAAAAGCGCATCGAGCAGCGCACGCTGCGGAGCAACTGAGATGGCCTGGACCAAGGAACAGATGGCGCAGCGCGCCGCCGCCGAGTTGCAGGACGGCTATTACGTGAACCTGGGCATCGGCCTGCCGACCCTGGTGGCGAACTACATCCCGCCCGGCATGGATGTCTGGCTGCAGAGCGAGAACGGCCTGCTCGGTATCGGCCCCTTCCCGACCGAGGCCGAGGTCGATGCCGACCTCATCAACGCCGGCAAGCAGACCATCACCACCCTGCCGGGCAGTGCTTTCTTCAGCAGCGCCGACAGCTTCGCCATGATCCGGGGCGGGCACATCAACCTCTCCATCCTCGGCGCCATGCAGGTCAGTCAGCAGGGCGATCTCGCCAACTGGATGATCCCGGGCAAGATGGTCAAGGGCATGGGTGGTGCCATGGACCTGGTGGCCGGCGTGCAGCGCGTGGTGGTGCTGATGGAACACACCGCCAAGGGCGAGGCCAAGATCCTGCCCGCCTGCCAGCTGCCGCTGACCGGCGTCAGGGTGGTCGACCGCATCATCACCGAGCTTTGCGTGCTCGACGTGACCGAGGCCGGCCTGAAGCTGGTCGAGCTCGCGCCCGGCGTCAGCGCCGAGGAAGTCCGCGCCAAGACTGCCTGCCCCGTTCTCGATTAAGTTCCCCGCACTCCGCACTCCGCACTCCGCACCCCGAAAAGTCCCATGAGCAAACTCGTCCTGCTGCGCCACGGCCAGTCCCAGTGGAATCTCGACAACCGCTTCACCGGCTGGGTGGACGTGGACATCACCGAGGCCGGCCGCCAGGAGGCGCTCAAGGCCGGCGCACTCATGCAGGCCGAGGGCCTGAAGTTCGACTGCGCCCACACCAGCGTGCTCAAGCGCGCCATCCGCACCAACTACACAGCGCTGGACGTGATGGACCAGATGTGGATTCCGGTGCACAAGAGCTGGCGCCTGAACGAGCGCCACTACGGCGCCCTGCAGGGCCTGGACAAGGCCGAGACCACCGCCCAGCACGGCGAGGCCCAGGTGAAGATCTGGCGCCGCAGCTACGACGTGCCGCCGCCGGCGATGGCGCCGACCGATCCCGGCCACCCGGCCAACGATCCGCGCTACGCCGGGCTCGACGCCAAGGCGCTGCCGGGCACCGAATCGCTGGCGACCACCCTGGTGCGGGTGCTGCCCTACTGGCACGACCACATCGCGCCCCAGCTCAAGGCCGGCCAGACCGTGCTGGTCACCGCCCACGGCAACTCGCTGAGGGCGCTCTACAAGTACCTCAACAACATCGGCGAGTCCGAGATTCTCGAACTCAATATTCCCACCGCCATCCCGCTGCTGTTCGAACTCGACCCGGCCTTGAAGGTGCGGAGCTACCGCTACCTGGGCGACCCCGAGGCCGCCAAGCGCGCCGCCGAAGCGGTGGCCAACCAGGCCAAGGCGCGCTGATCCGCGCCGGGACCGTGAGCGCCACACTCGACGGTCCCGAGCGGCTACGGCGAGCGCGCTCACGGGCTTTGCTGGCCGGGCTGCCGCTGCTGGGCGCGGTCTGGGCGGCCGGCGGCCTGATCGTCGGCTTCAGCCCGCGCGCCCCGGAGTGGGAGGCGGGCCTCTACCTCGGCGGCGCCGCGATATTCTGGCTGCTGATCGTGCCGGCGCACGCGGCCATCAAGGCCGAGGATGCCTTGCGGCAGGAGCGGATCGCGATGTTCGCGCTCTGGCTGTCGCTGTTGCTGATCCTGGTGCGCCTGGTCCTGGTGCTGTTCGTCGCTGCGGTCGCCGATCCGGCGCTCAGCATCTTCCGGCCGGCCTATGCCTTCATGCCGGTGCTCTATATCTGCGGCTTCCTGCTGCTGCCGGCACGGCGCGCCCTGTGGCTGTCCTGGTTGCTGGGCGGATTGCTGCTGGTGGTGACCCTGGGCGCGGTGTTCATCAACGACTGGGGCTGGGATCGCACCGGCCTGCCCGAGACCCTGCAGTGGCTGCTGCTGGGCAACCCCTTGTTCCTCTGCGCCCTGCACGCGCTGCCGGCGATGGAGGACGCGCTGCACCATTCCGCCCGGGAGGTCTCCGACCTGCGCGAGCGGGCGCGCCTCAGCGAGCAGATCAGTACCAGCGAGCGCCGCTTCAATCTGGTGGTCGACAGCCTGCAGGTCGGTGTCTGGGATCAGCGCTTTGAAGCCGGTGAACTGGTGGAGCACTGGTGGTCGCCGCGCTATTACGAGCTGCTGGGCTATCGCCCCGAACAACTGCCGCCCAGCGAGGCGGGCGCGCAGCAGCTGTTCGGCGAGAGCTATCTGCTGGTGCGTTCGGCGCTGTACGCCCAGCTGCGCGAGCGCAACGGCATCGCCGCCGTCGATACCCGGCTGCTGACCCGGGAGCGCGGCTGGCGCTGGTTCAACATTTCCGCCAAGGCCGAATTCGACGCGCAGCGGCGTTTCTCGCGCATCACCGGTGCCATCGAGGACATCCACGAGCAGCGGGTGGCCGAGGAGAGCCTGCTGGAAGCCCAGGCCGAACTCGCCAAGCTGGCCTACCGCGACGCGCTCACCGGCCTGCCCAACCGCCGCGCCTTCGAAGAGCAACTGCGGCGTGAGTGGGACCGGGCCCGTCGGGTCGGCCAATCCTTGTCCCTGCTGGCCATCGATCTCGACTGGTTCAAGGCCTACAACGACCGCTACGGTCACCCGGCGGGCGACGAATACCTGCGCCTGGCGGCTGCCTGCTTCAGCCAGTGTCTGCGCCGGCCGGCCGATCTCGCGGCGCGGGTCGGTGGCGAGGAGTTCTTCGTGCTGCTGCCGGATACCGACAGCGCGGGCGCTCGTGGCGTCGCCGAGACCATCGAGCGGACCCTGCGGCAGCTCGCGGTGCCGCATCAGGATTCGCCGTTCGGGGTGGTCACCTGTAGCGTCGGTATCAGCAGCGGGCGCCCGTCCGAGGGCGGCGCGGTCGAGGCCCTGGTACAGGCGGCTGATTCGGCGCTCTACCAGAGCAAGCACGAGGGTCGAGCCCGGGTCAGCGTGGCGCCGCAATTAGCCTAGGCGTGCGGCGGAATCCACTCGTTGAGGAATTCCTCGCTGCTCAGGCCCAGCAACCGCTCCTCGTCGATTTCGTAGGGATCGGCGTCGTAGCCGATGGCACGGATCAGGTAGCGCCTTTGGCCGGAGATCGGCACCAACTCGCAGCCGCGTTCAGCGGCACGGCGGATGGCCTCGGTGAGCCCCATCAGGCTATTTCCGGCGGGTCCACCGCGTGGCGCAGCAGCGCCGCCCGGGAGACGTAGCGGGTGACCGCAGCATGGGTGGCGGCGAGCCGCACCGGCGGCGCCACGCCGGCCTCCAGCGCCTCGCTCCAGCGCAGCGCGCACAGGCACCACCAGTCGCCCGGCTTCAGGCCCGGGAACAGGTACTCGGCGCGCGGGCTGACCAGGTCGTTGCCGCGCTGGACGCTGAAGGCGAGGAACTCCGCAGTCATCCGGGTGCAGACCAAGTGGCGGCCCTGGTCGCTGTCGTCGGTCTTGCAACAGCCGTCGCGGAAATAGCCCGTCAGCGGCGCATAGGAGCAGGGCAGCAGCGGGCCGCCCAGGATGTTCGTCGGTGCGGCGGCCAGCGGCGGTTCATTCATGGTAGGCACACTGTACGACGGCTTCCGTCGTCACGAGTACCGCCATGATCCGCCTGCAAGTCCGGCACCGCACCACCTACCGCTACGCCCATCCGGTGCAGCTGGACCCGCACCGCTTCGTCTGTCGCCCGCGTGACACCCACGAGCTGCGCGTGCTCGATGCCCAGCTGACGGTGTCGCCGCAGGCCGAGACCCGCTGGACCGGCGATGTGTTCGGCAACTCCGTGCTCTGGCTGCATTTCAGCGAGCCGACGAGCGAGCTGGTGGTGGAGTCGCGGCTGGAGGTCGAGCACTACCCGGGCGACCCGGAGCAGCTGGTGCTGGAGCCGCAGGCGACGACGCTGCCGCTGGTCTACACCGAGTCCGAGCGGGTCGACCTGGCGCCCTATCTGCACCGCCATTACGAGGATCCGGAAAACGCGCTGGCGATCTGGGCCCGGCGTTTCGTCCGCGACCACGGCGCCGACACCCTGGCGACGCTGGCGGCGATCAACACCGCCATCCGCGACGACTTCCAGTACCAGCGCCGCGACGAGACCGGCACCTGGGCGCCGAGCGCCACGCTCAGCGCCCGGGCCGGCAGCTGCCGCGACTTCGCGCTGCTGATGATGGAGGCGGTGCGCAGCCTGGGGTTGGCGGCGCGTTTCGTCTCCGGCTATCTCTACGACGGCAGCCAGGGTGGCGGCAGCGGCAAGCTGCTGGGCGCCGGCGAGACCCACGCCTGGTTGCAGGTCTACCTGCCGGGCGAGGGCTGGGTCGCCTACGACCCGACCAATGCCCTGGTCGCCGGCAACAACCTGATCGAGGTCGCGGTGACCCGCGACCCGGAGCAGGCAGTGCCGCTGGCGGGCAGTTTCGTCGGCCAACCCGATGACGCGCTGGGCATGACAGTCGAGGTCACCATCACCGAGCTGTAGTCCTCCTGCGCGCCATTGCCGCGTTGTCCTGCGCCGACAGAAGGTTTCAGACAGCCGGCGACGGGGATGCCGCCGGCGCCAACAAGAAGGGAACAGCATGCAAAAGTGGATCGTGGCGGCCCTGGTAACCGGGCTACTGGCGGGGCCGTTATGGGCGGCGGAGCTGAAGACCGTGCCGGTGCAGAAGCTGCCGGCTGGCAAGCCGGCTGCGGCGGCATCGAGTTCGAAGCCGGTGGTGAGCGATCAGGGCGGCGCCTGGCTGTCCGCGATGGTTGGCTATGCCGACGTCGATCACTCGACCCTGGGTGTGCAGGGCTTCGGTGGCTACCTGCGCGGCCAGCGGGGCCTGATCGGCGTTCGCGCCCGCTATTCCGAGGGCTTCCACAGCCTGCGGCACGGCCGCGAACTGGGCGTGCTGGCGGGTGTGCCGCTGCTGTCGCGTGGTCGCGCCTGGGCGGCGCTGGGGGTGTCGCAGTTCGAGCTGGAGCGGCGCAGCGACAGCAGCGGCAGCGCGCCCGAGTTCCACGAGGCGATCGGGGTGCCGATCGAACTGGTGTTCGCGCCGCACTGGCGCCACTTCGGTGTCGAGTTGCGCGCCGAAGCCAATATCAACAGCGCCGACAGCAGCTTCCTGTTCGGCGTCGGCTTGCAGCTGGGCAAGCTCTACTGAGTCGGGTGCGGCAGCCAGCCGCGCTCGCGCAGCAGGGCCTGCGCGTCCTCGCTGTCACGCTCGAACCAGGCGGCGGCGCTGCCGAGGATGAAGGTATAGCCCCAGGCATCCATGTCGGCGAAGCAGCGCGCCCGTGAATAGCCGTCCAGTTGATCGGCCAGCAGGCATTGCAGGTAGCAGACCGCGTTCTCCTCGGTGTCGGTGCCACCGGCATCGGTGTGCAGTACGGCGCGGCGCTCGGCATCGGCCAGCAGCCAGTGGCAGGCCTCGTGCAGGGCCGAGTGCACCGGGGTGTCGGCGCGCAGGTGCAGGCGGTTTCCGATCAACCCGGCCTCGGAATCGCCCCAGTAGCTGCCGGGAATCTCAGCACCGTCCGGCACCGCCTGCCAGTCCAGACCCAGCGGCTCCAGCAGGGCGGCGATGGCCCCGTCCGGCAGCGCCGCGACCGGTAGCACCGTGGTGGGGGAGGGCGCCTTCCCTCCCGGACTGACATCCGCTTCCATTACCATCCCGTCACAAGCCTGCAAGCAATTGAAGCGCGGCAATGCACCGCGCACGGAGGAGATGATGAACCACCCGAACCGGCGCGTGCGCGCTGCCCTGCCGCTGGCTTCCCTGCTGACCGCGCTGGTGCTCGTCGCCTGCGGCAGCAGCCAGCCTCCGGCCGGCTCCGCTGGCGGCGGCAATCCGCCACCGCCGCCGGAAGGCAGCGAAAACATCTTCCTGGCCATCGTCCCACCCGGCTCCAATGGCAATTCCGCCGGCGCCGTCGGTGGCCCGCTGCCGGGGCAGCCGCAGCAGGTCTATCCCGACAACTACCGCGACCAGCTCGACCTCTACGGCAATCTGGCCTACGCCAAGTCGCCGCTGAAGTCCGACCAGTGCACGCCGCCCGCCAACCTCGGCGCCCATGTGAAGGCCTCGGACCAGGCCTGCAATTACTTCAAGCAGGCCGGCCTGGAACTGAGCGCTGCCGAAGCGGTATCGACCACCACTCTGACCGCGCCCAACGGCAAGACCGTGGTGATCAAGCGCGATGGCTGGGGCGTGCCCTATGTCGATGGCCAGGACCGCGCCAGCGCCGAGTACGGCCTGGGCTATGCCGCCGCCGCCGACCGGCTCTGGCTGTTCGACGTGCTGCGTGATGCCGGCCGCGGCCGCGCCTCGGAAAAGCTCGGGCCCTCGCCGACCACCTACGAGCTGGATCTCGAATTCGGCTCGGCCTCGGCCTACAGCGAGGCGGAGATCACCGGCATCGTCGACAACGCCGTCGCCAAGCTGGGCGCGCTGGGCCCGATGTTCCTCAACGACACCCAGATGTTCGTGGCCGGCATGAATGCCTACATCGCCTTCCTGCAGACGCCGGCGGGTGTGGCGAAAGTTCCGCTGGAATACACCAGCCTCGGGGTCCGTCTGGGCGGCGAGCCGCTGTTCCCGCCCCGGCCGTTCACGGTCGAGGACATTGTCGCCAATGCCGTGCTGATCCAGTCCGCGCTGGGCCTGGGCGGCGGCGGCGAGGCCCGGAACCTCAACCTGCTGCAGCGGCTCGACCCCGGCATCACCGGCGGCACTACCACCCTGCCGGCGGCCGCCTGCAAGCTCTGGCGCGACCTGCGCCACGCCAATGCGCCGGACACGCCCCACACCGCCAGCGGCCGCTTCGCCACCCAGTCGCCGCCGGCGGTGGACGAGTCCTGTCCGCAGACCCTGCCGCCGGGCACGGCGATCTGGGATGTCGGCAGCTATGTCGGCCACGCCCTGCAGAGTCACGGCCCGGGCCTGCCGACCCTGCCCCTGCCCATCGCCGCGCCGGCCGCCGCCAACGGCCGGGACGGACTGCGGGCGCTGGGCCAGCTGCGCCTGTCGCAGGCAGCGCCCGTCGATGCGGTGGTGGCGGCGACCCGGCCGCCGCTGCGGCACGGTCGGAGTCCGCGCCGCACCCAGCGCAGCAGCGAGGACCCGGGCGCCAGCCTGCATGCCCTGCTCAACCGCTATGGCTTCCCGATGACCAGTTCCAACTGGATCGCCGCCGCCGGCAGCGAGACCGAGAGCGGCCATCCGATCATCGTCGCCGGCCCGCAGACCAGCTACTTCATGCCGCAGCTCTTGTGGGAGGCGGCCGTGGTCTCGCGCGGCGGTACGCCCTTCGAGTTCGCCGCGCGCGGCATCTCCACCGTCAACCTGCCCTACATCGTCATCGGTCGCGGCCTCGACTTCGCCTGGAGCCCGACCTCGGCCGGCTCCGACTTCACCGACGTGCGGGTCTCGAAGCTCTGCAACACCAACGGCACGCCGCCCTCGCGCGCCGATGCCGACGGTGACGGCTTCATCGACAGCGACGGCTATCAGTACAAGGGCCAGTGCGTGCGCCTGTACCGCCGGCTCGACACCTGGACCGCCAACCTCACCGCCGCCAGCCTCGCGCTCGGCGGCCCGCAATACCCGGAGACGGTCGAGCGCTACGTGCTGCGCACCCACTACGGCCCGGTGATCGGCACCGCCACGGTCCAGGGCGAGCCGGTGGTGATCTCCACCCAGCGCAGCACCTTCCTCGCCGATGTCGACACCGCCGCGCCGTTCGCGCTGCTGACCACCACCGGCATCCAGATGGACCACACGCGGTTCAAGAAGCTGTTCAACAGCATGACCGCGACCTTCAACTGGCTCTATGCCGACAGCAAGGACATTGCCTACATCCAGTCCGGCCTCTATCCCCAGCGCGCCAACGGCGTGCATCCGGAGCTGCCGGTCTGGGGCGATGGCAATTTCGATTGGGTGGTGGACCAGAACCTGCCAGCGGATTTCTTCACCGACTACGGTGGCGCGGTGCCCTATCCCAGCCGCGCCTACCCGACTCAGGTCGACGCGCAGGGCTACTACGAGTGGCCGGGCTTCCTGCCGCTGGCAGCGCATATCCAGGACAGCAACCCGCCGCTGGGCTACATGGCCAACTGGAACAACTCCGGCGCCGCCGGCTGGTGGGCGGCCGATGCCAATGGCACCTACGGGCCGACGCACCGGGTGAAGCTGCTGTCCGACCGGCTCGCCGCCTTCAAGGCCAGTGGTCGCAAGCACACGCTGGGGACCATGGTGGAGGTGATGGCGGACGCCGCCTACAGCGACCTGCGCGGGCTCGACCTGGTGCCGCTGCTGATCCAGCTCATGCAGCAGGGCGCGCTGAGCGCCGACCAGCAGGCCGTGGTCGGCCTGCTGCAGGACTGGATCGCCGACGGCTCTCGGCACTGGATCGACCAGCAGAACGGCCTCGGCGCCCTGCGCCGTGATCGCGATGCCAGCGGCAGCTACGACCACCGCGCCGCCGTGGTGTTCATGGACGCCTGGTATCTGCGCCTGATGGAGACCGTGACGCCGCAGCTGTCGACGATCTCGCAGGGCGCCTCGGTGCTCGTCGCGCGCCTGGACGCCCCGCGCGCCCAGGGCTCGGCCTTCCAGGAAGGCTGGTTCCAGCACATGCGGCGATTGCTGCAGACCGCGCTCGACACGCCCGGGCACGCGAGCTATCGCGCGCTCAAATGTGCCAACTCCGATGACCGGGCGCTGTGCCGCGCGGCGGTGCTGGCGGCACTCGATCAGGCCCTGGCCGATCTCGGCGGCCTGGCCAACCAGGGGGCCTGGGACGGCAGCCAACTTGTGTATCCGAAGGCGGCGGACTGCGGCGCGGTAGAGGACTGCGATGCGGTCGAGCACACCTCCTTCGCGTTTCAGCCGGTGCCGGCAATCCACTGGATCAACCGGCCGACTTTCCAGCAGGCGGCGGAGATCGTGAAGGACCGCAGTGGCCACTAGGTGTGTTGACGCTACGGGGCTGCGGGCCGGCGGCAGAACTCGTCGACGGCCTGCGGGCTCAGCGTGAAGCCCTGTTGCGCCGCCAGCTCCCAGGGCCGCTCGCAGCGCTGGCTGCGTTCGCACCAGGAGTAGCCGGCCGAGCCGATGCAGCCGTGGGCGTCGCGGTCGGCACCGGTCATGGCGGCAGGCGGGGGCATCTCGGGTCTTGCCGGCGGCGCAACCGGCGTGCAGGCGCCCAGCGGTAGCGACAGGGCCAGGATGTTCAGCACTCGCGTGTTCATGCCGGCACGATCAGGCTTTCCTTGGCGGCGCGCAATGTTCTTGTCGAGCACCTCCGCCGCCCACTGCCGGGACCAGGCGAATGAGCGATCCGGCATGACCCTGGAACACCACAAGGCCCTGATCGTCGAAGCCGGCCTGGGCGGCATCGGCGCGGCGAAGCGCTGAACCGGGCCGTGGGTCAACCGGCCTCGGCCACCACCAGGCGGTCGCGGCCCGCCGCCTTGGCGGCGTACAGGGCCTGGTCGGCGCGGCGCATCATTTCGGCGGCCAGTTCGGGCGCCGACTGTCCCGCTGCGGGTGCGCTGATCCGCACCAGGCCGGCGGAGGCGGTCACCACCCCGCTGGGCGCGCCGCCGGCATGGGGGATGGCGAGCCCGGCGATGCCGGCGCGCAGCTCTTCGGCCAGTCCCGGCGCGCTGGCGGGCAGGGCATCGAACCAGACGGCAGCGAATTCCTCGCCGCCGATGCGGGCGCAGAAATCGCCCGGGCGGCGCATGCCCAGCTCCAGCCGGGCAGCGATGGCGCGCAGGCAGTTGTCGCCGGTCGGATGGCCGTAGCAATCGTTGTAGGCCTTGAAATGGTCGATATCGATCAGCAACAGCGCCAGGGTCTTGTGTTCGCGCGCCGCCTCGCGCGCCAGCCGCTCCAGGCTGGCGTCGAAGTGGCGCCGGTTGGCAAGGCCGGTCAGCCCGTCGCGGCAGGCCAGGTCCCGCAGTTGCCGGCGATCCAGCCAGTTGCTGCGCTCGGCCCGCTCCAGCGCGTAGGCGCCGGTCATCAGCATCGACAACAGCATGAGCATCGCGAAGCTGTTGTAGATCGCTGCGCCCGAGCTACCGGCGAGCGACAGCTCCACCGCGCAGGCGGCGCCCACCACCAGGCTGCTCCAGCCCAGTAGCAGCCAAAACCGGAAGCCGCCCATCACCGCCACTGCCGCCACCACTACCGCGCTGAGCGCGTACGGCACATCGAACCCCAGGGCATGGCCGATGGCACGCTGGGCGATGACGCCAGCGGCCACCACGCTGGCCGCCAACAGCACGGCGAGGCCGGACCAGGGCCGGAGTGGGCGCCAGCCGGCGCTCAGCAGCGCCAGGATCGTGACCGGCAGCTCCAGCCCGAACTGCAGTATCCGGGCCAGGGCATTGAACTCGGCAGGTGGCCGGGTCAGGAGGTCGTAGGCCGGGGTCAGGGCCACCATCGCCACCGCCAGCAGGCCCAGCGCGATCCGGGTCGGGTTGGCCCGCACTTCCCGGTCGGCCCGATACAAAGCCTCCAGCTCCGCCGCGAACCGCAGTCCCAGCCGGGCGCTGAGTTCAGCCGGGAAACGGGGCATGGCTTTGCATCTCCTCCAGCGGATCCGCGACCTGGCAGGCCGGCGAACGGACCCGCATCATGGTGGCCCGCAGTCTAGCGGCCGCCCTTGGTAGGCGGTCGTGATCCTGCTTACTTACTAGCGAGCCTGCGGCATGCGCATCGGCGTCGACCTCGGCGGCACCAAGACCGAAGCCATCCTGATGGGGCAGGGCTCGGAGATCCTGGCGCGCGAGCGCCTGCCGACGCCGAACCAGGACTACGACGGGCAGATCGCCACCATCCATGCACTGGTGCGCCGCATGGAAGCCGCTGCCGGCCGCAGTGGCCTGCCGGTCGGCATCGGCCATCCGGGGGCGATCTCGCCGGCCAGCGGCCTGGTGAAGAACGCCAATTCTGTCTGCCTCAACGGCCGGCCGCTCAAGCAGGACCTGGAAGCGGCACTCGGGCGGACGGTGCGCATGGCCAACGACGCCGACTGCCTGGCGGTGTCCGAGGCCACCGACGGCGCCGCCGCCGGGGCCCGCAGCGTGTTCGCGGCGATTCTCGGCACCGGGGTTGGCGGCGGCATCGTCATCGACGGCAAGCTGCTGTCGGGCCCCAATGCCATCGCCGGCGAATGGGGGCACAACCCGCTGCCCTGGCCGAGGCTGGATTGGGACGAGGTGCCGGGCCCGGCGCACTGGGATGGCCATCGCGGGTCCATCGAGGCCTGGCTGTCCGGCCCTGCGCTGGCGCGCGACCACGCCAGTCGCCACGGCGGGGCCCTGAAGGCGGAGGAGATCGCCGAACGCGGCGAGGCCGGCGACCCGGGCTGCCTGGAGTCGCTGAGGCGCTACGAGGACCGGCTGGCGCGGGCGCTGGCCAGCGTCATCAATCTGCTGGACCCGGAAGTGATCGTGCTCGGCGGCGGGCTGTCGCGGCTGGCGCGGCTGTACCGCAATCTGCCGCGCCTCTGGGGCGACTGGGTTTTCAGTGATCGGGTCGATACCCGGCTGCGGCCGCCAGCACACGGTGACTCCAGCGGGGTGCGCGGCGCGGCCTGGCTCTGGCCACCGGCCTGAGTCAGGCGAGTCGGCGCGGCCCCTGGCGTCGCTCGGACAGGCCGGCGGGTGGCCCCATCTGTTGCATGCGGCGTTCCCGGCGCGCCGCTTCGCGGCGCTCGAAACGACGGTGCAGCTCGTTCGAGTATTGCCGGCGACGCTGGTCGCGGGAGGAAAGTGCCAGGTTGAATAGCACATAGGCGGCGAACGCCACGAGCATCGCGGCTGCCACTGCTTGTAGGCTCCATTCGGTCATTGCGCCGGCTCCGGTCTGCGGTCAACGGCGGCAGATACTTGAGTTCGTCCTGCACGCCATGCGGGCAGTAAAGCGCCTTCCGCTGCGCGCGGTGGCTTGGCGCGACTGGCGCGCGAATTCAGGTGACCGGCGGCGACGGAGTGGCGGCGGACAGCCGCGAGCTGGTCATGGTCAGGCGGTAGATCAGCGTCTGCGTGAAGGTCTTGTAGAAACGCAGCTGGCTGTCGGTGGCGAGGTTGTCGAGCAGGGTGGCGTTGATGCGCAGCGCCAGCACCGTGCTCACCGCTTCCACCGAAGCGGTACGGCGCACGCCGGACAGGAGGCTGATCTCGCCGAAGCAGTCGCCCTTGCCGAGCACATGCAGGGGCTTGCCACCCTTGCGCACCAGGGCCTGTCCCATCGCCAGGATGTAGAAGGCGCTCTCAACATCCCCTTCCTGCACCATGGTGGCGCCGGCCGGGAAGGTCTTGAGCTGGCTGGCGGACAGGATCTCGTCGATCTCGGTCTCGGTGAAGGCGTTGAAGAAGGCCAGGCCGCGCAGGGAATCGCGATTTTCGCGGCGGGTCGATTGCGCGTCGCTGGCGCGCAGGCGCTCGTGCTCGCGCATCAGATCGGTGGCCAGATCCAACCCGTTCTGGTAACGGTCGGCGGGCTTCTTGGCCAGCAGCTTGGCCAGGATGTTGCAGAGGTCGCGCGAGACATCGCCGCGCTTCAGCGCCAGATTGGGCGCCGGCTGGTTGCGGATCGCCGCGAACAGGCCGGGCAGGTGCGGCGAGAAGAACGGCGGCTCGCCGGTGAACAGCTGGTACAGCACCGCGCCCAGCGAATAGAGATCGGAGGTCGGCCCAATGCTCTGGCGCATCACCTGCTCGGGCGACATGTACAGCGGCGAGCCGACCGCCACGCTGGCCTCGCCCTCGCGCGGCTCGTTCAGTTCGGCGATGGAGAAATCCATGATCTTCGGCGTGCCGTCGAGCGTGATCATGATGTTGCTGGGCTTGATGTCCCGGTGCAGCACGCCCTTGGAATGCGAGTAGTCGAGGCCGCGCGCGCAGCGCAGGCCGATGTCCACCACCTTCTCGACCGGCAGTCGCGGGCCGGCGCGCCGGCACCAGGGCAGCAGGGTGTCGCCGTCGACGTACTCCATGACGATGTAGCAGAGGTCTTCCTCCATGCCGGCATCGAACAGGCCGATGATGTTCGGATGGTTGAGCATGCCGGCGGCGCGGGCTTCGATGAAGAAGTTCTTGGCCTGTGCCTCGAAGTTGCCGGCTTGCCGGTCCTCAGTCATGTGCAGGGCGATCTTGACCGCCACCTCGCGCTGCACGAAGGGATCGAAGCCCTTGTAGACCAGGCCGCTGGCGCCCTTGCCGAGCACGCCGCGGATTTCGTATTTGCCGATCCGGCCGGGGGCGCCGGCGGGCAGGGAACCCAGCCTGGCGGCACCGGGGGTGCCGGGTGGCGTGACGGTGTCTTCGCTCATGCCTGGCGCGCGGTCGCCGCCGCCAGCCCGGGCAGCGCGCGGCTGGCGGGAACAGGGAACGACCGGGGGGAGGACTGCGGCATAGGTGGAACGGACAACGCGGTAAGGGCTCGGCGGCGGACAGTCTAGAGCTTGCCGGTCAGCCGGGCGTGGATGAAGCTGGCGATGGCGGTGATCGCGGCGTTGGCCTCCGGCATCAGGCCGGCGTGTAGCTGCCAGACGTGCCAGAGATTGGGCCAGGTCTGCAGGGTCACCGGCACGCCCTGGGCGCTGGCGCGCTGGGCGAAGCGGGTGGCGTCGTCGTGCAGGATCTCCTGGCCGCCGACCTGGATGAACACCGGCGCCAGCCCGGCAAGGTCGGCGAACAGCGGTGAGGCCAGGGGCAGGGTCGGGTCCTGCGTCTGCAGGTAGTGGCGGGCGCTATCGCGGCCGAGCTGCTCCGACAGCATCACCTCCAGCGCGGCGCGGCTCTTCACCGATTCGCCGGACATGCTCAGGTCGGTCCAGGGCGACAGGCAGACGATGCCGGCCGGTTGCGGCAGCGGCTCGCTCTTCAGGCGCAGCGCCAGTGCCAGTGCCAGGCCACCGCCGGCGGAGTCGCCGGCGATGATGATCTTGCTGGCGGAGATGTCCTGCGCCAGCAGCGCCCGGTAGGCGGCGACGGCGTCGTCGAGCGCCGCCGGGAAGGGGTGCTCGGGCGCCAGCCGGTAGTCCAGCGCCGCGACGCAGATCCGCGCCGCCTGGGCCAGCCGCGAGGTCAGGGCCCGGTGACTGCGCGGCGAGCCCACCACGTAGGCGCCGCCGTGCAGGTAGAGCACGAAGCCGCGCGCGCCGCTGGCCGGGTGCGCCACCCATTCCACCGGCACGCCGCCGAGGTTGCCGTGGGTGTAGGTGGCGCCGCCGGCCGGCCAGGTAAAACGGCTCAGGGCATCCACCCGCTGCCGGCGCCGCGCCATGTCGGGCTCGTGCAGGGCCGGCCGGATCAGCAGGCGCGCGCCCAGTTTCATGAAGTAGGCGCGCAGGGACAGGGGGGCTTCGAGGGGATTGCTCATGGATCGCAAGCCTAGCCGGTTTTGGCGTGGGATTGGCGTCATCGCCCGGTCGCCCGGGCGTCCTACACTGGCGGCATGAAAGCCTCCTTGCTGCCGATCCTGCTGCTGTCGCTGTTGAGCGCCTGCGGCGATTCCAGCACGCCACCGACCGGTGGCGGCCTGCCGTCGGCGCCGGCCTGCGCACCCGGCGCCGCGCCGCTGGAGTTTACCGGCAGCGCCGGCGGCGGCGACGCCAAGAGCTACCGCATGCTGCCGTTCGCGGTGGCGCCGGGTACCGGCCGGGTCGAGCTGAGCTATGACTGGAGTGACAAGCCGGGCAACCCGCCCAGCACACCGCTGACCAGCACCACCTTCGACCTCGGGCTCTGGGACCAGCGCGGCTACCGCAGTGCCGCCGGCTTCCGCGGCTGGGGCGGTTCGCGCCAGGGTCGCAGCGACAACGAGCAGGCGCCGATCTTCGTGCAGGCCGATGGCGCGGATCGCGGCTTCGTGCCCGGCCGCATCGAGCCCGGCCTCTGGTTCGCCGACCTCGGCATCGCCGCCGTCGCGCCCAATGGCGCGGACTATCGCGTCCGGGTCGAGTGCAAGGCGGCGGCAGCCGGCGCGCCGCCGGCCGAGGACCCGGTGGATCGCGGCCATGTCGCGCGCTTCGGCGCCGGCTGGTATCACGGCGACTTCCACATGCACGCCTACCATTCCAACCCGAACGCGCCGGACTGGCCCGACTTCATCGCCCAGGCGCGCGCCGCGCAGCTGGATTTCCTGATGGTCACCGAGTACGTCACCGGCCAGCACTGGCACACGCTCGGCGCGGTGCAGCGCCAGCACCCGGACCTGCTGATCTGGCCGGGGCGCGAGATCATCACCTACCACGGTCACATGATGGCCTTCGGCGAAACGCCCTCGGTGCTCGAATACCGGCACGGTTTCGAGGACGTCAGCGCCGCCGAGATCCAGCGCCTGAGCAAGGCCGACGGCGCGCTGTTCGGCGTCAACCACCCGACCACCTTTCCGCCGCCGCTGTTCAGCAATTTCTGCCGGGGTTGCTACTTCGAGCTCGACGACGCCGTGGACTGGTCCCAGGTCGACACCATCGAGCTGGTGAACGGGCCGATGATCGCCACTGCCGACGACCTCGGCATTCCGCTGCCGGCCGGTTCGATCGAGAACCCCTTCGTCGCCACCGCCATCCAGAAATGGGAGGGCCTGCTGGCCCAGGGCTACAAGATCACCGCCGTCAGCGGTTCCGACAGCAAGGGCGTCGACGCCGAGGACCAGCGCAGCCGCAAGGGCTATGGCTCCAGCGCCACCGCCGTGCACGCGCAGAACCTGTCGCGGCCGGCGCTGAGCGCGGCGATCCGGGCCGGCCATGCCTATATCCGTGCGCGCGGCATCGCCAACTCGCCGCAGGTGTTGTTCGAAGCCAGCGGGCCGGGCGGGCAGCAGGGCATCTATGGCGACAGCCTGGTGCTGGCCGAGGGCGAGACCGCGACGCTGACCACCACGGTCAGCGGCGGCGTCGGCCAGTTGCTGAGCTACTACGCCAACGGCCTGCCGGTGCTGAGCCTGCCGGTGCCGACCGATCCCTATGTGCACACCCAGGCGGCCGCCCGGCTGCCGGTCAGCGAAGGCCCGCTCGGCACGTTCTGGCGGATCGAGCTGCGCGACGCCCAGACCCGCACCGTGATTGGCAATCCGATTTTCCTGAAGCCGGCGTCGGCAGGTTCCTAAGAATTGACCAAGTCTTTACATCGGACTCGCTAACGTCCGACCTGAAGCCGTCATCAACTCATTCAGGGATTCCCATGTTCAAGCCCAGTCTCCTGGCCATCGCCGCCGCGATGCTCGCCAGCCCTGCGTTCGCCGATCCGGTGATCCTGGAACCGGTCCAGGTCACCGCTGGCCGTCTGCCCGAGCCCGGCTTCGAGCTGCCGCAGCCGCTCACCGTGCTCGACGCCGAGGCCATCGACAAGAAGAGCCCGCAGGTGATGGCCGAGCTGCTGCGCGGCGAGGCCGGCGTCTACTTCCAGCAGACCGGCCCCGGCCAGGGCATGGCCATCGTTCGCGGCCTGAAGGGTGCCGAGGTGCTGCACCTGGTCGATGGCTTCCGCCTCAACAACGCCTTCTTCCGCACCGCGCCCAGCCAGTACATCGCCCTGGTCGATCCCTGGAACATCGAGCAGCTGGAAGTGCTGCGCGGCCCCTACGCCACCCTGTACGGCCCGGACGCCATGGGCGGCGTGATCCAGATCCGCACGCCGGAGGCGCGCTTCGAGGGCAGCGAGGTCGGCTACCGCACCGAGGCGAAGCTGCACTACGGCAGTGCCGATCTCGCCAAGATCGGCCGGGTCAGCCACGCGGTCGGCAACGACCGGCTCTCGGTCAGCGGCGGCTACACCACGGCGAGCTACGGCAACCGCCAGATCGGCGGCGACCAGGGTCAGTCGGCGGACGGGCAGGGCAATATCCGCTTCGGTGACACGGTGGGCCCTGGTGAGTACACCTCCCGCGCCTATGATCTGAAGAGCCTGTGGGCGCCGACCGCCAGCGACGAGCTGATGCTGTCGCTGCAGTACTTCGATGTGCCCGACGGCTTCTTCCGCTACAACGAGATGGTGCCGGGTTCCAAGCCCATCACCGGCTCCAACCCGGCGCGCGCCCAGTCGGTGTATTTCAACAGCCGCGAGTTCTATCACCTGCGCTGGCGCCACACCGCCCCGCTGGGCTTCATCGACAGTCTGGAGGCGCACCTGGGTCGCCAGGTGATCGACGATGATCGCTACGACCTGCTGCGCAATCTCACCCGCCAGGAGCGCGAGAAGAACCGCTCGACGCTGGACGGCTTCACCCTTGCCGCCCGCAGCGCCCTAGGCGGCGCGCAGCAGCTGAGTTATGGCATCGAGCTGTACCGCGACGCGGTGAAGAGCGCCAAGTACCGCAGCGATGCCGGCGGGCCGTTCAACCCGAACTCGCCGAGCACCGGCTTCAAGAGCCGCTTCCCGAACGGCGCTCGCTCCGACAACTTCGGCGTCTACCTGTCGGATGCCTGGCGGTTCGCGCCGGACTGGCTGCTGGATGTCGGTGGTCGCGTCAACCAGACCTCGACCGAGCTGCCGGCTGCGCCGGAGTCCGACCGCGCCGTCGCCGGCAAGATCGACAACACCGACTACAGCGCCCAGCTGGGCCTGCGCTACGCCATCACCCCGAATCTCGCCTGGGCCAGCAATCTCGGCCGCGGCTACCGCGCGCCCAACATCAACGACCTCGCCCAGGTCGGGGATCGTGCCGGCGGCCGGGTGGTGGTTGCCAACACCGGCCTCAAGCCCGAGAGCCTGCTGTCGGCCGATACCGGACTGAAGTTCCGCGGCGGCTCGCTGGCCGGCGAGGCCACGCTGTTCTATGCCAGGTACGAGGACCGCATCACCCTCATCAACCCCGCCGTGCC
This sequence comes from Stagnimonas sp., assembly GCA_030696045.1. Lineage (GTDB taxonomy): Bacteria > Pseudomonadota > Gammaproteobacteria > Nevskiales > Nevskiaceae > Stagnimonas. The sequence continues at coordinate 38,096 of JAUYNO010000004.1, read as the reverse complement.
GAACGGCGAGCAGGGCTGCACCGAGGCCGACGGTTGCGCCCAGAACCAGAACATCGCCGAGGCGACTTACTACGGCTTCGAGGGCGCGCTGCGCTACCGCCTGCTGCCGAAGCTGCTGGCCCGCGCCACGCTCAACTACACCTGGGCCGAGCAGAAGAACGGCGGTCTCACCGAGCCGGGCAACCGGGTGCCGCCGCTGAACGGCCTGCTGGCCCTCGCCTGGCAGCCGCTGGCCAAGGTCGAGCTTGAGCCCAGCCTCTGGTTCAACGACAGCCAGCACCGCCTGGACAGCGCCGACCGGGCTGACAACCGCATTGCCGAGGGTGGCACTGCCGGCTTCGCCGTGCTGAATCTTGCCGGGCGCTGGAGCGTCGGCGAGAACCTCCGCCTGCAGCTGATGGGCGAGAACCTGCTCGACAAGAGCTATCGCGAGCACGCCTCCGGCATCGACGCGCGGGGCCGCGGTGTCAGCCTGACGCTGGAGGCCGCGTTCTAGGACTTCCTTGGGAAGTAAAACTCGGGCCGCGACCGGTAGTCGCGGCCCTTTTTTTGGACTGCGCTGGCGCCGCGCCGGCCAAAAAAAAAGAGCCCGCACTAGGCGGGCTCCGTTCACAGCGGGCGGATTCAGACGCCGATCTGACCACCGTCCTTCTTGGTGATGACCAGGGTCGCCGAACGCGGCCGGCCGGCCTTGGCGGTTACCACGCCGAATACTCCGGCTCATACAAAGGCGTTTAGATGGCGTACCGATTTGCCCGCCGGAACGTACCTACGTCGTTGAACCTGACGCCAACCTCACGAAGCACCTTGTGGGCGGTTGGCGCTGTCCATTGCCTAACGTAGAACGGCTCCTTTACCAGGAAATGATGGATGGCATGGGTGCCCCCAAAGTTAAAGCAGAACAACTGGAATGGCAGGGTCCACCAGGCATTTAGAACCTGGCATTGCTGTAGGGGGTTTTCGTCTTCAACGTCCCCGTAGTAGTGCATGTTCGAACTAATGAAATGCAGGCAAAATGTCCTCAAAAAACTTGGCAACATCAGCACGACTGCGGCGAAATCGAGCGCGCGAACTATGCCCTGTACTGAGGATGAGATTTGAAGTGGATGGCCAATAGCCGCAGCAACTACGTCAACCAAATGGAAGGCGATCCAGCCATGCCAAGCCGTATAGTAGATAACAGCTATTGGAAAGTATCCCATCCGAACCTCGCGCCCAATGGCGCGATATTCTGCTGGTGAGCTGGCTTTCTGACTTCGGACGAAGTCCGCAGTGATTCGAAGCGTTGTCCATGGACGCATATACACCGAAAGCAGATTGTCCCCGGTCATCAAGAGGCGACTTATACCCCACGGAACACCGTTGGTGATGCCGCGTTCTTCCAGGTCGGTCTCTGTTCCAGAGTGTTTGTGATGATGCATGTGCAACCGACGTCGGACCAAAGGATTCAGAGTACTTGGGCGAACGAGCCAGCCGATTAGAAGCATTGCTGAATTGATGCGCGGAGTCTTTCGGAAGTACATGAAGTGGATCAGGTCGTGCTCCAACTCATGAACAAACGAAGCGAACAGAGCAATTGCCGGGGTGCATACCCACCATGGAATCCACCCGACGTAAAACAGCACGGCGCTGGCGATCATTCCGATAACGGAGAGAGTCATGATCGATGCGCCGATTGCGTCCTGATGCCGCAGCCAAGGGTGACGGCTTCGCAGAGAATCACCTGCCAGTTGCATGTTGGTTCTGACGTGGTTGATTTTCTCTTCGTCGGTCATCGTGGCGACGACCTTTTGAAAATAGATATTTGACATTGTGTCCGCCATTGTTCTGTGATTTGTAAAAAGCACTGCCGCATCCTTCGATGCGACGCAATCAACTTTTAGATCGCGATGGGCCAGACCTAATTGCAGGTGACAGATAGCCGGCTATGCTGACGATAGTCGGGAGCGTAAAGATGCTGCGGACACCCGGAATATCGGAGGTCGAAGCTTCGCTCAGGTGAAGTTTCCATCGAGCGCTTGGATTTTCTTTTCCGCTCCCGAGCGAGGTTCTGCGGCGACGAGAATTCGAATGGCTTCACGCGCGATCTCAATGTTCGGCTGGCGACCAGTGATCTGATCGCTGTACGTAAACGACTCGACGACGCGGACCAGCAAATACGCCAAGCTATCGACATCCACGGCTGGTTTTATGTGGCCAGCTGCTTCAAGTTCACGCAGAACCTTTGCTGTCTCTTCAACAATCCGCGCCTGAACGATGCTGGATTTTGAAGTGAGGATCCGCAGCGCAAATTCAGGGTCTTGCTCTAGGAACCTCCGAAGCGGATCTGCTGCCAGGATGCCGTCCATGACGCGATGGCTCAGATCAGCGACGTAGTCGGCGCCAGTGCCTTTCGCGTGCTTGACCGAATCCCTCCAGAGCACGATGCACAGCGACCAGATCACTTCTCCAATCAGTTGCTCACGACTGCCCACCCAACGGAAGACCGTTGCACGGCCCACGCCAAGCTCATCCGCAATGCGGCCAACATCAATCCTCTTCCCGTCGATCCAGTCGCGGGCGGCTACGTTGAAGGCGTCCAGCGGGGTAGCCCTCCCTTTTCCCGGCGCGTCGCTGAAATCCTTGCGCAGACGCGCCAGTTCCTGGGACAGAAGGGTTTTTTTTATTGTCGAGTCAGCCACTTAGCGATCACCTCGGCCGTGATGAGTCATTTATTGAATGCAACTCTATCATGAGTTACTATGAAAATGTGACTCATAACTAAAACCGATATCTGGAGGATGCATGTTCGTTTGCATTGGTCGCCGGCTGTTGCCGCGCTATTCGGCATGCGCGCTACTCGCTTTGCTGTCAGGCTGCTGGGGTGATTCTGCGCCGCCCGTGGTCACTGGGGAGGCCGATTTGTCGGACGTCTCTTTTGAGCGCTCTGTGGTGCCGTTTCCTGCCGCCATAAGCGACACCACAACCTGCCGCTGGACTGCCGCCGGCCAGCAGCTTCTTTGTTCGGCCAAGGTTGAAGGTCAGGCAGGACGCCAGGTGGTCCTTTTGCGTCCGGATGGCAAGGACGTTGTCTGCGTGACCTGCGACAAGCCCGGGCACGCCGAATTCAGTCCTGAAAAAGTCTTCCCCTTTGCCGACGGCAAACGTTTTCTCTCGGAGTCCATCACCTCCGGCGAGACAGCGGAGCGAGACCAGTCCACACGCGCGTTCTACATCGGCGAATGCTCGCCTTCACTTGCTCAATGTACTGATGCAGGTTTCTTCAAGCTCGACGGCGTGGAGACGCCAACGGGACTGCAGGATCGTGAGCCGCGACTTTCTCCGGACAACAAGCACATTGCATGGACCAAAGTTCACCCGTTCGGATTCTGGATGATCATGGGAGAGCTGGCCCGTACCGGAACGGGGTACGAAGTGCAAAACGGCAGGGTACTCAACCCGGTTCCGCTGATCCCAATGACGGATGAAGACTTCCGCTTCGCTGGCGCTTTCTGTGAGGCAAAGTCGTTTCGTGACGCCAACCATCTAATATTTTCTGCGAATCGCGCGGCCGGCCTTGGGCTTGATGACTTCGAACTGGATCTGCAGACAGGCAAGGTTCGCCAAGTCACCTACAACCTCGAGTACGAGGAGGACCTGCAGTACTTTCCGAACTCGACCCGCTTCATCGTTGGCAGCGCGCGCGGACGGCACAATGTACTTAGAGCCACCGCACTGATTCCGACGGCTCCCTACTACGGATTTGCGCAAGCGCTGGCTTTTGTCGGGTGGAAGCTGGGCTCCGAGGAGCAGCGCAATACCCTGATGGAGGTCTGGATCAGCAGCGATGAGGACGAGTTAGCCGGCCGCGATGGCATCCAGGTCAACAATGACCTTGGCGACTGGGATGCGCGTCAACCTGCAGCGCTGGACCCCAGTGGCTCACGAATCGCCTACTACGAGCGCTTCAAACCCGACGGCGGTGCGACTACTCGACTCGTCGTCGTGAAGTTGAAGGGCATTGCACCAAGTACACCTGCTTGCACCGACCCTGAAACAGTCTCGTGCCAAGCACCCGATCTCGCTTGGGCGCCAAAGCTTGCGACGTACGTGCCACCGTTGAACACCGGCGTTCACATTGTCAGCGGCCCTGCTGGCGGGCAAGCCATACTGACCTTCTTGGGCAATGTGCTGCTTGGCTCCTTTCGCGTCGACTACCTGAACTATCAGACGGACGAGGGGCTGATCCTGAACGGGTCCGAGCAGTTGGCTGGTGGATTCGCCGGTTCCGTTCAGCGCTCGAGCCAGACAGCGGACATCACCGTCTCCGGAGAGCAGGCCGGATCCCTGCTGATATCAATTGATTGGAACAGACAGGAAAGTTGTGGCCACGTGCAGTCGCAGCTGGGTGAACGGAGTGAAAGCCTTCAGATCGGTCCAGAAGGCTGTTAACCGTGAGCATCTATTGCGAGTTTGGTACAAAGATCCGCACCGCAGAAGCCGCGCTTACGCATAGACGTTCAATGCTTGGCGAGAAGAAGCTACGGCTCTTTTTGCGCTTCGCTCGTTTCTGCGGCTATGCCGTGCTGTCTGCTGTTGCAGCAGTGCTACCTGCTGGGTGTGGTGACTCATCCTCATCGCTTCCGGGCGGTAGCGGTGAAGCAGAAGATACCTCGGTCACCTACGTCAATAATTTCGGAAGTTACCGGGCCTTGGTGCACGTTCCAAAGTCCTACCGCCGGGAGACGCCGATGCCGCTCGTCGTCAATTTGCACGGCTGTAACAGGACGGCGGAGGAACAGCTTTCGATTACCCAGTACAACGTCATGGCCGATCGCGAGGAATTCATCGTGATTTACGCCGATTACGATGGAGCCGCAAACACTACGCATCCTCTCAGCTGCTGGCGCTTCTATGAACCGCTGGATTGGCAGAGGACCGGCGGCGACCCGGATGGGGTTGCCGGACTCACGCGTGCGGTGATGGACAGGTGGTCCGTGGATCCAAGCCGGGTGTATCTGGTCGGCTCTTCCTCCGGAGGATTCATGACCAGCATTTTAGGTGCTACCCATCCCGAGCTGTTTGCCGCCATTGCGATCATAGCTGGTGGCCCTTATGCATCGACGTTGCTCGATGCCCTGCAGCCCGTCGGGCCGCAGCTGGTCCCAGTCGCTAATCGCGCGGAGCTTGCCCACGCGGCGATGGGTGAAAATTCCCGGGTGGTTCCAGTCCTGGCGATGCACGGCGACCAGGACACCACGGTGTATCCCCAGAACGGCGTCAATGCCATCCAGCAGTGGTTGATGACCAACAATCTCGTTGTAACCGGTGCGGCGAGTGGCCCGTTTCCATTGACACCCACCACGGTAGAGTCAGGACTCGATGCCGGAGGTGCGTCGTTCGAACGTCAGGACTTTCGCAGCGCGGATGGTTGCCTCATCGCCCGGCACGTACGCATTCATGGGCAGGAGCATGGTTGGCCAGGACGCACTGAGGATTCCCTCGGTGCTCCTGTTGTTGACCCTCTACCCATGGGCACTCGCATGTCCTGGGATTTCTTCAAGAACTATACGAAGAAATCAGGCGCGGCGATCCCCTGCCGCTCTGCGGCTTTTGAATAGGACTGACGACATGTCCTGCAACGTCGTATTGGTCATGTTCGCGCAGGTTCTCCGGCCATTGGTTGTCGTTTCGCTTTCCCTGGCAATCCTGGGCTGTGGCAACTCGCAATCTCCCGCCGAGGTGGGCACTAACGTCATTCCACCCTTGCCGTTACCTGATGACCTTCTGGAAACCGGCCTGCAAGGGCAAATACCGCTTGCAGATCAGCTGAGCGGAGAGTCGCGCGAAGGGCACCGCAAAGGGCTGCGCCTTGTGGGCGAGAACAGCATCCAGCAACGGGGCGCAAACTTCGCTCTTGCCTGGGTAGGGGATTGCGCATATGTCACAACGACCTCCGCGGCGCAGGTCACCGGAATCTCCAGCGATCCTTCCGGGCTTCCCGTCAGGCAACCACTGAACGGGATGGCCGTGATCGATGCTTCGAACCCAGAAGCGCCGGAACTCGTCAGCATTCTCCAAAGTCCGGCGATGCTGGCGCCGCATGAGTCGATCCAGGGCAACGAAGCACGAAAAATCATCGTCGCAACGTTGGTCACCGGCGGAGTTATGGACGTCTATGACGCTTCTGACTGCCGACTTCCAATATTGAAGGCGTCAGTTACGTTGCCGGGCTACGCCGGACATGCGCTATGCATAAGCGACGACGGGATGACGGCATATGCCACCTCGGGAAAATCTGGCGGCGTCGGAGACGCAGTGGTAGATCTGAGCGATCTGGAGAATCCCAAGATTTTGCACACATTCAATCCGGCGAATCATGATTGCGGTGTGAGCGACGACGGCAACAGACTCTTCGTCGCGCACCGTCAAGAGAAGCAGGGTGATCCGACCGGCCTTGTGATCTTTGACGTCTCGGACTTCCAGCGACGTAAGCAAGATCCGCAGATGAGAGAAGTCAGCTCTCTGCTGTGGACAAAGATGAGCGAGGGGGAGTACGAAGCATCAGATGGTGCGTCTCACACCACGCGCATGTTCCGTCAAGGAAAACGCAAGTACATCTACTCAAGTGACGAGGTAGTACCCTTCTACGCTTGCCCGTGGGCACATGGTCGCATCATCGATATCACCGATGAGCTCCACCCGGTCAAGGTTAGCGATATCACCTTGGAGGTTCAGAAATCCGAGAACTGTTCGCTGACACAGTTGGACTTAGTGCCTTATTCCACCCACTACTCCGGGGTGGACGATCCGAAGAATGCCACGACACTTTTCATTTCCAGCTTCGGCGCAGGTTTGCGCGTCTGGGATATACGAGATCCCACGAACCCCAGAGAAATTGCTTACTGGCACCCCAAGCCTATCGCGGCCACGAGGCTGTTGGCGCCCGGCACCCAAGGCATCACATCCAACGGCTTACTTTGGGACTCGGTCCCAACTTATGTCCGCTATCGCCCCGAACTTGGCCATATCTGGATCGCCGGAAACACTGCCGGATTCCAGATCCTTGAATTCACTCAAACGGCGAGGTCGACAGCCCCGCGCCCCAAGCGCACATCAGAATGAGTCGTCCACATTGGTGCCACCCGCTTCCTATCGCTCTTGCCGCAGAGACAAGGAACTACCACCCCTTCGCTCCAAACAAACGACGAGATGACGACCAATCCAGCCACGCAAGGTGGGGTCGGAATTCTTCCGATCTGTGAGGGCCAACTTCGGCACATCACTCGAACTTAACGATGTAGTTCTTTTTCATGGGCTGGCGCCTCCGCGCCGGCCAAAAAAAAGAGCCCGCACTAGGCGGGCTCCGTTCACAGCGGGCGGATTCAGACGCCGATCTGACCACCGTCCTTCTTGCTGATGACCAGGGTCGCCGAACGCGGCCGGCCGGCCTTGGTCCCGGCCTTGGTGGCATCGGCGCGGTCGTAGGGCCAGGCGCTGGCGTACTTGCTGACATTGCCGTCGGTACCGTTGACGTCGGCAACGGCGGTTTCCTCGCCCGGGTGCTGGATGTTGACGAACATGGTCTTGCCGTCCGGCGTCATGTCGATGCCGGTGATCTCGCACTGCGCGGGGCCGACCAGGAAGCGCCGGATCACCGGCCGGGTGTTGAAATCGGACGGCGGAATGGTGACCAGCATCTGGTTGTTGCAGAGCAGTCCCATCTCGTTGGTGTGGCCGTTGTCGGTCTGGATCCACAGCAGGCCGCGGGCATCGTTGTAGATGCCGTCCGGCGACGCGAAGTCGTTTTCGGCAGTCAGCTCCGACAGATTGCTGCTGGCATTGGTGGCCGCCGAGCCGAACACGAAGATGGTCCAGCTGAACGTCGTGGCGGCCGGATCGCTGCCGGCTTCCCGCATGCGCAGGATGTGGCCGGCGGCGTTGCTGGCGCGTGGATTGGCGGCGTCCACCTGGGCGGCGGTGCGGCTGGTGTTGTTGGTCAGGGTGATGAAAACGTCGCCGCTGCCGTGATCTACCGAGCACCATTCCGGCCGGTCCATCTTGGTCGCTCCTACCGCGTCGGCGGCGGCGCGGGTCTTCACCAGCACCTCGGCCTGATCGGCAAAGCCGTTGGCGGCGGTCAGCGCGCCGGTGCCGGCGACCAGCGGAATCCAGCTGCCGCTGCCGTCGGCGTTGTACTTGGCGACATAGAGCACGCCGTCGTTCAGGTACTTGTCGCCGGCGCTGTAACCGCCGCCCGCATCGGCCGCATCCCAGACCTTGTTCGGCACGAACTTGTAGACGTACTCGAACCGGGCGTCATCGCCCTGGTAGAACGCGAACTTCTTGCCGGCGGTGATGATCGAGGGGTAGGCGCATTCGTGGGCCATGCGGCCGAAGGTGGTGCGCTTGACCGGCGCGGCGACGCCGCTGACGGGGTCGATCTCGACCACCCAGCCAAAGGTATTGGCCTCGTTGCGGTAGTCGGCGCTGGCGTCGGCCCCGACCGTGTTGAGCTGCCAGCGGGCGAAGCGGTCGTCCGCACCGGCGGTGGCCCAGCGGTAGCTGCCGCCCTGGCTCTTGGCGATGCCGTAGCGTGAGTACTCGATGCCGGGCGTGGCGGTGCTGGCGTTGTCGAAGTAGCCGGCCCAGTTCTCTTCGCAGGTCAGGTAGGTGCCCCAGGGCGTGTAGCCGTAGGCGCAGTTGTTGAGCGTGCCGCGGCTCTGGCTGCCGTCGGTGGAGAACTTGGTCTTCACCCACTGGCTGCCGGCGACCGGGCCGGCGAGGCGCATCGGGGTTTCCGGGGTGACGCGGCGGGAGATGGTGGAGCCGCTGACCACCTCGAACTTGCCGCTGGCGTTCTTCTTCACTTCCACCAGGCCAACGCCGTGGGCGTTGATTTCCTTCACCACCTCGTCGGCCACGGTGCGGGCCTTGGTGGTGGCGTCGGCGGTGGGGCCGGCGGCGTGCAGGAATTGCTGGTTGATGTTCTCGAAGTTGATGGCGATGACGCCACGGTCATTCGCCGAGCGGTCCAGGGCGCCGGCGGCGTTCAGGCCGTAGAAGTACATGCCGTCGTGGTGATCGCCGGCGCGGCTGGCCATCTCGTCGCCGGTGATCGTCTGCAGCGTCTTGTCGCCGCCGGCGCCGTTGAGCAGGTCGCCGGTGGCGAACAGCACATAGGCCGAGTAGTCGCTCGGGATCACCACGCGGTCGTCCTTGCTGCGGGCAATGCTCTTGACGTTTACCGTCGGGCCGCTGCCGGGGCCATCGCTGGCGCAGGCGCTGAGCAGGCTGCCGCCGAAGCCGGCCGTGACCGCCGCCGACAGGCCGCCGCGCATGACTTCGCGCCGGTTCATGGTGGCCGACAGGACATTGCCGAAGTAGTTGGGGGAATTCAGGACATCGCCGTGGTCGACATTCTCGGTGTCGTCGTGCTTATCGAGGGACATGGGGGTTCCTTGCTGGGTCGCTGGCCGGCGGCCGGGACGGGGTTCTGGGCTGGGAAATGCGCAGCAGGCGGACTCTAGGAATCGCGTGTGAAAGGCCGGCGAAGGTTTGGTTACAGGCCGGTCATCAACCTGAGGCCGGGCGTCTGTTCCCCCCGGAGGGGCGGGAGTAGACTTGCGCGCAATTTCGCCACCCCCCTCCCTCCTTGGCCGTATCCCTTCCGGCCGTGCAGGTCGCCGTCAGAGCCGATCCGCGCGCCCATCAGTTCCAGATCCGACTGTCGGTGGCGGCCGCAGCCGGCGCGCCGGAGTTCCGGCTGCCGGTCTGGATCCGCGGCAGCTATCTGGTGCGGGACTTCGCCAAGCATGTGAGCGGACTGACGGCCTCGCGGGCTGGCGTGCCGGTCGCCATCGAGCGCCTGGACAAGTCCCGGTTCCGGCTGCCGCCCGGCGCCGGCGAGGTGGTGCTGGAGTACAGCGTCCACGCGCTGGACGAATCGGTGCGCAAGGCCTGGCTGGACAGCCGGCGCGGCTTCTTCAACAGCTCGTCCCTGGTCTATTGCCCGGTCGGCCACGAGCAGGCCGGGTTCGAGCTGGAACTCGTCCGCCCCGAGGACCCGGACTGCGCCGACTGGCAGCTCGCCACCGCGCTGCAGCCGCTGCAGGTCGATGCCGCCGGCTTCGGTCGCTACGCCGCGCCCGACTACGAAACCCTGATCGACAGTCCGGTGGAGATGGCGGCGTTCCGCCGTATCGACTTCGTCGCCGACGGCGTGCCGCATACCCTGACCCTGTCCGGCCGCTGCGAGCCGGACGCGGCGCGGCTGGCCGCCGATCTCGCCAAGGTCTGCACGGTGCAGCGCGAGATGTTCGGCCACCAGCCGGCGCTGCCGCGCTACTGGTTCCTGACCAATGTCACCGGCGCCGGCTACGGCGGCCTGGAGCACCGCGAGTCCACCGCCTTGGTCTGCGCCCGCAACGACCTGCCGCGCCCGGGCGACAGCAGCCTGAGCAAGGAATACCGGACCTTCCTCGGGCTGGCCAGCCACGAGTACTTCCATCTCTGGAACGTCAAGCGCATCACCCCGGCCGCCTTCGCCGACAGCGATCTGTCCGGCCCGGCCTACACCCGCGACCTCTGGCACTACGAGGGTGTCACCAGCTACTACGACGACCTCTTCCTGCTGCGCGCCGGGCTGATCGACGCGCCGTCCTATCTCGATCTCGTCGCCGAGGCCGCCACCCGCCTGGAGCGCACGCCGGCCCGCCAGGTGCACAGCCTCGCCGATGCCAGCTTCGAGGCCTGGATCAAGTACTACCAGCCGGACGACAACAGTCCGAATGCCAGCACGAATTACTACGTGAAAGGCGCCCTGGTCGCCCTATGCTTGGATCTCCGCCTGCGCCGCGATTCGGAGATCAGCCTGGACGACGTGCTTCGTACCCTCTGGTGCCGCTACGGCCGCGAGGAGCGACCGGCCCCCGAGGGCGCGCTGGAGGCGGTGGCCATCGAGCAGTCCGGCCTGGACCTGCGTGATTTCTTCGACCAGGCCCTGCGCGGTACTGGCGAACTGCCACTGGCCGAGGCCCTGGCCGAATTCGGCGTGATCGCCGAGCGGCGCCCGGCGGTGGGCGATGGCGACCAGGGTGGGCGCCGCAGCGGTACGCCGCAAAAACAGACGCTCGGATTGAAGCTGAACAGCGACGGCAAGGTGGCGCATGTGCTCGCCGGCTCCGCCGCTCAGCGGGCCGGGCTGGCCGCTGGCGATCAGCTGCTGGCGCTCGACGGCCTGAAGCTGGCCGCCGGTCAGCTTTCCGCTCGCGTCGACGCGCTGCGGCCCAAGCTATCCGCCGAATTGTTGTGGTTCCGCGGCGATGAGTTGATGCGCGCCGCGATCATTCCGGAGCCGGCCGCCGCCGACACCTGGACGCTGACGCTGATGGAAGTTGCTGGTGCCGAGCTGAACCCGGCCGTCGCAGCCCGACGTAAAACCTGGCTGGGAGTCTGAACATGGCCGTCGCCCGCGAAAGTCTGTATCCCCATCTGGAAGCGCCCCGGTCGGGCATCGCGGAGGACAGCCTGGCCAGCCTCGCGGAGCTGTTCTCGGCCCGGGTGCGGCTCAGCCCCGAGGCGCCAGCCTGCCGTTGGTTCGATGCCGAAGCGCACGGCTGGAAGCGCCTGAGCTGGGCCGGCCTCGACCAGCGGGTGCAGGCCTACGCCCGGGGGCTGGCGGCCCTTGATCTGCCGCCCGGCGCCCGGGTCGCCATCCAGCTCGACAACGGCCCGGACTGGGTCGCCGCCGAGCAGGCGATCCACCGCCTGGGCCTGGTGGCGGTCGGCATCTACGTGCAGGACACTGCCGGCAGCGCCGCCTACGTGCTCGAACACTGCGGCGCCAGTGCCGCCTTCCTGCGCGACGAGGCCGGTTGGCAGGCGCTGGCGACCGTCGCGCCGATGCCGGCGCTGCAACGGGTGATCCTGCTGCGCGGCAGCAGCGCCGATGCGCGCGTGCTCCCGCTGGCCGAGTTCCTGGCTGCCGGCGTCGAGCCGCAGCCGCCGAACTATTCGCGTGAGGCCCTGGCCAGCCTGGTCTATACCTCCGGCACCACCGGCAGGCCGCGCGGCGCGATGCTCAGCCACGGCGCCCTGCTCAGCAATGTCTTCGCCTGCAGCCGCGCCCTGCAAGTGCGGGCCGACGACCTGCTGCTGTCCCTGCTGCCGCTGTCGCATTCCTTCGAGCGGGTGGCCGGCTGGCATGGCGCGGTACTGGCCGGCGCCGAGACCGCCTATTCGCGCGGCCCCGACTATCTCGGTGACGACCTGCGCGAGGTGCATCCCACCGGCCTGCTGGCGGTGCCGAGGGTCTACGAGCGCCTGTACGCCAAGCTGCTGCGCCGGCTCGACGACGGCCCGCTGCACAAGCGCGCCCTGTTCCATCTGGCCGTGCAGTCGGCGAGCCAGCCGGAGGGGGCGCGCCAGCGCTTCTCGCGGCGGCTCACGGGCGGCGTGGTTGAGGCCGTGCGGGCCGCGCTCGGCGGCCGCCTGCGGCTGGCGATTTCCGGCGGCGCGCCGCTGTCGGCCCATATCGCCCGCACCTTCGCGGCGCTGGGCCTGCCGGTGCTGCAAGGCTATGGCCTGACCGAGGCTGGCCCGGTGGTCAGCGTCAACCGTCCGGGCGATGCTGATCCGGAATCCGCCGGCCAGGTACTCGACAATGTCGAGACCCGCATCGGTCCCGATGGCGAGCTGCTGGTGCGCAGCCCCTCGCTGATGTCCGGTTACTGGCAGGACGAGGTCTCGACCCGCGCCGCGCTCGACGAGGCCGGCTGGCTGCACACCGGCGACAAGGTCAGCCGCCTGTGCGCCGACAAGCTCTACCTCACCGGCCGTATCAAGGACCTGATCGTGATGAGCACCGGCGTCAAGGCCGCGCCCTGCGAGATCGAGTCGCGGCTGTCGGCCGAACCCCTGTTCGAGCAGCTGGTGGTGGTCGGTGAGGCACGGCCCTACCTGATTGCCCTGGTGGTGCCGGAGGCAGCCCGTTTCGCCGCGCTGCGCCAGGCCCTGCAACTGCCTGCCGGCTACGACGACGAAGCCAGCCGGGCGGCGCTGGAAAAGGCCCTGCTGAGCCTCTGTCGCGAGCGCTTGGCCGAGTTGCCCGCCAGCCACCAGATCAAGCGCCTGGCCTGGGTGCCGCCGTTCAGCCTCGGCAATGGCCTGCTCACCAGCACCCACAAGCCGCGGCGTGTGGCCATCACCAAGCTGCATGCCGCCGAGATCGAGCGGCTCTACGCCGGCCACTGCGGCAGCCACAGCACCGATTGCTCGCGCAACGCCGAGACACGTTGAGCTAGAGGCATTTTTCCCCGGGTGGCGCGCCGGGGTTCTGGCATGATTTTAGCCAGTTCCGTTCCCACCGCCGCGATGTGCCGATGCACACCGTCACCCTGCCAGGAAGGCCCATGAAACAGCTTGTCGTCGCGCTGCTGCTCGCCCTGTCCGCCGCCACCGCCTGGGCGGATGCGTCCTCTGCCTGCCGCCAGAACCTGCTCGGGCGACTCGAGTGTGACTACCTGACACTCTCGGTCGGCAGCCCCGCACGCGAGCTGCGCTACCAGCTGCCCAGTGGCCCGACCCCGACCAATGGCTGGCCGGTGGCCCTGCTGTTTCACGGCACCGGCGGCCTGATCGTCTGGTCCAGTGCGCCGACCTCCACCGGGGCGGGGACCTTCGGCAGCTACTACCAGATGCAGACCCTGCGCGACCTGCTCGACCAGGGCTACGCGGTGCTGGCACCGCCGGCGAGCAATGTCACCACCGGCTGGCAGACCAACAACATGAGCGCCTGCCCCAGCGGTGGCTGCACCGAGAACAAGGGGCCGACCGCGAGCCAGTACCCGGGGACGGCCGACGACCTGTTCTTCCAGGCCCTGTTCGCCGTCATCGCCGACAGCCGTGCCGCGACCGAGCAACAGCCGGCCAGTGGCCTTGGCGCCAAGCTCGACAGCAGCCGGATGTACGCCGCGGGCATTTCCAGCGGCGGCTACAACAGCAGCCGCATGGCGATCAACTACACCGCCCGCTTCCGGGCGCTGGCGATCCAGTCGGCGTCCTACGCCAATTGTTCGGGGCCGGGCTGCGTGGTGCCGGCGCTGCCCACCGACCATCCGCCGACCCTGTTCCTGCACGGCGCCGGCGACGACATCGTGCCGCTGGCGACCATGCTGCCGTACCCGGCCCTGCTCGCCAGCAAGGCCTATACCGTCATCGACTACACCAAGGGCAGCAAGCTGCTCGGCGATACCCGGTGCGACGCCGGCAGCCAGGCCAACTGCAAGGTCGGCCACCAGTGGATCCAGGCGGCGCCAGTCGAGATCCTCAACTGGTTCAACGGCCACCCCTGAGGGCGGCTCAGTCCAGCATCTTGGTCATGCAGGCTGCGGTGGACGGGCAGACGCTGGCGAACTCGGTGAGCAGGCGCAGCGCCTTGGGCGCGGTGTCGCGTTCCGCGCGCAGGTAGCCGGCGCGCGCGAAGAAGGGCTCGGCGGTGGTGGTCAGCAGCCACAGGCGGCTGGCGCCCTGCGCCCGGGCGCGCGCTTCGGCGGCCTCCATCAGGAGATGCCCGAGGCCAGCACCCTGGGCCCGCTCGGCGACCGCCAGCGAGCGCAGCAGCCGCGCCTCGCCCTGGCCTTCGAGGCCGACCACGCCCTCCAGCCGCTCGCCGCGTTCGGCCAGCAGGAATTCGTCGAGATGCTCGGGCGTCAGGTCGCAGTGCGGCAGATGGGCGGCATCGAGCAGGGCGATCACCGTCGGATAGTCCTCGCGCCGGGCCGGACGGATTTCCAGGGTCGGCGCGCGGCGCCGTACCGGCCGGCTAGCCAGTGGGGCGGGTTTGCCGGACTTCGGTGCCTGACTGTGTGGGGTGCTCATCGGATCTGATGGGGCCTGTGCGGCGGCTCAAGGGCGCGGATTCTACGCCGCCCCAAAATAGTGCTCGGACCGGTCGTTCAATTAACGGCCGCCGCCCGCTCGTACCAGCCTCGGCTGCGACGCACCACCGCAACCACCGCCAGCATCGCCGGTACTTCCACCAGCACCCCGACCACCGTGGCGAGCGCCGCGCCCGAGTGCAGGCCGAACAGAGCGATGGCGGCGGCGACCGCCAGTTCGAAGAAATTGCTGGCGCCGATCAGGCAGCTGGGCCCGGCGACCGCGTGCGGCTCGCCGAGCGCGCGGTTGCCGAGGTAGGCCAGGGCCGAGGAGATCGCCACCTGCAGGGCGATGGGCACCGCCAGCAACAGCACGATCAGCGGCTGGGCGATCAGCTGCCCGCCCTGGAAGCCGAACAGCAGCACCAGGGTCGCCAGCAGGGCCGCCATCGATACCGGGCCGAGCTGGCCCAGGCGCTGCTCCAGCCGGGCCGCGCCGCCGGCCAGCCAGACCCGGCGCAGCCCCTGGGCGAGCAGCAGCGGCAGCACGATGTAGAGCAGCACGCTCAGCAGCAGGGTGTCCCAGGGCACCGGCACCTCGGCCACCCCCAGCAGCAGGCCGACCAGGGGCGCGAAGGCGAACAGCATGATGCTGTCATTGAGCGCGACCTGGGTCAGGGTGTAATTGGCATCGCCGTCGACCAGCCGGCTCCAGACGAACACCATCGCCGTGCAAGGCGCGGCGGCGAGCAGGATCAGGCCGGCGACATAGCTGTCGAGCTGCTCCGCCGGCAGCCAGCCGGCGAACCAGTGGCGCACGAACAGGGCGGCGAGCGCGGCCATCAGCAGCGGCTTCAGCAGCCAGTTGATGGCGACGGTGACGCCGAAGCCGCGCCAGTGCCGGCGCACGCTGGCGAGCGCGGCGAAGTCCACCCGCACCAGCATCGGCACGATCATCAGCCAGATCAGGGCGCCGACCGGCAGGTTGACCTGGGCCACTTCCAGGCCGCCGACGGCGGCGAACAGGCCGGGCAGGAAATGCCCGAGCGCGGTGCCAGCCAGCATGCACAGGGCCACCCACAGCGTCAGGCCGCGCTCGAACAGATTCATCGCGGCGGCCTCAGGCGGCTTGGCGGCCGATATCGCGGGCCTGCTCGGACAGCATCAGGTGATCGAGCTTGTCGAACGGCAGGGCCGCGAACAGCTCGATGCGACGCTTGAGAGTGAAGAAGGCCTCGCGGAAGGCCTTGCGCTGCGCCGCCTCGTCGCCGGCGGCCGGCGGGTCGGGCACGCCCCAGTGCGCGGTCACCGGCTGCCCCGGCCAGTACGGACAGGTCTCGCCAGCCGCGCTGTCGCAGACGGTGAACACGAAGTCCAGGTGCGGGGCGCCGGGTGCGGCGAACTCGTCCCAGCTCTTGCTGCGCAGGCCCTCGATGGAGCAGCCGTGGCTGGCCAGGGTTTCCAACGCCAGCGGGTGCGGCTGGCCCTTGGGCTGGCTGCCGGCCGAGTAGCCGACAAACTTGCCGCCGCCGACTGCGAGGTTGTTGGTAAGCGACTCGGCCATGATCGAGCGCGCCGAGTTGCCGGTGCAGATGAACAGCACATTGAGCTTGCGGTGTTCCATGAGTCCTCCGAAAGATGGGCGTTGCGGGTCGCGGACAGATCAGTGGGCGGCGGGATGGATCTTCCGCGCCTCGCTTGGCGGGGCCATGACAGCGGCCTCCGTGGCGGCCTGGACCGGCGCGCAGCAGGCCGGGGCCTCGGTGGCGTCGGCGCAGCAGTTCTCGCTCAGGTAGGCGAGCAGGGCCGTCATCTGCGCGTAGTGGGCGCTGTAGATCACCCAGCGGCCCTCCTGGCGCGACTGAATCAGGCCGGCGTAGGCCATTTCCTTCAGGTGGAAGGACAGGGTGGCCGGCGACACCGCCAGGGCCTCGGCGATGCGGCCGGCGGCGAGCCCGGCCGGGCCGGCCTGCACCAGCAGGCGGTAGGCGGCCAGCCGGGTTTCCTGGGCCAGGGCGGCCAGGGCGGCGACGGCGGTCTTGAGTTCCATATTTTGATAATGGTCAAAATATCGAAACCATGCAAGACCACCGCTCGCCGGCCCCTACCTGCAACCGATCCGGGCGACCGGGGTCTGTAGGCTCTCATCTTGCTACGGTCCCGGCATGTTCCAGCGCTGGTTCGCCAAGCCTCCGGGCACCTTCAATCACAGCTTCGCCGACGGCCTGCAGGTGCAGGTCGCGCCGGTGACGCCGGCGCACGCGCCGCGCTTCGAGGCGGGCTACCAGCGGCTGTCCGAGCAATCGCGGCGGATGCGCTTCTTCGGGCAGGTCAGCAACCTGTCGTCGCGGCAGCTGGAATTCCTCACCCGCCCGGATGGCCGGCTGCACATCGCCTACGCGGCGCTGGATGTGGGCGCGCCGCAAGAGCCGGGCATCGGTGTCGGCCGCTGCATCCGCCTGGATCGCGACTCCCGGATCGCCGAGGTGGCGCTGACCATCCTCGACGACTACCAGGGCCGTGGCGTCGGCCTGTTGCTGCACGCGACCCTGCACCGCGCAGCCTATGCGGTCGGGCTCCAGCAGTTCCTCTACGACGTCGCCGCCGAAAACGAGCGTTTCATCCGCCACTTGCTGGCGCTGGGCGCGCGCCAGGTGTCGCGCGACCGCGATGTGGTGCGCCTGATGCTGCCGGTCCTCGGGCGCGGCGACGCGGTCAGCGCCCGCACCGCTCCGGCGCTGCGCCTGCGCCGGCTGCTGGACGCGGTGGCGGCGGCGGAGCCGGCGCGACCGCTGAGCTGAGAGTCGCCCTCAAGCCGCCGGTGCCAGCCGCGCCTCGACCGCCGTGCGCAGGGCGTCGACGCAGTCTCCGGCCAGGGCGCGCAGCACCCGGTAGCTGTAGGTCTGGCTCTGCCCGTTGGAACTGACGGTGACGCTGCCGTCGCCGTTGAAGCTGAGGGTGGTCACCACCGCCGACGCGTTGGTGAGCCGCAGCTGACCGGCAACATAGGGGCGGTCGGTGTCGCCGGTGGTGGTCAGCGGGACCGGCGTTTCCACCTGCAAGGCGCCGCTCCGGCATTCGGGCGGCAGGCGGGCCTGGGCGATCTCGTAGCCCAAGCTGCCGTCGAGGCTGAGGCCGGCCGCGTCCTGGTGCAGGGTGAACGGCTCGGTGGCGCTGCCCATGTAGTACGAGTAGGAACCGCTGTACGAGCCCTGCTGGCTGGTCAATGTGTAGCGGCCCGCCTGGCTGCCCTGCCACTGCTGGTCGCTGTCCGCCGCGCCGGCCCGACGGTCGAAGCGCAGGTAGGCGGTCTCCAGCACATCCACGCTCAGGCTGGCCGAGCGTTCGGCGCCGCTGATCAAGGTCTGGGCCAGGGCGTGCAGCGACAGTGGCGCCTCGGCGCTGGCCCCAATCTGGGCAAAGGCGTAGTCGCTGCCGTCATCACTGGCGGTGCCGACGACGCTGTCGCCGTCGAGACTCAGCTCGCCAGAACTCTGCACGTGGGCGTCGGCGTAGTTGTAGTGGTAGCTGCACTGGTTGGCCTGCAGGCTGACGACGGCGAAGGCCTGCTCGGTATACGGCGAGCCGGCGTTGGACTCGACGCCGGTGGTCGATACCAGCTCGCCGGATTCGCAGGGCTGGGTCTCGCTGGCCTTGGCCGAGGCGGAGGAACTGCTCGGGGCCATGGCGGCCTGCGCCGTGCCCAGTTCGGTCAGGTTCAGCAGCAGCGAGGCCTCGGCGGCCTTGCTGTCGACGTCGCCGCTGCTGTCCTCCGCGCCGCCGCCGCAAGCCGCGAGCGAACTCAGGACCAGCACCAGGGGCGCAGCGAGGGAATGGCGTGTCATGGCGGGACTCCGGGGTGGCGGTGCGTGCGGCCAGTATCCGCAGCCGCCCGGGCGAGTGCGGTTACTGCATGTAGCGCTTTGTAACCACCGCCCGGGGCCTGATGCCGAGGTGCTGCGCTAGCATGGGCGATGACCCTCGCACTCCAAAGCCTGCGCCAGCGGCTGCCGCCCTCGCTGCGTCCCTATTTCGAGTCGGCGCCGCTGGCGGCGCTGCTGCTCGGCATCTCCTCCGGCTTTCCCTACGCGATGATCGGCGCGACGCTGACCACGCGATTGGCGCAGGACGGCATCAGCAAGAAGAGCGTCACCACCTTCTCGCTGGCCTTCCTGGTCTACAACCTCAAGTTCCTGTGGGCGCCGGCGGTGGATCGCTTCCACCTGCCGCTGCTCGGCCGCTACGGCCAGCGCCGTTCCTGGCTCTGGCTGTCGAGCGCCCTGGTAGCTGTTGCGGTGATCTATCTCGGCATTGCCGATCCCACCGCCAGCCTCGGCCGGGTCGCGGTCGCCGCCGTGCTGGTCGGGGCCGCCGGCGCCACCTTCGACATTGTCATCGACGCTTACCGCATCGAGCTGCTGCAGCCGCACCAGTTGGGCGTGGGTTCCGGCATGTCGCAGTACGGCTGGCGCATCGGCTCGGCTACCGCCGGTGCCCTGGCGCTGGTCGTCGCCGGCAGCAGTGGCTGGGCCACGGCTTACGGCCTCTGCGCGCTGTTCGTGCTGCCGGCGGCGCTCACCGGCCTGCTGATGGGCGAACCGGCGCGCCACCGCGAACCGACCACGCGCCGTGGCCTGTCGCAGGCGCTGGATGCCGTCGTCACGCCGCTGTTCGAGTTCTTCCGTCGTCGTGGCGCCTGGCTGGTGCTGCTGTTCGTGCTGCTGCACAAGATCGGCGACACCCTGGCCAACCTCACCCTGCGGCTGCTGCTCGACGACCTCGGCTTCAGCAACGAGGAGATCGCCACCTACGACGTCGGCTTCGGCTTCATCGCCTACCTGGTCGGCATCTTCATCGGCGGCATCCTCTACGCCCGCCTGGGCATGAAGCGCTCGGTGCTGCTCAGCCTGGTGCTGATGGCGGTGTCGAACCTGTCGTTCGCGGCACTTGCCGCGATCGGCCACAGCAACGAGTTCCTCGCCTTCACCATCGGTTTCGAGAACATCGCCAGCGGCATCGGCGGCGTGGTGGTGGTGGCCTATCTCTCGGCACTGTGCAAT
The DNA here is from genome assembly GCA_030696045.1 of Stagnimonas sp. Lineage (GTDB taxonomy): Bacteria > Pseudomonadota > Gammaproteobacteria > Nevskiales > Nevskiaceae > Stagnimonas. The sequence goes on along the minus strand of JAUYNO010000004.1, from coordinate 18,178 downwards.
CTCGCCTTCACCGCCACCCAGTTCGCCCTGCTGTCGGCGGCGGCCTCGGTGGTCGGACGCTTCCTCACCGGCACCACGGCGGGCGCGCTGATCGAATCGCTCGGCTATGTCGAGTTCTACCTGTTCACCACCCTGGTGGCGCTGCCCGGCGTGCTGCTTTACGCATGGCTGTGGAAAAGCGGCCTGATCGAGCAGTCGATCACCGAGGCCGATGTCCGTCGCGAGGTCTAGTCGGCATAGTCAACGATCAGCGGCGCGTGGTCGGAGAAGCGCTGGGCCTTGTAGACGCTGGCCGACAGCAGCCGCGCCTTGAGCGAGGGCGAGATCACCTGGTAGTCGATGCGCCAGCCGACATTGTTGGCCCAGGCGTTGCCGCGATTGCTCCACCAGGTGTAGGCCTCGCCTTCGTGCTCCGGGTAGAGCGTGCGGTAGGCGTCGACCCAGCCCCAGTCACCGTAAAGCTTGTCCTTCCAGGCGCGTTCGTGCGGCAGGAAGCCGGAGTTCTTCTGGTTGCTCTTCCAGTTCTTCAGGTCCTTGTTGGTGTGGGCGATGTTCCAGTCGCCGCAGATCACCACGTCCCGCTGGCTCTTGCGCAGGGCATCGAGATGGCCGGGGAAGAATTCCAGGAAACGGTCCTTGCTGGCCTGCCGCTCGGGGCCGGCGGAGCCCGAGGGCAGGTACAGCGACACCACCGAGAGATTGCCGAACTGCGCCTCCAGATAGCGCCCCTCGGCGTCGAATTCCGGCGCGCCGCAGCGGTCGATCCAGCTGTCCGGCGGTTTGCGGCTGTAGATCGCCACCCCGGCATAGCCCTTCTTCTCCGCGCTGTGAAAACGCCGTGCCCAGCCCGCCGGATGGAACAGCGCGTCGGCCAGGTCTTCCGGCTGCGCCTTGGTTTCCTGCAGGCAGATGACGTCGGCGCCACTCTGTTCCAGCCAGGGGAAGAAGCCCTTCTTGGCCGCCGAGCGCAGGCCGTTGCAGTTGAGGGAGATGATGCGCATGCGAGGTCCGAGGGAGTTTTTTGGGACAAAGGCGGCCCGGAAAGTCTCGCACGAAAGCCATGCTCCCCCACCAGACCGCCTTCCTCGAACTCGCCCTGCAGCACGAGGTGCTGAAGTTCGGCCAGTTCACCCTCAAGTCCGGGCGCGGCAGCCCCTATTTCTTCAACCTGGGCCGGATCAGCTCGGGGGCGGCGATGGGGCGGCTGGCGGGCGCCTATGCGCAGGCCTTGCAACTGGCCGGCGTCGAGTTCGACATGCTGTTCGGGCCGGCCTACAAGGGCATCCCGCTGGCGACCGCTGTCGCTGTGGCGCTGGCCGGGCAGGGGCGCGATGTGCCCTATGCCTACAACCGCAAGGAAGCCAAGGACCACGGCGAGGGCGGCACCCTGGTCGGCGCGCCGGTGCAGGGCCGGGTGGTGATCGTCGATGACGTGCTGACCGCCGGCACCGCCCTGCGCGAGGCGGTGGCGATGATCCGCGCCGCCGGGGCCGAGCCGGTGGCGGCGGTGATCGCGCTCGACCGCATGGAAAAGGGCAAGACCGAGCGCTCGGCGGTGGCGGAGATGGAGGCCGACACCGGCGTCCGGGTGATCCCGCTGGTGACGGTGCGCGAGATCCTGGCCTACCTGCGCGGCCAGGGCGCCGCGGCCGATGCCGGGGTGATCGCCGCCATCGAGGCCTACCAGGCCCGCTACGGCGTAAACTGACTACGATTCCAACGAGGGTCCGCCTGATGTCCGAAGCACCCCGCCGTTCCCTGCGACTGCCTGGCCTGCTGGTCGCCGGCTGCCTGCTGCTGGCCGCCGGCCCGGCGGCGGCCCAGCAGAAGCAGAACCTCTACCGCTGGGTGGACGAAAAGGGCCAGGTGCACTTCGGGGACCGCATCCCGCCGCAGTACGCCAAGCAGGGGCGCGAGGAGTTGAACCAGCAGGGCTTGGTCACCAAGACGGTGCCGCACGAGCCCACCGCCGAGGATCTCGCGCGCCAGCGCGAACAGGCGGAATTGGCGGCGAAGCTGGTGCAGCGCCGCGATCACGACCGCTACCTGTTGCAGTCCTTCGGCAGCGTCGCCGACCTGCAGGCGGCGCGCGAGGACCGCCTGACCGCGCTCGACGGCCGCATCACCCTGGCCCAGAAGGCGGCGGTGGAGAACGAAGCGACCCTGGAGGAATTGCGCGGCCGGGCGGGCGGCAAGGCGCCGGACGAGAAGCTGGCCAAGCAGATCGAGAGCTTCGAGAACGGGCTGGTCGACAACCTGCAGCTGATCCAGCGCCTGCAGGTCGAGCGCGGCAAGACCGAGCAGACCTACGCCGAGGACATCGAGCGCTTCAAGCTGCTGCGTGCAGGCAAGATCAAGCCCGGCGACTGAGCTTGTGAATAAACCTACTGCGCTGTCCTGCTGCGGCGTCATGCGGTGCTGCGTTTGGCCGGGCTAGGGAGTGACATTAAGTCACTCCCTAGTAAGCCAAACGCCCTCACGTACTTGAGTACGCTGCGGTTGCTGCGCTCCTATTCCTTGCATCAGGCCATGCTCGCTACGGTTTCTTCACAAGCTTCGCGCGCGATCCTTCTTGGTGCTGAACGCCGTGCCTAACCGCCCCCAGTTCGTGCTCGCCTCCCGCTCGCCACGGCGGGTGCAGTTGCTGCGCGAGGCGGGCTATCGGTTCGAGACCGCGCCAGCGGATGTGGTGGAGGTCCCGGCCGCCGGCGAGTCGCCGCTGGACTATGCCCGGCGGCTGGCGCTGGCCAAGGCCCGGGCCGCCGCCACCGGCGCCGGGCCGACGCTGGGTGCGGACACCGATGTCAGCCTCGACGGCCGCATCCTCGGCAAGCCGCGCGATGCCGAGGACGCGATCACCATGCTGCTGGCGCTGTCCGGCCGCAGGCATCAGGTCATCAGCGCCGTGGCTCTGGTGGATGGTGCGCGCGCCGAGGTGCTGGCGACCGTCACCGAAGTCGAGTTCGTGGCGCTGGACCGCGCCCAGGCGCTGGCCTACTGGGCGACGGGGGAGCCGGCCGACAAGGCCGGTGCCTATGCCATCCAGGGCCTGGCGGCACGCTTCGTGCGCGCCGTGCGCGGCAGTGTCAGCGGCGTCATTGGGCTGCCGCTGGCCGAGAGCTGCGAACTTCTCGCAGGCTTCGGTATCTATCCGGCCAGCGACGCGGAAGTCTTTAGATAGCAGTTACTGCTGTCTCGCGATTCAGCGACTATCCGCCAATGACTCTCTACGATTGTCGTCCATGACCACCGAAATCCTCGTCAACATCAGCCCGCAGGAAACCCGTGTCGCGCTGGTGGAGGGCGGCGCCGCGCAGGAGATCCACATCCAGCGCGCCCACCGCTACGGTCTGGTCGGCAACATCTACCAGGGCACGGTGAAGCGCGTGCTGCCCGGCATGCAGGCGGCCTTCATCGAGATCGGCCTGGAGCGCACCGCCTTCCTGCACGTCAACGACATGCTGCGGCCGGAAGGCTCCAACCCGGACGCGCCGCCGCCGCCGGTTGAAAGCCTGCTGCACGAGGGCCAGCACTTGCTGGTGCAGATCGTCAAGGACCCGCTCGGCACCAAGGGCGCCCGGCTCAGCACCCTGATCTCGCTGCCCGGCCGCTACCTGGTGATGCTGCCGTTCGAGAAGCACGTCGGCGTCTCCGCCAAGATCGAGGACGAGGGCGAGCGCACGCGCCTGAAGGAGCTGATGGAACGCCTGGCGCCGCAGCTGGCGCCCTACTGGGGCGTGATCGCCCGCACCGCCGCCGAGAGCGCGACCGAGGAGGCCATCGCCCACGATATGCGCTTCCTGGTGCGGCTCTGGGCCGACATCGAGCGCCAGGCCAAGGAGAGCGGCCCCGGCACCCTGGTGCACGGCGACCTGCCGCTGTCGATGCGCATCCTGCGCGACCTGATGGACGCCGGCGTCGAGCGCATCCGCATCGACAGCGGGGTCGAATGCCTGCGCGTGCAGGAATTCGCCAAGGTGTTCGTGCCGGAGGCCTCGACCCGTATCGAGTGCTACGAAGGCCAGGCGCCGATCTTCGATCTCTACGGCGTCGAGGACGAGATTCAGCGGGCGCTGGAGCGCAAGGTCGATCTCAAGTCCGGCGGCCATCTGGTGATCGACCAGACCGAGGCGATGACCACCATCGACGTCAACACTGGCGCCTTCACCGGCCACCGCAATCTCGAAGAGACGGTGCTGAAGACCAATCTCGAAGCGACCCAGGCGATTGCCCGTCAGCTGCGGCTGCGCAACCTGGGCGGCATCATCATCCTCGACTTCATCGACATGCCCAATGGCGATCACCGCGCCCAGGTGCTGCGGGCGCTGGAGCGCGAGCTGCTGCGCGACAAGGCGCGCACCCATGTGCATCCGTTCTCGCCGCTGGGCCTGATCGAGATGACCCGCAAGCGCACGCGGGAATCGCTGGGCCACATCCTCACCGAGACCTGCCCGGGCTGCGGCGGTCGCGGCCACATCAAGACCGTCGAGACGGTCTGCCACGACATCGCCCGCGAGGTGCAGCGGGCCGCGCGCCAGTACGACTCCAAGAGCTTCCTGGTGCTGGCCTGCCCGGCGGTGGTGGAGAAGCTGCAGGAACAGTCGGGCGGCCTGGCCGAGCTGGAGGCGCAGTTCAAGCGGCCGATCCGGCTGCAGCCGGAGGCCCATTACGGGCAGGAGAACTTTGACGTGGTGCCGGTTTAGGGTTCCCGTGGCTGAAGCCGAGGCCCTCACCCCACCACCCGCATCCGCGGGCGGTCCCCCCCTCTCCCGCTGCGCGGTAGAGGGACATTGGTGCCGCCTTCGGCGGCGACAGTATTAATGGACCGCCGCAAGCGCCGCTGGTGGACGCGCGGCATCACCTGGCTTTCTGCCCTGGTGGTGCTGGCGGCGGCGATCTCGGGCCTGTTCCAGCTGGCGGTGCTGGTGGCGCCCGGTTATGGCCAGGAGCTGTCGGTGCGGGTCTCGGCCGAATTCGGCCGGCCGGTGCGGATCGGCAGCATGCAGCTGGCCTGGCGCTGGCTGTGGCCGCAGCTGCAGCTGGGCCAGGTTGACCTGCTGGCCGACGACGGCCAGACCGCCTTGCTGCGGGTGGAGCGCCTGCGCCTGGGCTTCGCCGCCGCCGACCTGCTGCGTGGCGAGTTGGTCCCGGCCCGCATCGACCTCAGTGGACTCGATCTGGAACTGGACCTCGACGCCGAGGGGCAGCTGCGGCTGCGCGGCTTCGACGAGCAGCAGAAGCCGCCGGAGCTGCGCCCCCTGCTGCGGCAGTTGCGTCGCTTCGAACGCCTGCGCGCCGAGCGGGTGAGCTTGCGGATCCACGATCTGCGCAAGCCGGGGGCGGTCTGGCGGGCACAGCTGAGCCGGGCCGACCTGCGCCTGAACCAGGGGGCGGAGGAGGGTTTCGAGCTGCGGCTGGACGCCGAGGCGCCGGGGGTGCTGGCCGAACACCTGAAGCTGCGGGTCGGCATGAGCGGCGCCTACGACCAGCCCGAGCAGTGGAGCGGCCGCTGGACCCTGGACGCCGACGGTCTGGCGCCGGCACCCGGCCTGCTGGCGCGCCTGCCGCGGCCGCTGCCGCTGCGGTTGGGCCAGGCGCGGCTGAGCGCCAGCGGCGACTGGCAGCCCTCGGCGCTCGGCGACAGCCGGTTGCGGCTGCAGGCCGAGGAACTGCGCCTGGGCGGCGCCCAGCCCCTGCGCTGGCAGGCGCTGGACCTGCAACTCGACTACCAGCCCAAGCCGGGCGGCGGCGAGCTGCGCTGGCAGGGGCCGGTGCTGACCGGCGTGCGCGGTGCCTGGCCGGCCAGCGCCGGCGGCCGCATCGCCTGGCAGCGCAGTGGTGCCGAGGGTGCACCGCGCCTGGAGGGCGGCACCGATTTCCTGCGGCTGGATGATCTGGCGCCCTGGCTGGCCCTGCTGGCCGGCCCGGACGCGGCGCTGAAGCCGGCGCAGCTGGCCAGTCTGCGTGGCGATCTGCGCGAACTGGAAGGCCGCTACCAGGCGCTGCCGCAGGCGAGCCCGCACTACGCCCTGGCCGCCGAACTCGACGGTGTGGGCTATGGCCTTGCCGGCGGGCCGGGGCTGGCCGGCCTGAGCGGCCGGCTGTCGGCCGACGAGTCGGGCGGGCAGTGGGCGCTGCGCGGCAACCAGGCCCGCCTGCTGCTGCCGGCCGCGTTCGCGGCACCGATCGGTTTCGACCAGTTGAGCGCCAGCCTGCGCTGGAACCGCGAGGAGAGCGGCTGGCGGCTGCGCAGCCCAGATCTGGCCTGGCGCCTGCTGGGCAGCGAGGCGCATGCCGAGCTGGACCTGCGGCTGCCGCCCGAGGGCGGGCCACAGCTGAAGCTCAAGGCCCAGCTCAAGGCGGCCGACGCCGCCCGCCTGAAGCCGCTGATGCCGCTCAATTGGGGCCCGTCGCTCAGAGCCTGGCTGGAGCGTGCCCTGGTGCGGGTGCGGGTGCCGCAGGCGGAGCTGCTGATCGACGGGCCGCTGGCCGACTTCCCGTTCCACCAGCGGCCGACCGGGCGCTGGTCGCTGAACCTGGAGGTCGCCGATGCCCGGCTCGACTACCAGCAGGACTGGCCCGCCGTCGACCGCCTGCGCGCGCAGCTGAAGTTCGCTGGCAACGGACTCTGGTTCGAGGCCGAGAAGGGCATCATTTCCGGCGTCGCCGTGCAGGGCGCCAGCGGCCATATCGAGAACTTCGCCAGCTCGCCGCTGGTGATCGACGGCCGCACCCGGGGCGAGGCCGCGGCCTACTACGACTTCCTGCGTGGCTCGCCGCTGGCGCAGCGTCTGGCCGGGCTGGTCGGCCATACCCAGGGTGAGGGGCCGGTCGACACCGAGCTGCATCTGGAGATTCCCCTGCACTCGAATCTCGGCCAGCACCAGGTGGCGAACGGCACCGTGCTGTTGGCCAACAACCGTCTGCGGGTGAGCGGGCTGGACGAGCCCATCGAGGCGGTCAACGGCCGCATCCAGTTCGGCGCCCGGGTGTCGGCGGGCCAGCTCAGCGCACAGTTCTATGGCCAGCCGGTGCAGGCCGACATCGTCGTCAACGGCGAGGGCAGCGACGAGTTGCAGGCGCGCTACCGGGTCGACTACGACCAGCCCCAGGGCGTGGCCGCGCACTATGTGCCGGCCTGGGTGCTGGATCGCCTCGACGGTGCCAGCGACTGGACCGTGAGCCTGCCGCTGGGCGGCCCCCACGCCGGCCAGGTGAGCCTGGCGAGCGCCCTGCAGGGCGCGGTGTCGCGGCTGCCGGTGCCGCTGGCCAAGGGCGCCGAGGAAAGCCTGTCGCTGCGGCTGGGCCTGTACAGCGACGACAGCACGCCGCTGCGGCTGCAGCTGGAGGCCCCGGGGCGCATCGGCCTGGCGCTGCGCTTCGCCCGCGAGGCCGGCGAGATGAAGGCGCGGGGTGTCGGCATCCGCCTCGGCGGCGGCGGCGAGGCGCAGGCACCGGCTCAGGACGGCATCAGCCTCAACGGCCGCGCCGAACAGCTCGATATCGCCGCCTGGCTGGGGCTGATGGGCGTTTCCAACGAGAGCGGCCTGCCGTTCCTGGGCGCCGATTTCAGCCTGGCCCGGCTGCAGGGGCTGGGCTACGAGCTGCCAGAAGTCGCGATCAAGGCCAGCCGCAGTGGCAATGGCGACTGGCGTGCCTTGCTCGACGGGGCTCACGCCAGCGGCAGCCTCGACTGGCAGACCGGGGGCAGCGGCCTGCTGCGCGGGCGCTTCCAGCGCCTGGGCTTGCAGCCGCTGCCGGCGACGCCGAAGACGGGCGGCGAGGCCGCCGTGGAGCCGGCGCGCGATCCTTCGCGACTGCCGACGGTGGATCTCGACGTGGCCGCCCTGCAAGTGGGCGGCGAGGATTTCGGCCGCTTCCAGATGCTGAGCGAGCGCCTGCCGGGCGGCCAGCGCCTGAGCCGGCTGAGCGCCGAGGGCGGCCGGCTGAAGCTGCGGGGCGAGGGCGAGTGGCGACGGCAGCAGGGCCAGTCGACGGCGCGCGCCAAGTTCGAGCTGGATAGTGGTGACCTGGCCGCCAGCCTGCGCGGCCTGGGCTTTGCGCAGACTCTGTCCGGCGATGGCCACTTCGAGGCCGATCTCGGCTGGCCCGCCAGCGCCTCCGGCCTGAGCTGGACCCAGGCGCGCGGGCCGGTGCGCCTGAAGGTGAAGGACGGCGCCCTGCGCGCGGTCGACCCGGGCGGCACCGCGCGGGTGCTGGGCCTGCTCAATTTCTACGCGCTGCCGCGAAGGCTCACGCTGGATTTCCGCGATGTCACCTCCAAGGGCCTGAATTTCTCCGCCGTCGAGGGCCATTTCCAGCTCGCCGACGGCGATGCCCGCACCGAGGACCTGGTGATCCGCAGCCCCTCGCTGCGGATGGAGCTGAAAGGCCGGGTCGGCCTGGCGGCGCGCGACTACGACCAGCGCGTCACGGTGTATCCGGACGTCTCCGGCATTTCCCTGGGCGCGCTGCTGCTGGGCGGCGCCTCGCTGGCGACCGGGCCGCTGCTGCCGCTGATGGCGGTGATCGCCAACCAGGTGATCGACAAGCCGCTCGGCGAGGTGACCCAGCTCGACTACCGGCTGACCGGCAGCTGGGACAATCCCGAGATCAAGCGGGTGGACGACAACAGCCGGCCGGCCGCCGCCGCGCCGGCCCCAGCCAGTGGAGGCCGGCCATGAAGGCAGCGGTGATCCAGATGAACAGCGGCGCCGATGTCAGCGCCAATCTCGCCCAGGCGCGGGGCCTGCTGGAGCGTGCGGCGGGCGCCGGCGCGGTGCTGGCGGCGCTGCCGGAGAACTTCGCCTTCATGGGCGCCAAGGAGCGCGACAAGCTGGCGCATGCCGAGGCCGACGGCGCGGGGACTATCCAGGACTGGCTGGCAGCGACCGCCGCAAGGCTGAAGCTGTGGATCGTCGCCGGCACCCTGCCGATCACTGCTCCGGATGGCCGTGTCTACGCCGCCTGTTCCGTCTACGCCGCCGACGGCGCGCGCGCCGCGCGTTACGACAAGATCCATCTGTTCGACGTCGATGTCGGCAACGGTGAGGTCTACCGCGAGTCCAACAGCATCGCGCCCGGCGCGATGCAGCCGGTGGCGGTCGATACGCCGCTGGGTCGCCTGGGTCTGTCGGTCTGCTACGACGTCCGCTTTCCCGAGCTTTATCGAGCGCTGGCGGGCGATGGCTGCAGCCTGCTGAGCGTGCCCGCCGCTTTCACCGCCAGGACCGGCGCCGTGCATTGGCATACGCTGCTCAAGGCGCGTGCGGTCGAGAACCTCTGCTATGTGTTGGCGCCGGGGCAATGTGGCACCCATCCCGGCGGACGCAGCACCTACGGCCACTCGCTGATCCTCGATCCCTGGGGTGAGACGCTGGCGGAGGTCGTCGCCGACGAGCCCGGCTATGCACTGGCCGAGATCGATCCCGGACATCTTGCTGCCGTGCGTGCGCGATTTCCGGCGCTGGCGCATCGGCGGCTGTAGCGCTCGCCGTAGGGCGCATTTCATGCGCCGGGCTACTGAAACGGGCCGGCGCATGAAATGCGCCCTACGGCAGTAGTCGTTAAATTTGAACCAACCTCGCTGTAGAGGGAGAGCCCCATGATCCTCGGCCTGCGCACCGCCATCGTCCCCACCCCCGATCTCGCTGCCGGCAAAGCCTGGTACGCGCAAGCCTTTGAGACCCCGCCCTACTTCGACGAGCCCTTCTATGTCGGCTTCGCCATCGGCGGCTTCGAGCTGGGGCTGATTCCGGATGGCGAGCCCGGGCAGCAAGGCCCCCAGCCGTATTGGGGCGTGGCCGATATCGAGGCCGAAGTCGCGCGCCTGCTCGGCCTGGGCGCAAAACCCGGCCAGCCGGTGACCGAGGTCGGCGGCGGCATCCGCGTCGGCTCGGTGCTCGACCCCTTCGGCAACGCCCTGCATCTGATCCAGAACCCGCACTTCGATCCGGCCGCCGTCCGCTGAAGCGCGTATTGCGGGACAATCGCGGCGTCCCCACCTTGGCTGCACCATGACCAACGCCCTCGATCTCGCCCGCGCCACTCTGCTGGAGCCCGCCGGCGTCGATGACGCCGGCCTGTCGCGGCTGATCGCCCGCCTGCTGCCGACCGGCGCCGATGACGCCGACATCTACTTCCAGCACGCGGTCACCGAGAGCTGGTTCCTGGAGGACGGCATCGTCAAGAGCGGCAGCCACCACGTCGAACGCGGCGCCGGCCTGCGCACCGTGGCGGGCGAGAAGACCGGTTTCGCCTATTCCGACGATCTGTCGTTGGCGGCACTCGCCGACGCGGCGGAAGCCGCGCGCGGCATCGTCCGCAGCGGTGGCGAGGGCCAGGTCGGCCGCCTGAGCCAGCAGCCGGTGACCGCGCTCTACGCGGCGGTCGACCCGATCGCGGCTTGGGACTCGGTGCGCAAGCTGGACCTGATGCGCCGCGCCGACGCCGCCGCGCGCGCCGCCAGCCCGCTGGTGAGCCAGGTGATGGTCTCGCTCGCCGCCCAGCACGAAATCATCTTCGTGCAGCGCGCCGACGGCCATCGCGCCGCCGACGTGCGTCCCCTGGTGCGCCTGAACGTTTCGGTGGTGGTCGAGCGCGACGGCCGCCGCGAGCAGGCCGGCAGCGGCGGCGGCGGTCGCGGTGCCTACGCACATTTCTTCGGCGAGCAGCAGCCGGAAGAGCATGCCCAGGAAGCCGTGCGCCAGGCCCTGGTGCTGCTCGATGCCATCCCCGCGCCGGCCGGCACCCTGCCGGTGGTGCTTGGTCCTGGCTGGCCTGGGGTGTTGTTGCACGAGGCGGTCGGCCACACCCTGGAAGGCGACTTCAACCGCAAGGGCACCTCGCTGTTCGCCGGCCGCATGGGCCAGACCATCGTCAGCCCGCTGGTGACCGTGGTCGATGACGGCACCCTGCCGCACCGCCGGGGCTCGCTGTCCATCGACGACGAGGGCGAGCAGACCCATTGCACGACCCTGATCGAGAACGGCGTGCTCACCGGCTATATCCAGGACCGAATGAATGCGCGCCTGATGGGTGTCGCACCGACCGGCAACGGCCGCCGCGAATCCTTCGCCCACCTGCCGATGCCGCGCATGACCAACACCTATATGCGCGCCGGCCCGCACGACCCGGAAGAGATCATCCGCTCGGTGAAGAAGGGCCTGTACGCGGTCAACTTCGGCGGCGGCCAGGTCGACATCACCAGCGGTAACTTCACCTTCAGCGCCAGCGAGGCCTACCTGATCGAGGACGGCAAGATCACCCGCCCGGTGAAGGGCGCGACCCTGATCGGCAACGGTCCCGAGTCGCTGAAGAAGGTCAGCATGGTCGGCACCGACCTGGCGCTGGACCGTGGCGTTGGCGTCTGCGGCAAGGACGGCCAGAGCGTGCCGGTCGGCGTCGGCCAGCCCACGCTCAAGCTCGATGGCATGACCATCGGCGGCGTGCAGGGCTGAACTGGCGGCAACATGATCCGCCTGCGCTTCGAGAGCCGGCTGGCAGCCGCGCCCGACCTGATCTGGGCACAGGCCTCGACCATGGCCGGCGTCAACGCCGAACTCGGTCCCTGGGTGCGGATGAGCTATCCCGCCGACCGCGCCGCGCTGGATGGACAGGCCGTTCCGCTCGGCCAGGTGCTGTTCCGGTCCTGGTTGTGCGCCTTCGGCGTGCTGCCCTTCGACCGGCACGCACTGCGGCTGGAGCGGCTGTATCCGGGTGTCGGTTTCGACGAGCGTTCGACCTCCGGGCTGCAGAAGCTCTGGGTCCATCGGCGCCGCATCGAAGCGGTCGAAGGGGGCGCCCGCGTGAGCGACGAGCTGGAGGTGCAGCCGCGCCTGCCCTTCATGGCGCCGGTGGTGCGGCTGATCGTCGGCGCCTTGTTCCGCCACCGGCATCGCCGGCTCCGGGCTCGCTTCGGCCTGCTGTAGCGCATGCCATCACTCGACACCCTGCCGGTCGGCGGTGGCCCGCCGCTTGCGTTTACCCCTCCGTGGCGGTTCCTGGCACTGTTGCTGCTGCTGATTGCCATGGACAGCTTCTGGCGGCGACTGCGGGATGGCGAATCGAGACCGGTCAAACAATAAGAACATGGCTGAACCTTTCGTAACCCACCGCGGCGGCTGTCACTGTGGTGCCGTGCGCTTCGAGGTCGATGCGCCGGCGCATCTGAAGCTGCTCGACTGCAACTGCTCGATGTGCCGGATGACGGCCTTCCAGCACCTGATCGTCCCCGCCTCGCGCTTCCGGCTGACGCAGGGCGCCGAGTTCCTGAGCGAGTACACCTTCAATACGGGCACCGCGAAACACCGCTTCTGCAAGCGCTGCGGCGTCAAGAGCTTCTACGTGCCGCGCTCGCACCCGGATGGCTACAGCGTCAATGCCCGTTGCCTGGATGCCGGCACGGTCACTGGCATCGAACTGGAACTGTTCGACGACACTCGCCGCGCCGAGAGCACGGCCGCCGTCGCGCATCTGAGCGCCGAATGAAGCGCGGCCTGGGCACCCTGCGCATCATCGGTGGCGAGTGGCGCTCGCGGCGGATCGAGTTCGATGCCGATCCCGCCATCGGCCTGCGGGCGACACCGGATCGCGTCCGTCAGACCCTGTTCGACTGGCTCAGCCCCCTGATCACCGGCGCCGAGTGCCTGGATCTGTTCGCCGGCGCCGGCGGGCTGGGGCTGGAGGCGCTGTCGCGCGGTGCGAAGTCCTGCACCTTCGTCGACCACGGCGGCCAGCAGATCGCCGACCTGCGCAGCGCCATCGACAAGCTGGGCGCCGCCGCGCGCGCCGAGCTGGTCCAGGCCGACGCCCTGCGCTGGCTGCCGAAGGCCGGACGCTATGACATGGTTTTCCTCGACCCGCCGTTCCGTGCCGGCCTGCTGGCACCGGTGCTGTTGCACATGGCGCCGCACCTGAAGCCGGCCAACCGCGTATTCCTGGAATGGAGCGGCCCGGCGCCCGCGCTGCCGCCGGGTTTCCGCTGGCTCAAGGAGAAGCAGGCCGGTCAGGTAAGCTACGGCCTCGCCACCTGGGAAGCGCCCTCACCATGAGCATCGTCGCGGCCTACTCCGGCACCTTCGACCCCGTCACGCTCGGCCACGACGACATCATCCACCGCGCGGCGCGGATGTTTCCGAAGCTGATCGTCGCGGTCGGCTCCAACATTGCCAAGAACCCCAAGTTCACGCTGGAGGAGCGCTGCGCGCTGATCCGGGAGGCGGCCTCCGACCTCAAGAACGTCGAGGTCATCGGCTTCAGCGGCCTGGTGGTGGACTTCTGCCGCGAGCACGGCGTCACCGTGCTGGTACGCGGCGTGCGCAACGGCGTTGATGTCGATTACGAGAAGCAGATGGCGGTGATGAACCGCGACCTCTACCCGAAGCTGGACACGGTGATGCTCACCCCCAGCCCGCTGTACGCGCACCTGTCGTCGAGCCTGGTGCGCGAGCTGGCCGGCCTGGGCGCGCCGGTGGAGAAGCTGGTGCCGCCGGCGGTGATCGCGCCGCTGTTGGAGCGTTTCGGGCGGCCCAGCCTGGATGCGGGGCCGCGCAAGCGCCGTCGCGGCCGCTGAGGGCGCGTAAACTGCGTGGCATGGTTCCGCGCATTCGCACATCGAGGGCCGAGCTGTGGCCCTGAAGATTCTCGACACCTGCATCAATTGCGACGTCTGCGAGCCGGTGTGCCCGAATACGGCGATCTACCAGGGCATCGAGATCTACGAGATCGACCCGGCGCTGTGCACTGAATGTGTCGGCCACTTCGATGAGCCGCAGTGCCGCAAGCTCTGCCCGGTCGACAACTGCATCCCCAACGATCCCGCCCACGTCGAGAGCCGCGAGCAGTTGCTGGAAAAATTCCAGCGACTGACTGGCGGTGAATTGAGGCCCGCATGATCCGTCTTCGCCTGTTCGGCTGCTTGCTGTGCCTCGTCGCCCTGCCGGTCGGCGCGGCAAATCCGCCGGCCGGTGCCTGCGCGACCGCGCACCCCCTGGCGACGGCGGCCTGTATCGACACCCTGGCGGCGGGCGGCACGGCCTTCGACGCGGCGGTGGCGGCCTCGGCGACGCTAACCGTGGTCGAGCCCTTCGGCTCCGGGCTTGGCGGCGGTGGTTTCTTCCTGCTGCACCGGGCGCGCGACCGCGCCGATTTCTTCGTCGATGGCCGCGAGACCGCGCCGCTGGCCGCGACCGCCGACATGTACCGCGACGACAGCGGCAAGGCCATCGCCAAAAAATCGCTGACTGGCATGCTCGCCGCCGCCATCCCGCATCAGCCGGCGCTGCTGGCGCACACCGCGCAGCGCTACGGCACCCGACCGCTGGCGGTGCTGCTGGTCCCGGCGCTGAAGGCGGCGCGCGAGGGCTTTGTGATCGACGGGCGGCTGGCCGGCGAGATCGCCCGCAACCATCCGCGCATGGATGCCGCCATGCGCGCCGTCTACGCGCCCCAGGGCCAGCCGCTGAAGACGGGCGAGCGGCTGGTGCAGGCCGATCTGGCGGCGACCATCGAACGCCTCGGCCAGAACGGCGCCGAGGAATTCCGCCGTGGCGAGACTGCGAAACGCATGCTCGCGGGCGTCACCGCCCAGGGTGGCATCTGGAGCGCGAAAGACCTCGACGCCATCCGCGTGGTCGAGCGCCAGCCCCTGGTCGGCCGCTACCGGGGCTATCGCGTGGTGACGGCCCCGCCGCCATCGGCGGGTGGGGCAGCGATTCTCGAAGCGCTGGCGATGATCGATGCGCGCGGCTATCGCCACCTCGACGACCTCGGCTCCAAGCACCTGGTGATCGAGGCCCTGCGCCGCGCCTACCGCGACCGCAACGCCCACTTCGGCGATCCGGATTTTGTGCAGGTGCCGCTGCGGAAGCTGCTCTCGACCAGCTATCTGCGCGCGCTGGCGGCCGGCATCGGTGCTCAGGCCACCCCGAGTAGCACGCTGCCGGCGAAGGACGCCGGGCAGGAAGGTGGCCAGACCACGCACTTTTCGATCATCGACGCGGCCGGCAACCGGGTCGCCGGCACCCAGTCGCTGAACCTGTTCTTCGGTGCGGCGGTGATGGCGCCCGGCACCGGCGTGGTGCTCAACGACGAGATGGACGACTTCTCGGCCGCCACCGACGCCAGCAATGCCTACGGCCTGCTGGGCAGCGAGGCCAATGCCATCGCACCGGGCAAGCGGCCGCTGTCGACCATGGCGCCGACCTTCGCCGAAGGCCCGAATGGCGTGCTGGTGATTGGCACCCCCGGCGGCAGTCGCATCGCCAGCATGGTGCTGCTCGGGTTGCTGCGCTTCACCGAAGGTGCCAATGCCGCGGAGATCGTTGCCAGCAAGCGTTTCCATCACCAGTGGCTGCCGGACCTGGTGCAGTTCGAGCCGGGCGGGCTCAGCGAGGAAGACCAGCTGGCACTGAAGGCGCGAGGACACCAGCTGAAGCCGCTAGCCGAGCCCTACGGCAACCTGCAGGCGGTGATCTGGAATGCGCGCACCGGCGCGCTCGATGCGGCCGCCGATCCACGCTGGGTGGGCAGCGCCGCGACCACCCTCCGGCAGCAGTAGGGAGCGCGCCGGCTCTGCACGTATGATCGCGGCATCAGCCCGCGACCGCGTTTGCCATGACCGCCAAAGATTCGCTGCCCGACCAGGCCCTGGCCCTGCTCCAACTGGGCGCGCCCGCCTCCTACCTGCTGCTGCTGCTGTCGCTGCTGGCGGTGGCCCTGATCATCGTCAAGGCCTGGGAGTTCTGGGATCTCGACATCCGCGACCGCTCCTACGTCGGTCGCGCGCTGATGCTGTTCCACCGGGGCCTGCCGGAGGACGCGCTGACCATCCTGCAGGAGCATCGCGGGCCGATGGCGCAGAGCCTGACGGTCGCGGTTGCCGCTTACGGCGACACCAATCTCACCCGGGAAGAGGCGCAGGAGTTCGCCCGCGTCTACGCCAACGAGCGGCTGGAGGAGGCCCGCGGCCTGCTGCGGCCGATCGAGGTCATCAGCCAGCTGGCGCCGCTGACCGGCCTGCTCGGCACCGTGCTGGGCATGATCTCGGCGTTCCAGGCGCTGTCGCTGGCCGGAGACCGGGTGTCGCCGGCGCAGCTCTCCGGCGGCATCTGGGAGGCGCTGCTGACCACCGCCGCCGGCCTGGTGATCGCGATCCCCTGCATTGCCGCTTTGCACGGCTTCGAGCGGGTGGTGGAGCGCTTGCAGACCGATCTCGAATCGGCGCTGACCCGCTTGTTCACGCCGCCGGTGGCCATCCCTGGCGCCGCCGAGCCGACGCCGCTGGAAACGCTGTTCGGCCGCGGCAGCCAATAGGCCCGCCCATGCGTCTGGGCCCCGCCCGCCGCCCCCGCGCACGGATCTCGCTGATTCCGCTGATCGACGTGATGCTGGTGCTGCTGTTCTTCTTCATGCTGGTCACCCGCTATGTCGAGGTCGGGCGCACCCGGCTGGAGCTGGCGCCGGCCGGGCGTGCCGGCGCGGGCGGCAGCGAGCGGTCGGTGCAGGCACAGGTGCTCGATGGCGGTCTGCTGCGCTACGGCGGCGAGACCGGACCGCTGCCCGAGCTGTTGCCGCTGCTCAAGGCGCTGCCCGCCGGTAGCGAGCTGAGCCTGGCGCCCGCGCCCGGGGTTTCGCTGCAGGTCCTGATCGCGGTCTGGGAGCAGCTGCAGGCGGAGGGCATCCGCAGTCAGCTTGCCGCCGGCGCACCATGAAGCTCAGCTCCGCCCGTCGGCGCCGGCTCCGCAGCCTCGACGATGCCCTGTTGCCGCTCATCAACATCGTTTTCCTGCTGATGGTTTTCTTTCTGTTCGTCGGCCGCGTGGGCGGCCTGCCGGCGGACGAACAGGGCCCGCGCAGCCGCGCCGATATCCATGCCGCCGAGGCGGCGCCGCGCCAGCTGGAGCTGCGCGCCGACGGCCGGCTGCTGGCCGATGGTCGTGAGATCGCCGAAGCCGAACTGGCGGTCCAGGCCCTGGCCTGGCGCGGCGCGGCGGTGGATGTGCGGGCGCCGGCCGAGGCCGCCGCCGACCGGGTCATGCGCTTGCTGGGCTTGCTGCGCCAGGCCGGCGTCGGCGAGTTGCGGCTGCTGACGGTCAGGGCCCGCGACGCCGGGTGAGGCGGCGTCGCAAGCGGGCACTGGCTCAGAGCGCGAGTTCGCGCATCTCGGCGGCACGGATCGCGCGCGGTTTCAGGCGCAGCTGATCGAGCGCGTCCTGCTCGACCAGGGTCTGCACCCGCGCCAGGTGCTCGCGGATGTTCTCGGTGTACAGGTCCGGGCCCTGGAAGTGCGCACCCATGTAGCGGTGCACGCCGCCGAAGTAGCCGTCCAGGCGTTCCGCCCACATCTTGCGGTTGAAGTCGGGCGTGCCCTTCAGCAGTTGCTCGGGCGTCCGGTAGGTGGCGGCCGGCTCGCCCGGACGGGTCGGGCCGGCAATGCCGCAATAGGTGAATTCACGGAACAGGTAGTCCCGGCATTTCTCCAGATAGCAGCGGTCGGCGGTCTGCGCCATGACATCGGCGGTGCCGAGCAGGAAGCCGAGCCGGCGGTCCTTGTCGTCGCGCACGTCGATGGCGTCCAGCGCCAGCTCGTAGCCCGTGAAGTGCACCAGCTGGCGAGTCATCGCGGTCTCGCGGTCAAAGCCGGCCTGGGGCAGGAAGTCGCCGAGGAATTCGGCGCTGCGCATGACGTGGGTAAAGGTGAACTCGGCGCCGTTGCGGGCGCTGTCGCCGTCACGGCGGATGTAGCCGGCGTCGTGGAACAGCGCCGCGATCACGCCCAGCACGCCACGGCGCGCGCCCAGGCGCTCGTCGGCACCGGCGCTGCGCTCATGCCCCTGCAGCAGACGGGTGAAGGCGAGCGCGCAGTCCAGCGAGTGCTGGGCGTCGTGGTACCAGGTGTCGCAGCCGGCGTAGCCGCGCAGGGTGCCGGCGTAGAGCTGGCGGAACACCTCGAAGGCGGACTGCACCGGCGCCAGGTCGGTGCCGGGATAGAGCGCGGTGAGCAGTTCACCAACGGCGCTGCTTACCGCATCGGGACGGGCGATCTCGACACGGTTGGTGACGTCGTAGTGGTTTCTGCGCCGCACCACGCTCTCCGATTGGTTGTGGACCGTACCGAAACGATACTAGGGTGTGCTGATATACAAATGGTCGCTGCGGCGGAAGGCTGTTTTGGGGC
>JAUYNO010000102.1 GCA_030696045.1 Stagnimonas sp. | reverse complement strand
ACCGTGATGATGGACCGCGGCATGCGGCTGGTCGCCAGCTCCGGCAACTTCGCCAGCACCGAGGCCGCCGGCTCCAAGAAGCTGGATCGCACCGGCTTCCGGCTGCAGCCCGAGCAGGCGCTGGCCATCGCCTATGCCGATCTCAGCGGCGAGCGGCTGTCGACGACCGCCTTTCGCCTCACCCGCAGCGCCGGCGATTACGGGGTCTATTCCGGGCGCACGCTGGCTGGCGAGATCCGTCTGGCCGGCGAGCAGCGCAGCCGCAAGTTCTGGTACCCGCTCAATGGCGAACTGGTGCCGGCCTGGTATGCCGAAATTCACGCCCGCAGCCAGGACGGTGCCGACAGCTACGCCATGGGCTATCTGATCTCGGCCCGGGACGGCAGCCTGCTGTTCCGCAAGAGCCTGATCGCCTACGACGCCTACAGCTACCGGACCTACGCCGACGACAGCGGCAGCTTCCAGCCCTTCGACGGCCCGCTCGGCAACGGCTATGCGCCCTTCGTGGGTACGCCGGGCAATGGCACCACGCCGCGCGTCGCCGTGCCGACCCGCCTGGTGACCCTGCAGAACGGCCCGATCTCGACCAATGACCCCTGGCTGCCGCCGGGCGCCACCGAAAGCACCGGCAACAATGTCGATGCCTACCTCGATCTGTTCGGGGTGCCCGACGGCACCAGCGACCCGGCCGAGGGCCAGGGCTTCGACCCCGGCACCACCGACCAGCGCGCCAGCACCACCGGCGCCAACAGCTTCGACTACGACTACACGCCGGACGCTGATCCCAGCACCGCCTCGCAGCAGCAGTTCGCGGTGGTCGACCTGTTCTATCTGAACAACTGGCTGCACGACTGGTGGTACGACAGTGGCTTCGACGAGGCCGCCGGCAACGCCCAGGCCGACAACTACGGTCGCGGCGGCGTGGACGGCGACGTGATGCTGGTGGAGGCGCAGGATTTCAGCGGACGCAACAACGCCAACATGAGCACGCCGCCGGACGGCGGCAGCCCGCGCATGCAGCAATACCTGTTCGATGCTTCGGCCGGCGATCTGACCATCAGCCCGAGCGGCCTGGCGCCGTATTCGCTGACCTTCAACACCGCCGCCTTCGGGCCCGACAGCTTCGAGGTCACCGGTGCGGCCATCGCCAGCGCGCCCCTGAACGCCTGCACCGCCCTGACCAACGCCGCCGATATCGCCGGCAAGATCGCGGTGGTGGCGCGTGGCGCCTGCACCTTCAAGACCAAGACCCTCAACGCCCAGAACGCGGGCGCGACGGCGGTGATCCTGGCCAACAACCAGCCGGGCGTCGCGCCGGGACTGGGCGATGACGCGACCATCGTCGACGCCATCACCATCGGCACCCTGTCGACCACCCAGGCCGAAGGCCAGCGCATCTTCACCGACCTCGGCAGCACCACGCTCAGCGCCCATGTGCTGCGCGCCTCGGCGCCCGACTACGACAGCGCGGTGGACGCCCAGATCGTCGCCCACGAGTGGTTCCACTACACCAGCAACCGCCTGGTCGGTGACGCGCTGGGCCTGTCCAGCCAGCAGGGCAGCGGCATGGGTGAAGGCTGGAGTGACTTCAGCGGCATGATGCTGACGGTGCGGCCGGAGGACCGCGCGGTCGCCGGCAACGAGCTCTACCAGGGCGCCTACCCGCAGTCCTACTACTCGACCGGCGACTCCTATTTTGGCATCCGCCGGGCACCGTACTCGACCGATTTCGCGGTGTTCCCGCTCACCTTCCAGCACATCGAGGACGGCGTGCCGCTGCCGGCCGGGGCGCCCATCGCCTTTGGTGCCAACGGTGCCAGCAACTCCGAGGTGCACAACACCGGCGAGATCTGGGCCAACACCCTGTGGGAGATCTACGCCGCCCTACTCAACGACCCGCGCTACAGCTTCAGCCAGGCGCAGGCGCGGATGAAGAGCTATGTCATCGCCGGCCTGAAGATGACGCCGAATGCGCCGACCCTGCTGGAAGCGCGCGACGGTCTGCTGGCCGCTGCCTATGTCACCGATGCCGCCGATTTCGATCTGATGGCGACGGCTTTCGCCAAGCGCGGCATGGGCGTCGGCGCGGTGGCGCCGGATCGCAACGACGCCAGCAACAGCGGCGTGGTCGAGAGCTATGTCGCCCAGGCCGGCGGCTTCGAGGTGGTCGATGCTTCGCTCGACTTCGGCTACTTCAATGGTGCCGAGGGCTTCATCGACGACGACGGCGAGCTCGACCCGGGCGAGACTGCGCGGCTCAACATCACCCTGCGTAGCACCGGCACCGACGATCTCACCCAGCCGGTGGTGGCGCAGCTGAGTTCCGACGGCGATACCAGCTTCGGCAATGGCGGCAGCATCAGCTTCCCGGCCTCCGCTGCCGCGCCCATCGGGCTCGGCGACGAGGTCAGCGGCAGCATCACGGTCAAGCTCAACTCGGCCAGCAGCCGGGCCGAGCTGCTGACCCTGACGGTCGACTTCCCCGAAGTTGGCGACAGCGCCGACGCGGTGATCGAGGCCGCGCCGCTGCAGTTGCAGCTGTCGGTCAACTACGACATCGCCCCGGCGCTGCGCGCCAGCGACGACATCGAGCAGCCGCTGGCCGCCGAAGCCGACTGGGGCACCGAGCTGATCGGCTCCGGCGCTGGCTGGTCGGTGGTGGACGGCGAGCCCGCCCCCTTCCTGTTCGCCTCCGGCCTGCTCTGGTTCATGCCGAACAACAGCGGCTTCGCCGACGTGCGCCTGACCACGCCGCCGCTGCAGGTCGGCAGCGCCCCGTTCGCGATGAACTTCGAGCACTACTACCAGTTCGAGTTCGCCGGCTTCGATGGCGACACGCCGGTCGGTTTCGACGGCAGCATTATCGAGGTCAGCAGCGACGGCGGCGCGACCTGGACCGACGTGGTCGATGCCGGCGGCAGCTTCACCACCGGCGGCGGCTACAACGGCTACTTCCTGGCCCTGGCGCCGGACGGCACCCCGACGCCGGACGATTCCGGCGCCCACGTCGGCTTTGTCGGCGACAACTTCGGCGCCAACGACGGCTTCCTGGAACCGGTGACGCTCAGCTTCGGCACCGCGCTGGCGGGTCAGACCGTGCGGCTGCGCTTCCGCCAGGTCAGCGACGGCGGCGTCGGCGACTTTGGTTGGGCGGTCGACAACCTCAGCTTCACCGGCATCAGCAACCTTCCGTTCAGCAACGTGGTCGACGAGGACGGGGTGCCGGACAACCTGCCGCCGACTGCCAATGCCGGTGTCGACAAGTCGGTGATCCTGGGCGGCACCGTGGTACTCGATGGCTCGGCATCGAGCGATCCGGAGGCGGCGGCCCTCGGCTATGCCTGGACCCAGGTCTCCGGCCCGTCGACCGCCACCATCACCGGCGGTAGCACCGCGAGGGCCACGGTGCGGCCGACGGCGGCGGGAACCTATGTCTTCCGGCTGACGGTGACCGACAACCGCGCAGTGACTGCCAGCGACACGGTGAGCCTGGTGACCACCATCGAGCTCAAGCCGAGTTCCGAGGGCGGCGCGCTCGGCCTCTGGCTGCTGCCGGTGCTGGCCGCTGCGGCGCTGCGCCGGCGGCGCCGGCAGGGATGAGCGGCTGAGGAGCGCCTAAGATCCCGGGACGGGTAAACCTCCCGGGATTTTTTTTTGCTGTCGCCGGAGCTCCCAGCCCATGTCCAGCCATCGCCCGTCAACCGGCGCCAGCCTCGCCCTGCTGTCACTGCTGCTGCTCGCCGCCTGTGCCGCTGCCGAGCAGCCCGCCGTACCGGCGGAAAGCGCCGCCCCAGCGCCCGCACCGCAGCCCAGTACCCCCCCCGCTTCCAGCGCCCGGCCGGAATCCGCCGTGCCCGCCGGCGACTTCGAGCTGAGCCTGCAGCGCGGACCCTGCTACGGCCGCTGCCCGCAGTACTCGCTGCAGTTGCAGGCGGACGGCAGCGTGCGCTTCGAGGGCGAGCGCCACGTCGCGGCGGCAGGCGAGCAGCTGGGCCGGGCCGACCCGGCGCGGCTGGCGGCCCTGATCGAGCAGCTGCGCCAGCCCGAGCTGGCGCGGCTGAAGGACATCTATCGGCCCGGTCAGTCCGGCTGCGGCCAGACCGCGACCGACATGCCCAGCAGCCTGATCGAGTGGACGCTGGATGGCCGCCGCCACCGCATCCAGTACTACCAGGGCTGCGCCGGCGCACCCGCCGCCCTGCGGCGGCTGCCGGCGCAGATCGACGAGGCCGCCGGCAGCCGGCGGTGGATCGAACAGGGCGTGGATCGCTGAGCGGCGACGCGGGACAATGCCGCCATGACCTGGACCCTGCACGCCCAACTCGCCGCCGACACCCTTCCGGTCGGCGACTTCCCGCTGTCCCGCCTGCTGCTGATGAACGAGTCGCGCTACCCCTGGTGCATCCTGGTGCCGCGCCGTGCCGGCACCCGGGAGCTGCACCGGCTCGACGATGGCGACCAGCTGCAGCTGCTGCGGGAGTCGACCGCGCTGGCGCGCGCGATGGAAGCTGCCTTCCAGCCGCACAAGATGAATGTCGCCGCGCTCGGCAATGTGGTGCCGCAGCTGCACCTGCACCACATCGCCCGCTATCGCGGCGATCCGGCCTGGCCGGCGCCGGTCTGGGGCAAGTTTCCGCCGCTGGCCTACGAGCCGCCGGCAGCGCAGGAGCGCGTCGAGCACCTGCGCCGGTTGTTGCCGGGCCTGCTGGATGCTTGAGGACATGGCGTTCCCCTCCCCCTTGCGGGGAGGGGTTAGGGGAGGGGGGCGCTCTCAGGCCAGTGCGCACTTCAATGAGGCCGCCCCCCTCCCCAGCTTGACAGCCATCGGCCCCTGTATGGCCGACGGCATTCGGCGGGGTGGAGTAGTGATCCAGCCTTTTCCGCCTCACCCCCGCAAGGGGGAGGGGGCTGGCAGCCGCAGCGCCGGACTGCCGTGAAGATCCGCCGCCTGCCGCCCCTGCACGCGCTCGAAGCCTTCGAGCAGGCGGCGCGCTCCGGCAGCTTCAAGGCCGCCGCGCAGACCCTGCATCTGACCCCCTCGGCGGTCAGCCACCAGATCAAGGCGCTGGAGTCGCACCTGGGCTTCGCACTGTTCCGCCGTGGCAACCGCAGCCTGGAGCTGAGCGAGGGCGGCAAGGCCTATCTGCAAGTGGTCGAGGACAGCCTGCGGCGCCTGCGCGAGGGCGGCGCGCGGGTCGCAGAGCGCCATGCCCGGGCGCGGCTGAAACTGAGCATGGGCGACTACATCGCCAACGAGATCGTGGTGCCGGCGCTGCCGGCGTTTCAGGAGCGGTATCCGCAGATCGAGCTGGTGATCGGCACCAGCCTGCGCGCGGTGGATCTGCTGCACGAGGACATCGACATCGCCCTGCGCTTCGGCGACGGCCGCTGGCCGAAGCTGGCCTGCCACCGCCTGCTGGTGGTGGACGCGGTCGCGGTCTGCGATGCCGCCACCGCCGAGCACCTGCGGTCCCTGGGTCCGGAAGCGCTGGGCGAGGTGGCGCTGATCCATTCCAGCGCCATCCCCGAGGGCTGGCCGGACTGGTCGCGGGCGGTGGGCCGGCCGCTGGGCAAGCCGCGGCGCGAACTCTGGCTGGACAGCTACGCCAGCATCATGCGCGCCGCCGCCGAGGGTGGCGGCCTGGCGCTAGGCATGGTGCCGATCATCAATCCCTGGTTGCGCCAGGGCCGTCTGGTCAGCCCCTGGCCGCAGTTGCGCGCGCCTATCCCCCAGGGCTACTACCTGCTGCACCGGCAGGAGGACGGCGCGCGGCCGGAGGTCGCCGCCTTCCACCGCTGGCTGGTGGAACTGTTGGAGGGCGACGGCCTCGCCGACCGGGGCCCTAGCCGGCGAACGCCGGGTCGGCCTCGCGCAGGAAGTCCTCGACCAGGCGGTTGACCCGCTCGGGCGCTTCCAGCGCCGCCAGATGACCGACCCCGGGCAGCACTTCAAACCGGGCGCCGGGGATGGCCTCGGCCATGCGCCGGGTCTCGGCCACCGGAAAGGTGCGGTCCTCCGCGCCGGCCACCACCAGCACCGGCGCGCGCACCTCGGCCAGCCGCGCATGCTGGTCCACCCGGTACGGCACCACGCTGCGGATCGCCCAGTGCACCGACCGCGGATCGGCCGCCGCCACCCGCGCGCGGATCTCGGCGACCACCGCTGGCTTCTCGCGCTCGCTGGTCTCGCCGGCGAAGGCGCGGACCGCGCGCCGCACCAGCCAGTCCGGTGCGCGCCGGCTGCGGCGCAGCAGGCCGGCCAGCAGCAGGAACTCCAGCTGCTGCCGCAGCCCCACCGCCGAGGCCGTGCAGTTCATCAGTACCGCCGCGCGCAGGCGCTGCGGATGGCGGGCGGCAAACACGCCACCCATCATCCCGCCCCAGGAATTGCCCAGCAGCGCGCAGTCCGGTGCGTCCAGCGCGTCGAGAATCTCGCGCAGCACCTCGGCACAGTCGTCCATGTCGAAGTGCCCGCGCAGGGCCTCGCTGCCACCGTGGCCGGGCGGGTCGATGCTGACCACGCGGTACCGCCCGCCGAAGTGCGCCGCCTGCGCGCGCCAGAGCTGGCCGTCCATCAGCAGGCTGGGCCAGCAGACCAGGAGCGGGCCTTGGCCCGACAGGCGCAGCTGTACCCGGCCCAGCCGGGTGGCGACCTGGTGCAGTTCTTCGACGGCCATCGACGCGCTCGGCTTGGGCGAGCGCCGATGGTATCGCCGGCGCCGTTCGCCTGAATCACGTTCACCCGAAGCGCCCGCCGATTTCGTTTGTCGCCCCGCCGCGCGCGCGACCAGACTGGCTGCACCACCTTATGGAGCCCGTCATGGCCAATCCCGCCCAACTGTTCGCCCAGGCCCGCCGCTATCCGCTCGGCACCCGCCTGTTCTCCCGCCTGGTCACCGCCCGCGCGCCCTATTTCGCCTCGATCTGGCCGCTGTTCCGCGAGCTGAGGGCCAACCACTGCGAGGTGTTCGTGCGCAACCAGCGCCGGGTCCACAACCACCTCGGCACCGTCAACGCGATGGCGATGTGCTCGATGTGCGAGCTGGCCGCCGGCACCATGCTGGAGTCTTCGCTGCCGCCGAACCTGCGCTGGATTCCGCGCGGCATGACCACCCGCTATCTGAAGAAGGCCGAGACCGACCTGATCGCCACCGCCGCGCTGAGCGAGCCGGTGCGCGCCGACTTCAGCGGCGATCTGATCGTGCCGGTGCAGGTGCGCGACACCGCCGGCGCGGTGGTGATGGAAGCCGACATCCGCATGTACCTGTCGCCGCGCAAGCCGGGCTGAGCCATGAACGCCCTGCAGCGGCTGGCGGTATCGCTGGAAATGCCCGGCGGCCCGCGCGTCGCGCGCCGGCAGCGCGAGGGCTGGCCGGCGAGCACACGCGAGGATGTCGGCTTTTACCAGGGCGCGCGGGCGCAGATCCGCTACCGCGAGCGCGGCCAGGGCCGCCCCATCGTCTTCGTCGCCGACCCGCCGGTGACGCTGGAGCTCTACGACGAGTTGCTCGAACTCTACGCGGGGCATTTCCGCGTCGTCGTCTTCGAGCTGCCGGGCATGGGCTTCTCGACCCCCGGCGCCGGCTACGACCTGCGCTTCCAGCCGGCCAACGACGGCGTCGCCGAATTCCTGCAGGCGGTGGTGGGCGAGCCGGCGGTGCTGGCCTTCTCCTGCGTCGCCGGCTTCATTGCGGTCGATCTCGCCAATCGCTATCCGCAACTGGTCAGTCATCTGGTGCTGATCCAGACGCCGTCCTGGTCCGAGGCGGTGCGCTGGAAGCACAGCCGCGATCCCAAGGGCGTGCTCGGCCGGCCCTTCATCGGCCAGCTGGTGATGAACCGGATGAAGCGCAGCCGCGCACCGCTGTGGTTCCAACTCGCGCTCGGCGGCCGGGGCGGGCACTACGAGCCCTTCTGCGACTGCGCCCAGGACTCGATCCGGCGCGGCGCCGGCTGGGCGCTGGCCAGCGCCTTCCAGCACTACCTCACCGACCAGTCGCCGCCGCTGCCGCTGGTCCGGCAGCCGCTGTTGGCGCTGTGGGGCCTGCGCGACCAGTCGCATGCGCCGACCGACAAGAGCTCCACCGAGCGGCTGGCGCAGCGGGCGGAGTCAGAGCACTACCCGGACCTCGGCCACTTCCCGGAGCTGGAAGATCCGCCCCGGGTCCTTGCTCGTATCCGGCGCTTCCTGGGCGACGACGCCGGCCCCTGAGGCTGGAGGGCTACCGCTGATCGGTCAGGCGTCACCACTTGAGCCCTTGTCCCGCTGATCCCGGTTCCGGAGCGGAATCGAGCGGAGCAGACTGCGACGGAAAGTTCAGGTCCGGGAGCACCGCCGTGAACATCTCCGCCGCCGTCCGCGAATACGCCGTGATGCAGATATGCCAGGAATTCCGCACCACGTGGGCCGGCGCGCGACTGCAGCTGTTCGACCTGGTCGAAGCCTGGCCGCAGACCGGATTGCGCGAACAGGATCTCGAACTGGCCCTGCAGGAACTGATCGGCTCGGGCTTCTTTACCGGCCTGCCCGCCAGTCCGGAATCGGGCTTCGTGCTCAGCGAGGTCGGCGCCGAGATGCTGGCGCACACGGGGCTGGGCTTGTTCGGAATGGACGAGTATCTGCGGGTCAGCGGCGCGCTCAGCAAGGCCCGTCGGCGGGTACGCGACGCCGGCCAGAAACCCCGCCCACCGGCCTCGCCAGCAGCGCCCGGCATCGAGCGCCGCGCTGGCTGATCGATGACGCGCCCTAACTAGCCGGCCGGCACATGGCTGGTGGTGACCTCGGCGATGATGCGTCCATCCAGGCCGGTCACCGTGGTGCGCACCACGCTCAGGCGTTTGCCCTTTTTCACATAGACCGCCGTGGCGGTGAACACGCCCTCCCGCTGGTTGCCGAGCAGCTGGGCATTGAGGTTGATCGCCAGCGGAAAGCCGGCTTGGCTCTCCTGCACCTCGGCCCCGCCGAAGGCGAGCACGGTGGCGCAGACGTCCGCGAACCAGAGCGTGGCTCCGGCGTGCACGGTACCGAAGGGATTGAGGACGCCGGCCTGCACCGGCATGCGGCCGACCACCTTGTCGGCGCCCTGTTCCACCAGCTCGAACTCGATCCTGCCGCTGATCTTCATCGCCTAGCTCCGCGTGTTTGCCGCACCAGCCTAACGCGGCGGGCGCGGCAGCGGGGGCTAGGGTGTGTCCTTCTGGCGCATGGCCTTGACGCCCGTCAGCACGGCCAGGCCGAGCAGCACGATGCCACCCACCACGATCCATTCCGTGGCGACATGCAGCAAGACCGCGCCGTAGGCCAGCCCGCCGATCAGGATCAGGAATCCAGTGAGGTAGATCAGTAAGGACATAAATGATCCTAGGCGGGCGCTGCGGTGGAGGTCAGGTCGAGCTAGTTCGTCTTGTGGACGAGATCGTTCTTGACGTGCTGCACACCCTCTACGGCGGCGGCGACCTGCACGGCCTTGTCGATCTGCCACTGGGAGTCGACGAAGCCGGACAGCTGCACCGTGCCCTCGAAGGTCTTGACGCTGATGTCGAAGGACTTGACGTCTTTTTCCGCCAGCAGGGCGGTACGCACCTTGGTGGTGGTGGCGGCATCGTCAAACACCTGGCCGCCGCTGCGTTCGTGGCTTTGATGGGCGCAGCCGACGGCGAGCAGGCTGCTGCTGGCGAGCAGCGTGGCGGCGAGTATGGTCTTCAGGTTCATGGGAATCTCCGGGCTGAGGTAGCGGCGTGGTTCCGGTCCTGATACTCGGTCCCGGTGGACCGGTGCGTCTGTACGCTGGAAAACATAGGGCCCGGCGCCGACTCAGAACGAACGCTCCCAGCGCATGCCCATGAAGTCGGGGCCGATCACCGGCGCCAGATAGCTGGCGTCTTCCGGCGTCACGAACAGCCGACCGACGCCGTAGGACAGGGCGGCGGCGGCAATGACGTCCCCGGTGTGATGGTGATGGGAGTCGACCCGCTCATAGGCCACGTAGGCGGCCAGCACATAGGCCGGCGCGCCGTAGTGCCAGCCGTAGCGTTCCTGCAGGAAGGCGGCTCCGGCGGTCACGAAGCCGACGTGTCCGGACGGGAAGCCATACTCGTTCCCGCTCGGCCGCCGGCCCAGGCTGGTCTCGTTGAACAGGCCCCGGGCCACGGTGTTGAGCAGCAGTTCGGCGCTGATGTTGCGCAGCCATTGGGTCTTGCCGAGGTCGTCGCCCTTGACGTAGGTGATGGCGAGGCCGCCCAGCGGCACCAGGCCGGTAATCACATCGGCGACGGTGTCTTGGGTGCTGGTCGAGCCGGCGGCGCTGGCCAGCATCGGGTGGGCGGCCAGCAGGGCGGCAAGGGCGGCGGATCGCAGGGATCGGTTCACGGTGAAGCTCCAGGATGCAGGGGTGAGCGCGCTTGCGGCGGGGTGGTGCATCAAGGGCCACCGTCCTGCTTGGGGCGCCAGTCCACGGCGCCGAAACGGGTCTGGCCGAGATAGCTGTAGCCGAGACTGATGGCCGCCACGCTCTGATGCGTGTTGGGCAGGTCGGGGTAGTGCGCATCGCGCTGTGAATAGGCGTACTTGAGCGCGATGCCGTGCAGCTTGTAGACCCGCAGCGTCAGCGAGGCCTCGGCGCGGGCGATGTTCTCGGAGCCGCCGGTTTCCTTCGAGGCCAGGCCGCTCACGTAGTAGTCGCGCAGCTCCAGTTCCAGCGCGGCGCGATCACTGAAGATCAGCCGGGATGCCAGCAGCGCCTGCGGTGTGATGCCGTTGTGGTAGTCGCGATCACCGGCGCCGCGGATGCTGCCGGCCGAGCCATAGCCGGCGCCGGCCAGGGCCGTGCCCTGGTAGGCCCAGCGCTTCGACAGCCAGAGCTGGCCGGTGCTGCCGAGGCCGACTCCGGTGCTGGAGACCCGGAAGATCTGCGGTGCAATGTAGTCGTAGTTGCCGTACAGGCCCCAGACGCCGCGGTAGTTGTCCCCGCGCGCGTAGTCGCTGCCGTAGAGCAGGCCCCGGCTGATCACGTTCTCGAAAATGCTGGCGCTGGTGGCAGTGAACTGGAAGTGGAAGTAGTCGAACGGGCGGTCGTAGCGGTAGCCCGGCTTTCCCGGCAGGCCGTAGGCGATGGTGAAGTCGGCCGCGCCCTCGCCGCGCTGGAAGCTCTGCGGCGTCGGTTCGGCGCCGTCGGCGCCGGGGATGGTGACGTTGGTCTTGACCCGGCCATTGAGATTGGCGCCCAAGGCCAGGCGGGTGAACACGGCGGGATCCTGGCTGCGGAAGACGCCGTCAAAGCGCTCGCCGTGAGCCCAGCGGTTGAAGCCGAGCGAGGGCGAGAGCGCGGCCGCGCCGATTTCGCGCCAGCGATTGGGCCGACGACCCGGGCGGCTCTCCAGCAGCAGGGAGGCCATGCGGAACAGCGGCTCGCCCAGCAGGCTGCCGCCGATGCCGGTGGTGAATTGGTCGTTGATGGAGGGCGGATCGGTCTCGCCGGCCAGCTCCCAGAGCAGGCTGCCACCGACGGTGTAGGCCGCCGAGGTCCAGTAGTCGAGCCCCGCCGAGCGGGCGAAGCCGTGGTAGATCGAGCCCTGATACGGATGCCCGAACTGGTTGATGGCGAAGGGGTCGTCGTCCACCACCCAGCTATGGGTGAGGTTGTGCGAGAACGAGGAGGCGTCGCTGCCGTAGACCTTGCGGTCGAGCAGGTTGCGGTCGAACTGATTGAGCAGAAAGTCGAAGCCGAGGATATCGAGCGCCGGCACCAGATAGCTCTTGCCATCACCGGCGCCCCAGGACAGCAGCGGCCGGGGATCGGCGGCGGCAAAGGCGGTGGGCGCGGCCTGCTGCGCCTTGCTGTTGATCGGCGGCCCCTGTGCCCACGCCGCGCCGCACAGAGCCAGTGCCAGGCCGCCGAGCAGGGCGCCGTCGAAAGTCGGCTTGCGGCGGTGGCGGAAGCGAGTGTGCATGGGGGCTACGGGTAGCTGCAGGCGGGAGCGCGGACTGCAAGCTGTACACCCAAGCCGCCATCCGGCTCGGTGCGCTGAGGCACATAGCGCCGCCCCGACAGCGGCAGCCCAGCTCAGTCCTTGACGCAGGCGCCGGTGACTTGCCGGGCGCAGGCGCTCGCCAGCGGGTCTGCCGCCGCCGCTGCCCGCTCGGCTTCGCTCAGGGCCTGGTAACCACGGCCGTAGGGCCAGCCATAGGCCCAACGAAATCCGGTGGGCAGCGCCGGCGTGCCGCCCAGGCGCACCCCACGGTACATCTGCCCGGCGAGCAGTCGATCACCGCTCTGCTCGAACACGCAATCGCGTAGCGCGGCATCGGCCTGCTGGCGCTCGGCCGCACTGCCGCCGCGCCAGTAGGCGAGATCGTGGCGAACGCAGCAGGCCTGCCAGAGCTCGGGCTGCTTGCCAGCGCCATCGGGGAACAGGCTGCAACCGTCGCTGCTGAAGGGTCGGATCGCCTGGCCGCTGCTGGCGCAGGCGCAAAGGCTCAAGCACAGGGCCAGCGTCCAGCGGCCCCGGCCCGGGCGCGTTCGCTTCATCGCCCGCTGGCGCGGGCCCCGGCCGCGCCCAGGGTGCCTTGCCGACGAATTTCCCGGTGCTTCATGTCCAGATAGGGCAGGAGGTCGAGTTCGTGCAGTTGCAGCGGGTAGCGCTCGACGCTCTGGTGCCAGAGTCCCAGGCGCCGCTCGGTGCGCTGGGCGAAGGGCAGCGACAGGGCGGCCAGATAGGCGTCGACGGCGAGGTAGTAGCGCATGGTGTTGCGTTCTATCACCCCGCGCAGGCCGCCGACGTACTCGGGCTCGCCCGCGCCGTCCTGGCCGACGATGCTGAAACCCCGTTTGCCGCGCCCCTTGGTGGCCAGGTAAGTCTCCGACGCCAGTCGGGCCGCCAGGCCGTGGCCGTAGCTGTAGGAGAGATGCAGGAAGCTGCGGCCTGCATCGAGGCGGCTTGCCTCCAGCGTGATGCGGTAGTCGCGGGTGCCGAGCGGGCCGTCCGGGGCGTTCAGCACCACCCGCAGATAGTCGCGGTCGCTGGCGGCCAGCTGGTACTGGAAATCGAAGCGGTAGGCATCGGCCAATTCCTGGTAGGACTTGCTGCCCACGAACAGCCGCAGCCGCTGGTTCCCGGCCGGGCCAACGGCGGCGCAGGCCTTGACGTTAAGGTGCAGGATCAGGATCTCGCACCAGTTGCCGATGCCCTGCAGGGCCGACCTCAGTCCCTCATAGGTCCGGTCGAGCTCGGCGTAGATCTCGCCCTCGATCCGGCCTGCGCTCTGCTCCGAGTTCAGGTAGAGCGGCCGCTGGAAGGGATTGTCCGCGAGCCGTGTCTGCGCGGCCGCATGGCGTGCCCGCATGCCGGCGGCATCCTGCGCGCCGGCCGGGCTGCAGGCCAGCAGGGCGACCAGCAGGGCCAGGCGCCCGGCCAGCGGCCCGAGCCGGCTCGCTAGCACCGGCGGCCTGCCTCGGCCCGCGCCCGCGCGCCGACGCCGAAGGTCGGCGGGGAAGGCTTTCGCGCGGAGGGCATGGGGCGGCACCGGGGGTGATCCGCCAGCCCGTGGAAGGGCTGGCAGGGGAGGCTCGGCAGCAGCCAGTCTGGCGCCGGAAGAGCGCCGGCCTGGTCGGCGAGATATGGGCTTGGACGCCCAGGCCTCAGCGCAGTTCCTTGCGCACCACCAGTTTCAGTCCGGACCAGACCTCGCTGACGGCGCAGACCTTCACATCGACGAAGCCCAGCGGCAGCGCCAGGGCGCGGATCACATCCTCGGTGATGTCGGTCGGTTGCTTCGAGGCCTTCTTGGGCCAGGACACCCAGACCGCCACCTCGGGGCGCAGTCCGCCGCGCAGCTTCTTCAGCAGCACCGAGAGCTTCGACTGCTCGGTGCAGAACAGGTGGACGAGGTCGCTGATTTTCGTGGCCTCGGCGTCGAAGACCACACCGTCCGGCAGCGGCGCCAGCCACTGCGCGTAGTCAGCGGGTGCCGCCTGCACACAGACGCGCATGCCGGCGGTGATGCCCAGCTTCTTCGCCAGCGGCGTGCCGGAGTAACCGGCGCCGGGGCTCATGACAGGGCCGCCGACGACGACGGCGCCCGGTTGAGCTGGCCCAGCGCCTCCTGGCCACCGGCCAGCACGTGCACGCGGCCGTGGCCGGCGTCGATCAGGCGCTTGGCCAGCAGGGCGGCGCTGGCCTCGTTGGGGCAGGTGCAGAAGGTCACCAGCACGCGGTCGCGGCGGCCCTGGCCGAGCAGCTCCGCGAGCAGGGCCTCGTCAACCGCGGTCGCGCGCGGCAGCGGTCGTGGGTCGTCGGCGCGGGCCAGTGGCGAGCGGGCATCGAGCAGCAACAACTCCGGCTCCTGCTCGATCAGGCCCAGCAACTGCCCGGCATCAATGCGGGCGCTGCGGTACAGGCGGCGCAGGCGCCAGCGGTGCCAGAACTTCCAGGCCAGATAGGCCGCGAAGGCGAGCGCGATCAGCAGCAGCGCCCAGCCGCCGATCTGGTCGAGGGCATCCAGCACCCGATTGATCTCGGTGGCGAAGATCAGGCCGATGCCGAGATAGACGCCGCTCCAGAGCAGGCTGCCCAGGCCATCGAACAGCAGGAAGCGCGGATAGCTCAGGCCATTGGCGGCAGCGGTGGGGATGCACACCGCCGAGACGCCGGGAATGAACTTGGCGAAGGCCAGCACCAGCGCGCCGTGGCGCCCGATCAGCCGGTCGGTGCGCGACACGCAGGATTCCGGCGACAGCGAGATGCGGCAGAGCCCGGCGAGCAGACGACGGCCGTAGCGGCGACCGAGCAGGTACCAGCCGTGATCGGCGAGCAGGCAGGCGAGGGTGGCGAGCAGCAGCACCCATTCGGGGCGGATGGCGCCGGTCGCGGCCAGGGCGCCGGCGCCGATCAGCAGCGGTACCGCCGGCAGCGGCAGGCCGAGCTGCTCGACCAGCACGGCGGCGAAGATCAGGATCGGGCCCCAGTGCAGCAGCAGGTCGGTGATGTTCATCGGAGTGCATCCCTTGCGCACGACGCCGCCATTGTGCGGGACGCAAAGGCCGGGCGTGCCCGGGAAATGGGGTGGAAGTGCGCTCTTGCAAGCCCGGAACCTGGCCGACCGGGGGGCAAATTTGGGAATTACATCCTTAACTCCCTGCGCTTTCCAGAACCCCTCTCCCGCCTGCGGGAGAGAGTGGCCCGGAGGGCCGGGAGAGGGGGCGAGCGGAGCGAGTGCTTGTGCTCGCTGAACCTGCCCGAACTCGCTGCGCTCGCCACCCCTCTCCCCTGCCCCTCTCCCACAAGGGGCGAGGGGTTCAAGAAGGCGCAGGGGGTTAAGGATGTAATGCCCTTAAATTTCCCTGGCCGCCTTATCCGATCGGCAGTTGCAATCCCACCGTCCGTCGGTTGGTATAGGTTTTGTGAGTCTTTCCTCAGCTTTGTCCGTCGTCGAGCCGATGCCATGACCGCGATGAAACGCAGGACCTTTCTCCAGCTCGCCGGCTACTCGGCGCTCTACGGCGGCCTGCTGGCCGATCTGGCGCACAGCGCGCAGGCGCTGGAGCCGGCCGAGATCGCCGGCAGCGACCCCGGTCTGCACCTGCTGCGACGCGTCAGTTTTGGCCCAACGACGGCGAGTCTGGCGCGGGTGCGCGAGATCGGCCCGGCGGCCTATATCGAGGAGCAGCTGGCCGCCAGCGATGGCGTCACCGAGGCGCTGACGACGGCGCTCTACCCGCTGATCAACACCGCCGGCGCCAGCATCTACCTCAGCACCGGTGCCGGTTTCGCCGTCAACATTCACCAGCTGGAGCTGCAGAGCGCCATGCTCTACCGGGCGCTGTTCTCCAGCGCCCAGCTGCACGAGGTGATGGTCGATTTCTGGAACGACCACTTCAACACCTATCTGCGCAAGAACCCCGTCCCGCTGAAGATCGACTTCGACCGCGACGTCATCCGCGCCCATGCCCTCGGCAACTTCAAGACCCTGCTGAAGGCGACGGTGCGCAGCGCCGAGATGCTGCACTACCTCGACAACTGGCTGAACCGCGCCGGGCAGATCAACGAGAACTACGCCCGCGAGTTGCTGGAGTTGCACAGCCTGGGCAAAGCTGGCGGCTATACCGAGGCCGACATGAAGGCGCTGGCGCGGATCCTGTCCGGGCTCGGCTTCATCACCGACCTGCCGCTGAGCGCGGCGCTGTACGGCACCGTGCAGTTCACGGCCGCCCAGCACGATGGCAGCGAGAAGAACTTCCTCGGCCAGCTGTTCCCCGCCGGCGGCGGCGAGGCCGAGATCGACCGCGCGCTCAACCTCATCGTCGACCACCCCGGCACCGCCCAGTTCATCGCCTTCAAGCTCTGCCGCCGCTTTGTCGCCGACGAGCCGCCGGCCGCGCTGGTGCAGCGCGTCGCCGCCGTCTTCAGCAGCAGCGGCGGCGACATCAAGGCGATGCTGCGGCTGATCCTGAATTCGCCCGAATTCGCCGCCAGCGCCGGCGGCAAGCTCAAGCGCCCGCTCGAGGCCATGGTCGGCGCCATGCGGGC
The DNA here is from genome assembly GCA_030696045.1 of Stagnimonas sp. GTDB lineage: Bacteria > Pseudomonadota > Gammaproteobacteria > Nevskiales > Nevskiaceae > Stagnimonas. The sequence continues at coordinate 20,372 of JAUYNO010000102.1, read as the reverse complement.
CTGCGGCATCAACCAGGTCGAGCAGTTGGCCAACACCTATCTGTTCGGCACCCCCATCGCCGCGCCCAACGGCCTGCTGTTCAACTCCCTGGTGCAGGCCGGCCACGAGCCCTACGCCTGGGTGCCGCCCAATGGCTACCCGGATCGCGAGGCCTACTGGGCCAATACCAACACCGCCCTGTACCAGCAGAAGTATCTGGTCGGCCTGGTCGAGGGCATCAGCTACAACTATGTGCTGACCGATCCGCTCAATGCGGTGCAGTTCGGCAACTCGGTGGCGAGTGGTGTCACCCGCGCCCGGACACCGCGCAAGGCGGTCAGCAATGCCGTCAGCAACCTGCTGTTCACCACGCTGCCGGCGGAAGCGACGGCGGCCTGCCTCGCCTTCGTGGCGCAGGACGCAGACCCCGACGCCGAGATGGAGGCCGCCACCCTCGAACAGCGGGTGAAGGGTCTGGTGTTCGTGCTGCTGGCTACGCCCTGGTTCCTGCGGAGATAAGGCCCATGCTTTCCCGACGCGCCCTACTTGCCCTGCTCGCCGCCGGCGGCAGCAGCGCCTGCAGCACCGGCACTGGCACCGCGACTCCGGCAGCGCCGGTCAGCCCGGCCCTGAGTCCAACCAGCCCCGGTGGCAGCACCGGCCTGAGCGGTGCAACGACGGGTTCCTCGACCGGAACCTCGACCGGGAGCACGACCGGTACCACCACCGGCGGCACCGTCGCCGTCGGCGAGCCCGCGAGCCTGCCGCCGCAGCACACCCTGGTGGTGGTGTTCCAGCGCTTCGCGGCCGACTGGATCAACCTGCTGGTGCCCTATGGCGACCCCGACTACGCGGTGGTGCGCCCCAACATCAAAGTCAACAACCCGATCCTGCTCGACGACTACTTCGGACTCAACCCGGGCCTGAGCGCGCTCAAGGAGCTGTACGACGCCGGCACGCTCGGATTCGTAACCGCCACCGGCTGGGTGCCGCTGGAGGCGCGCGACCGCTCGCACTTCTTCGCGCAGTCGATTGCCGAGGCCGGCGCCCGCAGCGGCGTCAGCGACGGCTGGCTGGGCCGGGTGATGCTGCGTGACCAGCCCGAATACCAGGACAACACCTGGGCCGCGCTGGCCGCCGAGGGCGCGGTGCCGGCCAGCTTCCAGGGCTATCCGGGCGCCATCGCGGTGCGTGATTTCGCCGCCTACTACCACGGCTCGGTGATGGGCGACGCCGCCACCGCCCTGATCGAGACCATCGCCACCATCGCCGGCCCGCCCGGCGACGACGTGCGCCGGCTGGCCGCTAGCATGAACTCGCTGCGCGAAGCGCCGCTGCCGGCGCCGACGGTGGCCTATCCCGCCACCAGTTTCGGCAACGGCCTGAAGGCAGCGGCGCAGACCATTCGTGGCGGCTTGGCGCCGCGCGTCATCACGGTCAGCTCCGAAGACGACTGGGACACCCACGTCAACCAGGTCAGCCGCCACGCCACCGCACTGCCCAATTTCGCCGGCGCGATCCGGGCCTTCCACGACGATCTCGGCGATCTCATGGGCCAGGTCACCCTGGTGACCATGACCGAGTTCGGGCGCAAGGCCAAGGAGAATCTCAGCGGCACCGACCACGGTACGGCCTCGTCAATGCTGGTGATGGGCGGTGGCGTGCGCGGCGGCCAGGTCTACGGCCAGTGGCCGGGGCTGTCGGCGACGGCGATGTTCCAAGGCGAAGATCTGGAGCCGACCACCGACTTCCGCTCGGTGCTGGGCGAGATCCTGGCCCGGCGCATGGGGGTGGCCGAGTCGCTGCTGGAGGAAATCTTCCCCGGCGGCTATGCCGGCTCCGGCCATTGGCGCGGATTTCTCAGCTAGTTGGCCCAATCTGGTAGGCGAAAAAGTGCTTGGAGGGAGGATCGTCCAAGCACTTTTGCACGTGAGCGCCTCAGTCTGATTAGTGCCCAGAAGCTGACGGTGCGGAAGTCTAAAGTTCGGTGCAGTCCAGCTCGCCCTGCCCCTACATTCTCCAAGCCGTCACCAACGAACATCGAGCCATACACAGTAAGTTGCGCTTCTGAGTTAAGGTGGTGAGGGGAGTCGGGGCGACTGCAAAGAAGCCGTTGGCGGTGTGGCGCGGCGCTTACTTGCTCTGGCCCATAAAAAAGCAAAGGGACGGCGTCTGCAGATGAATTTCAATGTTCTAGTGGACTACGACAATGTTCACGACCAAGATCGACGATTGGGTCTTAGTCACGTCATTTCAAAGATAACGGCAGTACTATCTCCGCAGTTGCCGACCGCGATAACGCGCCTCACCTTTCGTCTCTATGGTGGGTGGTTTCAAGACACAGGACTTTCACGGTCTGCACAGAGATTGGGAGCCGACATCTCCGCTTACCCGTCTACAGCAAGTATCAACGGGCAAGCGGGCGTTGTTCAGGTTGAATTTGCTCGTGCGTTGTTTGCGAACCCTCGAAGTGACCTTACCCACACTTTTAGGCCTAAGGGACAAGCGCCGCGCCTTTCGTGCGAAGCGGCGCCCTATCGCAAATGTTCATTAGCGGCTGCTTGTCCAATCAAGCACATCGCGACCTTTATAAATCAAGAGCAGTGCGACAGCTCTGGTTGCTCGGTAACGCCTTCCGACATTCTGAATAAAGAAGAGCAGAAGCTCGTTGACACGATGATTGTCTCTGACATCGCTTATTTGGCAACACGGACAACAGATCCAGCGATCGGCGTTGTTTCGGCCGACTACGACATCTGGCCAGGCATTGTTAGTGCCCTCGCATTCGGAACATCTGTCCTGCATGTCCACCCGAAGCCAAAATACGGAATTCGAAAAAATAGGTATGCAGTCCCGTTGCACGCCAAATACATTGCACTAAGTTTCTAAGGCCTCCATGAATATACAAACGTTTTCGAGAATTCTGCGCGCGTTTGCAGATACTCCGACGGATATCGATCTTTCAAGAGGCCAGCTGTATGTTCAAATTCGGGACGAAATGATTGAGGCTGAACTTTCCGAAAGAAGCGGTGAATTATTTGTCACAGAGAATGGGGACCGACTCCCGGCAGGAAAATGGTTGGTTTCTAGAGTTGCGCGATTACCAATTCTTGCAGAAAAGATCGCGAATAGCGTTGACGTCCCTAGCACATTTGTTTCTCCTGCGGGCAAGGTGCTTGATCAATTCGAGCGATCGCAATCGATCGAAGAAAAACCTTGTGAGAATGTGGTCGACGAGCTTCGTTCGTTGCTAGACCAGCGTTTGACAGGATTTACTTCTGCAACATATCTGACATCAGATGCTGGGGAAGGGAAAACAACAATAATTAACTGTATGGCCCGCCAGCAAGCCAAGGCTTTTAAAAACAAGACTACAGATTGGCTTCTAGTGCCAATACCTCTAGGCGGAAAGGCCTTTCTTCATTTTGATGATGTAGTGGTCGCCGCTCTAGTCAATAAGTATCGTTTCCCATTTTACTATTACGAGGCATTCATCGAGTTAGTACGTCTCGGCGTGCTTGTCCCGGCTTTCGATGGATTTGAGGAGATGTTTATTGAGACCGCCTCAGGAGAGGCCGTTTCAGCACTCGGAACAATGTTGAATGCGTTGGAATCTGAAGGCAGCATCGTTATAGCCGCGCGTAAAGCATACTTTGAGTATCAAAGTTTTAGGACGCAAGCCAAATTATTCGATTCAATTGGAAAATACGAGGTCGCGTTCAGTCGCATCTCACTCGACCGGTGGAGCCGGAAGCAGTTTCTGGAATTGGCGAATAGTTGGGGAATCCAAGATGCGAACTCCCTTTACGACGCTTTAGCCCAGAGATTGGGGGCGGATCACCCCTTGCTCACTCGGGCTGTTCTAGCTTCACGACTGATTGAAGAAGCGATCCAGTCGGAGAGTGTTGAATACTTAATTCAACGGTTGGGAAACTCTCCGCAAGACTATTTCTACGCCTTTGTCACTACCATTGTTGAGCGTGAGGCCAAGGAGAAGTGGACTGACAAATCAGGGGAGCCATTGAAGCCTCTGCTTTCAGTAGAGGAGCATCACGAACTACTGTCGATGGTGTCTGCCGAGATGTGGAATTCGGGCGTGGAGTCCTTGCGCGCAGAGGTCCTTGATGTTGTTAGTGAAATGTTTTGTGATCGTCGTGGTGCTGTCGTCACTCGGCAGGTGAAGGAACGCCTAAAGCAACACGCCCTGATCACAGTCAGTCAATCGCTTCGCGGTCAGTACGCTTTCGATCATGAGGACTTCAGAAAATTTTACTTAGGCGAAAGTCTGGGAAGCGCGTTGTTGCGCCTTGGCTCGATTGACGTCCATTCAATTTTGAAGGCTGGCACCCTTTCAGCTATTACTGTGGAGCAGGCCTGCTTGCTCGTCGCTCGAAAAAGCGGCGACATAGCGGCAGTGCTGCAGCTCGTTCAGAAGCTTGCTTCGAACGATCTGCCACTTTCCTATGTAAGAGAGAATGCAGGTGCGATCACACTGTACCTGATTTCGGTACATACCCTTCAGCGCGTCACTGTCGCCAAAATGACCATGGTGAACTCTGCGCTAGCGTCTCGCAGCTTGCAGAATGTGACCTTTGAGGACTGCTACTTTCAGCCTACAAGCACTATCGGTTCAACGCTCCAAAATTGCACCTTTGTCCGCTGCGAGTTTGAGCGCCTAGAGATTGGTTCCGAGATCCAATTGGCGACGATGGTGGGTTGCCAAGTTCCGAACTTGGTGTTGCTCCAGCAGGACCGTCAGCTATTCAATCCGACGGAGATCGCTAAATCTCTACAGGACGTCGGTTTTGTGATTCGAGAGGAGCACCAGCAATCGCTGGCATTGACTTCGGTCGTATCCGACGGCGACGACAGTGACGATGTCGAACTCGTTCAGCGGGTGCTCCGAGTTTTCTTGCGATCCACTCAAGCCAATGAAGGCACTATTAAAATGCGATTAGGCGCTCGCTCAAGTGACTTCTTCGATGACCTGTTACCGCAATTGCTCACACATGGGGTGATGGAGGAAGTCCCCTACAGGGGCGGTGGTGTGCAAAGGCGATTCAAGTTATGTGTCCACATGGAGAGTATTCAGAACGCCCTGAACCATTGCGCAAACAACCTCGATAAGTTTTTTGAAGAAGTTAAGTCCGTCTGAGGGCTGGGAGCCGGTAGAGGGTACGCGATTATGTAAATACTCGCTTTTTCAACAAGGTCTACATTCTTGGCAAAATTTTTGCAAAGGAGCATCGACAGCTGGAAACCAACTGGGCTGTTTACTCCTCACAGTCTTTGGAAACCACTGTCCGTTTTGGGCTAATTCTGTTGAAAAACTCCTGAGCAAAATCCAGGGGTGTCGTTCACACCAAAAAGCGCTCGCGACAGCGCAATTCTGAGTCTCGACAAGACCACCCAACGCGCAGAATCGACGCAGGCGGCCAAGTTCTGCGATTCACCGATTCCGCGTCGAGTTTTTCAACAGAATTGGCTGCAACTTGCCAGTGGTTGAAGCGGCTAGCGCTTCAACCACTGCTTGCCAATAGCCAAAAAAAGGCGGGCATTGAGCCCGCCTTCTTTGTCTGCCGCCTGTCTAGCTGCGGACTCTGCGCCGTCCAAGGCCAAGCAGCAGCAGCGGTAGCAGCAGGAGCAGGTTCAGCGAGCCACCGAAGCGGCCGCTGCTGCCGCTGCCCGAGCTACCGCCAGAGCTGGAACCACCGCTGCTGGTGCCACCGGAGCTGGAACCGCCGCCCGGGCCATCGACCTTGCAGACGAACTCGGTCGGGTCTTCGACGACGCCGACGTGGTCGGTGCTGGAGCGCGCCGGCGACACCGCGTTTAGGCCGATGCCGCGCTTGGCGAAACCCTTCGAGCAGGCGGTGTAGTCGCCGAAGTCGCGGGCCAGCGCCACCGACAGCACGGCATCGCGCGCCTCGGTGAAGGTGGCGTCCGCCGGCGTCATCTTGAAGCCGCCGATGATGTAGTCCTTCATCCGCGACTGTGCCTGCGCGAAGCTGTAGCGCGGGTCATTGAGCAGGCCGACGTAGCACTCCCACATCATGTTGGCCCAGATCTCGCCGGAGTTGTGCACTTCGGAGTTGATCGAGCCATCGCCGCCGTCGGGCGTCAGCTCGCCGTCGGCAATGTGCTTGAAGGTGAAGGCGTTCTTCGTCAGGTCCGTGGAGTAGGGCGCGCGCCGGATGCCATAGAAATAGCTCTGCGTCACGTAGGTCGCGCCCGGGTAGGCACCCTGGTACTGCTCATTGCCGGGCAGGCTGCGCTCGCCGTCGCGGGCGGCGAGCATGAAGGCATTGATGTCGCCCCAGCCCTCTCCCATGCTCCGGGCTTGGTTGTTGCCCGCGTCGGCGAGACGGTTGTGCACGTAGTGGAAGTACTCGTGCGCGATGATCAGGTTGTCGAGCGTGCCATCGAGGTCGATGGTCGGCTGGCGCAGCATGCTGACGGTCACCGTCTCGCCGGCGGCGATCGCATCCATGATCGCCTGACCGTCGTCCTGGCGGATCACGGCGATGGGCACCTGGTAGACGGTGTTGGTCGGCTGCACCGGCGCGTCGATGGGTATGTCGCCGTTGGCGAGGTAGGGCGGCGGGCCGTCGCCGTTGTGCACCAGCAACACCGCCGAGGCCCCGGACTGCACCGCCAGCCGCACTTTGTAGGAGCCGGGGCAGCCGCCGCCGCGCACGATCACTGCGATCTTGCCGACCAGGCCGGGGTCGGGAGTCGGCACCGGCAGTGGCACGGTGGGCGAGCCGAACACCGGCACCGCCGGACCGGCCGGGGTGGACAGGCCCGTGCAGCCGTCGTTGGTGGGATCGAAGCCGTCGTCCACGACCGCCGCAGTGCCGGTGTAGTCGAAGGTCTGCGGGCCGTACTCGACGGCATTGAACTGGATGCTGCCGATGGCCGGGTGCGAGGTGACTTCGACCTTGCCCTTGATGAGGCCGTTGAACAGGTATTGCTGCATCACCGGCGAGCTGCCGTCGGCGGGGGTGGCCATGTTGGCGTTGTTGCGGCCGGAGCCGTCCTGGCCCTGCGCCAGCAGCGGGTCGGCCTCGGCACCGCCGCGCCCGTAGTTGCTGGTCTGGGCATTGCCGGAGACCTCGTCAAAGCCGTGGTCATACCACCAGTCGTGCAGCCAGTTGATGGTGTAGAACAGGTTCACCACGGCCGCGCTCTTGGCGGCGGCGGCGGCGGGATCGTCGAAGGCCTTGAGCGGGTAGTCGAAGGTATTCGCCGAGGTGGTGGTCGCGCGCGGTTCAAGGTCCGGCACGCAGGAGTTCACCGGCGGCGGCACGGCGATCGGCACGCCCTGGATGTCGATGTTGTCGATGCAGGCGTCGGTGTGGTTGCCGGTGGTTTCGGTGGCGCCGTCCGGCAGCCAGGGGTCGCCGGTGGAGATCGGGCCGCTGATGAGGGTGATCAGGTTGGTGTCGGGCGTGGGGGCGGTGATCGGCGCGTCCGGATCGGCGAACGGGAACGGGATCAGGTCGTTGCCGGTCGGCTCGTCGTAAGGCTGGTGGATGCCGTTGGGATCGGCGAACACGCGGTAGGTATAGGCCGTGGCATTGGCGCTGAGGTTGGCGCGGTTGAGCAGCGTGCCGTCCACCGCCGAGACGATGAAGGAGTAAGCCAGCAGGCCACGGCGCGGCGCCAGGCCGGTGACGAACAGCTCCACTTCGTAGGCCGGCTCCAGGCGGCCGGCGCGCGGGTAGTAGAGGGCCTTGGCGCGGGGTGCGCGTTCGAAGGCGAACTGGCTGCCCAGGCTCGGCGTGCTGTACTGGTCGAAGCCGCCGTGGCTGCCGGTGCGCAGCAGCTGCCCGGCCGGCAGGTTGCCGCCAAACGAGCCCCAGGCGGCGGAGATCGCCTGCGCCGCGCTGCGCTCGAAGCGCAGGCCGGCGAGGCTGGCCGGGTCGTAGTCGGTGGCGAAGTAGCCGGACACTGCCACCGGCGCGCCGGCGCGATCCAGCAATACATTGAGGCTGCGATGGTGGACCTGGTAGCCGTTCACGCGCTGGCGGAAGCGCACCACCGCCGGGCCGTCGCCGTTGTACTGGGCGTCGGTGACTTCCGCCTGGTCGATCAGCGCGTCGGAGAGGCCCAGCAGCTTGGCCTCGCTGCGCAGATGGGCGCGGGCGCGGGCGATCAGCAGCTCGCGCGGGTTGAGCGCACCGACCGCAAGCGGACGGGTGTTGTTGCGCGCCCACAGGAAGGTTGGCTTGCCGAGGTTGCGGTCGAACAGCACCGGCTGCCGGCGGCCTTCGAGCCCGCGCGCGGGCAGGGCGGCGAGCTGGCCGGTGGCTTCCTGCAGGAAGCGATCAAAGTTGGGCAGGCGGTACTGGTCGGCCTCATCGAAGCCGCCGGCGGCCAGAGCCGAGGTGACCGTGGAGTGCGCCAGCACCTTGGGCGGGGTCAGGCACATCGCCTCGCCGCGCACGGTGAGCGTGAGCTTGCCCTTGTAGGGCGTGGGGGCCGAGGCAAAGAACGGGCAGACGATGGCCGTGAGGGTGCCGGCCGGCGGGTTGGTGGCGCCGACGTTTTCCTCCGGCGAGCCGCCGTCGCTGGCGCCCAGCTCGTTGCCCTCGCCGTCCTGCACGGCCAGCACCAGATCGGGATCGTGCACGGTGCCGGTGGGATCGACCGCCGGCGATTCCGCCCATTCGATGTGGAAGTCGGCGTTGAGCGAGCCGGTCTCGTAGAAGTTGGCCGGCAGACTCAGATTGACGGCGTGGGCGTCGTCGGTCTCCGCCGCCGCGCAGGTGTTGCCGGCGCCGGTGGCGCCGGGGTTGGCCGTGCCCTCCCATTCGACAATCACGGTCTCGCCCGGGGTGCCGGCGAGCGTGACGTCGTGGGAGGCGGGCTCGGAGGCGCTGGCGGCGCCGAAGCTGCCGACCAGGGCCAGGCTCAGGGTCGTGCGAAGAAAAAGGCGGAGGACGGTCATGGGATCACCCGATGGCAAGGCCAGCGACGAAAGCCCCAACCGGGGTTTCGTCAATCGAACATCAAGATTTGATCGAGCGGGCCGCTGCAAAAAGTACAGGTCCTTGCGTGCTTTTCCGGGGCTCGACCGGTGTGCATCAGAACTGCCGTCTACAACGTCGGGCAGGGCTACATGATGACAAAGTCATGAAAATATTCCTGCGGCCGCCTGCTGCGCTGCGGCGGCCATTCCGGCCTCGGCTTGTGAGCCCCCGGAGGCACGCCTAGACTCGCGCCAAATTACAGATCACATCTTTCGGGGGAGAACCCATGCGCCTTGCGCTCTGTGCCGGCTTCGCGGTTGCGAGCCTGGTGGCCTATGCCGCCGTCACCGCACCACCGGCGGCCCCCGCCACCGGTGACTACGTCGCCACCCCCGACAACTACTGGCCCGAGCCCGGCAAGTACCCGGTGCCGAGCACCCCCTATCGCCACACCTTGCGCTCGGTGACGCTGGAAGACCTCGACGCCCGCCAGATCCTGCCGCTGGGCATCTACCAGGGCACGCCGGAAGTGAACGCCCGGCGCGACTGGTACGAGAAGAACTTCTACGCGACTCTGGCCGCCAAGAAGGTCTGGCCCGACGGTGGCCAGCACTGGTTCGCAAAGTGGCAGGGCGAGCGGCCCTGGGGCTTCGCGCCGATCCCGCAGGCGGCCCCGCCGCCCTGCGACCAGCCGCAGCCGACCGGCTACGACGCCGAGGCCTGCCGCTACGTGAACTCACTCTTCACCGAGCTGGCCGCCACCGATCCGGCCAAGGCCCAGGCCGCGCGCGAGCGCGTGCGCCGTGGCCGCGATGTCTGGTTCAAGGGCACCTTCGGCAACCAGGACGAGATCTATCTGCACTTCTCGCGCACCACGCCGAATGGCATCGCCGACATCTGGTACCCCTGGCTGGACACCCGCGAGCGCAAGCAGCGCTTCAGCAAGTACGGCGTCATCAATGACCCGGACTGCACCGAGGGCGATGCCTCCACGAATTTCTGGGACAAGTGCCCGGACCCGCACAGCTCCGGCGTGCTCGGCTACCGCAAGTACTACGCCGATCCGCTCAAGGACGAGAGCGGCAAGGTCGTGTTCGATCCGCAGACCGCGCCCTACGAGACCGACGAACTCAAGCACAACAAGCGCTTCGTGATCGGCCATCCCTGCGTGCAGTGCCACGTCGGCTTCGACCCGACCCAGCCGCCGGCGAACCCGAACGAGCCGGAGTGGGAGAACCTGAGCGCCACCATCGGCAACCAGCACATCAACCAGCCGACCATGTTCTTCCAGGGCGCGCCGGAAGATTCGCTGGCGCGCATCGCCTTGCAGGCCGGCCGGCCCGGAACCATCGACACCTCGCTGGTGGCGAATGACTTCATGAACAATCCGGGCACCCAGAACAACATCATGGATTTCCAGAACCGGCGCGTGTTCAAGCACCGGATGAAGGACCCGGTGACCGGTGAGGTGCGCGAAGGCCTGACCCAGAACGTGCTGAAGGGCGGCGAGGACACGGTGGGTGACCACCTCGCCCTGATCCGCGTCTACGTCAACATCGGCATGTGCACCGAGGAATGCTGGACGCCGAACTTCCCGACCCCGGGCAGCTTCTTCGGCGACAAGACCAAGCAGAAGCCCTTCCGCATCGCCCAGTGCGCCAAGGACTGCGAGCCCTGGAATTACGCCGACGCCAAGATGGACGATCTCGCCGCCTTCCTGGTAACCGGCGGCCCGACCTATCTGCTGCAGGCGCAGGATGTCGATGGTTCCCCCGGGTCGAAATTCGTCGATCTCGCCAAGGTGCCGGCCGGCCGCAAGGTTTTCGCCCGCGAATGTGCCGCCTGCCACTCGACCAAGGTCGCGCCCGAGAACGTGCGCGCCGACCGCGAGGCGCTGGCCCGCTTCTACGAGGGCCATGTATTCGGCAAGGAGGACTACTGGCAGCACGAGTTCGAGGCCGCCGAGCGCGACAGCCCCGAGTTCGTCGCCAAGTACCTGGCCAAGGACAGCAAGACCGGCGCGCTGCGGCCCAAGCAGTTCACCGGCCAGGAGGTGTTCGGCCAGGACTGGCTCGGCAACGACGAGCCGACGCCGTTCAATATCGTCGGCACCAACCAGTGCCGGGCGATGCACGACAACCATAACGAAGGGCATATCTGGGAAGAGTTCTCCTCGCTCGACTACAAGGAGCGGCCCTCGCCCGGTAGCGTGCCCAAGGTCATCAACCGCATGTTCCCGCTGGTGGGCGGCATGAAGTTCGGCGAGAAGGAGATCAGCGGCGGCCCCGGTTATCTCCGCAACATCTCGCTGCTGTCGGTGTGGGCCACCTCGCCCTTCCTGCACAACAACGCCATCGGCGAGCTGGCCTATCTGCCGGACGGCAAGACGCTCGACACCAGCGTGGCGGCGCGCATCAAGCAGTTCGAAGGCGCCTTCGACGAGCTGCTGCGCTCCGACAACCCGGCCGACGCCAATGCCCGCGCGCCGAAGATCAGCGTCACCCCGGTCGACTTCTGGCTGGCGCCGCGCGAGGACGGCCAGGGCCTGATCAAGCTGCCGGTCAGCGCCGGCACGCCGATCGCCAACTTCGCCAGCGCCAATCCGCACCGGCCGCTGTTCATGAAGTGCGACGACCCGGTCGAGAACAAGGGGCATCAGTTTGGCGTTTCCTTGAGTGCCGAAGACAAGCTGGCGCTGCGCGAGTTCTTGAAGCTGATGTGATGCGTGCCCGACGCGGTGCACCCTGCTCCTCCCCCTGCTTGCGGGGGGAGGTTGGGAGGGGGGCGGTTCGGTCGGCAGAGTGCAAACGCCCCCACCCCAACCCTCCCCCGCAGGCGGGGGAGGGAGCCGAACGGGAGCGCTGAATCGCGATGCGCCGTATCGGTCTCTCCTTTTTGGTCCTGGCACTGCTGGCGGCCGGCGCCTATGGCTGGGTGCAGGCACATCGCAGTGGCCCGGCGATTGCCGAGCTGGCGCAGCGGCCGGTGGTGACCGATCCGGCGGCGACTTCGTCGACCGTACTTTCGCGCGAAGACCTGCCGCCGGCGGGCACCCGCTCGCTGTTCGACCATCTGGTGGCCCAGGCCGACGGCGTGCCCTGGCCGTTCGAGAAACTGGCGGCGCTGCTGGCGAAGCAGGATCCTTCCGGCGCCGCGCCGCTGAGCCTGTTGATTCCCGACGGCCGCTCCCTGCTCAAGGGCCAGGCGGATTACGCGCATCCACGGGTGCTGCTGGCGGCCGACTTCCAGGCGCCGGGCAGTCCGGCCTCGCTGGGGCTCGCCCCGCGTGGGCAGCTGTTCCTGGGCTACACCGAGCAGGCCCAGGAGATCGAGGTCATCAGCTACAACGAGGCGGCCGGCCGCTTCGAGTTTCAGCTGGTGCAGGACTACCGCGCCAACGGCGCGCGCCGGCTGGTCTATGCCCAGCGTGCGATCTGCGAGTCCTGCCACCAGGGCGGCACGCCGATCTTTTCGGTGCGGCCCTGGAACGAGAGCAATGGCCAGCCGGAAACCGCTGCGAAGATTGCCGCCGCACTCGGCAGCGACCACTACCTGGGCTTCCCGACTGCCGTTCCGCTGGCGACGCCGGAGCGCTATGACGAGCTGACCGACATCGGCAATTTCATCGTCGCGGCGCAGAAGCTCTGGCTCGACCGCTGCGGGGACGCCGCCTGCCGCCGCCAGCTGCTGAAGCTGGCGCTGGACTACGCGCGCGCGCCGGGCGACTTCAAGGCCGACAGTGCCGCCGTGGCCGAGCTGCGACGGCTGCAACTTGCAGCGGGTGAACAGCGCATCGCGGTGCCGCAATCCGATCTGCCGAACCGCGATCCCATCGGCGAGGCCCGGGGCATCAAGGGCTGGTTCCGCAGCCTGTTCAAGCCCAAGGTGAAACTCGGCGACGGCGCCAAGACCAACGCCGATCTGGAGGCCTTCGACCAGCTACCCAGGCTGCCGCCGGCCCAGGACCCGCTGAGTCCACGCGCGCCCAAGCGCCTGCTAGCGGCGGGCGACATCGACGGCATCTACGGCCTCGCGAGCCTGTTCAGTGCCGACGATGTGAGGCGGCTGGAAGCGGCTGCGGGCTTGGATTGGAGCCGGGTCAGCAAGGCGGTCGATGCGCTGCCCGATGCATTCTTCGCGAGCAGGCCGTTCTCACGAGTGCAGATGCTGCAGGCCTTGCTGGGGTCGGTGGCAAGCCCCCTCCTACGGACACCTGTAGGAGGGGGCTTGCCCCCGACCCCAGCCTATTGCTGCCTAGCCACCGCCGAGATGTCGCCCCCCATCGCCAGCGGCGAGCCGCCGGTGCAGCTCGCCGCCGGTTCGCCCATCGAACCCTTCTCGCATTACTGCTTCGCCTGCCATCGCGGCAATCCCAGCAAGCGGCTCAACTTCATGGCGGGTGCGAGCGAGGCCGAGGTCACCGCCAACATCCAGGCCAAGCCCGAGATCCGCGATGCGCTCGACTGGGAGCGCTATCGCGGCACCGACAAGGCCGCCAAGCTGATGCCGCCGGCCGATGCGCCCCAACACGCGGCACTGGAAGCCGCCTTGCAGCAGAATCCGCAGCTGCTGGAACAGATGCGGGCGGTGGTGCCCGGGCTGTTCGATTTTTGAAGGCTGTGAGACGGGAGACGGGAGACGTGAGACAAAAAAGCAGCAGCGCCGAGTCGGGGTCCAGAGACTTCAAGGTTTCCTGCCTCCCGTCTCCCGTCTCCCGTCTCCCAGCGCTGGCGCTGCTGCTGTTGAGCGCCAGCGCCAGCGCCGAACCCGCCTTCGCGCGCCTCTACAAGCAGCAATACGGCTACGCACCGTCCTGCAACGCCTGCCACAAGGACGGCGGCGGCACCCCCAACAACGCCTACGGCCAGCAGTTCAAGGATGCCGGCGAGAGCCTGGCCGCCTTCGGCAAGATCGCGGCGCTGGACGCCGACGGCGACGGGGCCCGCAATGGCGACGAAGCCGCCGCCAGGGCCAATCCCGGCGATCCGAAATCCACGCCCGCCAGCAAGGGCGAGTGGCTCGATACCGCCAGCCTGATCCCGCGCGAGGTGCAGGCGCTGTTCCCGGGCGTGCGCGAATACCTGCCGCGCGATGCGGTGCTGACCGATGCCGACCTCGCCCGCGCCAAGGCCCTGGGTGCGACGCTGGCGAAGGCCGACGAGAACACCATCTACATCCCGCTGGTGGACAAGAAGCCCGCCGGCACCGCGCTGATCTTCCCGGCCGAGTACCAGGGCAAGCTGTTCTTCCTGCTGCTCGCGACCGACCGCCAGCTGAAGGTCACGGCCGTGCAGCCGCTCAACACCACGCATGTGCCGGCGGCGGCGAGCAGCAGGGCCTATGCGGGCTTCAAGGGCATTGCCGTCGACCAGCTGCCGGCGAGTGGTGGCAGCGGTGTCGATGCCGCGATCACGGCGGCGGTGAAGAAGGCCGGCACCCTGCTGTACGTGAGACTGAAGAATGCTTAGCCCGACCGAGCGCGAATCGTCCCCCTCCCCCTCGCGGGGAGGGGCAGGGGAGGGGGGCGGCCTGATCGAGCGGGTGCGGCTTTCACGGAGAGCGCCCCCCTCCCCAACCCCTCCCCGCAAGGGGGAGGGGCTCTTTGCGGTGTTTCTCGTTGTTCTGTTGCTTTCAGGTTTGTTCGGCGCTCGCACACTGGCCCAAGCCGCCGCTGAGGCCGACTCAGCGCCTGCGGCAGGGCAGGCCGCCGGATTGAGCGGCGCGGAGCGTCCGCTCGAATCCGGCCCGGCGCCGGCACTCGAACAGAATGACGCTCCTGACAATTTCGACTTCTTCAGCGACGCCCCAGTGCAGAGCGCCGAGGTGGTCGAGCTGCCGCCCGAGAAGTCGAAATGGATTTCCTACGGCGGCCCGCTGGCCCTGTTCGCCTTCTTCTTCCTGGTGCTGGCCATCAATTGGTGGACGGTGCCGTTCTCCACCCACAGCATCGACATCAACCTGCGCGAGCTGCCGCCAGCGGCCAAGCGCGGCATCGCGCTCGCGGTGACCATGTTCGGCATCGCCTTCTGCTTCGGTGCTTCGGAGATCTGGTACCAGCTGCGCCTGCACGGCTCGGCCGAGGCCTATTTCGCGCAGATGTCGCTGGGCAAGCTCATTGCCTTCACCCACGCTCACCTGTTCGGCTTCACTACCAGCTTCTTCATCATCGGGATTCCGTTCTCGATGCAGTTCAACCAGATCCAGAGCTACCAGTGGGTGTTCCCGGCCGGGCTCGCCGCCTCGCTGACCGACGTGGCGAGCTGGTGGGGCATCAAGTTCCTGTCGCCCAACTTCGAATGGGTGTCGATGTTCTGCGGCATCGTGTTCTCGCTCAGCTATCTGTGGATGCTGATCGGCCTGCTGCGGGTGCTGCTGTTCCCGGACGTGATCTGGTCCTCCGACAAGGACCGGGCGCCGCGACTGGCCGCCAAGGCCGAGCAGCGCCAGGCCGCCCGGCATGGCGAGGGCGACTATTGATGGTCCGCCGCCGGCGCCCGGGGCGTCTGGCATGCTCTGTGTTTCGCGTGTACAACCATCAGGACCGGTTCAGGCGCCGCAGGCTCCGGACCGCATCAAACTTCAGGGAGCTCACTCATGCGTTTACTTCTGCTGCTGACCGCGGTCGCCGGCCTGACGCTCGCCGCCTGCGCGCCCCGTAGTGGCTACACCCGGGGCGGAGCCGCCGAGTCCGGCGGCATCCAGACCCGTGCCTACGATCAGGCGCCTGCCACCCAGGCGCCGACCGTCAGCTCTAAGCCGCTGTCGGAAACCAACAGCCCCGACGCCATCGCGGCCCGCCAGGCGCAGGCGCGCGCCAGCGGCCAGCCGCTGCCGCGCAGCGGCTACGCTGCGCCTGCCGCCCCGGCAGCTGCGGCGACGGCTGCGGCGGCGACGACGGCCGGTGAGCCGGCCGCGCCGCACGCCCAGGTGGCGGCTTTCGAGAAAGGGCGCAAGGCCGCGGTGCGGCCGGGGGCGGCCCTGCGTTCGCGGCCGAGTTCGGGCAGCGATGCCATCCAGTCCCTGCTGATGGAAGCGCAGGTGACGCTCGACAGCCGGGTCTACAACGCCGAGGGTTACTGGTGGTACGTGCTCGCCGGCGCCGAGGACGGCTGGATCGCCCAGAGCGACCTGCTGCAGCCCTGATGCGCCGGACGCCGCCGCTCGCGCTCGTGCTGCTGTTGACGGCCTGTGCCGGCGGCCGCGCAGCTCCTCCGGCGGCCGCCGAATCCGCGCCGGTGCTGAGTTCCACGGTAGCGGTCGCGCCGGCCCCGGCGGCGGAACCAGCGGCGCCCGCGCCCGACATCCGCAGCCGCCCGCTGGCCGCCGGCCTGCCGGCCACGGTCAGCCGCGAGGCGCCCATGCGGGCGCAGCCGCTGCCGGCGGCAACCGCGCTGCGCAGCCTGCCGGCCGGGACGGCGGTGCGGGTGTTGGCGAGTCTGGACAATGCCAGCGGTCGCTGGCTCAACGTGCAGCTCGGCGACACCGTCGGCTGGCTGCCGGCGACGCAGGTCGAGTACACGCACTAGGCCGCATTCATCATTGAATGGTCGCGATCATTTAATGGTGAACACGCCCCAAGGTGCTAGCCTTGCCTCCCTCGCAACGCCACCCGCCGCGGCGCAGCGCGCGCCGCCGACCTTGCTCATGAGCTTTGCCCAGTCTGCCTCGCCGGCCCCATCCCCGGATTCCGGCGCCGCGCCGTTCGCCACCCGCCCCGCCCCGGCCGGCCGCTTGCCGCCGGATGCCCTGGCCTGTCTGCACCACGGCGGCGAACTGCCCGATGCCGATCCGCGCCGGCTGCGCATTCCGCTTACCGTCCTGGCGGGTGCCAGCGCCGAACTCTGGAGCGCCGGCCGGCCCATCGTCGAGGCCGGCAGCGATCAGGGACTGCACTGGGCGCACGACGGCCAGCACCTGTTCGCGCATCTGCGACTGCCGGC
Source organism: Stagnimonas sp. (assembly GCA_030696045.1). Lineage (GTDB taxonomy): Bacteria > Pseudomonadota > Gammaproteobacteria > Nevskiales > Nevskiaceae > Stagnimonas. The sequence goes on along the minus strand of JAUYNO010000102.1, from coordinate 3,477 downwards.
CGAGGACGTGGTCGCCGCCAGCGAGGACATCTACTGGCGGCTGGAGCGGCTGGTGGTGCACCACGAGTTTCCGCACTGGCTGCGCACCTGGAATTTTCTCGACCGCATCAACGAGGGCGAGGGCGACGCCGAGCGCTACCGGCAGTTCTGCGTCGGCCGTGCCCGGGCGCTGGCGCAGCGCTCGGAGTTCGAGCGGCAGCTGCCGGCGGCCACCGCCATCGGCGGCGAGGAGCCGGGCCTGACGGTCGCGGTGCTGGCCGGCACGCAGCCGGGCGTGCCGCTGGAAAATCCGCGCCAGGTCTCGGCCTACCGCTATCCGCGCCAGTACGGCCCGCGCAGTCCCAGCTTCACCCGCGCCCTGCTGCTGCGGGGCGCCGCCGGGGCCGGCGCGCGCCTGCTGGTATCGGGCACCGCCAGCGTGGTCGGCCACGCCACGGTGCATGCCGGTGATGTGCAGGCGCAGCTGGAAGAAGCCGCCGCCAATGTCGAGGCGCTGCTGCGCCATGCCGCCGTCAGTCATTTCCCCGAGGTCGGCGAGCCGATGTGGGCGCCGGAGAGCTTCAAGCTCTACCTGCGCCATGCCGGCGACGCCAGCCGGGTGGCGCCCCTGTTCGAGCGCCTGGTCGCGCGCGGCGCGCCCTGGGTGCTGTTGCGCGGCGACATCTGCCGCGCCGATTTATTGATCGAGCTGGAAGGCGTCTATCGCTGGATCGGCCCGGGCCAGTAAGCCGGCTTACACTGCGCGAAACGCAGAACGACAAAGATCACTTCTTGGAGAGGATGCGGTCATGAACTACTTCGTCACCGGCGCCACCGGCTTCATCGGCAAGTTCCTGCTGGAAAAGCTGCTGGCCCGCGAAGGCGCCAAGGTCCATGTGCTGGTGCGGCCGTCCTCGGCCGCCAAGTTCGAGGAGCTGAAAGCCCGCTACGGCGAGGCCGGCAAGAAGCTGCACATGGTCGCCGGCGACATCACCGAAGCCGGCCTGGTCGCGCCCGCCGAGTTCAAGAAGCTGGCCGGCAAGATCGACCACGTCTTCCATCTCGCGGCGGTCTACGACATGAACATGTCGGAAGAGCAGGGCGACCGCATCAACAACGAGGGCACCCGCAATCTGGTCGCCTTCGTCAACGATCTGGGTGGTGACGTGCGCCTGCACCACGTCTCCAGCGTCGCGGTGGCCGGCAGCGACTACGTCGGCATCTTCAAGGAGACCATGTTCGACGAGGGGCAGAGCACCAGCCACCCCTACTACCGCACCAAGTTCCAGAGCGAGGCCATCGTCCGCAACGAGTGCGCGGTGCCCTGGCGCATCTACCGTCCGGGCGTGGTGGTTGGCCATAGCCAGACCGGCGAGATGGACAAGATCGACGGCCCCTACTACTTCGCCAAGGCGATCCAGAAGATCAGCTACCGGGTGCCGAAATGGCTGCCGCTGCTGGGCATCGAGGGCGGCAAGGTCGCCATCGCGCCGGTCGACTACGTGGCGGCGGCGATGGATGCCATCGCCCATAGCCCTAAACTAGACGGCCAGTGCTTCCATCTGATGCAGTCGCAGTCGCCCACCGTCGGCGACCTGCTGCAGTGCTTTCTCGAAGCCGCGCACGGCCCCGAGTTTGGCGGTCGGCTCGACATTCCGGCGCTGCCGGACAGCGTCAAGAAGCTGATCGGCCGGGTCGGCAAGTCCATGGGCAACGGCGCGCAGCTGAAGATCGCGGACGCCATCGGCGTGCCGCTGTCGGTGCTCGGCTATGCCTTCAACCAGGCGGTGTTCGACGACCGCGAGGCGCGGCGCGCGCTCAAGGGGACTGGAATTGTCTGCCCCGACATCAAGCACTACGCCGACAAGCTCTGGCAGTACTGGGAGCTGCACCTGGATCTGAAGGTGAAGATTCCGCCGAAGCTGCGGCAGAAGCTGTCGGGCAAGGTGGTGCTGATTACCGGCGCCTCCTCCGGGATTGGTTTTGCCGCCGCCAAGAAGATCGGCGCCGCCGGCGCCAAGGTGATCCTGGTCGCGCGCACCCGCGACAAGTTGGAAGAGGCCAAGCTGATCCTGGAGAAAGCCGGCGGCGAGGCGCATGTCTACCCCTGCGATCTCAACAGCCTGCAGGACATCGACCGCATGAGCGCCGAGGTGCTGCGCGACTTCGGCCATGTCGACGTGCTGATCAACAACGCCGGCCGTTCGATCCGCCGCGCGGTGTTCGAGAGCTTTGATCGTTTCCACGATTACGAACGCACCATGCAGCTGAACTACTTCGGCGCGGTGCGGCTGATCATGAACCTGCTGCCGGCCATGGCCAAGCAGAAGAACGGCCACATCATCAACATCAGTTCCATTGGCGTGCTCGCCAACGCCGCGCGCTTCTCGGCCTATGTCGCCAGCAAGGCGGCGCTCGATGCTTTCACCCGCTGCCTGTCGGCGGAGGTGAAGAACCGCAACATCCACACCACCGCGATCTACATGCCCCTGGTGCGCACGCCGATGATCGCGCCGACCAAGATGTACGACTACATCCCCACCTGGTCGCCGGAAGACGCCGCCGACACCGTGGTTAGGGCCATCCTGGAAAAACCCAAGAGCATCGCCACCACGGTCGGCACGGCGGCGGCGGTGAGCTACGCGATCTGGCCCAAGGCCAACGACTGGGTGCTATCGAAGGGCTTCCAGCTGTTTCCGTCCTCGAGCGCGGCCAAGGGCAAGAAGGACGGCGGCGAGAAGCTCACGATCGAGCAGACCGTGTTCGCGAACATCTTCAAGGGTGAGCACTGGTAAAGCATCGACACGGCGTTTCCAAACAGATCGGGGGCCAACGGCCCCCGATCTGTTTGGAATGGGTGCGGGAGATGCCTTCAGGACGCGACCGGGTGAGCTTGCGGCAGCAAGGCCTGAGCAGCGGGGCCTGAGTCCTTGGTCAGCACATGCTCAATACCTGAACGCCCTCCTACAATCGCCGCAATGGCTTCCACCAAAACTTCCCGCCGCCTGCGCTGGGCGCTGCTGATCGCCCTGGGGCTGCATCTGCTGCTGGCCTGGCGCTATGCGCCGGGTCTGCGCACGCGGGTAGCGCAGGCGCTGCAACCGACCTCGGGCCTGGTCGAGAAAGTCATCGAGATCAGCCCGGAGCCCGCGCCGCCGGAACCGGCGCGCGAGCGCTGGTCGCTGCAGCCGGCCCTGCGCGGCGGCTCGCCGGAGGCCCTGCCGCCGCCGTTGCCGGAAGGTTTCTTCCCAAGACCGACGCCGGCCAGCAGTGGCCGCCTGGCGCTGAGCGGGGCGCTGACGCCGTCGCCGCGCCCGCCCGAGCCACTGCCGCCGGTCGAAGCCGGCGCGCCCATCGTGCCGGCGGTGGTGCGGCTGCCGGACATCGTCGCCATCAGCCCGCAGGCGCGCACGCCGAAGCCGAGCGCCAGCCCGGCACCGAAGCCGGCGCCGCCACTGACCGCCGCCCGGGTGGCGGCGCAGGCGCAGCAGGCCGCGC
>JAUYNO010000101.1 GCA_030696045.1 Stagnimonas sp. | reverse complement strand
CGGCGTTTACTTTAGTCATCCGTTCTGGACGCAGTTGCGGGAATGCAGGCTTTCTCACACGCAACTTTTTGCCTGGATTTTGAGAACCTATCATCTATCGAGGTCGGCAGGGCCGACGGCTGCGAGAGGTGCAGTAAACAGTCCGAACAGCGCTGTGCGAAATGCGTTTCTGAAAAGCGCCATAGAAGAGTACGCGCACTGCGAGATTTACTACAAGCCGGTTCACGATCGTTTCGGGTTGATGAAAGACTGGGTTACTGAACTCCTTCCTCTACCTTCAAGCCTTGCGTTTGACCAGCATATGTCGGTGATGGCCGAGGATGACTGGCTTGCGCATACCGTCTCCGCTTATTTTCAGGAGTATACGGCGGGGTTCCGCGAGAACGCGTTTGCTCTTTATGATCGTCTGGAAGCAGGCTACGGGCTCGGAGGGTTTTTTCAAGGTTGGAAGGACCACATCGGGTACGATGTTGAGCAGACTCACGCCGACGATTTTCTTGATTTGATTGCCGGCTCTGAGCGAGTGGATAAGAACGATCTGCTTCGAAGCATTCGGGCGGTATCCTCGACCGTCGAGTTTCTAATCGGATCTCTCGACGAATTAGCCTCGATCGACGCTGACGTAGATCTCAAGACACTTCGGGTTTCTCCGGCGCTCTTGGCAGGGAAAGCTGCTGAAACCACCGTAATCGGAGGAGCTGCGCTTGCCCGATCCCTCTTAAGAGCCGTCGGCGAAGAAGAGATCGTAGAGTTATTAGCGCAGCACTTGAACGAGAGGCTCGATCGGACAAAAATTGACTGGATCAGAAACGTGTGTCTTTCGGACAAATTCTTGGAAGGCGAGGCACTCAGAGCCCTTTCGTATGCCAGTGACCACGAAGGCATCGTTGCGATCGGCGCAGTATGCGAAGCCCTTCAAGAAAAATCCAGCTCTTCCGATCGTCCCGGCATATCAGCCGGCGGTCTTGCGCTCCGCAACTTTGTACGAGAAAGCGCGCGGTCACCGTCGACCTTCTTGTTCCTGTTGAACCTAATACGTCGCATATCAGATACCCCGGCAAACGAAGCAGGGAATGCCTCGCTCCTTTGCGCCCGGCAAAGCAAAGCGGTGGCTCAGCCCGCCGCAACGCTTCTTTCGACCGTCGGCCTTCAATTTCTTGAACTCTGTACTTTCGCGCCGGGCTTATGGCAGCGCTTGGGTGAGCAAGATATCGTCGTCCCGGCCGCAAGTTAGCTATCGGAACGGCCACGTTCCAGCCGATTGATCCCATCGAAACGTGGCTATGCCGTCTGGACCATAACGTCGCTTATACTCTGGTCGCGATATTGCTCTGTTGGTACGCAAGGTCATGTCAGGCCCACTCGCTGCGATATGGCTTTTGCAACCGCCAGTCCCGATTGGAGCGCCCCCTCCATGTATCCAAAAAATGGTGGGCAACAGTGCTCTCCGGCGAAAAACATCCGATCGTGAAATGGACGGTTCAAAAATGGTCCGATTCTTGTCACCTCACCCGGTGCAGGGCAGGAAAATCCACCTCTCGCCCAACGGTCTTGGGGCCAGCAGACAAATCGTGGGGCGGATGTGGCATTGCGCGAGTAGCCTCGGTATAGCTTTTCGATCTCACCAGTATAGTACGCACGCAAATGCTCAGGACCCGAACGGTTGAACATTTCAATGGCCAGTTGCGCTGCGTTCCCGCCTGCAAACAGACTTAGTTCAACGGTTTGGCCCTCTAGCTGCATCTGATTGTCCGTTCCGTCCCAAGTTATTCCAATCGAATCCGACACTGAATTGGGTGACAATCCGGCTCCGAACCAAAATCGCGATTTCATCTCGCTGAGATACTTCACCGCCACACCCATCGACATTTGGAATTCCGGCGGAATGGGTGGATCGAATGCAATCTCGGACTGCGCGCTGGAAGGCCAGAGACTCGGAGGGATGGCTACGACTACATAGTCTGCTTCAACAATATCGCCATTTGCTAACTTGATGCTGACTCTGTCTGCAACGATTTCCACGCGACTGACTGGTTTCGAAAGGGATACGGATCCGCCGGCACGGACGATTTCTGCTGCCAACTTCTCCGCCAAAGCCTGATTTCCTTGTTGGCACTTTACGGTTTCCGATTGAGTAAAATAGTCGTCTGGCTTACCGTCCAACGCGCCCCCTCTGATAGCAGCTAGATTTGCTAGGTAACTTTGACGGCTGGTCGGAGCTCCGTTGTTATTTGCGAATTGTACCTCCAATGCCTTGTTCGTTAGAGATGAACAATGCTGCTCCAGGATCCACTGAGACAAACTCTTCGTGTCAAGTTCGTTAGCGTCCCTTGCTTCCCACGGCTTATACGGATCGACGAGCTCGCCAGCGGCTGTGCATATTCGCGAAAGGGTTTCCTCCATTTCTTCGTAGATCTGACCAGCCTCATTGGAAGAAACCAATCGGCCGTCCAGATAGAGCGGCATTTCGAGATCCATTGACGCGAATGCGTCTTCGCTGGTTAACACCGTAAGGCCCAAGTCGAACTGCTTAGCCAACATTAGCCAAGTTGGATGATTATACCCGATCAGTTCTGCGCCAGCTTCGATCGCCCGGTTCGCCGAACTATTGATCTGCGTCCAAACCCGACCTCCGACTCGATCGCGAGCTTCAAGAACTGTGACGTTACAAGATCCTGAGAGGCTGTAGCCAGCCATCAATCCTGCAAAGCCGGCACCGACAACGACAACTTTGCAATCTGACTTAAGTGGCTTACCGAGGAAGGCAATGTCGGTTTCAAAACGCGCTTCAAAACCAGCGATCCGGTTTTGAAGATCACGCTGACGCCTAATAGCCGGAGTTTTCGTACCAAATCGTTGATCTAGCCGCGAATATAGAGACCAAGACATGAGCTACAATCCTTGCCATAACAAATTGCTAGGCGCGCGGCTGTTCGGGTGCACACCTTAGAAAACGTGGTGCATGATACAATGCCAAACCTGAAATAGAATACAATCAAAACGAGTGCAGTTTTCATAGGCCCCTAATTGTGTTGGGAAGCCTACTTTGGCAATTTGCAGGGCCTTACCCCCGGAAGGCCATCGGCATGGCTGCTCCAGACAATGACTGTGGACCAAGTCGTCCACTGGACCGGCTTGCTAGCGGAGATCTGTTTGATAACATCCCCTGATTGCATTCTGGGGATATTGCTATGGATACACGGCAAGCCAGTAGGGAAGTAAAGCGGTTATTCGAGGGCGACAATGTCGTTCAAAACTGTGGCCGAAACGCCGTAATGGGTGAGTTGGTCTGGGAAATCTGGGTCGAAGGCGAAGATGGAAAGATGGCGACGCGTTTCCTGTTGGATGATGGCGGCGATCGCGCAAAAGACGGATTCGACATCATCGAAAAGCTTTTTGCTCACCTGAATTTCATTCATAAGGGCATTGAGGATAAGCTCAAGGACGCCCTAGAGAACAACGAACTTAAGAGGACGAAGATCGCACATGAGCTTGAGCTGAATGAGCCTCCTCCGAATTAGTGGACACCTGTAGTAGGCTCGCGGAGCCAAGAGGTGTCGAATGCAACGAAATGAACGTCGGTCGTTTACGGACGATTATAAGCGGCAAGCGGTCGATCTGGTGGCTTCGAGCGGCCGGTCGATCGGCTCGGTGGCCAAGGAGCTTGGCCTGCGTGATTCGGTATTGCGTCGCTGGGTCGAGCGACGTGGGGCTGGGCGCGAGCCGACGGCAGCGCCGCGGCTCCCCACACAGCAGGCGGTGCTGTCGTCGGCGGACCAGGCTGCGGCGATCGCCCGTTTGCAGCAGGAGAATGAGCGGCTGCGGATGGAACGCGACATTTTAAAAAAGTCGATCGCGATCTTTGCTGGAGTTCGGACATGAGGTTCCGCTTCATCGAAGATCACCGCGCCGATTACCCGGTGAGGATCATGTGCGGCGCGCTCGAGGTCTCGCCGGCCGGTTATTATGCCTGGCGCTCGCGTCCGGAGAGCCGTCGATCCGCCGCCAATCGTGACCTGCTCGATCATATCACGCGGGTTCATCGCGATACCTGCGGGCGCTATGGCAGCCCGCGTATCCATGTCGAGCTGCAGGCCCAGGGTCGCGGAGTGAGCCGCGGCCGTGTCGAGCGGTTGATGCGCCGGCACGGCATCCGCGCCATCATGGCCCGGCCGCGGCGGGTGCGGACCACCGACAGCCGTCACGACCTCCCGATCGCCCCGAATCTGCTCAATCGGAACTTCAGCGCGGCGGCGCCGAACCGGATCTGGCTTACCGACATCACCTATGTGGAAACCGATCAGGGATGGCTCTATCTGGCCGCCGTCATGGACCTGTATAGCCGCAGGATCGTCGGCTGGGCGATGGACGATCATTTGCGCACCGAACTGCCATTGGCGGCCCTGAACATGGCCATCTCAACCCGACGGCCCGGCGCCAACCTGATCCACCACTCCGACAGAGGCGTCCAGTACGCATCCGCCGATTACCGCACCGCGCTTCACTCCGCTGGCATGCAGGCCTCGATGAGCCGCAGGGCCGACTGCTACGACAATGCACCGATGGAAAGCTTCTTCCACACGCTCAAAACCGAGCAGGTCCATCACCAGCAATACGCAACTCGCGACCAAGCCAAATGCGATATCTTTGCCTACATCGAAGGCTTCTATAATCGAACACGACGTCATTCCTCGATCGGATATAAAAGTCCGACCCAGATCGAGCTAAACGCAACTTAACCCTGTCCACTTTTTTGGAGGAAGATCAGAAATTGGCTATTAGGCGCCAAGAAGAGCTCGACGCGGATGCAGATCGAAAGAACAAACGAATATCTCTAGTTGCAAATACGCTTGCAGCTTTGGCTGGATTTGGCGTCTCGGTGGGGGCATTTCTCTATCTTATTATGTACCAGCCAAAGGACGCGCTCCTGCCTTCATTAGTGATGCTAGCGAGCGTTCTTGCGACGTGTTGCACCTTCCTCTTCGGAAAGTTTGTTATCGTCAAGCTTGAAGAGCTATTTATCCAGAAAGAGAAGCCGCCAGCGGCGGATGACTTAGTATAGAATTCGGTTCGTGATGTAAGCGCGTCGCACGACGTGTGCACCGGGAGATCAAGAGAAATCCCATCGCGGCCAATGTGGGATTGCGAGCAGGGCAGGCCGAATGGATGGGACAGACGCAGGGGAATTATTCGGTCGTCGCCGAAGGAGAGGACGACCTCCAGTCTGAGGAAATTCTCTGGATCGACCGATACGCGGCCATCAGCCGCGCTCAGGACATGGAGCTTTCGTCTCGACTGTGCTTATGATCCCGGCAGTGAATGTAGAGCAGGAGCGTGTCTCGCGTTGGCGGGATTGGGCCCTTCTCCAAGCCGACAAGCTCGATCCCATCGCCACCGCCGCTCAAAATGTGGCTCCGCTGCAACGGGTGGCGTCGTCCGGCTTAAGGCGGGGTTGTTGCATACTCCTTGCCCATTTCGATGCCGAGCAAGGCGCAGGCGGCCGCGCGATGAATCGCGTCGTCCGGATACACGTGCTGGCATGTGCAGTTCTGTGCATCGATCCAGAGGAAGAGGTCAACGCGCCGGGTGGCCTCCCAAACCTGCTTCTGCCTATCGGGCTTTAGAGTGTAGAGCCGAGGCCCATCGGGTACCTGAATGCCCGTTACTGTTATATGGAGATCGGATCTGGTCCTGCCAGCCGCATGATTCACGATAGCCAGCACGTTCGGCAGCTTGTGGTCCGGGTTGACGGCATCGAATTGCTCTACGGCGCTTTCGATCTGCCGTGCAAGATTGTTGGAAGTCGGCGAGGGCCGTGTCTTGCTGACGGATTCGCCAGGCTTGATGTCGTCCGGAAACTCGAAAACCCAATCATCCCTGGGCGACTTCAACTCGCAGTATCCGCACAATTTGGAATCCTTCATGAGCTTGAAGTCAGGGGTCTTTCCCTTAGCCTTTTCCTCCTTACTGAAAGGCTGCAAGACAACATTGGATGGCCGAAAAATAAGCTCGTGCATAAGCCTTATATCCGCGCCCTCGGTTGGTTTTCGCGCCGCAGGAACATCGCCGGGTTGGCCTGTTTCAACCGCGCCCCACCTATCCCTGAGCATGTTCGCTAGTTCCGCCGATTCGGTGACGGTAAGATTGCTCAGCTCGTTCACGAGCTTGGATACATCTGCCATAGCATAAGCCCCTATTCCGTCCGAAGCAGAGATGGGCACTATACCCGGTTCACTTTGCGAGAGAGGTTGCCGATCGAGAGCAAGACACGCAACCACCACGGCGGCATCGCAAATACTTCCCGAAGGATCAATTCCGCCTCGGCGTAAATCTCACCTGCTCGTTTGTCTGTCGTTAGCAAACCGTCGAAATAAGTGGCGAAGGCCGCAAAGTTCACGTCGATAACGTCATTACGTAATTTGCCGGGCTTCGTTTGTCCCTTTTACCGGGACGAGCGCGTTGATCGGCACGCTTTCGGGGTGCGGATTCATTGTCGCCAGAACGTGCAGCATCGAAGCTCGGTCGCGGATCGTTTCGCCCATGCCGATGATGCTGCCGCAACAAAGGTCGATGCCGAAGGAGCGGACGATTGCCAGCGTCTCCGGCCGATCCTCATAGGTGCGGGTGGTGATGATCCGCCCATAGAACTCGGGGCTAGTATCGAGGTTGTGGTTGTAGGCCGTCAGCCCGGCGGCGGCGAGGCGTTCGGCTTGGTGCGGCTTGAGCATCCCAAGCGTGACACAGGCTTCCATGCCAAGCGCCCGCACGCCCTCGACCATTTCTATGACGGCATCGAACTCCTCGCCGTCCCTCACCTGTCGCCATGCTGCTCCCATGCAAAAGCGTTCAGCACCCGCCGTCTTGGCGTTCGCTGCGATCGCGATCACACTCTTGGGATCCATCAGCCTGTCGCGGGTCAGATCGACTTCACGGTGATGGGCCGATTGCGGACAATAGGCGCAGTTTTCGGGGCACCCGCCGGTCTTGATCGACAGGAGGCTTGCCTTCTGCACCCTGTTCGGGTCGTGATGATGACGATGGACCTCGTTGGCGCGTCCGACCAATTCGAGCAATGGCAGGTCATGTAGCGCGACGATCTGATCCACGGTCCAGTCGTGCCGGATCTCTCCATCCACCGCCGTCATTTCCCCACACCCCGCAACCTGGCAAAAGATTTCGGAAGAACCAGGCTGCCCGCTGTCACCAAGCTTATCTTCACGAGATCACCGAGAATGAAGGGCAGAACGCCAGTCGTGAGCAAATTGCCAACGGGGACGTAGAACGCGAGCCACGCCACTCCGAAACCATAGATCGGCACCATACCGATCAGCATCGCGCCGAGCCGGCCAAGCGTGCCTTTGCCCGCAGCCAGCCTGCCGACCAGCCACGAAGCGACAAGGTAGCCCGCGAGATAGCCGCCAGTCGGGCCGACCATATAGGCAAGGCCGATGCCACGCTCCGGCGAGCCGGAGAAGACCGGTAGACCGGCGGCGCCGGCCGCGAGGTAGGCAAGGAAGATCGAGACGGCGATGCGCGGCCCGAAGACGATGGCGAAGGCCATGACGGAGAGCGTGTGGAATGTCATAGGTACTGGCCAGAATGGAATTTGCACCTTCGCGGCAAGCGTCATCAGTGCCGCACCGGCGATGATGGTCAGACCTATGCGCATGGGAACGCCCAGCCGGCTTTCGATAGGTCTCGCGGTAGCGTGGCTCATGTGGTCTCTCCGGGGAGTGATCTGGTTTGGTAAGTTGCGGGTTCGCGCAGCGGTCCTTGTGAGGGCTCACGCGAGCAACATCTGTGCCTCTGCCCACAACAGACGAACCAGTTCGGCGGCGGGTTCAGATCGTGCGAGGCCGGCCGATTGGCCGCCCCAGGCTTGCATTCGGTGAACGTCACCCGTCTTGTGCCCGGCGTTTCGCATCGGCGCCGTAAGCCCGCGCTGTACGGGATATGGCGCCGGACGAGGCGCATCCGGCGAAATCGCCGCCATGACGTAATCGGTCGCCAGGCTTCGGCCGGCGCGGCCGCTGAAAACGCGGCTGACGGCGGTATCTTCGGGCGCCGCCTTTCCCAGGGCGTCTGCCCAAGCCGCGGGAATCTTCGCTTCGGGACAGCGCAGAAAACCGGTGCCGATCTGTACCGCGCTGGCGCCAAGCACCAAGGCCGCGGCCACGCCACGCCCGTCAGCAACGCCGCCCGTCGCGACGACCGGCACCCGGACGGCATCAACGACGGCCGGCAACAAGGCGAACGATCCAACCAATTCGCGCTCAGCCAGGGCTGCGTCGAAGCAGCCGCGATGGCCACCGGCCTCTGCCCCCTGCGCTACGATCACATCGACTCCTGCCGCTTCTGCCGCGCGGGCTTCCTTGACCGTCGAAACGTGAGCAAACCAGGAAATGCCGCGCTGCTTCAGCTTTGCGACGAACTCCGGCGGGTAAAGGCCCATCACGGACGAGACGATCGGCGGACCGATCGCAAGCAGCGCTTCGCATTGCGCAGCGAATTCGGGCGGCCGGGCATCGCCGGCTTCGGGCGGCACCGAGGGCCCCCAGCTTGCGAGGAACTGACGGACGAGCGCCTCGTTCGCCGCATCCCTCATCGGTGTTGGATCGGGAATCCAAAGGTTGAGGTTGAAGACACCATTGCTGTTCGCCCGGACCTCGCCGGCCCAATCGACGATCTCTGCCGGCTGCATCGGCAAAGCTCCGCACGCCGCAAGCCCACCGGCATTCGCTATCGCGATCGAGAGCGATGGCGCGCTTGCGCCAGCCATGGGTCCGAGAAGAATGGGGACCCGCAGGCCGAACCGTTGGCAAAATGCGTGGGTGCGCTCGAAAGTCGAACTCATTTGTCGTTGTCCCGGAGTATCTGGCCGCAGCGAGTTGCAAGGGAGTTGGTGCCTGCATCGAAGACTCCCATGCACAGCCTTCTACAAGATCTCGCTGCAGTTGGCGGACTCAATATTTCTCATCCGAAGGAGAGATAATTTCGTTCGTGCTGGGAGTGCGCAGGTCATATCAGTCCGGCAGCGTCCGACGCCTTGAAAGGGAGCTCTTGCGCTTGTCGGTGAAACGTCTTGGTGTAGTCGCGGCGGCGACGATATGCCTGGTTGCCGTTGCGGCCGTGGCTGCAGAGGCCAGTGATTGCGGTCACCCAGTCGCGCAACGTTCGATCCTGGCGTGCTCACTACTGATTGAACGCGGCGGTGCATTGCCCGAGAGGCGAGCCGAGCTTCTGGTGCTTCGCGGTACTGCCTACACGATCAAGGGTGACAGCGACGCGGCCACCAAAGACTTGGACGAAGCGATCCGGCTGAATCCGGGTGATGCTGATGCTTTCTTTGCTCGCGGGGGCGCTCACTTCAAGAAGGGCGCTTACGACCAGGCGATGGCGGACTTTGACCATGCTAGTTGGCTCAATCCCGATCACCTCGGAGCCTATGTTGGGCGCGGAGTCGTCTATAAGATGCTCGGCAAGGACCGACTCGCGGACGGCGATCCAGCATTCGGGGCATTTCGGAAAAGTGCTTTTGAAGGCTCCGGCGACAGGCAGCAACTTAACGAAAGTTACTGGCGGCGGGTTGAGTACACATTCAAGCTGCTTGATGACGCCATCCGTCGGAACCCGAACGATGCCGACGCCTATACTAAACGCGCGAATGCCTTTCGAAATCTTGGCAGGCGCCAGTATGACCGTGCCCTAGCCGATTACGACCAGGCCATCGATCGCGACAAGAAGCACCTTAAAGCCCACGCTTGGCGCGCCGTCGTCCGTCACGCGAAGGGCCAATACGACCTGGCCATTGCCGATCTCGATCAGGTTATCCGCGCGCGACCGAATCTTGGCTGGCCGTTGCAGAACCGTGCCGTCGTCTGGGTACAAAAAGGCGACTACGACCGGGCGATTGCGGATCTGACCAAGGCCATTCGTGTCGAGACCAGCAAGCCTCCGCTGGGCCTCCAGGCGCGGGGGGTAGACCTCTACGCTCGCAGGGGCCTCGCCTACGAGCGGAAGGGGGATCGGGAAAAGGCAATTGCCGACTATCGGACGATTGTAGCGTTGTGGCCCTCGAAAAGCACAAGCAGTGCGATCCTGGAGAGTGTCGAGCGACTCAAGCGCCTTGGTGCCGATCTCTCAGACTTCGCATTGTTCGATGAGGCGCAGCAAGTCGCGCGTTTCACGCAGCTTATCCGCGATTACCCGAAGAACGAGGATCATTACCGGTCTCGTTGCGGTGCCTATCTGAAGAGTCGTGAGTACGACAACGCGGTAGCCGACTGCGACCGGGCGATTGAGCTGACCTCGGCCCAGCCGTATTCGTCAGTCCTGGCCTCGCTTAATCAGTCCAAGCTCGCCGTAGCTTTCAACCAACGAGGTCTTGCATATCGGAACAAGGGCGAGTTGGAGCGGGCCATTCACGATTTCGATGAAGCGATCCGCCTGGAGCCTTCGACCGCCGAGTACTACCACAACCGCGGGGATGTCTTGGTCGAACGAGGCGACTACGAGCGGGCATTTGAGGACTATAGGCTGGCTATTCGACTGAACCCCAACGTCCCCGAATATTACGACAGCCGTGGCCGTCCCTATGAGCGGAAAGGCGAGCAGGACAAGGCGACTGCCCACTTCGACAAGGCCCGTGAGATCCGTCAGTCCACCCCTAAGGATATTCTCTTGGCGCCGTCCGATGATCGGTAGCGCACGATCCCTGGAATGCGCATCTCCACGAGAGCTCGCTGGAGCCGGCGGACTCAATATTTCTCATCCGGAGAAGAGACGATTTCGTTCGCGCCGGGAATGCGGAGGTCATATCTGTCCGGCCAGCGTCCGACGCCGCGAACAGGGAAGGCGACGTCGAATTTGAATTTACTCCCGTCGGCGATGCCAATGGAAAAAGCGATGACCGAGCGGACCACGAAAACACGAACTGACGAAACGCTCAAATTTCGCATGATCACACACGTGACCTCGGCGCAATCGCTGGATGTTGGTGACGTGGACGGTCACGTAGCCTCGCTGTCTCGCTTCTCCGGACTCGCATTCCTGCCCGACGGCACCGTCGGCACCGTCCATTTCACCAGCCTGGCTGACTACACGAACGGCGCCGGCACATTCACGCTTTTTCCAATTCTTGCCTTTGATGACGGCTCCGCTCTTTGGCTCAATTCGACGGGTACGGGGACGGTAGACGGCACAAAAACGCGCTTCGTCGGAACCCTCACTGTTCTCGGCGGGAAGGGACGATTCGAAGGTGCGGAAGGAGACGGCGCGCTGACGGGCACACGGTACACGCCGCTATCCGTCGGCGCCGATCTCGTCAGCGACTACACGGTCAACTTCAAGCGATGAGCCTCATCCGGCAATTCTTCGAGCAGCGCGCTGCGTTTGAAAAGACGTATGACGACGGAAACTGGGCGCGCCTTGAGCCCTATTTCAGCGAAAGCCTCGTTTACGAGGTGATGAATATGCCGTTTCACTGCGTCATCAGGGGGCGACCCGCTGTGATCGCGGGATTGAAACGATCGATCGAACGTTTCGACAAACTGTGCCGGCGAACCGTCGGGATTGGCGCGGTGATCTTTCAGGAGGGAAACAATGTGCTGGTCCACGGCGGTATCCGCTTTCAGCGCGGCGATTCGGTGCCCGTTGAATCCGGCCTGTGGGAAATCGCTACCTATCGCGACGGGCGGATCGAGCGACTGATCGACATCTACGATCCCGGCGATAGCGCCAAGTATGAACGCTGGATGGCCGAATGGGGCGATGGCCTCGATGCCAGCTACACCTGATCGTGCGTGCATGACGGCTGCAAAGCAGCGAGTGGATGATCCCTGGCTGGCCGACGAGCTGCGGGCGATCACGCGCCGTCTCGGCATCAACGGCGACGTTTCCGCGCCGCGTATGCTTTGGCTCGACGTTGCCGAAGGCGTGCGCCTGCGCGCCCTCGATTGGGGCGGTGGCGGTGCGCCGGTGCTGCTGTTGCACGGAGGGGCGCTCACGGCCCAGACCTGGGATTATGTCTGCGTGGGACTGCGTTCCGAGTTCCGGTTGATCGCGCTCGATATGCGGGGCCATGGCGAGAGCTCCCGGTCCGACGATTACAGCATAGGCCGATTGGCCGCGGACGCGGCGCTGGCAGCCGCCGTGCTCGGCATATCGCGGCTGCATGTCGTTGGCATGTCGCTGGGCGGCGTTGCGGCCGCCGAGCTCGCACTCACCACGAGGGGCCTGGTGAAGAGTCTGGCGATGGTGGATGTCGCGCCCGGTGTCGAGTTTGAGGGGACGGCGCGAATGCGAGGCTTCATCAACGGCATGATCAGCGCGCCGTCGGTCGAAGCGGTGGTCGATGCCGCCATGCGAATGAGCCCGTCGAGTGATCGGGAACGGGTCGCTTACCGGATGAGGGCCCTGCTGCGACGGCGTAGCGACGGCGAGTGGGAGTGGCGACGCGACTCCCGGCGCATGGTGGACTACCCGCATGTTCTTTCACACCTAGAGGGATTGGCGGACCGTGTGGGCGCGTTTTGCGCGCCGTTCCTGATGGTGCGCGGCGGCCGCAGCAGGTCCATGCCGGCGCCGGCGGCTACCGCATTCGCCGGCCGGTTTCGCAACGGGCGCTTCGCCGAGATCTTCGACGCGGGACACAACGTCCAGGAAGACAATCCCGCCGCCCTGGTCAGGGAACTACGCACGTTCTGGAACGACGTCACCGAGATCCAGCGGACTCAGACAGAACCAACGAAGTGGTGAGGTCGTCCCGACTGATGAACCCCATTTCGATCGGGAGGGGTCGATTGAGCCATTTCATGAGAGCATTTTTCAGTGCGTTCGCCCTGCTGCCGACACTCTCTCTTTGCCAAGCTGAGCCCAAATGTGGCGACGCGGCAGTCCTCGAATCGTATGCCGAGGCCATCAAGTGCGGAGAGATCGCGAATTGTGCGGGCGACGAGATAGGCGGAACTTCGCGGGATCTGGCGAAAATGTCGGATACGAAACTCCAGCAAAAGGTGCTCAGAATAACAGCGTCGAAAGAACTGCCGCATTCTGATGAGATGGTGGCCTTCGTTGCGGGCATTGCTTCATCGTCATTGATCGGGTGGCGAGATGCATTTTCGACAATGAAGGCAGG
>JAUYNO010000098.1 GCA_030696045.1 Stagnimonas sp. | reverse complement strand
GCTGCGCAAGCAGCCGGAGGCCATAGCAGCGCTACGCGCACTGGCCCCGGACGCGATGGTGGTGGTCGCCTATGGCCAAATCCTGCCGCAGAGCGTGCTTGACATCCCGCGCCTGGGCTGCCTCAACATCCACGCCAGCCTGCTGCCGCGCTGGCGCGGCGCCGCGCCCATCCACCGTGCCATCGAATCCGGCGACACCGAGACCGGCGTGACCATCATGCGCATGGACGCCGGCCTCGACACCGGCCCGATGCTGCTGCGGGAATCGCTGCGCATCGGCGAAATGACCGCCGGCGAACTGCACGACGCCCTGATGACTATGGGCGCCCGGCTGATCGTTGAGGCGCTGCCGCGGCTGGAGCGGGGCGAGTTGCCCGACATCATCCAGCCCAGCGAAGGCGTGACCTATGCCGCCAAGCTGAGCAAGGACGAGGCCCGCGTCGACTGGACGCAGCCGGCCGAGGAGATCGCCCGGCGCATTCGGGGTTACCACCCAGTACCAGTGGCCTGGAGCGATCTGGGCGCGGAGCGGATCAAGCTGTGGCGCGCGCAGGCCATCCCGGGCACCGGCGGCCAGCCGGGCGAGGTACTGCCCGCTGCCGGGGACGGCTTGGAGGTGGCGACCGGCGCCGGGCGGCTACGGATCACCGAGCTGCAGCGGCCGGGGGGCAAACCCTTGCCGGCCGAGGAACTGCTGCGCAGTTGGCAACCCGTCGGGCAGCGCTTCCTGTGAACGCCAGCACCTCACCCGCCAATCCCCGTGCCGAGGCAGTGCGCGCGCTGGTGGCCTGCCTGGGCGGCGCCAGTCTCGACGACGCCCTCGCCCGACTGCCCGGCTCCTTGTCCGGACGCGACCAGGCCTTCGCCAAGGCGCTCGCCTATGGCGTGCTGCGCGATCACCGCCTGCTGTCCTGGCTGATCGACCAGCTGCTGGAAAAGCCGCTGCCGGCGACCAGCAGCGCGCACGCCCTGCTGGCCGTCGGCCTGCACCAGCTGCGCAGCCTGGGCACGCCGCCGCATGCCGCGGTCGGCGAGACCGTGAACGCCACCGAGCCACTCGGCATTCCCAAGCTGCGTGGGCTGGTCAACGCCATCCTGCGCCGCTACCAGCGCGAGGCGACGGCGCTGGAGGAGCGCCTGCCGGCCGATCCGGCGATCCGCCACTCCTACCCGGACTGGCTGGCGCAGGCGGTCTGGCGCGACTGGGGCGAGCAGCACCAGGCGGTGCTGGAAGCCGGCAACCAGCCGGCGCCGATGACGCTGCGGGTCAACCGTCGCCTGGGCTCGCGCGACGACTACGGCGCCCGGCTGGAAGCGGCGGAGATCGGGTCCTGCACCCTGCCCTCGGTGCCCGATGCCTTGCGTCTCGACGAACCCTGCCCGGTGGACCGGCTGCCCGGCTTCGCCGACGGCGCGGTCTCGGTGCAGGACGCCTCGGCGCAACTGGCCATCGGACTGCTGGAGTTGCGCCCACGCCAGCGCGTGCTCGACGCCTGCGCCGCCCCCGGCGGCAAGACCGCGCAGGCGCTGGAGCGGCAGCCGGAGATCTTCCTCACCGCCCTCGACAAGGACCCCAAGCGCCTGCAGCGCGTGCGCCAAAATCTCGACCGGCTCGGCCTGTCCTGTGTCGGCTTCGCCGCCGATGCCGCCGACACCGCCAGCTGGTGGAATGGCGAGATGTTCGACCGCATCCTGCTCGACGCGCCCTGCAGCGGCAGCGGCGTGATCCGGCGCCACCCGGACATCAAGTGGCTGCGCCGCGCCGAGGACATCCCCAAGCTGGCGGCGCAGCAGACGCGCCTGCTCGAAGCCCTGTGGCCAACCCTGGCGCCGGGTGGCGCGCTGGTCTACGCGACCTGCTCGATCCTGCGCGCCGAGGGCGAGGAGGTGGTGCGCAGCTTCCTGGTGAAGACCCCGGATGCGCACGAGAAGAAGATCGAGGCGAACTGGGGCGAGGCCCGCAGTGTCGGCCGCCGCATCGCGCCGGGCGACCTCAATGATTTCGATGGCGACGGCTTCTATTACGCGCGGCTGGTGAAGCGCGCGACGACAGACTCCGAACCGGCTCAGAAACCGTAGCGAGCGCAGGCGCTCTGCACGCCGCCGGAGCGCAGAAAGCGGAGTGGACAGCAGTCCATGAGCATTTCGAGCACCGCCGGCGTGCAAAGCACCAAGCGCAGTAGGTTTATGAGCCGGTTCAGAAGAAGCCGCGCCGCTTGAAGTAGATCAGCAGGCCACCGCCAACCAGCACCAGCACCGCGAGCAGGCCGTAGTAGCCGTAATGCCATTCCAGCTCCGGCATGTGCTGGAAATTCATGCCGTAGATGCCGGTAATCAGGGTCAGCGGGAAAAAGATCGCCGACAGCACGGTGAGCGTCTGCACCACCTTGTTGGTCTTGTGCGAAACGGCGGCGAAGTGCAGCTGCATCGCCACCTCGATGTCCTTCTGGATCGCGTCGCCGTGGTGCATCAGCCGCTGCAGGTGCTCGCTCAGGTCGTTGAGCCGCACCCGCTGGCTGTCGCTCAGCTCCCCCCGCATCTCGCGCTTCCAGGTGTCGAGCGCCACCTGGTTCTGCTCGCACAACAGTTCCAGCTGGTGCGCCTGCTTGCGCTGGTGCAGCAGCTCGCGCCAGTCCTCGAACGGGTTCTTGGGGTCGAGCAGCATGTCCTGCAGATGATCGAGCCTGGTCTCCAGCTCGTCGACGATGGTCGAGTAGCGGTCAGCCATGGTGTCGAGGATGACGTGCACCAGCCCGAACGGTGTCGAGGGAAAGCGCAGCTTGGCCTCGCAGAACTTGCGCTTGACCACGTCGAAGGAGACGTTCTCGGAGGCGTGGACGCTGACCAGCAGATGGTCGAACAGGAAGAAGGCCGCCGACTTGGTGACGATGAGGTTGTGGGTCGACTCGCAGTCCTCCGGGGTCAGACCCTGGAAGATCACCATGTCGTAGTCCTCGGTGCCGTCGTAGAAGGACGGGTGATCGCCGTTGAAGCTGTCGATCACATGATCCTCGTGCACCTTGATGCCGGTCAGCTTCTCGACCTTCTTCGGCCAGCTCTGGGCCTCGTAGCGGGTGAAGTCGAGCCAGAGGAAGCCTTCCTCCGGCAGCGACTCGGCGCCGTCCAGTCGCTTGGGAATTTCGCCTTGCCGAGAGAAGAGGAATGTCTGCATCACCCATTCTGCAACGAAAAAAGGCGCGGCTGGGAGCCGCGCCTTTCCGGATACCGCCGCAGCGGATCAGGCCGTGAGCAGCTCCTCGATAGCAGCGCGCTCTTCGCGAAGCTCGGTCTCGGTGGCCAGCATCTTGCCGCGGCTGAACTCGTTGACGTCCAGGCCCTGGACGATCTCGTAGCCGCCGTCCTTGCAGATGCAGGGGTAGCCGTAAACGATGCCTGGCTTGACGCCATAGCTGCCATCGGAAGGCACGCCCATCGACACCCACTTGCCCTTGCTGCCCTGCGCCCAGTCGCGCAGGTGGTCCACCGCCGCCGAGGCCGCCGAGGCCGCCGAGGACAGGCCACGCGCCTTGATGATGGCGGCGCCGCGCTGCTGCACGGTGGGAATGAAGTCGTTGGCGTACCAGGCCTGGTCGATCAGCGACAGCGCCGGCTTGCCGGCGACCGTGGTGTTGTGCAGGTCGGGGTACTGGGTGGAGCTGTGGTTGCCCCAGATGATGACCTTCTCGATGTCATTGCCGTGCACGCCGGTCTTGGTCGACAGCTGGCTGACCGCGCGGTTGTGGTCCAGCCGCACCATGGCGTGGAACTGCTTGGGATCGAGCTTCTTGGCGGCGGTGGCGGCGATCAGGGCGTTGGTGTTGGCCGGGTTGCCGACCACCAGCACGCGGACGTCACGGCTGGCGTGGTCGCTGATGGCCTTGCCCTGCGGGCCGAAGATGCCACCGTTGGCGGTCAGCAGGTCCTTGCGCTCCATGCCGGGGCCGCGCGGGCGGGCGCCGACCAGGAAGGCGAAGTCGGTGCCGTCGAAGGCTTCTTCCATCTTGCCGGTGGCGACGATGCCCTGCACCAGCGGGAAGGCGCAGTCCTCGACCTCCATCACCGTGCCCTTGAGCTTCTCCAGCACTTCCGGCACCGGCACTTCGAGCAGCTGCAGGATCACCGGCTGGTCCGGGCCCAGGAAGGAGCCGGAGGCAATGCGGAAGATGAGCGAATAGGCGATCTGGCCGGCGGCGCCAGTGACGGCGACCTTGACGGGCTTCTTCATGGAAACTCCCTGGGGGTTGGACGGGGTGCTGCGCGAAAGGGCGCACATTTTAGCCGCAACGCGGCGGGGGGTCGGCCACCGGCGCTCGCTAGCCCAGCACCGCCCGTGGCGGCGTCCGCAGCACCCGTCGCATCGACAGCCAGCCCAGCGTCGTCACCAGGGCGGTGCCGGCCAGCGCGCCCAGCAGCCAGAGCAGGGGTCGCGGGCCGTAGGGGATGTCGAACACGCCCACCGCCAGCGCCCAGGCGATGCCCTGGGCGGCGGCGGCGGCCACCAGGCCGGACAGCAGGCCCAGCAGCGCGTACTCCGCCAACAGCCCGGCCAGCAGGGTCGAGGAGCGCGCGCCCAGCGTGCGCAGCAGCGCAGTTTCGCGCATGCGCTCGCCCCGGGTGCCCTCGATGGCCGCCAGCAGCACCAGCAGGCCGGCGGCCAGCGCGAACAGGAACACGAACTCGACGGCGCGCACCACCCGCTCGACGATGTCGCGCACCTGGCCAATCGCGGCGTCGAGATCGAAGGCGGTGACATTGGGGAAGGCCCGCACCAGCTCCAGCAGCCAGCGGCGCTCGCCGGCCGGCAGGCGGAAGCTGGTCAGCCACTGCCGGGGCGCGGCATCGAGCACGCCGGGCGGGGTGACCAGGAAGAAATTGGGCTTGAAGCTGTCCCAGCTGACCTTGCGGGTGTTCTTCACGGTCAGGGTGTACTGCTGGCCGGCGAGGTCGAGCGTCAGCGTGTCACCCAGTTTCAGATCGAGCCGCTTCACCGCGTAGTCGTCGGCCGACAGCCAGGGCTGGCCGCGCGCGGATTCATCCCACCAGGCGCCGCTGAGCAGCTCGTTGTCGGCGCCGAAGCGGTCGGTCCAGCTCAGGTTGAACTCGCGGTTGATCCAGCGCCGGGTCTCGGGGTCGTCGAAGGATTCCTCAGTGACCGCCTGCCCGTTGAGCGCCACCAGCCGGCCACGCGCCATCGGCCACAACACCAGGTCCTCGACCCCGCGTTCGCGGAAGAAGGCCTTGAGCGGCTCCACCTGCTCGCTCTGGATGTTGATGAGGAACTGGTTCGGCAGGTCGGCCGGCAGCTTGTCGCGCCAGCTTTCCAGCAGGTCCTGCCGCACCACGGTAATCAGCAGCAAGGCGAGCAGGGCGAGGCCCAGCGCCACCACCTGCCCCACCGTCGCCGCCTGCCGGCGCGCGACATTGGCCAGGCCGAAGCGCCAGGCGAAAGTCGCCGGAGCAATCGCCCGCGACAACAGTGAATCCAGGGCGACTTTTGCGGGCGCTCCCGCACCCACGCTCGCTGCGCTCACGGCACCGTGTCGCGCCCGCCCACCCGTACGCCGCAGCGGTGCCAGCGCCCGCACCGCCAGCCAGGCCAGCAGCGCCAGCGCGCCGGTGGCGAGCAGGGCGCCGAGCAGGACGATGCCGGCCAGCTCGGGCGCGCCGGTCTGCCAGAACAGCAGCGCGCCCACGGTCAGCAGTGCTGCTACCGGCACCCAGCGGGTCGGGCTGGCCGTCACCGCGCGCGCCAGCACCCGCAGCGGCGGCGTCCGCGTCGCTTCCAGCACCGGCGGCAGCGCGAAGCCGAGCAGCATCAGCAGGCCGAGCAGATAGGCCGACAGCAGCGGCAGCAGGGGCGGCGCCGGCAGCTCGACCTTCATCGCCGCCGCCAGCAGGGTTCCGATCACCGCCTGCCCACCCAGGGCCAGCAGGGCGCCGACGCCGCCGGCCGCCGCCCCCAGCAGCAGCAGTTGCAGGCCCAGGGCGCGCAGCAGGAAGCCGCGCCGCGCGCCCAGGGTCTTGAGCAGGGCCACCTCATCGCGCAGCGCGGCGCCGTAACCGCGCGCGGTGAGCGCCACCGCCGCCGCCGCCAGCAGCGCGGCGGCCAGTCCGGCGATGTCGAGGAAACGGCCGGCGCGGTCGAGCGCCGAACTCAGCTCGCGGCGGGCATCGCGCGGCGTCCCGAACTTCTGACCGGGCGCCAGCTCGATGGCCTGCGCCGCCGCGATGTCCTCGGCCCCGCCCGCCAACAGCAGGTTGTAGCTGGCGCGACTGCCCAGGCTCAGCAGGCCGGAGTCCGGCAGCTCGGCGGCGTTGATGAGGATGCGCGGCGCGAGATCGGAGAAGCCGCCACCGCGATCCGGCTCGAAGGCGATCAAGGCCCGCAACACCAGGTTCAGGCGACCGAGCTGCAGCACCTGCCCGGGTTCCAGCCCCAGCTCCTGCAGCACCCGCAGGTCGGCCCAGGCCTCGCCGGGGGCCGGCACGCCGCCGGCCGCCCGCGCGGGACCGAAGGGCAGATCACTGAGCCGCAGCTCGCCGCGCAGCGGATAGCCGGTCTCGACCGCCTTCACCGACACCAGGCTGGTGCGCTCGCCTGCCATGGCGACGCTGGGGAACACCGTGGTAGCCGCCATCCGCACCCCCAGCGCCCCCAGGCGCGCGCGCAAGGCATCCGGCAGTGGATCGCGGCTGCTCAGGACCGCGTCGGCACCCAGGGCCTCGCCGCTCTGCCGCTCCAGCGCCAGGCGCACCCGCTCGGTGAACAGGCCGACGCTGCCGACCGCCGCCACCGCCAGGGCGATGGCCAGGGCCAGGATCAGCAGGCGGCCGGAGCGCCAGCCGCGCGCCAGGCTGCGCAGGGCATGACTCAGCGCCGGCCCGGCCAGCCCGGGCCGTGTCAGGCCAGGCGCCGACGCTGGCAGCGCGCCGGCGATCAGTTCGGGCTCAGCCATCGAGCCGCCCCTGGCTCAGTCGCAGGGTGCGGTCGCAGCGGGCCGCCAGGTTCTCGTCGTGGGTGACCAGCACCAGGGTGGTGCCGGCGCCGCGACCGTTCGCGGCGGTGCCGCTGTTGCGGTTCATCGCGAACATCAGCTCGATGATGCGGGCGCCGGTGACGGTATCGAGATTGCCGGTGGGTTCGTCGGCGAACAGGATCTTCGGCTCGGCGGCGAAGGCGCGCGCCAGCGCCACCCGCTGCTGCTCGCCGCCCGACAGCTGCTGCGGGTAGTGCCGCAGCCGGGCGCCAAGGCCGACCGCCTCCAGCGCCGTCACCGCCCGCTCGCGGGCATCGCGGCGGCCGGCCAGCTCGGAGGGCAGCATGACGTTCTCCAGCGCGGTGAAGCCGGCCAGCAGCTGGAACGACTGGAACACGAAGCCGACCCGGCCGGCCCGCAGCGCGGCGCGGGCATCCTCGTCCTTGTCTTCCAGGGTTTCGCCGTCGAGACGGATCGAACCGCTGCTGGGGGTGTCCAAACCGGCCAGCAGGGACAGCAGGGTAGTCTTGCCGGAACCGCTGCTGCCGACGATGGCCACGCTCTCGCCGGCTTGAATCTCCAGCCGCAGGCCCGACAGGATGGTCAGCGGTTCCGCTCCCTCGCCGCTGGTCACGTGCTTGACCAGGTCGGTAGCCACGATGGCAGGTGTCATGACTCGTTTCTTCTCGGTGTTGTTGCTGTGTGTGGTAACGACGCTGGCGTCGGCGAAACCCGCCGTGCCGCCGGTGATTCTGGTTCTGGGTGACTCGCTCTCAGCCGGCTACGGCCTGCCCAACGGCAGCGGCTGGGTGTCTCTATTGGAGCGGCGCCTGCGGACTCAAGGCTATCCGCACCGGGTACTGAACGCCTCGATCTCCGGCGATACCAGCGCCGGTGGTCTCAGCCGCCTGCCTGCGGCCTTGGATGCGCATAAACCACTTTTGGTTCTGGTCGAACTCGGTGGCAACGACGGCCTGCGTGCCCTGCCGGTGCCGGAGCTGCGCGCCAATCTCGACCGGATCGCGGCGCTATCGCAGGCGGCGGGCGCGACGCCGGTGCTGTTCGAAATGCGGATTCCCAGCAACTACGGCCCGGCCTATACCGAGCGATTCGCCCAGTTGTTCGGCGGACTGGCAAGCGCACGGAAGCTGCCCCTGGTGCCGTTCTTCCTCGGCGCCATCGCCACCGACCCGACCCGGTTCCAGGACGACGGCATCCACCCCAATGCCGCCGCGCAGCCGAAACTGCTCGACGCGGTATGGCCGGTGCTGAAACCACTGCTGAAGAAGTGAAGACGCCCGGCGCAGCTCGGCGCTACATCACGCCCAGCGAGCGCACCGTCTCCATGTTGAGGTACTGGTCCACCGGCAGCTGACGCGCGCGCTGGTACTGGTTGAGCGCGGCTATGGTCTCGGCGCCGAGACGGCCATTGACCGGGCCGGGGTTGTAGCCCTGCCGGACGAGCGCGGTCTGCACCCGGCCGATCACGTCCGGCGTCATGTTGGTCTGGCACAGCACCGCGCGCCATTCCAGCCGGCTGGGCTCGACCAGTTCGCGCACCGTGGTGCTGCCCAGCTGGGCCGGAATCGGCACCCGCCGCGCCGTACCCGGTGCGACCAGCCGTCGCACCGTGCGGGTGCCGAGCTGTTCCGGCACCACCACCCGGCGCACCTCGGCCGGGCGGTCGATCACCTGCTTGCTGACCAGTGCGGTCTGGCCCGGCACCGCGATCTCGCGCAGCTCGGCCGGCGCCCGCAGCACCCGGCGGCTGACACTCTTGTAGACCGCCGGCTCCTCGACCAGGCACATGATCTCGCCGGTGGCGTTGTCGATGCGCTGGATCGGGCCGCTGCCACGCTTCCAGACCGTGCGCGCCGGCTGTTCCAGCACCTGTTCGGTGACGGTCTCGTACAGCGGCTCGGTGCTCTGGTACTGCACCGAGGGCGGGGTCAGCTCGACCGGCTCGGTGATGGTGCGGAAGCTCGCGGGCACCACCTCCATGCGCTCGTAGGCCTCGCGCACCACGTACTGCTCGCTGACCATCTCGTAGCGCGGCGGCGTGGTCTCGATGCGCTCGCCGGCGGCGCGCAGCTCGTACTCCTGCTGGTAGCTGCGGTACTGCTCGGGGAGCTTGACCAGAGCAAAGCATTCGCCGGGACGCGCATCCGGCATCGGCGGAATCGAGTGGCTGCCCATGGCGGCCGGCAGGTAGCCCGGCGCCGGCGGCGGGATGGCGGCCGAACGCGGATGGGGCTCGACCGGGCTGCTGTCGCGGCGGGTCACCAGCAGTCCCGGCTCCAGGCGGGCGAGGCTGCCGGCAGCCGGCGCGCGGCCACGCAGCTGGGTCTGCGCCAGCAACTCGGCAGTGCGCTTCTGCTCGAACTCGCCGCTCGACAGCGCTGGAAATCCGGGGCCGCCGTAGACTGCTCGCTCATAGTCACTGCTGCCCGGCCGGCTGCTCTGCGCCAGAGCCGGCGGCACCAGCATCAGGACCGTGAGCGCTGCCAGGCCGCCTGCGCGAAACCCCATGAGCTTTCCCTCGTAGCGTTGTCTGCCACCTGCCGTCGAGTGTAGCGCGCGGCTCACCGCAGCAGCATCAGCAGCCCGACGCTGGCGAGCAGCAGCGCGAAAGCCCGCTTCAGGGTTTGCGCCGGCAGCGCGTGCGCCAACCGGGCGCCCTGCGGGGCGGTCAGCACGCTGGCCACCGCCAGACCGAGAAAGGCCAGCAGGCTGACATAGCCGAGGTAGGCGCCATCCAGCCCCGGCGTCCGCCAGCCGCTGAGCACGAAGCCGAGCGCGCCACCCCAGGCGATGGGAATGCCACCGGCGGCAGCGGTGCCCACCGCCTGCTGCATCGACACCCCGCGCCAGGACAGATAGGGCACGGTCAGCGAGCCACCGCCGATACCGACCAGAGCCGACAGCAGGCCGATACCGCCGCCAGCGGCGAGCAGCTCCGCCGTCGGCAGCCCCGAGCCGGCGGCGCGCGGCTTGGGCTGGGCGCCGAAAAACATCTGCGCGGCGACCAGCAGCGCGCCGATCCCGACCGTGTTCTTCAGCACCCCGCCGGACAGCAGGTGAGCGACGAAGGCGCCGCCCAGCGCGCCCAGCGCCAGCCCCGGCGCGAAGCCGCGCAGCAGATCCCAGCGCACGCCACCGCGCCGGTGATGGGCCCGGGTCGAGGACAGCGAGGTGGCGCCGATCACCGCCAGCGAGGTGCCGATGGCGACCTGCATCACCACCGCCGCCGGCACCCCGAGGGCCGGCAGCACGAAGGCCAGCGCCGGCACCATGATCAAGCCGCCCCCGACCCCGAACAGTCCCGCCAGCAGCCCGGCGGCGGCGCCGGTGAGGGCGAAGATCAGGAGCGTCGTCATCGAACACCTACAATGCGATTGATATGGAAGCGCATCCTAAATGTCCCGCACGGCCGCCGCTGTACCGCTGCCTTGCCGTCGTCCTGCTGAATCTGTCGCCGCTGGCGGCAGCCTTCGCGGCCGAGCCACCCCAGGCTCCGGATCGCGAACCCTTCCTTGCCGCCTACCGCGCCACCGAGGCCGGTCTGGCGGCCCCGGAGGCGGATGACACCGAGCTGCGCCGCCACCCGCTCTATAGCTGGCTGCAGGCTCTGCGTCTGCGCCAGGCCCTGGCCAGTGGCGGCGAAGTCGCCGAGGCCAGTGCCCTGGCCTTCCTCGATCAGCAGGGCGAGGCGCCGGTGACGCTGGATCTGCGCAAGGCCCTGCTGAGCCGGATGGCCGAGCGCCAGGACTGGACCGGCTTCCTGGCGCTGTGGCGCGACTCGATCAGCGACCCGGGCCTGCGCTGCCGCGCGCTCGACGCCTGGCTGGCCACCGGCCCCGACCACGAACTGGCGAGCCTGCTGGCCGAGCGCTGGGTGAAGGAGGCGGAGCTGCCGCCCGAGTGCGCCGGCGCCCTGGCCTGGCTGAAAACCCAGCCGGTCTACAACCCGGCGCTGATCGAGCGCCGCCTGCGCAGCCGGCTGCGCGAGGGCGACATCGCGCGCGCCCGCGCGCTACTGGCGGAACTGCCGGCTGCGCGCCGGCCGCCGCTGGCCACCTGGCTGCAACTGCTGGAGGCGCCTGCCGAAGGCTTCGCCGCACTGGCAGCGGGCCAGCCCAGCGCCGCCGACGACGAGGCCCTGAGCGAGAGTTTCGGGCGTTACGCCCGCCGCGACGCTGCGCAGGCGCGCAGCCTGCTGCCGGACTTGCTGAGCGCGCTCCAGCCGGCGCCGGCGACGGCGCAGGCCCTGATCGTCGCAGTCGCGCTATCGCTGTCCTGGAGCCGCGATCCGGCGGCCTTGGGCTTGTTCAAGCAGGCCGGCGACAGCGGCGCGGCCATCGACGACCGGGCCCATGAATGGCGCCTGCGCAGCGCGATCTGGGCCGGCGACTGGGCGCAGGTGCTGGCCTGGACCGCGCAGCTGCCCCCGGCGCTGGCCGCGCAGCCGCGCTGGCGCTACTGGAAGGCGCGCTCGCTGGAGGCCCTGAGCC
>JAUYNO010000061.1 GCA_030696045.1 Stagnimonas sp. | reverse complement strand
CGCCGTAGCCGTTGTAGTTCATGTAGGTGCCGAGATTCTCCAGCTGCCGCAGCTGCGCTTCTTCCAGCTGCAGCGACTTGGCGATGATCTCGGCGCTCTTGTTGAGGTTGTCGCCGAAGCCCCCCCCGTCACCGCCCAGGTCGCATATTTGACAACGCCATCAGCGCCAGTCGTTCATTCATTGATTAAATTCGCACCGCCTCCAATATCGATAAATAAGCATTACTAGTTATTTTCCGGAAAAAGATGCAAGTATCTATAGCTGTTATCTTTGTACCATTGGATAACCTCGCCAATCCGCTTTTCCAACCGCCGCTCCGGCCTCCACCCCAGCGCCCTTATTTTATCGCAATTAACCGCATAACGACAGTCATTGAAGGGCCGGTCTGGAATTAACTCAGTGTTATCGTCCGCATCAATATCAAAATGGGCCGCTATCATGTTGCGCACTTCAATATTTGTATACTCCTCCTCAGAGCCGATATTATAAGTTTCGCCATCCACCCCTTTATTAATAAGGCGAATTATCGCATCAGCAAAATCTTCGGCCGCCAAATAATGGCGACGATTCAACCCATTGCCATGGATTGTGAATCGACGCCCCAGCATGGCCTGCATCGTAAATCTAGGAATTATCTTTTCGGGAAATTGCCTGGCGCCAAAAATATTATTAGCACGCACTGTAATTATCGGCATTCGAAATGACATTCGATATCCGCGAACTATCATCTCTGCAGCAGCTTTTGACGCAGAATAGGGGTTCGTCGGATTTAGGACGTCGGGCTCAAAATGCCAGCCACTCTCAATTTCTCCGTATACCTCGTCAGTTGAGACGTGAATAATCTTAGAAACCTTGTTTTGACGGCAGGCCTCCAGCAGTGTGTGTGTTCCTAATACATTCGATTCACTGAAGTGAATCGAATTCCCGAAGGAATTGTCCACATGACTTTCAGCAGCCAAGTGAATGATGCAATCAACGTCGCGCGTTAGCTTCACACACAACGCCGCATCGCAGAGGTCACCTACCACCAACGAACGCTGCCCTCGCACCAATAGATGCAGGACATTCTCCATGTCCGCCGCGTAGGTCATTTTATCAAGAATGACTATCTGCGCATCCGGAAATTCGCTGGCAACACGATCAGCTACATGTGAGCCAATGAATCCTGCGCCGCCAGTTATTAAAATCCTATTCATTTTTCAACCTTTTCCCTATTTCAATGCAACGTTGATGAGTGGATAATTTAAAATCAAAATTTCCAATAACCGAGACGAGCCTGGATGTATCGATACTGAACGAGTCAAATTCTCGTGTTTCAGTCACGCGAAGCTCTCCAGCCTCATAGCCATCGATAACCCAAAGAGCAATTTTCCCAACTGGACAGGCGACGCCATTACCTATGTTATATAACCCTTTAGGCTTGAATCTGAGCACTCGCCATATCAAATAAGCGCAATCCGCAACGTGAATGAAATCACGCTCAACAAATGGACTGATATCGAGTTCTATGAATTTATTTTTCCTCAGCGAGGACAATGCTCTTCCAAAAAAAGTATGTCGCCCCGGCTCAAATCCATAAACATTAGATATTCTTAAAATAGTAAAACCACTCTCTGCGCATATGTCTCTAACCCGCAACTCCGTCGTCAATTTGTTTTTCCCGTAATTATCAACGGGCACGGAGTCCATGTCCTCCTGCAAAGCAACACCTAGATTCATGCCGTAAGCACGTCGGGTGCTTAACATGACATAGTGAACCCGCGCTCGCCTGCACTTGTCGGCAAGAGTAATGTCAATATCAAGATTTGGCGCGTATTCACCACGCATTAACTGTGGATGTAGCGCACAGTTTACGACGATGTCATAGCCAGTCAAATCATGATGAATCCAATCATCATGTGACGCAGTGACAAGGCTGAAATCAGCGGGTACTGATTGAGCTGCGGCCTTGGCAATAAAACTGTTTTTACCAACAAAAAGAGCTTTCAAGGCATTTCTTCTTCAGTTTTCGCCAGCAAAATTATCAAGAATAATTTATTAAGCCACAAAAGATTTATTTCTTTATTGCCATTCAATATGCGAAAATTCGTCGATGATGACAGTTAAATTGATATTTAATATACTTCAGCTTTCCCAAGTACGTGACACAGGCAGGCAGAAGGCATTCGATCTGCATCAAACGCGGACTCCGCTTGAGTTACTCAGGAACCACTGATAGGCGTCGCGCAGGCCTTCGGCGAGCCCGATCCTGGCCCGCCAACCCATGTTCGCCAACCGCGAGACATCCATCAACTTGCGCGGCGTGCCGTCCGGCTTGCTGGTATCGAATACCAGTTCGCCCTTGAACCCGGTAATGCTGGCGATGGTTTCGGCCAGCTCACGAATGGTCACATCGACTCCGGTGCCGACATTGATGTGCGACAGCATCGGCGCGACATTGGCTTCGTAGGCCTCGCGGTCCAACTCGAGCACGAATAGCGAGGCCTCTGTCATGTCATCCACATGCAGGAACTCACGCATCGGCGTTCCTGTCCCCCAGATCACCACCTCCGTCGCCCCAGCCTGCACCGCTTCATGGAAGCGACGCAGCATCGCCGGCACCACGTGACTGTTGGAGGGATGGAAGTTGTCGTTCGGGCCGTAGAGATTGGTCGGCATCACCGAGCGGTAGTCGGTACCGTATTGGCGATTATAGGACTCGCAGAGCTTAATTCCGGCAATCTTGGCGATCGCGTATGGCTCGTTGGTGGACTCCAGCGTACCCGTCAACAGCGAGGCTTCCGGCATCGGCTGCGGCGCGAACTTGGGGTAGATACAGGAGCTGCCCAGGAACAGCAGTTTGCGTACCCCCGCCCGGTACGCCTGATGGATGACGTTGCACTCCATCATCAGGTTCTCGTAGATGAAGTCAGCCGGGTAGTTGTTGTTGGCCAAGATACCGCCCACTTTGGCGGCGGCCAGCACGACGACATCCGGCTTCTCCTCCGCGAAGAAACGGCTGACCGCCAACTGATCGGTCAGATCCAGTTCCGCATGCGTACGGGTCAGCAGACTGATCCTCTCGCCGGCAGCCTGCCGCTGCTCGAACCTGCGGACGATGGCAGAGCCCACCATGCCGCGGTGCCCCGCGATATAGACCTTGCCTAGGGAATTCGAAGTCGGCATAGGCTACTCGTGGCTTACCGACACCTTGAAGCCGGCATTCTTCAAAACCGCATGCTGCCGCGCCTTGTCCAGATCGTGCGCGACCATCTCGGCGAGCATCTCGTCCACGCTGATCTCCGGCACCCAGCCCAGCTTTTCCTTTGCCTTGGTCGGATCACCTAGCAAGGTCTCGACCTCGGCCGGACGGAAATAACGAGGATCGATACGGACCACGACGTCACCAAGCTTCAGCGCGGGCGCCATGTCGCCGGTGATCGCAGACACGACGGCCCGCTCGTCGACGCCCTGCCCCTCGAATGCCAGCGTGATCCCCAGTTGCGCTGCACTGCGGCGGATGAATTCGCGGACCGAGACTTGGTGTCCAGTGGCGATCACGAAGTCATCAGGCCTTTCCTGCTGCAGCATCATCCACTGCATGCGCACGTAATCCTTGGCGTGCCCCCAGTCGCGCAGCGAATCGATATTGCCCATGTACAGGCAGGACTCCAGGCCCTGCGAAATATTGGCCAGTCCGCGGGTCACTTTGCGGGTCACGAAGGTCTCGCCGCGACGCGGCGATTCATGATTGAACAAGATGCCATTGCAGGCATAGATGCCGTAGGCCTCGCGGTAGTTCACCGTGATCCAGTAGGCATACATCTTGGCAACGGCATACGGTGAGCGCGGATGAAAGGGCGTTGTTTCCTTCTGCGGAATCTCCTGCACTAGGCCGTACAGTTCGGACGTTGATGCTTGATAAAAGCGAGTCTTCTTTTCCAGGCCAAGGAAACGGATGCCCTCCAGCAGGCGCAGGGTGCCCATCGCGTCAACATCCGCCGTGTATTCCGGTGCCTCGAAGCTCACAGCGACGTGCGACTGTGCGCCCAGGTTGTAAACCTCGTCCGGTTCGATTTCGCGCAGGATGCGGATCAGGTTTGAGGTATCGGTGAGATCGCCGTAGTGCAGCTTGAGCTTGGGGTTGGGCTCGTGCGGATCCTGATAGATGTGATCAATGCGCTCAGTGTTGAGCGAAGAGGCACGGCGCTTGATGCCATGCACTTCGTAGCCCTTCGCGAGTAGGAACTCGGCAAGGTAGGAGCCGTCTTGGCCGGTAATGCCGGTAATCAGTGCTTTTTTCATGGCTTCTAGCTATCAGTTAAAACGTACTTTGGGTGATTCGTGGAGACCGATTCGGCTGCCCCAGTCCCGCCAGGTTGACTCCGGCCGCAGCCGTATGGGGGCATTGCGATCAACCTACCCGGGATCAATAGATTGGATGCCCGCTCGTGCGCGTTCAAGGACCGGGCCACTATGCGTCTAGGCTTTGCAGCATATCCGCCTGGAACCGGGCTAGCACCGTATCGCGGTCAAGCGTTGATTCGGCATAAGCCCGTGCGCGGAGCCCAAGTTCGCGTCGTCGCCCGGCGTGTTCAGTCAACTCGAAGAGCGCAGCAGCGAGCGCGGCCGGCTGTTCCGGTTCAACCACGATGCCGCAAGCCGCGACGACTTCGGCGAGTTCTGTACCCAGCCTGGCGGTGGCAACCACCGGGCGACCGCTGGCGAGCATACCCGTAAGCTTGGAAGGCATGACCAGGTCGGCGGCGTCCGCCCGCTGGGGCAGCAGGTGTACATCAGCAAGGCCGAGGAGTGCGCCGAGCCGCTCCAGTGGCTGTAGGTCGAGGAATCGTACATTGGCGAGCCCGGCACAGCGCCGGCTCAGTTCCTCGCGACCGACGCCGTTGCCGCAGAAGACAAACTGGAGTTCGTTCCGGTGCACCGACAGGCGCGCCGTCTCGGCCAGTACTTCCAGTCCTTGCTTGCTGCCCATGTTGCCGGAATACAGGGCAACGACCGCGCTGTCGGCGATACCCAACTCCTGTCGGTAAGAACTTGGCCCGGTCAGTGGCCTGATACCGGCGATGTCGACCCAGTTCCGGAACAGCACCAGTCGATTCGCCTCTATCCCTTTCTGCCTCGCGCGATCCAGCATCCGGTGAGAAATGGTTGATACGCGGTCGAAACGCTGCAGTATCCAGCGCTCGATTCCGAGCACGACCGAGCGCAGGCGCCTGCCTTTCAGCAAGCCGAGATCAAACGCAGCATCGATTTCATAGTCCTGAATATGGATCCATGCCTTGGCCCCGCAACAGCGAGCCGCCAGCCAGGTAAATGGTGCGCAGAAGAACGATGGCGCCGCCATCCAGATCACATCCGGCCTCCAGAACATATGGCGCCCCAGGGTCGGCAGACTGAATAGGGCAAAGCTGGCAAGGTGCGCTAGCCGCTTGAGTCCACCGGGCTGGAAGGGTACCCACAGAGGCGTCCGCCAGACCGGAATACCGGCAAGCACTTCGGCCTGGTAGCGCCATGCACGGTAGCCGGCGCCGACCCGCCAATCGGGGTAGTAGGGCGGCGCCGCGATCACACGCACCTCGTGGCCGTGCGCGCGCAGCCACTCCGCCATCTCGGCGGTGTACTTGCCAATGCCGGTGAGCTCCGGCGCGTAGTTGAGGCCATAAATCAGTATCTTGAGCGGCCGGCTTGCTGTTCCAGTCACAGCTGGCTCGATCCTACGCGTTCAGGCCACACGACCTGACCGGCCCCGCCACCGCCCGGACCTTTGCTCTGCGGAGGCAGGCCGCGATTGCTACTGGGCATACTGGCTCTGGAACTGCTGCCAGAACTCGGCCAACCGCTGCGGCGGCAAATCATTGATGCCGGCGGCTGCGGCCCGCCCGCCCCCGGTCGGAAAGCGACGGCAAAGCTCGTCGGCTCCGCGCTTGTTGTGCATGGGCGCGCGAACGCTGACCAGGTAGTGCCCGGTCGACTTCTCGGTCAGCACCGCGTGCGCCCGCCCCGGATTCAGGTTGGCGAGGTCGTTGCTGTAGACACCGCCCACGCGCCGCGCCCAGGGCTGGTCCGGCAGGATGAACAGGGCCGCCGTCTCGGTGGCGGATTCGGCGCGGGTCGCCGAGGCGCGGGCCATGTCGGCCTCGTAGCCTTCGGCCAGTCGCGTGTAGTGCGCCTTGCCATCCTCGATGAACTCCAGCGGGCTCGCGTACCGGCTGACCAGCCCGAACAGCTCTTCCGGCGCGAACAGCAGATCCTCGACCTTCTCGCCGTAGCCGTTGTAGTTCATGTAGGTGCCGAGATTCTCCAGCTGCCGCAGCTGCGCTTCTTCCAGCTGCAGCGACTTGGCGATGATCTCGGCGCTCTTGTTGAGGTTGTCGCCGAAGGCCCCCACCACTGCCCAGGCCGCGTAGCGATTCTTCAGATGGCCGTTCACCAGCAGGCTGGTGCAGACGTCGGCCGCCTCATTGATGATCGACGAATAGCCCGGGTGCACCGGCTGCTCACCCGCGTAGTGGTGATCGACATAAAAGACCCACGCGCCCGCCGCCAGCAGGCGCACGACGTCGTCGCGGTTCTTGTCGAGTGACACATCCAGCACCGTCACCTCGTCGCCAGTGCCGGCGGATACCCGGCTCAGCAATTCGATGTCGCGCTTGACGCCGGTCACCAGCAGGGACTCGCGTGGCTGGGCGAGCCGCAACTGGGTCAGGGCGCAGATACCATCGGCGTCGCCGTTGAAGACATCAACGAAAGCCATCGCCTCAGCCTCCGAGGCTCTGGTAATAGTCCATCAGCACCTTGGCGACTTCCGGCCGGGAGAATTCCGGCGGCGGCGCGATGCCCTGCCCCAGCATCTGGCGAACCTTGGTGCCGGACAGCTGGATGAAGTCCTCGGCGACGTGATCGGCCGCTTCCCGCATCATCACCACATGACCGAGCTTCTTGCTGTAGGCGGTGTTGTCCGCGCGGAAGATCTCGATCTGCAGCGAGCCGGCCGGCACTGAGGTATCAAAAATGGTCTGCGCGTCGAACGGCCCGTAATAGTCACCGACCCCGGCGTGATCGCGGCCGACGATCAGATAGTCGGTGCCCATGTTCTGGCGGAACACGGCGTGCAGCACCGCCTCGCGCGGGCCGGCGTAGAGCATGTCGAAGCCGTAGCCGGTGATCATCACCGTATTCGGTTCAAAGTAGAGTTCGACCATCTTGCGGATGCAGGCATCGCGCACCGGTGCCGGGATATCACCGTCCTTGAGCTTGCCGAGCAGCATGTGGATCACGATGCCGTCGGCGCCCAGGCGCTCCTTGGCCATGCGGCAGAGTTCCTCGTGGGCGCGGTGCATGGGATTGCGGGTCTGGAACGCGACCACCTTGTTCCAACCGCGCTGGGCGATCTCCTCACGAATTTGCACTGCGGTCCGGAAAGTCTCCGGGAACTCGTCCTGGAAGTAGCTGTAGCTCAGCACCTCGATCGCCCCCGACAGCAGGCTGTTGCCCAGCCCGAGAAAAGTGGCGACGCCCGGGTGCTTGGGATCGAGATTGCCGAAGATCTTCTCGGCCATGAACTTCAGCTGTTCCTCACTGACCGTCTCCACCGCCTGCACATCCATGATCGCCAGCACCGGATGGCCGTCGACATTCGGATCGCGCAGGGCGATGCGGCCCGGCTTGATGCCGGCTTCCTTGGTCAGGTTGACGATGGGAACCGGCCAGAACAATCCCGCCGTGGTCACCAGCGACTCCGCCACCTTGAGCGAGTCCGCGAGATTCATGTAGCCCTGGAGCGGGTTGAAGTACCCCGCGCCGAGCATCACCGCATTGGCCGCCGCCGCCGAATTGAGCAGGAGACTGGGCAACTTGGCTGCCTCGCTCAGCAATGCAGAGCGCCGGGCGGCGTCCTCGACGTAGCGGGGCTGCAGTCGGTCGGAACCGTGGGGTTTGATCATGGAGCGCATCTCGTATGGTTCATCTTCCGCTTGCCGGAAGACAAAGGGTAAAAAGTACTGGCAGCACAACCCACCGCGCGACTTGATGAGGACCGCAAATGTGGCCACCCCACCCAATCCACCGTGAATCCGGTAGCCATTGAGGAATTGCAGATTTTAACTTCGCTTGTTACCGCGTTCAGGAAAGCATCTTTACTCCAACCGCAACCAAAGCCACCGCGATCCCGGCCCGCAACAAAGCCTCCGGGGCCCTGGAACTCGCCATTGACCCCAGGATCACGCCCGGAACGGAGCCCAGCAGCAAAGAGCCCAGTAGGACGAAATTGATATTGCCCATCAACAGGTGCCCGGCGCCAGCCAGCACCGTCAACGGAATCGCGTGAACGATGTCTGTGCCGACCAGCCGGTTAGCGGTCATCCGCCGCGGGTAGAGGTACAGCAGCATCACGGCGCCCAAAGCACCGGCGCCGACAGAGGTGAAGGTCACCAGGAAGCCCAGCACGGCACCTGCAAACACGGTCAAACCAGGCTGGGCTCGCTTGAATTCCGCTGGCGCCTGATCCCGCAATCTTTGCCCGATGGCGTGGAACCGCCGCTTGAAGATAATCGCGGCCGCCGTAAGGATAAGTACGCCTCCCAGCGTCTTCAACATCAAGCCATCATGGCTGTGCTGGGTATTGGTGAAGTGGAGCCACAACAGCGTCAGAACCGCTGCCGGCAGGCTGCCACAGCAAAGCCGCCTGACAACCTCCCAGTCGACCATGCCACTTTTCCCGTGCACCGATCCGCCGACCATTTTGGTGACTGCCGCGAACCACAGGTCGGTGCCGACCGCCGTGGCAGGGGCGACGCCAAACAGCAGCACCAATATCGGTGTCATCAGGGCGCCGCCACCGACTCCCGTCAGCCCCACAAGCGCGCCCACACCAAATCCTGCCACCGCATTAAGCCAGTCCAAACGAATTCCCCTTGCTCAGCTGTATTCCCGCGTTCCCGAAACTCAGCCCACCTCGATTAAAACCTTGCTCGCAGATGCGGACGGATTTCAAGCCTGCACTGGCTTTGCCCCCAAACAAACACCATCATTCTCCTCGCGCTCGTGCGATCACGACCGTCAGACCATTGGCTGGAACATCAAGCGCAAGTTGCCTGGCACCGTCAGCCGTGGCCCCTGCCATCAGATCGTGCTCGCTGGTTGCGGCGGCTCGCAAATCAGACAGCGGCGCCCGCAGGGTCGTGACCTTGAACGTCCAGTCACCTGCGGGAAAACGATCCCATCGGACCGCGATACTGGCAGACCTCGCAGGATCACGGTTACCCACGAACAGAGCGAACTGCCGCAGGTCAGTGTGACGGACAGCCTGTGCGAACACGAGGGGGGCGTTCGCCGAGCCGCCGCCATAGCCGTAGGCTTGGGTGGATGGGGTCTGAGCCTTGGCAGGAAGCCGCTCACCCCGAAAGTAGCGGCCATACAGTCTCAGGGCCATCCCGGTCGGATTCAGACGGTAAGTACCGGCATCACGGTACGCCAAGTGGAAGTGACCATCTTCCTCGGCCCGAAAGTCGAAGAACTGCGCCGAACCAAGCCCCTTGTCTGCGAACACGCCAATCATCTCCGACAGATGCAGGGCAGCCACCATGTCAGTGCTGGCTTCAAACCGGTCCATCCTCAACTTGTAAGCCGGGCTGTTGAGCCCCTTGGGGTGAATGTTCCACTCGGTGGCCGAAGCGCTCCAGCGTCCGCCTCCATACTGCTTTATCAGAGCCAACTTCTCGCCAACCGCTAGGTCCCTCATGGCCGATGGGCCGACGGCGCGCGATGCCTCGCGCCTGGCGACGGTTTCCGGCACGTTCCAGTCAAACCAATAAGGATGAAAGGAAAAAAAAGCGATCTGCTCCGGGCCAAGCTCATTGAGCTTTGCCAAGAGCCTGCGGTTCCAGGCCATGTCGCGCTCGTAAAGCGGAACCCCGATTCGCAGCGTCGGCTGAAGCCGGTGAATGGCCTTGGCCACGTCCACCGCGTACTGAGCCATATCCTCGGCCGGCCAGGATCCCTTTTTGGCGAATTGCGGCTCGTTCCAGACCTCCCAACCCGTTACCGGACAATCATTGCCAGCGTTCACGGCACCGACCAGTTGAGCCACGGTCTCCGGCTGGTGCACCTTGTCGAGATTGTTGTCGGCAGCACTGCGATAGCGCGCCAGGCGCCCAATCTTTGGCACCCCGGCAGAAAAACCGTTGCGCTCTTTAATCCCAAGCTGGCAAGCGGCCCTGAGAGCCTGCAGACTTGTTTCCAGGAGCTTCCGCCGAATGGGCTCCCCCGACTTTGGGGGCATCACCCAAATGCGGGCACTGGTGCCGTCAAGCACGCCGTCCCAGAGCGCGAGAAAATCCGGGTCGAACGGCCCCCGGTTCATCCCCACTCCTAGAATGGCGCGATTCACTGCGCTGACAGTACCGGCCACATCGATCACCACCGAAGCGTCAAAAGTCGCTGCTGCGACAGGTGCGGCGGCGCCTTGGCATTGCCAGACGGCCCCCATCAGGGCAATCAGCATCGCGAATCGTTTTGGCGTTCTAGGCACGTCCCGCTCCCGAGTATCCCGTTAGGCTTTCGCCGCCTGCAGCTCGCGAGTTTTCAGCACGATCATGTACTCGTAGAACGACTGCAACACCGCGTACTGGAAACCAGCCCGGCCATCGAGAAAACCTCGCTTGCCCAAATACAGCAGCAGAAACTTCACCAGTGGCCTGAACGGAAGCCGGTAGAAAATTTGCTTTTGCTGGCGTCGCCGGACATGAAAGTCTCTTGCAGTCAAAGCACCCCACACACTGGGACGACTATCTGAAGCCAGTTCATCAACGACCTGCCGAGACTCCAGGTCGGCATAGGCAATGTGCCGACCGATCCATTGCAGGGAGCCCTTGCTGAATGGGTGGTGATCGAGAAAACCCGATACGGAACCCACAGCCCCATCCACAATCGACACGGGATGGGTAAGCCGCTCATATCGCATGTGCTCCGGACGGAACAAGCGGATGTAATAAGGTGACGCCTGCACATGCCTCAGCCAAGTGCCGAGCAGAAAATCCCGGCGTCGCACTCGGAATGCGACCGCATCTCCGGGCGCCGCAACACAAGCCCGAATGCTATCAACCAATTCCGGAGTCATGCGCTCGTCCGCGTCAATGTAGAACACCCAAGGGTGCTTGAACTGAATATTGCGCAAGCCCCAGTTCTGATGCGCCGACCAGTTGTCGAAATGTCGCTGGGTAACCTTGGCGTTGAACGATTGGGCGATCTCGACCGTGCGGTCATCGCTGAACGAATCATAGAGATGGATATCGTCGCTCCAGGACACGCTCTGCATGCAGCCAGGTAAATCCTGCTGCTCGTTCTTGGTCATTACTAAGACTGATACTGGGATGGACATGGGTAGCATCATCGGAAAGGTGATGAAATAAACTATTTGTAGCCGTAGATGCGGCGCAGCGGCCAAGTCAACAAGCTAGTCAAAATTTTCGGGGCAGCCGGCATTTGTGTCTTCCAGCGTTCATCCAGAGCGAAGTTCATCGTCTGCCCCTTCATCCGGTCGGGATTGCCGAGCGCGACATGATTCCGTTCGTCGGGCAGTGTAAAGCTGATCCTCACACCACTGTCCTGCCCCATCCATGCCAGAGTACTCCTCACGGTTGCCTCTGGGGCCGCGACAAAATCCTCGTAGCGAAGCCGACGATAGCGGACCGCACCCAGGCGCAGTAGGGAGCACAAGAAATTGACGCTGGTCCATTTCAGGGCTGTTTCCAAGAAAGAAGCCCGCGGCATCGGAGCGGCCGACTGCAAAGAAGAACGCAACTTGGGGGTCTGCCGCGAAAACGCAACGGCCCGAGGATCGCGAACGATGTGCACAACATACAGTTCAATTCCAGCAATGCCCTTGAGAACCAGCCCATGCGCCGGATCCTTTGAACAGTCGACAATCACTGGGCAGGCAGCCGTGTCGGCAATTCGCTCATAGAGCGAGGACAACTCACCCCGATAGTCTTCAAGCTGGGCATCAAATTGCGGGGGACGCAGTTGCGGAACCAGAAGTTGCGGCAATCGGGTGCGGAAGCCGACAGACTGGCGCAGCTTGGCACACCGCGCAAAGTAAGCCTCCGACCGTCCGGCCATGACCTGACGCCAGAACCCGCAGCTTTGAGCCGGCATGCCACAGCTACACCTTTGGTTGAGCTGCCAGGAAGCGTCCCAGATGTAATAGAGCTCACCGGGGTTGAAGCAACCCGGCTGCGCGCCCATGGCCCGGCCGAACAGCGTTGTGCCACTACGGCCTGCCCCGACAACCAATAGGACGACCGGTTTGACCCGACCCGTTTCAGAACCAGTCATCGTCAATTTCACTGTGGCTTGCGAAAAGCAGTCGTTACCGGAGGCACGGCTGTCCGGCGCGGTGGCGGCGACCCAAGCGGGAGATTCTGAGCAGCCCGCTGAGTCGTTGCGAGCACCACATAGAGCAGAAAGCCGAATGTCAGCATCCGGTAACTTCCATTGATCAGGGCGCCAATGACGAACGGACAGGACAGCGCCAGGAACAAGCTCAGGTCTCGTCGCGCGATGCGCAGAAGTGGTGGCAGGAAGGACAGCGCGTAGAAGATCATGACCACCGCCGTGAAGAACCCACCCTTGAGCACGGCCCAACTGGCAAAGACATGGGCGAAGTTGACGAACCCACCACCAGCAGCCGGGTTGTAGAACGAAGAACCAAAACCGAGGCCAAGCGCCAAGGATTGCGCGCTGCCGGAGATGGCCTCGAATACAGCGTACATCTCGAAATCGCGGCCATTGATGCCACGGTTTTCCTGCTTTCTCATCAGGGCGTCGATCACCAGACTGATCTGGTCGCGGCCGGCGAAGGCAATGAGGCCAACCGCGAGGAGCAACAGCATCGCCGTGCCTGCGGAGCGTGACCCCCGCACCACTCCAAAGTAGCCGTAGGCGGCGGCCATGAGCGCGAGCGGGCCGCGATGCCCCTTGGATGCCAGGGCGATAGCCGCTGTTAGTCCGCCGCCCAGAAATAACAAGCGAGCGAACGCACTCATGCGCCGCCCGTTGGCAGAAAAATCCCAAGCCCGGAGCGGCAGGTAGACCGCAGCGAACAGCACGGTAGGATCGGTAGAGAGGTAAAGCGTGTGGTCGTTCTCGAACGACTTTCCCAGTTCCGAGATATTCAAGCCCACGCTCATCATGTGTCGGATGGCGAGCAAGACGCCAACGATGGCCAGGGTGTCGGTAATTTTCCGCAGGTCGTTATCGGACCATTGTGTCGGAAACGCCGTGACCAACAGCACAGGCAAAAAGACAAAGCAGAACGCGATCATGTCGCGAACCATCTCCCCTACCGGATTGTTGCGCGCCACCCCCACGATCAGCCAAACGGTCAGCAACAAATAAAAGGCGCAGAGCCGGTACCAGTGCGCGGACAGTGGCTGGCTGAAGAGGCCGACTCCCGCCGCCATTTTCAGAAATGGCAAGGGCCCAATGCTCAGCAACAGCAAGGCGAACAAGCTGATCTCGGCGGGCCCGACACTGTCCGGCGTGGGGTTGCTAAAGGTGCCGTAGACAAGCAAGGCAAGCATAAGCAGCAGCAGTCGAAATTTTTCAAAGGGCATAGACAGCCTTTGCCCCACACGCCTGGGGCCGCAAATACTGACGGGTCGATGACGAGCAAGGGCGCGCGCCAAACTTGGTCATCTGCCCACCCCGGAACGGACCAGCAGCGGCGTCCATATGCCCGTCCGCCGGTGCGCCAGATAGACGCCGCCAACGGTCTGCAGCGCGCAAGCGAACATGATGGCGATCGCGACACCATCGTGTCCTATTAGACGTCCAAGCCAAAGCGCAAGCCCCAGGCCGAGAGCGCTGGTTGCCAACGACACATTCATTAGCGCGCGCTGGTTGCCCGTCATTTGCAGGGCGATGGCAGCCGGTCCGCCCAAGAGCACGATCATCTGTCCAATCACCAGGTAGCGCAAAGCGGACTGCGCGGGCTCGTAATCAACACCGAAGATGATACGCATCGCCGCTGCCGCGAAGACCAGCAGCAGGCCCAGCACCGCTAGCGCCGGTA
This sequence comes from Stagnimonas sp., assembly GCA_030696045.1. Classification (GTDB taxonomy): domain Bacteria; phylum Pseudomonadota; class Gammaproteobacteria; order Nevskiales; family Nevskiaceae; genus Stagnimonas. The sequence goes on along the minus strand of JAUYNO010000061.1, from coordinate 32,541 downwards.
GTGTGGTGAAGCGCGCGGACTGGACAATGACCTGATTGATGCCAGCGATATTACCCTGCGAATACAGCCGCGCAATCCGCGATGACAGAACCGTATCGCGGATGATGATGAAAAAACTCGTGATCAAGATGACCTTGCTCGCGGCCCCATAGATCGCGACCCCCTGCGTGACGCCTGAGGCACCAACGATCCAGACGTCGACCTTGGAAAGGAAGTCCTGGAAGAACTGCGAGACCAGTTGCGGCAGGCTACCAGCGAATAACGTAAGGGCCGCCATCCGTTCCGCACCTGCCGCCGTCAAGCGCCGTGCATGCCCAAGGATCAGTGTCGCCGAGATGAGCACACTGATTGCGATAGCGCCCGCCATGCAGTAGATCACCAGTTCGAGGCTGATCCCACCCCGAAGCCGGGCGACGGCGAGAACCAGCGGCAGCGCGATGAACAACGGCATCGCCGGCCCAAACATGGATGCCAGGCGATAGTTGTCCATGGCGCGAAAACACTGTGCCGTTAGTGGCTGCAGGCCACGTCCAACGATCCATAGCGAGACGCCGGCCATGCAAGCCAGGAGCACGCCAGACTTGAGGACGGAATGAATCAGATAAGGCCCGATCACGAAGTAGTACAAGAGCCCGAGCAGGGCCGAGGCAATCAGCACCAGTAGATGTGCCTGGAAGAACAAGTTCACAAGCGCATAGCGGCGCTGCCCGTTGGGGCCGACCGTACTGCCATAGCGAACAATCGACACTGGAACACCCAGGCCGCCCAGCAGCGCGAAAATCACCACCGCCTTGGAGGCGAGAAACCAGCCGCCCATTGCTTCCTGATCCAGCGACCGCGACAGGAACGCGTCGAGCAACAGCGACAGCGCGCTGGCCGCGAACTTGGCGACGGTTGTCCAGGCGGAATCCCGGAGCAAATCCCTTGGCACGCTGCGGAGCAGCCGCAGCAACAGGCTTTTCATAGCGAAAGACAGACGCTGGGTGCAAGCATTTTGCAGCTCAACCACCAGTCGGCTTATCGATCATGCCGGCCAAGGCCTGGAGCTCCCCAGACTCGCAGCCGATGAACGCGGCGATCTGGTCGAGCACCATGTGCTTCTTGGCCGGGTCGATCATGTCCTCGTACCTCAGGCGCAGCAGCTTGGACGCGTCCAATTTTTCGGTCTGCTCGTCAAGCATGCTGAGTGCCTGATCAGTACGAATCCTGGCTTCTTCAATGGTTTTCACAAAGCCACGGCGCAGTATTGACTTGGCGTTGCTCTCCAAGGCCCGCTTGAGGACGATGACTTTGGTTGGCACCGGGAAGCCTTCGAAATCAAGCACGTCGGGAAAATACGACAGGTCGTTGAAGGGATAGGAGCGCTTGTACACCACATACCTGCCCGGCACGGCAGAGACAATCGCCTGCAGCAGGGCGACGTACTTCGCCTTCTTCCTGGGCCGCTCCGGAAACGCCCAAAGCCGATCCGTGATGCGGTTCATGAGCCAGCGAGGCAAGGCGTAGTACTTGGAATGAAACGCGCCCCCGAGAGCGACACTTCCCTGCAGCTTGGCGAGGACGCGCAGCAACAGGGTGGTACCCGAGCCCTCCACGCCAGCGATAAAAATGAAGGTCTTGTCCTTGCTCATGTGATTCCCTTGATATTTAACAGTTGATCTGGGGCGGACTGGGCGCGCAGCCAGGCTCGAATGCCCGGACTGGCTGCCGTGTCGTAGCCCAGCACTTCACCCCTTCGCTGGCGACTGGGCAGCAGGCCACGCAAAGTCGTAACCCAATCCGCGCAGCCAAGGCAGGTCCGCCAATTCCTTCGCAATAGCCTCGGTGAGCTCGGCATCAAAGTCTCCGACCCACCGATCCACCTGGCCGCCCCGGAATGTGTGCGTTCCGCCAAACAACTCCTGCTGGATGGAGGAGATGTCGACGCCAGGAATCTCGAGAAAATCGACTATGGCACCGAGAGTTTCACGTTGAACCTGATCGGAGCCGCCACCCTTCTGCCCCACCAAATCCTCGAAGCGAACAACCAGCGCGCCAGGGCTGCGATGCCAGCCGGCGGCCCGTTCCAGTGCCTCGCGTATACCGCTGTAATACATGCCGGCTTCGGCTACGTAACCACCCCGCAAATAGAAGCTGAGCAACTCGCGCCGACTGAGCTTGGCAAAAGCTGAGTGGAAGGGGAACCATTCATTGCCCTCCTCGACTGCGTACCCGGTCAAGGACGAAAGTATTCCCCTGGGGTCCCGAATCACCTGAATGGTTTTGAAGCCAGCTTCGCGAAGCAGGTATTCCAGATGACCAGACCAGGCGGCGTGGCCCGAAAAATAGCTACCGACCGGAACCGTGTTGATGTACCTACGCAACCAGGCGGCGCTCACCGACGCTGGGGCCTCCAAGCCTATCGGCACCGCCGCCCCCCAGAGACCGTGCGCCCGGATCAGGCGCTTTAGCAGTTCATGGCGTCCATGCACAGAGGAAAAGGCCAGCGACCGCCCGGAGCGGCGGTAGCCGAGAAGCCGGCTGAGCTTCTCGACAAGATTGGTCCCCGATTTGGGAAACGAATTTACAAAAAGCCTGCGATTCATGGGTGGGGCAGGTAGTGCCGCTTTGCTTCAAAAGAGCGCCAATGTCGGGTGCCCAAAAGGTCCCTCTCGATCAATCGCCTAGCCGCCCCGGGCAGCAGGCCGGGGTGTGCCAGCAGCTCGCGCAGACCTGTCGCTACATCTGTCCAGCGCGCTGCACGAAGCATGAGCGCGACTTCGCGCAGACCGACCGCCGCGAGGCTGGCCTCAAGAGTCTGCTGCCGCGAACGTGCATCGGCCCGCTGATAGGCCCAGCTTTTGACGGCCTGAAGGTCGTCAAGACGGGTACGGAGAGGAATATGCTTTGCGACTTGGCCCGGGTGCACCGCGTACCGGATCAAGGTCTTTCCTTCGACAAACATGGCGCCGTTCGCGGCGGCCAGACGCAATCCGAAGAACACATCGCGGGCATAGGGGTGATCGTCCCCGAAGCATCCGACTGCGAGCGCGGTTTCGCGGTGATACAGACTGTGGCTCGGAGTGCGCAGTGGCAACGCGTCCGCCAGCCAGAGTCCGGCGACATCGCCAGCGTCGATGCGGTAGTTGCTGCCGCTACCAGTCACGCGATCATCCTTGAGGTCAACCAGCGGATGAGCAGGGTCGAAATAGGCAGCCCGGCAGGTTGCGATGCCGACCTGCCGGATCAGCCCCTGCCCCATCTTTTCGAGACAATCACTCTGTAGCAAATCGTCGTCGTTGAGAAACTTTACGTAATCCCCACGACCCGCGCAGAGCAGCGAATTCCAGTTGCCGGTCTGCCCCAGATTTCTGGGATGACGGAGGTAACGGACCGCACTGGCCGAAAGGCCGGCGACGGCCCGCTCGGTCTCGTCGTTCTCGGAATTGTCGTGAACCAGAATCTCGCAGGCCGGCCAGGTTTGCGCGAGGGCGCTGCGAATGGCACTGATGGCATCGGCGGGCCGGTGGAAGGTCGGTATCGCGATACTGATGCTGGGCACGTTCATACCGCCCCTACCGCCTTCGGAGCCTGCTGCCCCATCCGGGCAGCCAGACGACGAGCATAGTTTCGGCAGGGCTCCTCAACGTACCGATAGGTAAACGCAGATAGCACTAGCAAGGAGATTACGTAGACAATCAACACAGCAGTGCCGATCCAAACCGGAGCTGCAATGAATCCGATGTGGTCACCGTTGATTTTGACGCGCTGCCCACCGAAGACGAGGCGCAACAACTGCGAGAAAAACCAGACCAAGGACATATGCACCATGTAGATCGAATACGAAACCTTACCCAACCAGAGCATGGGTCGGCTTGAAAGCCAAGTGATCGCAGAGGCACCCTGCGCGAGCGCTACCGCTAGCACTGTGAACGCAGACAGCACAGGAAAAGCAAAATCGGCCCACGACCGCGGCGGCTTCAGCATCAGGAACACCACTGTAGCGGTCAGCGCCAGCAAAGCGGCGCCAGCAGCAGCAGTGCCACGTTGCGTGGCCAACAGACGCGGGTACACGGAATACGCGAGCACGCCCAGAAAGAAACCATAGAGGCAGCGCAGGAATCCGTAGTCGGCTTGGTAGTCCATCTGGCGCGCGCCCAACAATAGGAGTGAGCCGAATCCAACTACCGCGATAATCGTGCTGGCATGCCGTCTCCCGCGCGCACCTGAGATAAACAAGAATAAGACCGCGAAGACGAGGTAGGCATAAAACTCAGTACTAATACTCCAACTCGGCGTGTTGAACGTCTGTTCGTCAAAGAAACCGAGTGAGTGCGCCAACAACAGATTCGCAAGAAAGGCCGATCCATTGTTGGTTTCAAAGGCAGCATGACCGACCTTGATGCCCATGGTCGTGGTAGCAAAGTACTCAACAAATTCGATGCCCAAAAACACCATCAAAAAACAAAGATGCAAGGGGTATAGTCGCCCCAATCGCACGACAACGAACTTCCTGAATTCGAGAGCATTTCCCAATTTCGTGCCGTAGGTGTGATACATGATGAAACCAGACAGCACGAAAAAGAAATCCACCATCAGATAAGCATTCCGCACGCCCGTGAGGCCGCACAGGGCATTTATCCACTGGGCGTGCAGCAAGGCTACGAGCAACGCTGCAATCCCTCGCAGGGCGTCAAGTTCGCCAAAGTTCACGCGGCCGCTGCTGGGAACATTCATGGTCCTACCTCTTCCTGCATATCGGGGACAAAGCGCATCACTTCATTGGCCCTGTACGGCAGACGGCCGGTCAGCAAATGGCCAGGTGCCTTCCACTCTCTCCACCAGTGCTCTGCGAACGCGCGCATGGTGGTGGGTTGCCCTGATCCGACATTCCTGACCAGCGGCCGCCCGGGGACGATATCGGTTCGCAACGCCGCTGCTAGAAATGCATCGGCGACCAGCTCGACCGCGACATAGTCTCGAATCTGTTCACCTGCGGTCATCTCAAAGTCCCGGCCGCTGTGCGCGGCAGCACGCAGTGATGGCCAGAAATTGCCTTCGAACTGTCCCTCGCCGTAGGCGGAGAAAATCCTGAGGTACGCGAGCTCCATACCGGCTTCGACCGCCAACGAATAGGCAGCGGCGAACGCGGCGGCTTTTGACCCCGCATAGGCATAGGTGGGTAGCAGGGGAGCATCTGCCGGGATGAATTCGTAGCGATCCGCCGACCGGCCGTACTCGGCGAATGTGCCTGCGACCACGATCCGTCGTATACCCGCCATTTGCGCGGCCTGCATGAGCGCCACGCTAGCGCAAACATTCCATTGCAGCAGTTCCGGCCAACTGGCTTTCTGCGGGCTAACCCCCGCAGACGCTAGATGTACCACCGCGTCACAGCCCCGCAGGTCGGCAGCTCCCAATTGATCAATGGGCTTTTCAAGCCAAGTCGGCTCGGTCGGCAACGTGATTTTGGGCCGGCTGCCTGGCCGCCGCAGCGCGACGACCGAGTGCCCAGCCGCCAGCGCGCGCGCCAACACATGCGAGCCGATGAAGCCCGTGCCCCCAGTCAAGAAGAGCTTCATGCGCGGAAAGGGGACTCGAATTCAGCCAGCGTGGGGAACGCCCGGTCACGATCCGACATCACTGGCTGACCTACAGGCCAGTCAAAGCCGAAGCTGTCCCAGCGCACACCCGAATCGTGGGTGGGTGCGTATTCAGAGGTTACGTTGTACACCAGCAGCCCAGGTTCCTGCAGCCCAACGAAGCCATGTGCCACGCCACTGGGGATGTAGACGGCGTGGGCATTTTCGTCCGATAGCGTTAGCGTGCAGTACCGACCGAACGTAGGTGATCCGACTCTGAGATCCAGCAGTACGTCCTGAACGGCGCCTGCAGCGCAGTACACCAGCTTGGCGTGGTCGTGGGGTGGCAGCTGAAAGTGCATCCCCCGGATCACTCCCTTGGCGGAGGTTGAGTAGTACTGCTCGACAAAGTCGGATCGCAAACCTTTGGCTCGGAGCACAGAACTCACCACGGGCTTAACAAAACGCCCCCTGGCATCGCGAAACAGCCGCGGCACCACAACGAAACAGCCCGCGACGGCGAGTTCGTTCATCTCCATGGCTCAGAATCCAATGCCGAGAAACTGCTCGATTTGGGTCGCGATGTAATCCAGGCGTTCTTCGTCCAGTGCGGGGAATACGCCAACCCAGAAGGTGTGGTTCATGGTGATGTCGGTATGCGTCAAATCGCCCACCACGCGGTAGTTGCGCCCGATCATGTAGGGCTGACGAACGAGGTTGCCAGCGAACAGCAGTCGGGTTCCAACCTTGTTCTGATCCAGATACTGCGTGAGCGCGAGCCGGCTGACGCCGGACTCCGGACGAATGGTGATCGGGAAACCAAACCAGGATGCCTCGGCATTCGGTGTAACTTCCGTCAGTTGCAGAAACTGCTCGCAACTCTTAAGGCGGTTCTTCAGGTAGTTGAAGTTGTGACGACGGATACGGACGAAGTCCTCCAAACGATCCATCTGCGCCAGTGCGCAGGCAGCCTGCATGTCGGTGATCTTGAGGTTGTAGCCAAGATGGGAGTAGGTGTACTTGTGGTCATAGCCTTCCGGCAACGAGCCCAGTTTCCAGCAGAAGCGCTTGTTGCAGGTGTTGTCCTTGCCCGGGGCGCAGTAGCAGTCCCGGCCCCAGTCGCGAAAGGATTCGGCAATAAGCTTGAGCTCGGGGTTGTTGGTGAACACCGCCCCACCCTCACCCATGGTGATGTGGTGCGCGGGGTAGAAGCTCACAGTACCGATATCGCCAAAGGTACCGACATGTTGCCCCCTGTAGGTTGCGCCGAGGGCATCGCAGCAGTCTTCCACCAGCCACAGGCCATACTTCTTGCAAAGTGTGGTCACCACATCAAGGTTGAATGGATTGCCCAGGGTGTGGGCCAGCATGATGGCCTTGGTCTTGGGCGTGATCGCTGCCTCGATCAGGCTGGCATCGATGTTGTGCGTGGCCAGGTCGACATCGACAAATACCGGCACCGCGCCAAATTGCAGGATGGGGTTGACGGTAGTGGGGAAGCCCGCCGCCACACCGATCACCTCGTCGCCAGGCTTGATTGCCCGATCACCCAGGCGAGGCGAAGTGAGTGTGGAAAATGCAACCAGATTGGCCGACGATCCCGAGTTGACGGTGATCAGGTACTTGATGCCGATGAACTTCGCCAGTCGCGCCTCGAAGGCCTCATTGAATCGGCCGGTGGTCAGCCAGCCGTCCAGACTGGCCTCCACCATGTTCTTCAACTCGGGGGCACCGATGACCTTGCCCGAGGGCGGCAGCACTGTTTTGCCGGGCTCAAACGGGGCTGGCAGGTGAGCCAGCGCGGCATATTGTTCGACCAGGCCGAGAATCTGCTGTCGGAGGCTGTCTGGGGTACGGCTTGCGTCGTTCATTGGAGATGCAACTCGATAGCTTGGATGATAAAGGTTGGACAGCAGCCATTAGCAGGCTAAATCTGGGCCTGCGGGGCAATGAAAAGGGCTCGTTGATTTACAGGGGGCTGCGCTCGTACTCGGCAATCTGCATCAGGCAGTGCTCCCGCATATCCTCCCCACGTAGTTGCGCCTTATGCCAGTCGACGATGCGATCCAGCGCCAAGCCCAGTCCCCAACGTGGCGCCCAGCCCAAACGCGCTCGCGCCTTTGAACAGTCCAGTTTCAGGTAGTTGGCCTCATGGGGCTGCTCGCCCGATTCCAGTTCCCAGCGAGCGCCAGCGCCCCAGCGCCGGGTGATGGTGTCGACGATCCACTCAACCGGCTTGGCGTCAGTATCGGCCGGACCAAAATTCCATGCCTCGGCATACGCCGCGCCGTGCTCCACTAGATGCTGGGCCAGCACCAGATAACCACTCAGCGGTTCCAGTACATGCTGCCAGGGGCGCGTGGCCTTGGGGCTGCGGATCCGCACCGCCTGTTGCTTACTGATGGCGCGCACGAAATCGGGAAGCAGACGGTCCCCGGCCCAGTCACCGCCGCCGATGACGTTGCCAGCCCGCGCGCTGGCTACGGCCACGCCGTGATGCGCATACCGCTCCTGGTTGAAGTAGGAGCGGCGATAGGCTGAGGTCACCAGTTCCGCACAGCCCTTGCTGTTGCTGTAGGGGTCGTAGCCCCCCATTGGCTCGTCTTCGCGATAACCCCAGACCCATTCGCGATTTTCGTAGCACTTGTCCGTCGTCACGCTCACGACAGCACGCACACCCGAACATTGCCGCACCGATTCGAGCAGGTGCACGGTGCCCATCACGTTGGTCGCATAGGTTTCCACCGGCTGGGTATAGGACAGGCGCACCAGCGGCTGGGCGGCCATGTGGATCACCACCTCGGGCTGGGCCGCCTGAATGGCCGCGTTGAGCGCGGTGAAGTCGCGGATGTCACCAAATATCGACGTCATGTCGTCAGCGACACGAGCGGCGCCAAAGAGATGGGGATTGGTCTCTGGCGGCAGGGCATAGCCTGTCAGTTCGGCCCCCATGCTCTTCAACCACAGCGACAGCCAACCACCTTTGAAGCCGGTGTGCCCAGTCATGAACACTCGCCGGCCAGCCCAGAAACGAGCCTCTGGCGAACCGCTGCCAACGGCGGCCGTGGCGGCACTCATACGATTCACCAAAGTTTCCAGGGAGCCTTGCCAGACTGCCACAGTTCTTCCAGATGCTGCTTGTCGCGCAAGGTGTCCATCGGCTGCCAGAAACCAGAATGTCGATGAACCATCAGCTGACCTTCGGCAGCCAAGCTCTCGAGCGGTGCACGCTCCCAGATGCTCGCGTCATCATCAATGTAGTCGATGACCTTGGGCGACAGCACGAAGAAGCCGCCGTTGATCCAACCACCCTCGCCCATTGGCTTTTCCTGGAAGGAATGGATTTGGTCCCCCTCCATGCCCAGCGCGCCAAAGCGCCCGGGAGGCTGGGTGCCGGTAAGGGTCGCCAAGCGGCCATGGCTCTTGTGAAAGCTCAGCGTCCGGGCAATATCCACATTTCCGACACCGTCGCCGTAGGTGAAGCAGAACAGATCTTCTTTCTCGACATACTGCTTGACCCGCTTGAGTCGGCCACCGGTCATGGTCGATTCCCCGGTGTCGACCAAGGTAACCCGCCAAGGCTCGGCGTTGTTGTGATGCACTTCCATCTGATTCTTGGCCATGTCGAAGGTTACATCCGACATGTGCAGGAAATAGTTTGCGAAATACTCCTTGATCACATAACCCTTGTAGCCGAGGCAGATAACAAATTCGTTTACGCCGTGCGCGGCATAAATCTTCATGATGTGCCACAGGATCGGCTTACCGCCGATCTCGACCATCGGCTTGGGTCTGCTTACGGTTTCTTCGCTAAGTCGGGTACCAAGACCACCGGCCAGGATTACGGCTTTCACTATTTCGCCTCGCGCGTTAAAAAAAATCAGGACACTGTGAATGGATCAGAGTGGTAACAATCCTCGGGCAACCCAAGTCTAGAACAGACCTCTGCAGCAGCTGCTGTCATAAGCGAACTCCCTGCAGCGAAGACTTGCGCCGACGACAAGTCCGGATGTTCGTCGAGTAGATAATCCTGCACATAGCGTCTTCCCTGATTAGTTGCTTCGCTGGAAAACACCAGGGTCAGCCCCGCCCCCAACCGATCCAACAGTTTTGTCAATTCGCCGATAAAATAGGCATCGTTACGAGAACGATTGCCCCAATAGACGTGAATCGAACCGGCACGCCGAACTTGGTCTGGCGTCAACGCGGCCAAGATTGCGTAAATCGGCGCCACACCAGTACCAGTGGCGAGGAAGATGGATTTCTTGAATTCACCGGCGTCGCGAAAAAAGAACTTGCCGCAAGGGCCTTCGACGTACAACAGTTCACCAAGTTTTGCCCGGCCGAATAGCCAGTCGCTGAAGGCGCCTCCTCCTACCCGTCGGACCTGCACGCGTAGCAATTTGTCCTCAGCAACAGGTGCAGCCAACGAGTAGCTGCGCGTTACTTTTTCGCCATTGGTCACCCGTATGAACTGACCGGCAAGAAAACGAAATTGTGTCGACGGTGGAAGGCGCAGGTAGACCTCCAGCACGTCCTCTGACAGGTGAACGAGTTGGTGAATCTTGGCCGGAACTTTTAGCTGTTGAATCCCGGCTAATTCTTGCAGGTGCGGAACATCGATCTTCAAATCAGATTGCGCGATCACGTTGCAAAGCAACACCGAACTCGAACCTGAACGGTATGGCCATGCCGCCTCAAGCGGCTTCACAGCTCCGGCAAGCAGTTCAACCCTGCACTGCCCGCATTCGCCGCGCTTGCACGCGTAATCGACAGAAATCCCCTGCAGCAGCAACTGCGCCAGCACGGACGACACGGAATCGAGTTCGGCCGTGGACTGACTGCTTCCTCTCCTGATCTGGGCAACGTACATACTCAACTCTCACGCACCGGCAATGCCATGGTCACGTCCTACGCCTCGTTCACGATGGCAGCAACTCCAACCCACCCCATCAACCATGGCCGAGTTGTTCAGGCCGTGGGTTTCGACCGATAGCCATAGGTCGAATAGCCGTAAGAGTACCCGTAGGCTCCATAGCCATAACTGCCCATGCGCGCGCCAACCTGATTGAAGATCATGCCACTCACCTGAACGCCACCTTGTCGCAGACGCTTGACCGTCTCTTCGATTGCACGCATCGGATGTTCAGCCGCTTTGAGCACGACGAAGGTAGTCCCAGCCATCCGCCCAACAATGGCCGCATCGGTAACCGGCAGCGACGGCGGCGTATCAATCACGACGAAATCGTAGGTAGCGGATAATTTTTCAATTAGCTGCGCGAAGCGCTCGCTCATCAGGATTTCCGCAGGGTTTGGTGGCCGAGTACCGCAGGGAATCATGTCAAGATTCCCAAGCTGGGTCTTTTTTATTATTCCCGCCTCTTCCGCCGTGCCGGCAACAAAGTCGCTCAAGCCAGCCTTCTGCGAGATGCCCGCGTAACGATGCAAGTGCCCCCGCCGAAGGTCAGCGTCGATAACCACGGTGCGCTTACCAGTGAGTGCGAGGACAGCAGCCAAATTAACCGACACGAAGGATTTTCCCAAGCCGGCGATGGGGCCAGTGATCATCACCACGTTGTTGCTAGCCTCCATCATCGCGAAGTGCAAAGAAGTACGGAGTCCCCGCAACGCCTCGATGGCAAGGTCCCCCGGGTCGAGGGCCGCCAGCAACAGATTGTCGGTTGAGTTCTTCTTGCCTAGCCGCGCGACGATTCTGCGCTGCGCCTGGGAGTACGGGATTGATGCATAAGTGGGCAACCCAATAACTCGATCCACGTCTTCCGGCCGGTCCACGCCGCGCAAGAGAGAGCGGATTGCGAACACCGAAAGCACACCGAGGAAGACTCCGAGCACGCCACATAGTGCAATTACCAAGGGCTTGTTAGGCTTAATGGGACGCAGCGTAGGCAAGCCGGAATCAATGATTCTTACATTGCCAACGGTCCCCGCCTTGGTGATCTGCAGTTGCTGAGCGGAATTCAGCAGAGACGTGTACAGCTGGGTGTTAACTTCCACATCTCGCATTAAACTCAGAACTTCCTGCTGGGTTTCAGGCAAAGCCTCAACCTGCCCCTTGACCTTGAGTTGCTGCTGTTCAATAGCGCGCACCTGCTCCGTCAGCGTGACTACGACCGGGTGCTGGCTGGTGAACCGCTGCAATGCGGCTTCTCTCTGCTGCAGCAGGCTCAATCGTTGGGTCTCGAGATTGACGGCCTGCGTCAAAACAAGTTCGGTCTCACGCTGGACATCTACCGAACCCTTTGCGAGCTGGTAGCTATTCAGACGGGCCTGGGCCTCGTCCACTTTCGTCTTCAGTTCAGGGAGTTGAGCCTTGAGAAACTCAAGCGAGGACTGCGCCTGCGCTGATCGTCGCTCGACATTCTGGCGCAGGTAAATATCCTGAACCTCGTTGACCAGCCTAACCGCAAAGTTTGGGCGCTCTGCTTCCGCGCTGATCTGTATTACCCCAGAATCCCGCGGCTGCTCGGATATTTCCAACTGTTCGTCAAGCATCGCGTAAACAGTCTGCTCCGCCAAGCGGGTCAATTCGAACTCGGTTCCAACTCTGGCCACCAACGACTGCACGAAAACTGCGAAGTCACCGTTCGCGGATGTCACCGACGAGCGCTCACCAACCTTCCCGTCAAAAATTCTTGCTCCGCCTGCCGTCCTCAAGCTATATCCATCACTCGTGGCCGTGAGAATCAACGCCTGGTTTTGCCATTGCCGTGGAACATCTAAACTTGTAACGGTTATGGATTCACCACCCCATGCATATTGCTCAAATCCCAACAATGGCGCCGCCGGTTGCGCAAGCAAGCCCCGCCTACGAACAATGGCCTTGCCCACGACAGGGAGATACCGTGGCTCCGCTTTAATATAAAGTTTCAAATTTTCGGATATCGTCCCCAAGATCATCCGACTTTTTAGTATGGCAATTTCAGCAGTCGCCTCGGCTGGAGCCGCGCCGATCAATGAAGACAACTCATTTAGAGATTTATCAAGTTGACTCTGCGGTTTTTCAATCTGCACAACGCCGGTTGCTGAGAAAATGGGTTGCGCAATCAACACAAAAAAAATGCCAACAAGCAGAAAAAAAACCGAAACCGCGACGACAATCCACTTGCCGCTCCAAATGATATCAAAAAGCTCCCGAATATTTATCTCCTCAGCAGCTTTGCCCTGCACCAAATGGGGCGCCATTGCGGTATTGCTATTTTGGTCGTTCACGTTATAGAAAAACAAATTAAATGACTGTGCAACTTATTATCGCGACACAGTCGAAACTTATGAAATTCAAAAAATAGGAAAGTCATTCCAAGAAGCGAGGGAAATAACTTCGATAGTCGGACTCGAATGTCACTCTTTTGCGCTAACGCTGCCTTGCGGTCAAACGATCCAATTGGAATATCGCAGAGATCGTCGGCAGGAACTGACCGATGACAGCATTGTATTTCGCGAATCCAGTTGCTTGGACATATACAACATCACGTGGTTGCATCAGAAATTCGCCCGCCAACAAAAGTCCCATCGGCCTACCAATATCCAGTGCGTAAATTGTCGGCACTTCATTTGCGTTGGCAGCCTTCCGGAATACCAGCACTCCCGAATCGTCAGCTCGCAACTGATCCAGCCCTCCCGAGCGCGCGAGAACCTGTGTCAAAGAAATATCGGATTGGTCAAGAGCAACTTCGGCCTGTTTACCGACCTCGCCGAATACAAACACCTGCTGCGACTCCTTGTGCGGCACATGAATAATGTCGCCCGGATGCAGTGGCGGATTTATATCGGGATGGCCACCGAATATTAGACCTGAAAGATTGACCTCATGACTGATCCCCTGGCGAATCAGCGTAAGTGATCGGCGACTGGCGGAAGCAGCGAAGCCACCTCGCTCACTGAGCGCCTCCAGAATACCTTTCGGAGTGTCGTCAAGAGTGACGAGCCCAGGCGCCGCGACTTCGCCACTGACCTGTACACGTTGTGAGCGGTAGGCCACCACCCGAACATCCACCTGAGGTTTGCTGATGACCTTGGCAAGGCGCTCGGAAAGCAGGTTGCGAACCTGCGGGACGGTCATGCCGGATACTTTCAGTTCGCCAGCGTAGGGGTAGAAAAGCATTCCGTCCGCGGAAACCAGTCGTCCAGAAGACACTGGATCGCGAAATTCGCCAGTTGGACTTGTCAGTTCGGGGTGATCCCAAATGATGATCTGAATGACATCACCCGGACCGATTCTGTACTCGGGAACACTGCTGTCCGGCGTCACAGAGCCCAGCCCAGGTGCAGTTGCCGCCAATTCGATCTGCCCCAACCGCTCCTTCATCAAGACATCACCGGACATGGTGACCAGTTTGAAAGCCTGAAGAACTTGCCGATCGGAGACAACCTCAACGAGCTTTTCGTTGCCTCGCTCCGTCACCCTTACGCTGCCGGGCGCGTCTGGGGCGTCAGTTCTGATCTGAAGCCCCGGGACGATCGCGCACGAGGACAACACCATCATCGAAGTGCCGGCGAGCAGGAGCTTTGCTGCTGCATGCAGCACCATTGAGCGCTTGTTAATCATTTGACCACCCGAAAGAAGCAACACAAATGTCGCAATGTCCTTGCGACTATCGCCATGACAGCCTCAAAAAACGGAAACACCTCCGTCAACGACGACGAAAATTGCCCGCGCGCGCTAGCTAGAACGCCCGATCATCTCCGCGCAAGACGCTCAACGCAGTCTTGATAACGATACCTACATCCATCCCCAATGATACTGAACGAATGTAGAACACATCGAACCGAACCCGATGGTTCATTTCGCGGACGCTACGGGTCTCGCCTCGGCAGCCGGAAATCTGCGCCAGACCAGTAATTCCGGGCTTCACCAGATTGCGGCAAGCGTAGCTGGGAACACTACCGGAGAAGGCCTCGTCCAACTCAGGCACGTGAGGACGTGGACCTACTATCGACATCTGCCCAATCAGCACATTGAGGAACTGCGGCAACTCGTCGAGATTCGTTCGGCGCAGAATCGAACCCACTCGAGTGACACGCGGATCATTACGCCGCACTTGACAGAACTCCGCCTCCGGCGAGTGGGTCATCGTCCTAAACTTGAGGCAGGTAAACACCACACCGCCTTGTCCTACGCGCCGCTGGCGAAAGAGCGCTGGGCCGCGCGAGTCAATCCGAATGACAAGCGCCAGAAGTGGCAGCAACCAGAATCCAGCTATCAGCAGAAACGCGGCTGAAAAAGCGATGTCGAAAAGACGCTTTCCCAGTCGCGTATAGAACCTGTGCGCACCCGGGAATCCCACCGCAGATGATCGCCCTGCGCCAGCAAACGCGCTGAAGCTTGGCGCAGGCAACTCGTGCCCCCTGACGACTGCCCGAACTGCAATTTCCCCTTGGAACTGTCGCTCCGCTTTCACTGCCTGCCCTCCAATAGCGTGCCACTCGTCGCGCTTCTATTACTTAACGGCCAAAACTGCGCTTCCCTCGCATTGATGACCGCCAATCGGTATCAAACAACAATTTGCTGCACCGCACAACCCGCACGGGCTAACCTAATCAGGCGATTGCCAAGTGGCCGTTCCTGCCGACGGCTTTGTCAGACTAGCACCAGCAGACAGAATTTCTGTGAGCAAACACACTTTTTCGCATGGAACTCAGGTCACATCTGAATCAGTCTGCTCAGCGGGAACCAAGTCCTCGCGGCTGACGTTCAAGACTACAGCAAGACCCGTGGAAACATAAATTGAGGAGTAGGTCGCAACGATCACGCCAACCATCAGCGCGGACGAAAAGCTGTGGACGCTCTTGCCCCCCATCACCAGCAGCGCGGTGAGAACCAGCAACGTGGTCAAGTGGGTGATTACAGAGCGCAGCAGGGTCTGGTTCACCGACAAATTCACCACGTCGAGGATCTCCATCCGCCGCTGCGACAGCAGGTTCTCCCGCACGCGGTCGAAGATGACGATGGTCTCGTTGTTGGAGTAGCCGATCAGGGCCAGGATCGCCGCCACGGTGGTCAGGTCGAACTCGATCCAGGTCAGCGACAGGAAGCCCAGCACCATGATCGCGTCGTGGATGAGGGCGGCAACAGCACCTACCGCGAACTTCCACTCGAAGCGGAACATGATGTAGATGGCAATGCCGATGAAGGCCAGCAGCAGGGCCAGAGAGCCATCCTGGGTAAGTTCTTCGCCCACCTGGGGGCCGACGAACTCGATGCGGCGCAGCTCCACGTTCGGCTCACTGGCGTGCAGCGCGTCCAGGATGGTGGTGCTGACCTTGGCGGAACTGGTTTCCTCGGTGGGCGGCAAGCGGATCAGCACGTCGGACGAGGTACCGAAGAACTGCACCACCGGGTTCTCGTACTGCGCGCGCGCCAGGTCGGCCCGGACCGCATCGAGTTGCACTGCCTGTGGATAGTGCACTTCCACCAGCACGCCACCGGTGAAGTCGATGCCGAAGTTCAGGCCGCGAAACACCACCAGCAGGATCGAAACCACGGTGACGAAGCTGGAAACCCAGAGCCCAGTCTTGCGCTGGGCCATGAAGTTGATATTGGGAACGCCGGAAAAGATTTTCATGTGTTGCCTCGTTTCGTCATTCCGGCGAAAGCCGGAATCCAGTCCCGGCAATAGTTGTAGAGCCTGAGGGACTGGATGCCGGCTTCCGCCGGCATGACGGTGTTTGAATGTCTCACCAGATCGGCAGGTCAGTCATCCGCTGACGCCGCCCGAACACCAGCTGGGCAAGCGCACGCGAGCCGACGATGGCGGTGAACTGCGAGGTGAGGATGCCGATGGCCAGGGTGATCGCGAAGCCCTTGACCGGGCCCGCGCCGAGCGCGAACAGCATCACGGTGCCAATCAGCACGGTGACGTTGGCGTCGGCGATGGTCAGGAAGGCGCGGTCATAGCCATGCTGGATCGCTTCGCCCGGCTTGATGCCGTTGCGCATTTCCTCGCGGATGCGCTCGTAGATCAGCACGTTGGCATCCACCGCGATACCCATGTGCAGCACGATGCCGGCGATGCCGGGCACCGTCAGGGCCGCGCCGAGGATCGACAGCACCGCCACCACCAGCACCAAATTCAGGCTCAGGGCGGCGATCGCGAACACGCCGAATACCTTGTAGTAGACCACCATGAACAAGCTGACCAGGCCCAAACCCACCAGCGCGGCCATGAAGCCCTTGCGGATGTTGTCGGCGCCCAGCGAGGGGCCGACGGTGCGCTCCTCGACGATCTCGACCGGAGCCGCCAGCGCGCCCGCCTTCAGCAGCAGCGCCAGGCTGTGGGCCTCCTTGCTGGTGAGCCCGGTGGTCTGGAAGCGTTTGCCGAATACGCCGCGAATGCTGGCGATGGAGATGATCTCCTCGACCTCGCGGCTCTCGCGCAGGGGCACGCCCTCGGCGTTGTAGTTGGTCTCGTAGACGGTCTCGCGGAACAGTACCGCCATCGGCTTGCCGACGCTCTTCTCGGTGAAGTCGTACATGCGCTTGGCGCCCTGGCTGTCGAGCGTGACGCTGACCGCCGGCGTGCCGTTCTCGTCCACCGTGGCGGCCGCATCGACCAGGTTCAGGCCGGCGGCGATGACCTCGCGCTTGAGCAGCACCGGACGGCGCCCCTCGCGGGTGTAGAACAACTCGGTGCCCGGCGGGATGATGCCGGAGGCGGCGGCGCTGTCGGCCGAGCCGGTTTCATCCACCGCCCGATATTCCAGCGTGGCGGTGGCACCCAGCAGGTCCTTGACCCGGGTGGTGTCCTGCACGCTGGGCAACTGCACGACGATGCGGTTGGAACCCTGGCGCTGCACCAGGGGCTCGGCCACGCCCAGCTGGTTGACGCGATTGCGCAGGGTGGTGAGGTTCTGCTGCACGGCGAAATCGACGATGCGCTTCACCTCGGCGTCGGTCAGCGTCGCGGTCAGCGCGCTGCTGCCCTCGGCTGCTTCCAGCTGGAGTTCGGGATACTCCTTGGCGATGGCCTTGCGGGCGGCATCGCGGGCGACGCCGTCGGCGAAATCCAGCACCGTCCGCTCGCCATCCTGGCGGCGACCGGTATAGCGGATGTCCTGCTTGCGCAGATAGGCCGGCAGATCGGTGACATAGCGTTGGGCGGCGGCCTTGCGCGCGTCCTCGACATCGACTTCCAACAAGAAATGCACACCGCCACGCAGGTCCAGGCCCAAGGACATCGGCTTGGCGCCGACGGCGGTCAGCCAGTCCGGGGTCTTGGAGGCGAGCCCGAGCGCGACGATGTAGCCCTTGCCCAGACCTTTCTTGAGCGCGTCGGCGGCCTTCAGCTGCTGCTCGGACTGCTGGAAGCGGACGACCCAGTGGCCACCGTCGGCCCGCGAGCCCTGCGCCTGCAGGCCGTCGGCCGCCAGCGCGGCCTGCACGGTCTCCGCGAAATCGGCCGGCAGGGGATCGCCGGAAATCGTGTTGATCTGCACGGCGGGGTCTTCGCCGTATAGGTTGGGGAGCGCGTAAAGCGCACCCAGCAGGGTGACGATGACCAGGGTAATCGTCTTCCAGAGCGGGTAAGGCTGCATGGTTTCTCCGCGCGGCCCTGAGGGCCGCGTTCCGGTTTTTGTAAGCGGTACCGCTTTACAGCGTCTTCAGCGTGCCCTTGGGCAACACGGTGGCGACGGCGGACTTCTGCACCTTGACCGACAGGTTGTCGGCCAGTTCAACGGTCAGGTAGACCTCGCCGATGCCGACAATGCGGCCGGCAATGCCGCCGGTGGTCACCACCTCATCGCCCTTGGCGAGCTTATCCAACATCTGCCGCGACTCCTTCTGCCGCTTCATCTGCGGGCGGATCAGCAGGAAGTAGAACAGCGGAATCATCACCATCAACGGCCAGAAGGCCTCGAGCAGACCGGTCGGCGAGGTTGCGGCCTGCTGGGCATAGGCAGGCGAAATCAGGAAATCGAGCAGCATGGTTTTTGGCGTACAGGGCACTAAAAGAGCGGGCGAGTATGCCATAGGCCCGAGCCGACACCGCGCCCGGGGCTGGGGTCGGCGGTCGGCCGCTCGGTATACTCCCCGCGCCAAAATTTCAGCCATTCCAGGAGTTCCACCATGGCCAGCTACACCGCCCCCCTGCGGGAAATCAACTTCGTCCTCAACGAGGTGCTCAAGGCCGGGAACCTGTCGAAGACCATCCCCGCCTACGCCGACGCCACGCCGGAAACCCTGGCGGAAATGATCGATACCGCCGCCAAGTTCGTCGAGCAGGAGCTGGCGCCGCTGAATGCCTCCGGCGACGCCGAGGGCTGCACCCGGCACCCGGATGGCACGGTGAGCGTGCCCAAGGGCTTCACCGAGGCATTCAAGGCCTATGCCGCCAACGGCTTCGTCGGCATCACCAATCCCAGCGAGTACGACGGCCTGGGCCTGCCCTTCACGCTGTCGAAGGTGGTGGAGGAGATGGTCTGCTCCGGCAATGTCGCCTTCGCCCTCTACCCCGGGCTCACCGGCGGCTGCTTCGAGGCCATCTACGCAAGCGCCTCCGACGAACTGAAGCAGACCTACCTGCCCAAGCTCTCCACCGGCGAGTGGACCGGCACCATGCTCATCACCGAGCCGCAGGCCGGCTCCGACCTGGCGGCGGTGAAGACCAAGGCCATCCCGCAGGCCGACGGCAGCTACAAGATCGAGGGCGGCAAGATCTTCATCACCTCGGGCGAGCACGGGATGGCGGACAACATCATCCACTTCACCCTGGCGCGCATGGAAGGCGCGCCGGCCGGCGTGAAGGGCCTGTCCACCTTCATCGTGCCGAAGTTCATGGTCAAGGCCGATGGCACGCTGGGTGAGCGCAACGCCATCCAGTGCGCGGCCATCGAGCACAAGATGGGCATCCACGGCTCGGTCACCTGCGTGATGAACCTCGACGGCGCTACCGGCTTCCTGGTCGGCAAGCCCAACGAGGGCATCATGAACATGTTCGTGATGATGAACCTGGCCCGCATCATGGTCGGCTTCCAGGGCCTGGGGCAGATGGAGCTCGCCACCCAGAACGCGGTGCGCTATGCCCTGGACCGCAAGCAGCCCCGGACCATCATCGACTTCCCGGACGTGCGCCGCATGATCCTGCAGATGAAGGCGATGACCGAAGGCGCCCGCGTGCTGGCCTACGAAACCGCGCTCTACGTCGACTACGCCCACCACCATCCGGACCCGGCAGTGCGCGAGGAAGCCAACGACTGGGTGGAGCTGAACACTCCGCTGGTCAAATCCACCTGCACCGACGGCGCGGTCGATCTCGGCTCGATGGCGATCCAGGTCTACGGCGGCCACGGTTTCATCATCGAGCACGGCATCGAGCAAATCCTGCGCGACTCGAAGATCCTCTGTCTGTACGAGGGCACCAACGGCATCCAGGCCATGGATCTGGTGCGCCGCAAGCTCTTCCTCAACGGCGGGCGCGCGGTCAGCCGCTACTTCGCGCTACTGAATAAAGCCGCCACCGAGGCCGCACCCGAGTTCGCCTTCATCGCCGAGCCGCTCAAGGCCGCGCTGGCCGACCTGGAGTCGGCCACCCGCTGGATTCAGGAGACCTTCCGCGCCCGGCCCGACGACGCCTCCTTCGGCTGCTGCGACTACCAGCGCGCCTTCGCCCTCAGCTATCTCGGCTACAACTGGCTGCGCATGGCGCAGGCCGCCAGCGCCCAGGACGATGAGGTATTCAAGGCCGGCAAGCTGGCGACCGCCAAGTTCTTCGCCACCAAGCTGTTGCCCCAGGTCGGCGGCCTCTGTGCCAGCGTCAAGGACGGTGCCGGCGACTTCATGGCGCTGCCTACGGCCAGCCTGTAACCTCGACGCCAGGCCAATCCACGGGGCCGGGACCTACCGGCCCTTTTTCGTCAGGGGAGACAAGCAATGTCCGATTTATACGGGTTCTCAGCCAAGGCCATCGACGGCAGCGAGCAATCGCTGGATGCCTACAAGGGCAAGGTAGTGCTGGTGGTCAACGTCGCCAGCAAGTGCGGCTTCACGCCGCAGTACACCGGCCTGGAAGCGATCTACAAGAAGTACAAGGACCAGGGTCTGGTGGTGCTCGGCTTTCCCTGCGACCAGTTCGGTCACCAGGAACCGGGTGACGAGAACGAGATCAAGCAGTTCTGCTCGCTCACCTACGAGGTCAGCTTTCCGATGTTCGCCAAGGTCAAGGTCAACGGCGACGACGCGCACCCGGTCTACCAGTGGCTGAAAAGCTCAGCACCCGGCCTGCTCGGCACCGAGGGCATCAAGTGGAACTTCACCAAGTTCCTGGTCGGCAAGGACGGTCAGGTGGTGAAGCGCTACGGCTCCATCGACAAGCCGGAAGACATCGCCAAGGACATCGAGAAGCTGCTCTGAGCAGCGACCCGCACCAGTACCAAGCCCGCTGCCAGCGGGCTTTTTTGTGGCCGTCGGTGCCCGCTGCCCTTGCCAATGGGCGCCGGCTTCTATTTAATTAGTCAAATGACTAAATCGTTTGACCAAGAATCGGTTACTGCCGTTCAGCGTGGCCGGCCGGCACTGGCGCCCGCCGCCGACGAGCGCCGGCGGCGGCTGATCGCGGCGGCGATCCGGGTGATCGGCCGTGACGGCCTGGCGGCGGCCTCGACCCGCGCGGTCGCCGCCGAGGCGGGCATGAACCAGGCCATGCTGCATTACAGCTTCGCCAGCAAGGACGCCCTGCTCGCCGCCGTGCTGGACGAGATCCATGCCGGCATCGCCGGGCTGCTGACGACCAGCGTCGGCCGGGCGCGCAGCCTGCGCGGCGGCATCGAGCGCGTCGCCCGCGCTTTCTGGGCCCACGCGGCCGCCACCCCGGAGCTGCAGCGGGTGCAGTACGAGCTGACCCTCTACGCCCTGACCACCCCCGGTCACGAGGGCCTGGCACGGCACCAGTACCAGGGCTATGTCACGGCGCTCAGCACAGCGCTGGCCGGGCTGCCGGCCGGTCGGGGCGCGGCGCCGCTGCCAGTGCTGGCAGGCCTCTGCGTCGCCGCCATGGATGGATTGATCCTGCAGTTGCTGGCCACCGGCGATCACGCCGCCTGCGAAGCGCAGCTGCAGGCCCTGATCGCCGCCATGCAATCGCAATGCGGCGCCGTGGCATGAGGCTGGCCAGGCCTGCACTGCTGGCGGCGGGGTTGCTACTGAACGCCTGTGTCGGCCCGGATGGCACCGCACCGCGCACGGCCACCGCCGGTCCCCGGCTACCCACCGAGCGCCCGGATGCCGCCACTTGCGCCAGCCTGCGGCCGTCACGCTGGCTGCCGGCCCAGGGCCAGGCCGAGCCGGACGCCCACCTGCGCGCCGTCGCCTTCCAGTACAAGCAGGACGTCCGCCATGTGCTGAGCTACCAGAGCTTCCGCGCCAAGATGCGCTGCCTGGTGGAAGACCACGCCGTACCGCTGATGCGGCCCGGCCTGCCGATGTTGCTGGTGTTCAACGAGGACATCGGCCTGATGGCCCTGGCCACCGGCTCGCGCGGCGCGGCAGTGCGGGCGCAGGCCGCCAGCCCGGTAGCCGCACCGGCCGGTGACAGCCTGCCCGCCGGCATCCTCGCCGCCCTCGGTCTGCTCAATGCCGCCTATGCACCACAGGCGCTGGCCTACCAGGCGCGGCTCGGCCCCATCGATCCGCGCAAGCAGCTGTTCGTCGCCGCCACCGACACCTCGGCGCGCGCCTTCTCGCAGACTTTTTCCGACCTCGCCCGCGACTACGGCGTCTATGTGGTTGCCAGCAACAACCAGCCGCGCTACCGGGCCTCGCGCGACCCGGTCGACATCGCCCTGTTCGCCGATCCCGACCTTGGCACCGTGGACGAGGTCTACGTCGCCACCACCGCGACCGTCACCAACCAGACCCTGCTCTGGGGTCCGCAGGACCTCCACCCGGAGGCGCCCAGGGGCGAGACCAACCTGCTGTTCCGCAACGACAAGGTGCCGCTCACCGATATCGAGACCACGCTGCTGGGCCTGGACGAAGGCCCGGCCAGCGGCGCGGCGGCACGCGCCAATGCGGCTGGCCATGTGGTCGAGGGCTTCCGGCTCGGCTTCGCCACCTCCCTGCCCGCCTTCCAGTGGGGTTCGGACTACGGCCAGCCGCCGCCGGTGGATCCCTGCGCCGACGTGCGCGGCAGCTACATGACCTGCATGAATTCCCTGGGCGTGGAGGTGGTGGTGCAGGCCGAGGCGAACCCCGGTCGCTGGGGCGCCGACGTTGCCGGCGGCTGGCAGCCGCTGGAGTGGATGAACTCGACCTGGCGCACGGTGGCCGATCCCTACGCGGGCTTCCTCTACAACCTCTGCCCGCACCTGGTCGGCAACCTGCTCGACCTGCCCTTCGACGGCCAGAGCGTGATCGCCAAACGCGGCGGTCGCGGCGCCCCGGCGCACTACGTCGGCAACACCGAGTTCATCAACGGCACCGACCTGGAAGCCTATCGGCCCTACCTCGGCGCCAAGCCCGAATTGATCGCCCTCGCCCCCTGGGTGAGTCCCGACGCGCCGCGCGCCGCGCTAGCCGCGACCGGCACCGCGCTGGCGCCCGGTTCTGGCGAACCACTCGAAAACGACTACCTCGAAACCGCCGTCTGGGCGGACCTGATCCGCTGAGCCCCACCATGAACATCAATGACAACGCGCTTACTCGCCGCGAACTGCTGACCGGCCTCGCCGGCGTAGGGGCCGGCGCCACCCTCGCCGCCTGCGGCAACTCACCCTTGCCCGATGCGGGCGCGGCCACGCCGACGCAGGAAGACACCGAGGCAGTTGTCGTCGGCGCCGGTCTCGCCGGGCTGATGGCCGCGCGCACGCTCGCGGCGGCTGGCAAGCAGGTGCTGGTGCTGGAAGCGCGAGCGCGGGTCGGCGGCCGCACCCTGAACCATCCCGTGACCGCACCGGGCGCCCAAGCCGGCACCATCGTCGAGATCGGTGGGCAATGGGTCGGCCCGACCCAGGATCTGGTGCTGCAAACCCTTGCCGACCTCGGCCTGGAAACTTTCAAGACCTTCGACGACGGCGACTATCTGGACTATCGCAACGGCCTGGCCGTGCCCTATGGCAACCTGTTTCCGGCCGACCCGCTGGGCCTGGGCCTGAACCGCCTGCCGCCAACGGACCCGGTCGGCGCCGCCGAGGCCGCCGTCGCCATCCAGCTGCTCAACGGCATGGCCGCCGAGGTGCCACTCGACCAGCCCTGGACCGCCACCAGCGCGGTGAGCTGGGACAGCCAGACCTTCCAGTCATGGATCGACGCCAACCTGGTCTCACCGGGCGGCAAGGCCCTGCTGCAGCTGGTCATCGAGTCGGTGTTCTCGGCGCAGCCGCGCGACCTCTCACTGCTGCACGTGCTGTTCTACATCCACAGCGCCGGCTCGCTCGACAATCTCATCAACACCGAGAACGGTGCGCAGGACTCGCGCGTCGTCGGCGGCAGCCAGCTCATTTCGATCAAGCTCGCCGAGCCCCTGACGGGCCGCATCCGCCTCGGCCGCGTGGTGCGCGACGTGGCCCAGGACGCCAGCGGTGTGACCGTGTCCGGCGAGGGCTTTTCGGTTCGGGCGCAGCGCGCGATCTTCGCGCTGTCGCCGACCCTGGCCGGCCGCATGCGGTACTCGCCGCCGCTGGGCGGCCTGCGCGACCAGCTCACCCAGCGGGTGCCGATGGGCACGGTAATCAAGGTGCAGTGCGTCTACCCGACGCCGTTCTGGCGCGAGGCCGGCCTCAACGGCCAGGTCACCAGCGACACCGGGCCGGTAAAGATCACTTTTGACAACTCACCACCCGATGCTCACATCGGCGTGATGATGGGTTTCATCGAAGGCGCGGACGGCCGCAAAGCCCTGGCGTGGACGCCCGAGCAGCGCCGCCAGGGAGTGATCGACAGCTTCGTGCGCTACTTCGGCGCCGCCGCTGCAGAGCCGCTCGAATACATCGAGCAGAGCTGGAGCGAGGAGGAATTCAGTCGCGGCTGCTACGCCGGCTATTTCCCACCCGGCGTCTGGCTCGACTACGGCGAGGCGCTGCGCGCGCCCATCGGCCGCCTGCACTGGGCCGGCACCGAAACGGCCGAAATCTGGAATGGCTACTTCGACGGGGCGCTGCGGTCGGGGCAGCGAGCGGCGGCCGAAGTGATCGCCGCGCTTTAGAGCTGCTTCGCCGAGAAGGTATCGCAGCCGGCAACCTCGCCCGTCTCGAAACCGCGCTTGAACCAGCGCACCCGCTGCTCGGCGCTGCCGTGGGTGAAGGCGTCGGGCACCACCTCGCCCTGCGCCTGCTTCTGCAGGCGGTCGTCGCCGATGGCGGTGGCGGTGTTCAGGGCTTCCTCGATATCGCCCGGCTCCAGCCACTGGTGGCGCTGCTGGGCTTGGTAGGCCCAGAGGCCCGCGTAGCAATCGGCCTGCAGCTCCTGGCGCACCAGTAGACCGCCGTCACCCT
The DNA here is from genome assembly GCA_030696045.1 of Stagnimonas sp. GTDB lineage: Bacteria > Pseudomonadota > Gammaproteobacteria > Nevskiales > Nevskiaceae > Stagnimonas. Next base: position 7,537 of record JAUYNO010000061.1, on the reverse strand, counting down.
TCAGGTCCTGACCAGCGCGGCGCGCCTCATTGATGCGGGCGGAGACGCCAGTCAGGGTCTGCACGTGGTGGCCGACTTCGTGGGCAATCACATAGGCCTCGGCGAAGTCGCCGCCACCGCCCAGGCGCGCGCGCATTTCGGCGAAGAAGCCGGTGTCGAGATAGACCTTGTGATCGCCGGGGCAGTAGAACGGCCCGCTGGCGCTGCTGGCGCCGCCGCAGGCGGTCTGCACTCCGCCGGAGAACAGCACCAGCCGGGGTTGCTCGTACTGGCCGCCGCTGGCCTGAAAGATTGCGCCCCAGACATCCTCGGTCTCGCCCAGGATGGCGGCGACGAAGTCGCGGTTCTGCTGGTTCTCGGCCGAAGGTTCGGCGGACTGGGTCGGCACCGGTCCGCCGCCGGTCATGCCGGTGACCAGGGCCAGCATCTCGAGCGGGTTCTTGCCCAGCAACAGGCTGATCACCACCACGGCGGCGACACCGCCGAGGCCGAGCTTGCCACCGCCCAGGAAAAAACCGCCGCGACCACCGCCATCCTCGACATTGCTGCTGCGGCGTCCGTCTCTCCAGCGCATGGGCTACTCCGGTGCGGGTTCCTGAGGCGCGAGTTTAGACCGCGCCGCCGCACCCTCGGGACCGGCCAGGAACTCGGCGGCGAAGGCGGCGAAGCGGCCCGCCTCGATGGCTGCGCGGATGCGCCGCATCAGGTCCAGGTAGTAGTGGACGTTGTGGACCGTATTCAGGCGCGAGCCCAGGATCTCGTCGCACTTGTCGAGGTGGTAGAGGTAGGCGCGCGAGTAGTTGCGGCAGGTGTCGCAGCCGCAGTTCGGATCCAGCGGACCGGTGTCGTCGCGATGGCGCGCGTTGCGGATCTTGATCACGCCCTCGCTGGTGAACAGATGGCCGTTGCGGGCATTGCGGGTCGGCATCACGCAGTCGAACATGTCGATGCCGCGCGCCACTGCCTGCACCAGATCGCGCGGGGTGCCGACGCCCATCAGGTAGTGCGGACGCGCCGCCGGCAAGGCCGGGCCGATGGCATCGAGCACCTTCAGGCGCTCGACCTCGGGCTCGCCCACCGACAGGCCGCCCAGGGCATAGCCGTCGAAGCCCGCCTCGCTCAGGCGCTGCAGCGACTCCTGGCGCAGATCGACGTGCATGCCGCCCTGGACGATGCCGAACAGGGCATTGCGCTGCGCCCCAAGCGCGGCCTTTTCGCTCAAGTCCGCATGCGTGGTCTTGCAGCGCACAGCCCAGCGCGCCGACAGCTCCATGCTCTTGCGCGCCTGCTCGGGCGTGGCCGGGTACGGCGTGCATTCGTCGAACTGCATGACGATGTCGCTGTTGAGCGCGTGCTGGATCTCGATGGACTTCTCCGGCGACAGGAACACCTTGTCACCGTTCACCGGCGAGGCGAAGTGCACGCCCTCCTCGGTGAGCTTGCGCAGCTCCGACAGGCTCCAGACCTGGAAGCCGCCGGAGTCGGTGAGGATGGGCCCGTCCCAGTGCATGAAGCGGTGCAGGCCGCCGAATTTGCGCAGGACCTCCACCCCCGGCCGCAGCCAGAGATGGAAGGTGTTGCCAAGGATGATCTGGGCGCCATTGGCGCGCAGCTCTTCCGGCGTCAGCGCCTTGACCGTGCCATAGGTGCCGACCGGCATGAAGATCGGGGTCTCCACCACACCGTGCTGAAGGTGCAGGCGGCCGCGACGGGCGAGGCCGTCGGTTGTCAGAAGTTCGAATCGCATGCGCCGATTATCCCGCACTGCGGCGGCCCGCCGAGGATTCAGTCCAGGCTCAGGCCGGTCTGCTCTTATCCAAGAATCCCGCTGCGGCTCCACCGCAGTGATTCCGAACCGGCCCGCGCCCAGGAGCAGCCATGCTGCATTACGCCGTCGTCTTCTTCATCATCGCCATCATCTCCGCCGTGCTGGGCTTTGGCGGCATCGCCGGCCAGGCGGCCTGGATCGCGAAGATCCTGTTCCTGGTGTTTCTGGTGATGGCGGTGGTGTCGTTCCTGACCAAGCAGAAGACCTGAGCCGCCGGCCACGCGGCCGGCCACCGGTTCAAGCGTCGGTCTGGATCTGCTGGTCAATCAGCATGGCGTCGCCATAGCTGAAGAAGCGGTAGCGCTGGGCGATGGCGTGGGCATAGGCGGCCTTCAGTGCTGCCGCGCCGCCAAAGGCGCTGACCAGCATCAGCAGGGTCGATTCCGGCAGATGGAAGTTGGTCAGCAGGCGATCCACCACGGCGAAGCGGTAGCCCGGCGTGATGAACAGCCGGGTCTCGCCGGTGCCGGCCCGCAGTTCGCCGTCGCGCGCCGCCGACTCCAGCGCCCGCGCCACCGTGGTGCCAACCGCCACCACCCGCCCCCCGTCGCGCCGGGTCGCCGCGACCGCTGCGACCGTCGCGGCACCGACCTCGTACCACTCCGAGTGCATCCGGTGCTGGCTGAGATCGTCGACCCGCACTGGCTGGAAGGTGCCGGCGCCGACATGCAGCGTCACCCGGGCGCTGTGTACGCCGCGCGCCTCCAGGGCGGCCAGCAGCGGCGGATCGAAGTGCAGGCTGGCGGTAGGTGCCGCCACCGCGCCCGGACGCTCGGCAAACAGGGTCTGATAGCGGGTCTCGTCATTGGCGTCGGGGGCGCGCTCGAAGTAGGGCGGCAGCGGCAGCTCGCCGCTGCGTTCCATCAGGGACCAGACATCGCCCGGCCCCTGCCAGCGCAGCTGGAACAGATCGTCTTCCCGCCCCAGCAGCGTGAAAGCCCCCTCGCCAACCCGGATCTCGCCGCCGGGCCTGGGCTTCTTGCTGACCCCGAGCTGGGCCAGTACTTCCATCGGCCCGAGCACCCGCTCGATCAGGATTTCCGCGCGCCCGCCGGTGGGCTTGTGGCCCAGCAGCCGCGCCTTGATCACCCGGGTATCGTTGAAAACCACCAGGTCACCGGGCGCCAGCAGCTCTGGCAGGTCCAGCATCTGGCAATCCCGCAGGCCATCGGCGGCCAGGTGCAGCAGGCGTGAGGCGGATCGGGGCTCGATGGGATGCCGGGCGATCAGTTCGTCGGGCAGCTGGTAGTGAAAGTCTTGTCGGCGCATTCAGGCTGTGTTGTCGGTTGCTGGCGCATTGTCCCAGATGCGACGGCCGAGCCGGCTATAATCCCGGGCCGCGCCTGAGTGGCGGAATCGGTAGACGCAGCGGACTCAAAATCCGCCGAGGCAACCCCTTGTGAGAGTTCGAGTCTCTCCTCAGGCACCAATCAGAGTCGCGCTGGCGGGGCGCGCCAACGGGCAGTCATGAAGTTCTGCAGCGCCTGCGGCGCCGAAGTGGTAATTCGCGTTCCGGACGACGGCGATCATCTGCCGCGTCACGTCTGCCCTGCCTGCTCGACCATCCACTACCTCAACCCCAAGGTCATCGTGGGTGTGGTGCCGGTGGCAGCCGATGGCCGGGTACTGATGTGCAAGCGCAATATCGAGCCGCGCTTCGGCAAGTGGACCTTCCCGGCCGGCTTCATGGAACTGGGCGAGACCAGCGGCCAGGGAGCCGCGCGCGAGGCGTTGGAGGAATCGCAGGCGCAGATCGCCATTGATGACCTGATGGCGGTGATCAACGTGCCCTACGTCAATCAGGTCTACCTGATCCACCGTGGCCGTCTGCTCGACGAGCAGTTTGGCCCAACCTCGGAGAGCAGCGAGGTCCGGCTGATGCGCGAGGACGAGATTCCCTGGGAGGAGATCGCCTTCCCGACCATCTATCAGAGCCTGCGCTACTTCTTCGCCGACCGCAGCGCCGGCCAGCCGCGATTCCACCAGTTGGACCTGACCCGCCGCCCCGCGCGCGCCGACCAGACCGAACTGACCAGCTGGCTGGCCGAGGCAAGCTGAATCTCCGCAGCACAGCGCCGAGCCAGTGCTCGTATTGATTGCGAACATTCCCTACAAGCCTTTGCAGCCGGGTCTTGCGCAGGCGACAGCCTTGCCGTGCTCCGCTCTCGCCACGACTTCGTTCGCGTGGGGCTCACTCCCCTGATATCGGGAGTTCGCAAACCCGGACGCCGGACTACAGTCATGGTGAGTTAACGATCTCGTGGAATGCTTCTTGCCTCGGCATACCTAGCGCTCTGTTCGCTTAGTCACGCAAATTGCACCGCAAACTCCTGGCCACAGCGATCATTTTTCATGCCCATCACCTATTACGACTCTCGCGAAGCCCGCAACCGCGTCAAACCCCGCTACGTCTGGGGCTTCTGGGCCTACCTCCTCGGCGTCGCCACCGGCGTGCTCCTGGTCGGAACCCTGTTCTGAGAGGCGACGCCAGCGCCGCTTGGCGGTATCGTTGCGCGCTTTAATGGCAGGCAACGACCGTCGATGCAATTCCACAACACCCTCAGCGGCCGCAAAGAGACCTTCAGCCCACAACACCCGGATCGGGTGACGATGTACGTCTGCGGGCCGACGGTCTACAGCTACGCCCACATCGGCAATGCCCGGCCCGCCGTGGTCTTCGACACCCTGGCGCGGGTGCTGCGCCGCCGCTACGCGAACGTGGTCTACGTCCGCAACATCACCGACATCGACGACAAGATCAACGCCGCCGCCGCCAAGGAGGGCGTCAGCATCGGCGTGATCGCCGACCGCTACACCGCCGCCTATCACGAAGATCTGGCGGCCCTGGGCGTGGTGCCGGCCGACCACGCACCCAAGGTGACCGAACACCTGCCGCAGATCATCGCCATGATCGAGAAGCTGATCGCGGCCGGCCACGCCTACGCCGCCGAAGGCCATGTGCTGTTCCACACCCTGTCGTTTCCCGACTACGGCAAGCTGTCGAAGCGCGACGAGCAGTCACTGATGGCCGGCGCCCGCGTCGAGGTGGCGCCCTACAAGAAGCACGCCGGCGACTTCGTGCTGTGGAAGCCCTCGACACCCGAGCAGCCAGGCTGGGATTCGCCCTGGGGCCGTGGCCGCCCGGGCTGGCATATCGAATGCTCGGCGATGGCCGAAGCCCTGCTGGGCGAGACCATCGACATCCACGGCGGCGGCCACGACCTGATCTTCCCGCACCACGAAAACGAGATCGCCCAGAGCGTCTGTGCCCACGGCGGCAAGCCCTTCGCGCGCTACTGGCTGCACAACGGCTTTCTCAACATGGCCGGCGAGAAGATGAGCAAGTCGCTGGGCAATGTCACCCTGGTGCACGACCTGGTGCAGCGCCTGCCGGGCGAGCTCCTGCGCCTGGTGCTGCTGACCGGCCACTACCGTCAGCCGCTGGACTGGAATGAAGAGGTGGTGGCCGACGCCCGCAAGAAGCTGGACCGTCTCTACGGCGCCCTGCGCGAGCTGGCCGATATCGAGCCAGCCGCCGGTGTGCGGGCGCCAGACAGCTTCGTCGCCGCGCTGGAAGACGACCTCAACACGCCCGCCGCCCTGGCCGAGCTATTCGAGCTGGCGCGCGCCGCCAACAAGGCCGAGAGCCTGTCGGACAAGGCCCGCCTGAAGGCCCAGCTGCTGGACTCTGGCCTGCTGCTCGGCCTGCTGCAGCAGGCGCCGGAGGCCTGGTTCTCCTGGTCGCCGCCGCAGTCAGCGGCGACAGCACTGGCGCCCGAGGCCATCGAGGCCCTGATCGCCGAGCGCATTGCCGCCCGCGCCGCCAGGAACTGGGCCGAGTCGGACCGCATCCGCGACCAGCTCAAGGCCCAGGGGGTGCTGCTGGAAGATTCCAAGGACGGGATGCGCTGGCGCTATGCCTGAGCGTTCGTCCGCCACCGCGCCCTCGCTGGAGCGGCCGCTCAGCGCCAGCCGCTTCGGCTACAACCTGCTGGCGGGCATCGCCGGCCTGCTGTTCCTGGCCTGGCGGCAATCGGCCGACCCCAGCAATCCCTACGACAACGGCCTGCAGGCCGGTCTGCTGGTGGCGGTGCTGATCGGCCTGCACGAGCACTTCCGGCTGCGCACGCACCGCAACCCCAGCAGCGGCCTGGACTGGGAGCGCGCCGCCGCCACCAGCCTGCCGCGCGCCCTGGTCAAGCTGCTCGGTCTGGCGCTGACCCTGGGGTTGATCGCCGGCGCCTATGCCCTGTTCCCGGAGTACCACGGGGCCTTCTACCAGCCGTTCTGGCGGGTGCTGAAGACCTATGGTCTGGGACTGCTGGCGCTGGCGCCGTTCTACATCTGGTGGCTGGACGGGCGGCTGAAGCAGCCGCTGGATGGCTACTGGCATCTGGGCCGCCTGCCCTGGCTGCTGCTGGTCGGCAAGACGCCCAATGCCGAGGCCCGGCGGCTGATCGGCCATCACCTCGCCGGCTGGGCGGTGAAGGCCTTCTTCGTGCCGCTGATGGTGGTCTATGTCGGCCAGGAAGTGCGCGGCGCCCACAACGCCTGGCTGGTGCTGTCGCGCGGCGGCTATGCGCTGTTCGAGTTCCTGTTCCACCTCACCTTCACCATCGATCTGCTGTTCTGCGTCATCGGCTACACCATGACGCTGCGGCTGTTCGACTCCCACATCCGCTGGGCCGAGCCGACCGCCTTCGGCTGGCTGGTGGCGCTGATGTGCTACCAGCCTTTCTTCGCGGTGGTCGAGAACCAGTACCTGCGCTACGAGGACGGCATCGTCTGGGGCCAGTGGCTGGCCGGGCTGCCACTGCTGAAATTCGTCTGGGCCGTGGTCCTGGTCGGCCTGCTCGCCACCTATGCGCTGTCGACGGTGGCCTTCGGCCTGCGCTTTTCCAACCTCACCGCGCGCGGCATCATCACCGACGGCCCTTACCGCTACAGCAAGCACCCGGCCTACCTGAGCAAGAACCTGAGCTGGTGGATGATCGCCATCCCCTTCGTAGCCACCAGCCCCGGCATCGCGATCAGCAACTGCCTGCACCTGCTGATCATCAACGCCATCTATTTCGCGCGGGCCCGGACCGAAGAAGCGCACCTGAGCCGCGACCCCGACTATGTGCGCTATGCGCTGTGGATGAACGAAAACGGGCTGCTGGCCTGGCTCGGGCGCCGCCTGCCCTGGCTGCGCTACAGGCCCGCCGGTGCGGTCGCCGTGGGCCGGACGTAGGGTGGGCGCAGCGCAGCGAAACCCACGGAGCTACGGGGCACCCTCGCTCGCGGCAGCGGCGGCCACGGGAACCGGGGCGAACCGTGGCTGTAGCCGGCCATCGAATTCGATCTGCCCGAAGAACATGGCATAGGGGCGCACCCAAAGCCCACTGTCGTTGTAGAGCGGGCGGTACACGACCAGTGGCTCGAAAGTCTCGCTGTGTCGGGCGACACCGATCAGCTCGTACTCGCCACCCTTGTAGTGGCGGTAGCTACCGGGCTTGGCTTCCGGAAGGGGTGGCAGGTCAGTCATTGGATGGATTGCATGAAAATATGGGTGGGTTTCAGTGAGGTATGGACCGGCCAGCTTTTCGTAGACATCCCGGTTGCCATAATTCATGGCAATGAGAGAGGTGTTTATGAGCATCAATCGGCAGTACACGGACGAGTTCAAGGCTGAAGCCGTCAAGCAGGTTCTGGAGCGAGGCTTTCCGG
>JAUYNO010000052.1 GCA_030696045.1 Stagnimonas sp. | reverse complement strand
CAGCAGGATCAGGCCGGCGAGCAGCGAGCGGTAGGCGATGGCGCAGAGCAGGAAGACCATGGCATTCACCGCGAACAGCACGGTCCACTGGTACTGGCCGATGACGCGGTTGACGGCCTCTTGCAGCGCAATCAGGCCGGTGCCGAGACGCACGCGGAAGTGCTCGTGTTCAACACCGACCTGCGCCACGGCTTTTTCGGCGGAAGCGAGTGCGGCATCCACCGTCTCCTGCTTGTTGTCGGCGTACCAGAGCGAGACGGTCGAGTGCTGAGCATCGTCGCTGATGACACTACTAAAATTCTTGGCGCTGCTGCCCATCATCGCGCCGGTGGCGGCGGCGCTCACGGCGCGCTGGCGCGGGTCCAGCGGCAGCCACTTGGGATCGCCGCCGTTGAACAGGCGGCTGGCCTCCTGCAGATAGTCGGCGAAGGACAGGCTGGCGCGCGGCGGCGCGGCGCTGGTTTCCATGGCGCGCTGCAGCGCGGTCATGGTCATCACGGTATCTAGCTGCTGCGCGGTCCAGTTGGGGTCGCTTGGGTCCTTCGCCTCCAGCACGATCTCCAGCGTGTTCACGCCGGGGAAATTGCCGTTGATGGCGTGCACCGCGCGGTTGAACTCGGAACCGGGCCACAGCAGGTTGCTGCCCTCGACCGGGTTGCCGATGCGGATCTGGCGCGCGGTGAATATCGTCACCGCCGACAGCAGCACGACGATCCCCGTGGTGACGAGGCGACGACGGCCCCGGACCAGGCTGGCGACGAGACCGAGGCCCCGGCCCAGCCAGTGATGCACGCCAGCGCCAGCGCCGCCCTGCCCGACCAGCCGCTGCACATTGCGCGGCGGCGGCAGGCTGGCCAGCAGCAGCGAGATCAGCACCACGCCGGTCGGGATCAGCCACAGCGCCCACATGCCGCAGAAGATGGCGTGCCGCACCATCGCCGGGATCGGGGCGGCGATCACGACGACGATGCCGAGGATGTCGGTGAGGATGCCGAGCACGCTGGGCGTCAGCATCACGGTCATGGTCAGCTCGGCGGCTTTCCGGCGGTCACCCACCCGCGCGTAAATTTCGTAGTACCGCTCGGTGAACTGCACGCTGTGCGAGAACGAGCGCGCGGTGAGCAGCAGCGGCACCACCATCAGCAGCGGTTCGATGGAGATGCCCAGCCAGCCGACGAAGCCGAAGGCCCAGATCGCAGCGGTGGCGCTGGTGATCAGCGGCGTCAGCACCTCGACCCAGTTGCGCATGTAGAGCGCCAGCGCCAGCAGCAGCAGGCCCACCGTGACGACCGCAATCCCGACCATCTGCCATTCGTGGCGGTAGACCCAGCCGATCAGCACCGGCTGGCCGGCCAGGTACACCTCGTGCTGCTCGTCGCGCGCCGACTCCACCAGCTGCTGCAGGTAGTCGAAGGTCTCGCCGTAGGCTAGCCGCTGCTCGATGAAGGTGGCGAGGATCAGCGCCGACTGCTGGTCCTGCGAGATCAGGAAGGTCCGCACGTTCGGCGCCTTGTCGACGCGGGCACGGAAGCTGGCGATCTCCGCCTCGGTCCGCGGCGGCGTGTCGGCCATCAGCGGCCGCATGTCGATGCCGTAGGGCGTGGCCTCGGAGTAACGCGCCTTGGTGGTGGTGATCGAGACGATCTGGTCGTGATCGACGGCGGGCGCGAGGTCGATGTCGCGGGTCAGCTGCCAGACCTTGGCGATGGTTTCGGCGTTGTAGATCGTTCCGTCGCGGCGTCGCACCATCACCAGCACGGTGAGCGGGCTGCCGAAATTGGGATGGTCCCGGTAGACCTGCACGAAGGGCGAGTCGGCGGGCAGCAGGTCGGAGAAGATGGTCTCCAGCTTCACCCGCGGCAGGCCGGCGGCGAAGAACAGGGTGATCAGCGCGAACAGCAGCAGCGAGCTGCGGCGATGGCGCAGCAGGGCCTGGGCCAGACGTAGGCGCAACGAGGTCATCGCGACGCGCGGTTCAATGCCGCTGCGCGCACAGACTCCTCCCCCCGCCTGCGGGGGGCGGTTCGCGCAGTGGCGAGCGCGACGCCCCCACCCCTACCCTCCCCCGCACGCGGGGGAGGGAGTTTGCATGGTGATGGGCTGACACCGTTCGTAGACCCATGCGCCTTCAAACCGCGCCCAACTTCATCAGCGCACCCTGCGTCAGATAGCGGTCGTACAGCTTCGGGTCGTTGGCACCGCTGACATGCACACCGTCCAGCGATTTCACCTGTTCGAGCCGGGTGATCTTGCCGGTCTGGATGTCGCTGGCGGTGACGTGCGACCAGCTCCAGTACGGATGCTTGCCGTCCATCACCTTCTTGCTCCCCGACTCGTAGAGCGAATAGGCGCCGTCGAAGGAGCGGTAGGGCTGGCCCCTGCGGTCGTAGCTCACCATGCCGATCACCACTTGGTTGCGGGCATCGAACCAGACCCGCTTCTTGCTCACCGGTGCGCGCGGAAACTTGATCGGCTCGGCCTCGACCATGATCGCCTCCGGCACCAGCTCGACCGTGGTGTCCCAGAAGGACTGACCCTTTGGGCCGCCGTGGGTTTTGTGCTCCCAGTTCGGGTGCTCGGGATTCCAGCCGCCGGAGACGCCAGCGAGGAAGGGCCCGCGGCCGACGATTTTGTAATTGCCCCAGGTGTGCAGCGGATCGCCGGCGGCCCAGGCGTCGGACAGGTACAGCGTCGAGCCCGGGACCAGCGGCTCGAAGCGCTGGTCGGTGGGGAACTGGCGGATGCGGCGGAACTCGGCGACATAGCCGTACAGATCCGGGAACTTGCGCTGGTCGTAGTCCCAGATGTTGAGGAAGGAGGTGCCGCGCAGGTTCTGCGGCGTGAGAAAAAATACCGACTGGAAGCGCAGCTTGTCCTGGTGTGCCGGCCAGTAGGGCTTAGGTTCCATGCTCACCCGCGCCACCGGCGACAGCTCGGCCCAGCCGCCGCTGTAGTTGAACTTCACCTCGCCGGCGGCATCCAGGTCGTATTCCTTGAAAGCGTAGAAGCTAGCGTCGTGCCGGCCCCAGCTCAGGGTCTGGGCCGCGAACAGTTCGAGACCGTCCTTGGGATCGGGAAAGGGATTGCCGCCGATCCAGGGCTTGCCATCGGCATTGACCACGTCGCCGCGCTCGTTGAAGCGCGCCTTGCCGGCATTGCGCAGGGTCGCCTCGATGTAGTCCCAGGGCGACAGCCGCATGACGTCGGTGGTGGTCTTCGCGACTTTCAATCGCCGACCCTGCCGAAGGATCTGCTCGTAGCGGATCGGTTCCAGCAGCTCCTTCACCAGTTCGACATTGGCGGCGCTGATCTCGTCGCCGGTGTTGATGCGGCCCCGGGTATAGCCCTCGATGGACAGCAGCTCCTCGGGATAGGCCTTGCCGATATCGCCGCCGGCGGCGATGGCTTGGTGCAGCGGCATCAGCACGCCCGCACCGCCCGCCCCCAGCGCCAGCTGCTTCAGGAAATGCCGGCGGCTGTAGTCAGGGTCGTAGCGGCGGAGGTGCATGAACTCAGAACTGGTAGGTCAGGCGCAGCGTGGCCTCATCGGCGTAGTCAACGGAAGACAGCAAGGTGTCGTTGGGATTGGCGCCGCCCAGCGAGCCTTCGATGTGGGTGTAGAAGGCGTCGATGGTGAAGGCGCTGTTGTACTTCCAGCGTATGCCCGGCTGCACCAGCAGGCTGCCACGCTGATCGACCAGCAGGGCGAAACCGGCGCGCCAGATGTCCTGTGGGAAAGGCTGCTGGAAGGCCAGCACGTGGTAGTTGGCGTCCTTCACGCCGTCGCCCGCCTTGGTCTCGGTGCCGCCGTAGCCGGACAGCAGGCGGCCAAACAGGTCGTCGGTGTCGCGGTGCATGTACTGGTAGACGAAATAGGTGGCCGGGAAGGCCTGGGTGAAGCGGTAGTACTTCTCCATCACCAGGGCGGTGACATTGGTGTTCTTGCTCGGGTAGTTGCGCGACAGCGTGGTGTTGGTGAAGTGGCGGTTCTGGGTGTAGGCGTGCTCGACATTGATGATGAGCTGGTCGAGCAGGCCGCCGGGCTCGCCTTCCACCACATAGCTGGCGCCCAGCGAGTAGACGTTCTCGCGGAAGTATTCGCGGGCGATGTGGCCGCGCAACGAACCACCGGCGGCGATGAAGAAGGTGTTCAGCTCGTTGTAGGCCTCCTCCACCGTCTGCACCGGCGAGGCGAACAGCTGGGTGGTGGCGGGGAACTCGGTGATCGAGGCGTTGAGGCCCTCGATGGCATCGAGCCTTACCTGGCCGGCGTAGTTGAACCACTCGGCGCCGGAATAGACGCCGCCAGGCGCGACCTCGAAGGCGGTCTCGGCGAGCAGGGCACCGGAGCGCTGGCCGTAGTTCTGCAGGGTCAGTTCGACGCGACAGCCCAGGGTGTTTCCGGTCGTGACATTGGCGCAGGGCAGGTCGCGATCCACACCCGACTTGGTCCAGCGGAACACACCGTCCGGATTGAAGCGGCGGACGGCGGCGGCCTGGAAGCCCCACTGGCCGTAGTTGCCCTTGAAGCGCAGGCCGTAGTTCAGCTTGTCGTCGTAGCCACCGGTCCGGTACAGGTCGTGCACCGTGAACTGGCTGGGGATGACGTTGTACTGGGTGTTCGGATTCGGATAGATCGAGGGCTGGAATTTCTCGACGAAGCCATCGACCAGCAGTTCCTCGTTGAACTGCCAGCTGATGCGCGCGGCCAGCGAGGGCACGCGCTCGTCGGCGTATTCCTCCTGGGCATAGTCGAGCACCAGATGGCGGCGCAGATCGAGGCCATTGACCACGTCGAAGACCCGGAAGAACAGGGCCTGACCCCAGGCGATCTGTTGGTTGCCGATGCGTGCATTGATCGGGCCCCGGTTGTAGTCGAGGATCAGGGCCGGGAAGTAGACCTGGTAGTTGCGGCCGGTCCACTCCAGCGGATTGGCGCGGCCGCCGCCCTCGACGCGGTACTCGAAGTAGTTGGGCTTGCCGGCATACAGGGCCGGATCGCCGCCGTTGATGCCACCGCCGCCGGTGGTGATGATGTCGTTGAAGCTGCTGGCGTCGAATTCCTTGTAGACACCGGGATCGTAGAGGCCGCGCACGCGGGCGATCAGGCCCAGGTTCTCGGTGAACTTGATGCCGGTTTCCAGCTCGCCGCGCAGGATCTGGTAGTTGAACGTGTTGTCGATGCGCTTGAGCGGGGTGCCGGTCAGCTGGCCGTTGGCATTGCCGCTGAAGGTGCCGCGCAGGCCGTCGCTGGCGGCATCGCCGGCGAGCGCTGCTGGAAACGGCACCGAGGTCCAGCTCGACACCGCCGCCTGCGGCAGATTGCAGATCTGCCCGAGCACGCCGCAGAGGCCGACGCCATCCAGCACCGCCGGCACATAGCCCGGGGGCACATAGGCCTGCCGCGCTTCGGTGCGGCCGTTGAAGACATTGCTGCGCTGGTTGTTGGGGTTGTCGGTGCTGCTGGTGGAAAAGGCGCTCTCGGTGCGCAGGAAGCCGCCGATGCTGATGTCGAAATTGGGCAGCCAGTCGCTGAAGAAGCCGGAACTGCCCTCGGTCTCTTCCTGGGCGGTGGCCATGCTGCTGCAGACCAGGGCCAGCGCCATCGCGAGGGCCCGCGGGCCGAGTTTCGTCCTTGCCATGTTCTCCTCCTTGTGGGCAGTGGCGCCGGAGTCTCTTGCTGGCTCCGTACGCTTCTCTATTGCTTCGGTGCCGCTAGTTGGTCGTATTCACCCGGATGATCCGGCCGGTGTGCCCGACCGTCATGAAGCTCTGGCCGCCGACGGCCACGCCGCTGTACCAGCCGGCCTGCACATCGGGCGAGCGCAGGCGCTGCCAGCTCTGGCCGCCGTCGCGGCTGGTGAGCATGTCGTGCATGGCACTGACCACCACCTGGTCGCCGACCGAGCGCACGCCCAGCAGATTGGACTTGCTGCTGTCCGGCGGCAGCGTCGCCCAGCTGGCGCCGCCGTCGCTGGAACGCAGGATCAGGCCGTCCTGGCCGACCGCATAACCGATGCCGTCACTGCGCAGATCCATGGCGAAGATCGCGGCGTCGCCCCGGTTGAGTGCGGTCCAACTCGCGCCCTGGTCGCTGGAGCGCAGGATGAGACTGAACTCACCGGCGACGGTGATCGCACCGTCCTCCCCCACTTGCACCGCCGACAGATGCGGCTGGATGCCCTGGTCGGCCTGGTCGGCGTTGAGGAAGGGCTTCCAGTCCATCACGACCGGCTGCCAGTTCCGGCCGAAGTCGGAGGAGCGCAGCACGGTGCCGAAGGCGCCGACCGCAACCGCCTGACCCTGGCGGTTGAGCGCGACATTCATCAGCCGCTCACTGGTGCCGGTTTCGGCCTTGCTCCATTCACCCTGGCCTTCGCGCACGTAGACACTGCCCATCTGGCCGACGGCGATGGCATGACCGTCCTTGAGATCGATGCCGAGCATCGCCAGCGGCGTCGGCAGCGGCTTGCCGGCGCTCCAGGTCTTGCCGCTGTCGGTGGACTCCATGATCTTGCCCGGGACACCGGCCGCGATGCCCTGGGCCCCGTCGATGGCGATGGCGAACAGGGCATCGTGCGCCACGCCCTGGGCCAGGGTCACCACCGGCTCGGGCGCCGCAGTGGCGGCCAGGACGGTGGCGGCCATCAGGCTGCCGGCGAATAGCGCTGCAAGGCGGCGCGGTTGGCTCATGTCGGTTTCCTTGGCAGCCGGGGCCGTCGCAGGACGGCCCCGGTTCTTGCGACGGGCGAACGGCGGCTCAGACCGCACCCAGGCGGGTGATGGCGTTGACGGTGAGGTACTTGTTGTAGACGTCGACGCCGCCGGTCGAGTAAGTGCTCTTGTAGCCGCCGGTGACTTCCTTGGCCTGCACGAAGCGACTCATGCGGTTGGCCTGCAGGTCGTGGCTGAGCACGCCGACCCAGGACCAGGACGGATGCCCGCTCTCGTCCTTGATGGTCAGCTTGTCGTTGCTGTACTGCGCGTAATGCGGCTCGAAGGTTTTCCAGATCTCGCCGCGACGGTCGTAGGTGTTGTAGGCCACATACATTCCATTACGTACGTCGATCCAGGTGCGCTTCTTGCCCACCGGCGCACGCGGATAGCCGACCGGCTCGGCATCGACCACCAGGCATTCCGGCACCAGCTCCATCCAGACGTCGTGGAAGGTCTGGTTCTTCGGGCCGCCGTGCACCGGGCGCTCGTAGTTGTCCATGCTGCCGCCCCGGCCGCCCATGAAGTTGCGACTGCCGATCACGCCCAGCATGGGCTTGCGCTCGACGATCTTGTAGTTGCCCCAGGTCAGCATCGGATCGCCGGCCGCCCAGGCATCGGACAGGAACAGGGTGATGCCCGGCACCAGCGGCTCGAAGCGCTGGTTGGTGGGGAACTGCCGCACCCGCTTGAAGGCCGGGAAGTAGCCGTAGAGGTCCGGGAACTTGCGCTGGTCGTAGCTCCAGATGTTGAGGAAGGAGCTGCCGGCGGTGTCCTGCGGCGAGGTGAACCAGACCGACTGGTAGCGCAGCAGATCCTTCTTGCCGTTCCAGACCTTGTCGTCCTCGCGCGCCGTGGTGTTCAACTCGGCCCAGACGAAGTCGTACTGGTAGCTGAGCGAACCGTCCGGGGCGATGTCCCAGTCGCGCACCGCGTACTGCGAGTAGTCGTGGCGGCCCCAGGACAGGGTCAGGTTGGCGGTCGCTTCGAGACCGTCCTTGGCGTCGGGAAAGGGCATGCCGCCGCCCCAGGGATCCCCGTTCTGGAAGTAGACGTTCTTGTCCGGCCCCAGCTTCGCCTTGCCCTTGTTGCGCAGGGTGGCGGCCAGGTAGTTGTGCGGATAGAGCTTGGTGACGTCCTTGGTGGACTCGACGATGTTGATGCGCCGGCCCATGGTCTTGACGTGCATCAGCGCCACCGGATCGAGCAGGTGGGCGACATGCTCGACGTTGTCCTTGGTGATCACATCGCCGGGCTTGATCTTGCCCTTGGTGTGCATCTCGATGGACAGCAGTTCGTCCGGGTAGGCCTTGGTGTTGTCTGCGGTATTGCCGATCATCGGCCACAGCGGCGCCAGCACGCCGGCAGTGGCACCGACCGCGGCCTTCTGCAGCAGCATGCGGCGGCCGTAATCGAAGTCGTATTTGCGGATATGCATGACTCTCTCCTCTACACAACCTGGAAGCCCGGAGGTTGTTGCCGGGTAGCGGCATCACCGTGGCTGCGTGGCCACGGCCTGTTGTTGGATGGAACTCAGGCGCAGGCCATGGCCGGCGCTTTGCGCTCCGCATCGGTACCCGTGTTGGCAAATTGCGACAGATCGACCCCTTCGCCGACAAACAGATCCTTGCGCGCCACGAAGCCCGGCTTCACCACCCAGACGAGTAGGGGCAGGACCACCAGCGACAGCACCATGTTGATCAGCATGACCAGGGTCAGCAGCAGGCCCATGTCGGCCATGAACTTGAGTTCGCTGAGGAAGTACCAGGGCACGATGCTCACCAGCATGATCGTGGCGGTGAACAGGATCGCCTTGCCGGTGGTAGTCAGCGAGGCGGTGATCGCCCGGCCCCAGTCCCGGTCGTGCGCGTGGTACTCCTCGCAGATGCGGCTCAAGAGATAGATGCCGTAGTCGATGCCGACGCCGACACCAATCGCCGCCACCATCAGGGCGTTGATGTCGAGACCGATGCCGAGCAGGTGCATGGTCGCGTTCAGGCAGAAGTTGGAGAGGTTCACCGGTACTAGCAGCAACAGGCCGGCCGCGAAGGAGCGATAGGCGTAGCTGCAGCCGAGCAGGATCACCAGGTTGAGCAGGCCGATCACCACCCAGTGGTAGCGCTTCACCACGTTGTTCATCGCCTGCTGCAGGGCGATGGTGCCGGTGCCCAATCGAACGGTGAAAGTCTTGTGGTCGATGCCGACCTGCGCGACGGCGGCGCTGGCGGCAGCCAGCGCGTGGTCGACCGTCTCCTGTTTGTTGTCCTGGTACCAGAGCGAGACCGTCGAGTTCTGCTGCTCGAAGTTCATCACGTGCGAGTAGGCCTTGGGACTGCTGCCGACCATGGTGATCGCCGAGGCGGCGTTGGTGGCGTAGTCGGTGGGATCGACCGGCAGCCACTTCGGGTCGCCACCCGACATCAGGCGGTTGGCCTCCATGATGTAGTCGGTGAACGACAGCGTCGCGCGTGGCGGTTCGCTGCCGCTCTCCATGATGTGCTGCAGCGCGGCGCGGGTGGCGGCGGTCTCGGCCTGGCGGGCGACCCGGCTGGGACTTAGCTGGTCCTTGGCTTCCAGCACGATCTCCAGGGTGTTGACGCCGGGAAAGTGGCTGTTGATCTGGCGCACCGCCTCGTTGTATTCGGAGTCTTCCCAGAGCAGGTTGCTGCCTTCCACCGGGTTGCCGATCTTGATCTGCAAGGCGGTGTAGACCGCGGCCAGCGACACCAGCACCACCAACACGCCGGTGACGCGCGCCGGCTTGCCGTAGGTGAGCCGGGCGATGCCGGCCAGCATCTTTTTCAAGAAGGCCTGAAAGCCGGAGACCTGGCCGTCGTGGCCGACCAGCCGCGCGACATTGCCGGGCGCCGGCAACGAGGCCAGCAGCAGCGAGATCAGCACCACGCCGGTGGGGATCAGCCAGACCGCCCACCAGCCGCAGAACATCGCGAAGCGGTCCATCGCCGGGATCGGCGCGATGGCGATGATGAAGATGCCGACGATGTCGGTGAAGATGCCCAGCACCGAGGGCGCCATCATCACCCCCATGGTGATCTCGGCGGCCTTGGTGCGGTCCTTCACCTCGGCGTAGATCTCGTAATAGCGCTCGGTGAACTGCACGCAGTGCGAGAACGAGCGCGCCACCAGCAGCAGCGGCACGATCATCAGCAGGGGCTCGATGGGCGACTTTAGCCATCCGGTCAGGCCGAAGCCCCAGATCGCCGCCACCGCGCTGGTGACGATGGGTGTGACCACGCCGACGATGTTGCGCATGTACAGCACCAGGAACAGCACCAGGGCGCCGAGCGTGACCGCGAAGATGCCGAACATCTGCGATTCCAGCGCATAGACCCAACCGGTCAGCGCCGGCTGGCCGGCCAGGTACACGTCGTGCTCGGCGTCGCGGTTCTTCTCGACCAGGTCCTGCACAAACTGGAAAGCCTCGCCGTAGTCCAGCCGCGCCTCGATGAAGGTGGCGTTGATGAGGGTGGCGGTGCTGTCACCGGAGATCAGGAAGTTGCGCGCGCCCGGCGACTTGTCGACCCGGGTGCGGAAGTCGGCGATCTCCTCCGGCGTCTTCGGCACGAAGTCGCCCATCAGCGGCCGCATGTCGATGCCGAAGGGGGTGGCCTCGGCGTAGCGCGCCTTCTCGGTCGAGATCGACAGGATCTGGTCGTGGTCGACGCCGGGTGCCAGGTCAATGTCGCGGGTCAGCTGCCAGACCTTGGCCAGGGTCTCGGGGTTGTAGATGTCACCACTCTTGCGCCGCACCATCACCGTGACGGTGAGCGGGTTGCCGAAGTTGGGGTGATCCTTGAACACCTGCACGTAGGGATCGTCCTCCGGCAGCAGGTCGCTGAAGATGGTCTTCAGCTCGACGTCGCGCAGGCCCATGGCGAAGCCGGCGGTGATCAGCGCGAACACCACCCAGGCCAGGCCGCGGTGCTGCATGACCCAGCGGGCGATGCGAAAGCGCAGGGAATGCACGGATCAGACTCCGGCCCGGCGCGCGGGGCGACGGACTGCCGGATACCTAGGGCCAGCTGCTTGCCTCATCTCTCCTCCTTCGCACAGCGCACTTCTTGTTTGCGAACCGTCCGACCGCGGCGGTCACGCTTTAGGTTTGTGCATTGATTACACCGCCCGGCTCGCGGGTGGGGCACCACACGAATGGGTAGTCTTGGAGGGGAGTTCCCGGTCGATGGCCTACTCGATCAGGCTCAGCTTGCGGCCGGCATTGATCGCCTGCAGCCGGCTGCTGACCGCCAGCTTGGCGAAGATGTTCTTGAGGTGGAATTTCACCGTGTTCTCGGACACGAACAGCCGCGTCGCCATGCGCTTGTTGGAGACGCCGTTGGCGAGCAGCACCAGGATCTCGCGCTCGCGCTCGGTGAGGCTCTCCACCGGCCGGACTTCGCGGTGGTCGCTGCCACGGCTGAGGTCGGTGCCGGAAGCCTGCAGCAGGCGTTCCAGGTAGGCGCGCTTCAGGCCCGGCGCGGCCTCCTCATGCTCTGCCTGCAAGAGGCTCTGGTAGTCCTCGCGCAGCAGCTGCAGCACGCCGGGGCCTTCGTCCAGGAAGCAGCGCACGAAGCCGCCCTGCGCGCCCTGCTGCAAGGCGCGGCGCAAGAGCCGGTGCGCGGTGTTGGGTTCGCCCCGCGCGGCGCGCAGCTGCGCCTCCAGCAGATCCAGGCGGATCTGCCAGTAGACGTGGCCATGGCAGCGTGCGCGCTCCGCATTCAGCAGCTCCAGCGCGGCGTCGAAGTCGCGGCTGAGCACCGCCAGCCGCAGGCGGCCCAGGGCCTCGCCTTCGGCGTACTCGGAAAAATACCGGCTGGCGCCGACCTGACGGGGACCGTTGAGGCTGGCGATGGTCAGCGCCCGCTCGCTGTCGCCGGCGATCAGGGCGCGCCGGCAGCGCTCCCACTGGACGATGCGGACCAGCCGCTCCCAGCCGTGGCCGTGACCAATCGCCTCGGCCTCGTCGAGCACCTCCAGTGCCCGCGCCGAACGGCCGCGCGCGTCGTGGATGCGCACCATCGCCAGATAGGACACGGCGAGAAAATCGAGCAGGGCCGACTCGCTGATGATGTCGTGGTGGCGCCCGAACAGGGCCTCGGCCTGGTCCAGCTCGTTGGTCTCGTAGAGCACCCAGATGTAGCAGGCCACCATCGCCGCCGAGGCCACCGACTTGTCGGCGTGCATGCGGCTCTCCGCCATCGCCGCCGCGAAGCAGTCGAGGCTGGCCGGCAGCTGGCCCTGGATCAGCAGGTTCATGCCCTGCATGCCCACCGTGTAGCCACGGCTGAAGATGGCACCGCCGCGCTCGTTGTGCGCCCGCGCCAGCACCAGCAGGGCCCGGGTGCGCTCGAAGTCGCCGACCGCCATCGCGTGATAGGCGGCGAGGTTGGCGGCGGCGCCCAACTCGAAGGCGGCGAAGCCTTCGCTGTCGCGATCACGCAGGTCGACCTCCTGTAGCCAGCGCTCGGAGTCCGGCATGGAGTCGGTGGAGATGCCGACCATCGACAGCAGGATGCGGGCCTCGGCATTGCCCTGCTGGGCCAGCTGCTCCAGCAGCTTCAGCATCGGCTTGAGCTTGGCCCGCCGGTGCAGGAACACCAGGGTCCAGCCTACCTTCACCAGCAGGGTCGGCCGCGCCGCGATCTCGGCGAAGGGGATGCGCTGGTACCAGCGTTCCATGGTCACCAGCTGGGCATCGGCGACCAGCTGCGAGGCCCAGAGATCGAAGGTGTCGGCCGCCAGCGCGAAGTCGCCGCAGTGGATGGCGTGGTGCACCGTTTCCTCGTAGTTGCCACGTTCGAGATGCCAGCGCGCGGCGGCGGCGTGGACTTCAGCGGCGACCGTCGGCGACTGGGTCTGCAGCTGCTCGGCAAGGAAGGACGCGAACAGCGCGTGGTACTTGAACCAGCGCAGGTCGGAATCGAGGCTGCGCACGAACAGCCCGGTGCGCTCCAGCTTCAGCAGCAGCTCCTGGGAATCGGCGCGGCCAGTCACCGCCTGGCAGAGCGAGGCGTTGAGCCGGTCCAGCAGCGCGGTGCGCAGCAGGAAATTCTGGATCTGCGGCGGCTGCAGGGCGACCACATTGTCGGCCAGGTACTCGGCCAGTTCGCGCGGCCGGTAGTCGGCGACATCGTCCAGCGAGCGCCGCACCTGCGGACTGGCCAGCGACAGCCGGAACAGTTGCAGCGCTGCGGGCCAGCCCTCGGTGCTGCGCCAGATGGCGGCGATCTCGGCCGCGCTCAGCGCCTCGCGCTCGCCGGCCGCGAAGAAGCGTTCCATCTCGGGCGGCGAGAAGCGCAGATGGTCGGCCTGCAGGATCAGCATCCGCTGGTTCACCACCAGCCGCGACAGCCCCATCTCCGGCATCGAGCGGGTGGCGACGTACATCCGCGACGGCTCCGGCAGGCGCTCGAACAGTTCGAGGAAGAAGGCCAGCACCGCCGGGTTGCTGAGCGCCTGGAAGTCGTCGATGAACAGAGCGACCGGGCGACCGGCCTTGAGCAGCCGGCCGATCAGCCAGTCCGAGCGGCGGCGCCCGGACTCGCGTTCCTCGCCGCTGGAGCCGAGGCTGGTCGCCAGCGCCTGCGCGTGCAGGTAGAAGCGGCGGATGTCGTTGTCGGCCTCGTCCAGGGTCAGCCAGACGCTGAGCTGGCCGCGCTCCTCGCAGGCGGTCTTGAGCTGCTGCAGCAGGGTCGACTTGCCGTGCCCGGCCGGCCCCTGCAACAGCACCACCCGTGCAGTCTCGTTGGCGAACACCCGCTCGATCAGGGCATCGCGGCGGATCGCGCTGCCATAGGCCGGCGGCGCGAAGAACTTGTGCGTGGCGATGTCCGGCTGCAATTGGGACGTGCGCATGGCTCGGACCACCTCCGCTACCGTGTTCGTCGGACGGGGTGTCTCCGTGGCAGGCCAGCTTGCGGGCCCTAGCACCACACCGTCCTTGACGCCGATGGATGGCCGGCGGCAAACGAGCCGCCGACCTTGTAGGGACCTAAAGTAGCAAACCCCGGGGGCTCGCAGCCTGCCCGGATGGGTAGGTTGCCGGACTCAGGCCGATGCAGGTCCCAGCTGGTACTGGTCGAGATCGGGTGCGACGGTACGCCGCCGGAACTCGCTCATGGTGCCGACCCAGTTGTTGGTGTTGCGGCCGTCGGCGGTCTTGTACCAGGACTGGCAGCTGCCCTCGAAAGCGCTCTCGGCGCTGCGCTGCTGCAGCTCGGCGTTGAATTCCGCCTGGGCCTCGGGGCGGACATCGGCCCAGGCCCAGCCGGCGTCCTGCTGGGCGCGCACCAGGCCGGCGACGTAGCGCTGCTGGCATTCCAGCATGTAGATGATCGAACCCGAGCCGAGATTGGTGTTCGGCCCGTACAGCATGCAGAGGTTGGGGAAGCCCTTCACGCTGATGCCGAGATAGGCCTCGGCGCCGGCCTTCCACTCCTCGCGCAGCTCGCGGCCGCCGAGGCCGCGAATCCGCATCGGCGCCAGCAGTTCGGTGGCGGCAAAACCAGTCCCGTAGATCACCGCATCGACCTCGCGTAGCTTGCCATCGGCCGTGCGCACGCCGGTCTCGGTCAGCTCTTGCACCGCCTCGCTGACCAGTTCGACATTGTCGCGGCACATCGTCGGGTACCACTCGTTGCTGAGCAGGATGCGCTTGCAGCCGACCGGGAAATCCGGGGTCAGCTGGCGGCGCAGTTCGGGGTCGCGCACCTGGCGCCAGAGCTGGAAGGCGGCGACCTTCTGCAGCGTCCACTCGACCAGCTTGTTGCCCATCAGGCCCAGCGCCAGCAGCTCCAGCAGGGCGAAGATGCGCAGGCGGTCGAGCCGTTCGACGAAGGGCAGCGCATTCATCAGCCGGCGCTGCCAGGCCGGGATCGGCGCCTCGACCTTGGGCAGGGTCCAGCCCGGCGTGCGCTGGTAGAGGTAGAGCTGCTTCACCTGCTGGGCAACCGGCGGCACGAACTGCACGGCGCTGGCGCCGGTGCCGATCACGGCGACGGTCTTGCCGCGCAGGTCGTAGTCGGGGTCCCAGTGCGCGGAGTGGAAGCTCTTGCCGGCAAAGCGATTGCCGCCCGGAATCTTCGGATAGGCCGGCCGGTGCAGCTGGCCGACGGCGCTGACCAGGAAGCGCGCCTCGTGCTCCTCGCCGCTGGCCAGGCGCAGCACCCAGAGCCCGCGCGCGGCATCGAAGTCGGCGCCGACCACCTCGCAGCCGAAGCGCACCTTCGGGTAGATCCCGTACTTGCGCGCGACGTGGCGCTGGTAGTCGAGGATCTCGGTCTGCTTGGCGTAGCGCCAGGCCCAGGGGTAGTGGCTCTCGAAGGAGAAGGAGTAGAGATGCGAGGGTACGTCGCAGCCGGCGCCCGGATAGCGGTTCTCGCGCCAGGTGCCGCCGACCTCGTCGCTCTTCTCGAACAGGGTGAAGGACGTAATGCCGGCCTGTTGCAGGTGCCAGGCCATGCCCAGTCCGCCAAAGCCGGTGCCGATGATCGCCACCGTGCTGCTGCCGCGTGCGCTGCTGGTCATTGTTTTTAGGTCTCCTGCCGTGATGCTCCCAGATTCGCTGATCCGGCGACAGCCACGAATGACGCCCCGGGACAATCGATTGATAATCGCGGACAGGGCCCGCACCCGCACGACGGCTGCCCACACACTCGGGCTCAAGCCCCAAGAGGAGAGAACATGAACAAGGAGCTGGAGGGGCGCACGCCCCTGGCCTGCCTGTACCACTGGGAACGGACCCGCCCCGATGCCGTCCACCTGATCCAGCCCGTCGGCGGTGGCGAGGTGGTCGAGTACCGCTGGAAGCAGATCCTCGACGAGGTACGGCGCATGGCCGCGCACCTGCGCTCGCTGGCCCTGCCGCCACAAAGCCAGATCGCCTTGCTGGGCAAGAACAGCGCGCACTGGATGATGGCCGACTGGGCGATCTGGATGGCCGGCCACGTCACCGTGCCGCTGTACCCGACGCTGAACGCCGAGACCGTGCGCTACATCCTGAGCCACAGCGATTCGAAGCTGCTGTTCGTCGGCAAGCTCGACGACTGGGCGGCGATGCAGGGTGGTGTGCCGGCGCAAATGCCGCTGATCCGCCTGCCACTGGCGCCCGATGCCGGCGGCGAGACCTGGAACGCGATCATTGCCCGCACCGCGCCGCTACCGGGCGAGCCCGACCGTAGGCTCGACGAGATGGCCACCATCGTCTACACCTCCGGCAGCACCGGCCAGCCCAAGGGCGTGATGCAGAGCTTTGCCTCCTTCAGCCTCTGCGGCACCCTGCTGCAGCAGCTGTTTCCGCTCTCGGTCGAGGACCGCATGCTGTCCTACCTGCCGCTGGCGCATGTCGCCGAGCGTCTGGTGGTGCAGAACAACTCGACCTACCACGGCTTCCAGGTCTACTTCGCCGAGTCGCAGGCGAGCTTCGTCGCCGACCTGCGCCGGGCCCGGCCGACCCTGTTCTTCTCGGTGCCCCGGCTGTGGACCAAGTTCCAGCTCGCGGTCTGCGACAAGCTGCCGCTGAAGAAGCAGAAGATCCTGTTCCGCATCCCGGTGCTGGGCAAAAGGGTCAAGCGCAAGATCCTCGAACAGTTGGGCCTGCAGTGCGTGCGCTACGCCTTCACCGGCGCCGCACCGCTGCCCGAGCCCACCGTGGCCTGGTATCGCGGCCTGGGTCTGGAGCTGCTGGAGGCCTATGGCATGAGCGAAAACTTCGCCTACTCGCACTTCACCCGCCCCGGCGACGCCAAGATCGGCTACGTCGGCCCGCCCAATCCCGGCGTCGAATGCCGGATCGGTGAGATGGGCGAGATCCTGGTGAAGAGCCCGGCGCAGATGATGGGCTACTACAAGGCGCCGGAAGCGACTGCTGAAGCCCTCACCAGCGACGGCTACTTCCGCACCGGCGACATGGGCGAAATCGACGCCGACGGCCGCCTCCGCATCACCGGCCGGGTCAAGGAGCTGTTCAAGACCAGCAAGGGCAAGTACGTCGCCCCGGTGCCGATCGAGAACAAGCTCGGCGCCCACCCGCGGCTGGAGGTGGTCTGCGTCGGCGGCGCCAACCAGGCTGCGACCTTCGCGCTGGCCCTGCTGTCCGAGGACAGCCGCAGGCATCTTGCGAACGGCGGTGACCGCGCCGAGATCGAAGCCGAACTGGCAGCGCTGATGCAGGAGGTCAACGCCACCCTCGATCCCCACGAGGAACTGCAGTTCATCGCCGTGGTGAAGGAGGTCTGGAGCATCGACAACGGCTTCCTGACTCCGACCATGAAGGTCCGCCGCAACGTCGTCGAGAAGCACTACGAGCCAAGCCAGGCGGCCTGGTACCGGGCGCGCAAGCCGGTGCTGTGGGAGGCCGGCTAGGTGTATTTTTGGCTCAGGTGGCAACATGGTTGACGCACGAACCCATCCACCATCGTCATTCCCGCACGAGCGGGAATGACTGGAGTTCACGCCGGTACCTCAGCACGCCCTAGCGCAACCAAACATGGAGCAGATGAGCCCTGCGGCATCCCATTGCGTCCTGATCCTGGGCTGCGGCGACATCGGCCGGCGCATCGGCCGGCAGCATCTGGGCCCCGGCGTCGAGGTCATCGGCGCGGTGCGCAGCGCGGCCAGCGCGGCCGCCGTGGCCGCCGCCGGGCTGGTGCCGCTGCGCCTGGACCTCGACCAGCCGCTGCCGCCGCTGCCCTGCGCCGACACCGTCTACTGGTGCGCGCCACCACCTGCCGAAGGCGAAACCGACCGCCGCTTGCGGGCGGTACTGACCGTCCTGCGGCCGCCGGCACAGGGTCTGCTCTATATCTCCACCAGCGCCGTCTACGGCGACTGCCAGGGGCGCTGGATCAGCGAGGCCGAGCCACTCAAGCCGGGCAGCGGGCGCGGCCGGCGCCGGCTTGATGCCGAGCTGGCACTGCGCGCCTGGTCGGCCCGCACCGGAGCCCGCACCGTGGTGCTGCGGGTGCCCGGCATCTACGGCCCGGGGCGGCTGCCGGTCGAGCGGCTGCGGCGCGGCGATCCGGTGCTGCGCGAGCAGGACTCGCCCTACACCAACCGGGTGCATGCCGACGACCTCGCCGCCGCCTGCATGCTGGCGCTGCGGCAGGGCGAGGTGGGCGCGGCCTACAACATCAGCGACGGCCGGCCGACGACCATGAGCGACTACCTGCTGCGCTGCGCCCGTCTGCTCGGGCTGCCGGAGCCGCCGCGCATCGCCCTGGCCGAGGCCGCAGCCACGTTCTCGCCGATGTTGATGTCGTTTCTCGAAGAATCGAAGCGGCTCGACGCCAGCCGCCTGCGCGCGCTCGGCTGGCAGCCGCGCCACCCCGACCTCGACGAGGGGCTGCCGGCTTGCGTCTAGCGCGGGTGGATGCTCGGCGCATGGAATGCGCCCTACGAGGTGACAGGCCCTAGGTAATTCTGTCCACGGCCGCCACTCATGCGCCGGGTGCGGGCGCGGCTAGAATCGGGCAGCGCCCAGGGGCGCCCTCACACAACGGATCGACAGGGAGTCGAGCATGGGTATGCTGAACGAGTTCAAAACCTTCGCGATGCGCGGCAATGTCGTTGACCTGGCGGTCGGCGTGGTGATCGGCGGCGCCTTTGGCGGCATCGTCACCTCCCTGGTCGGCGATCTGATCATGCCGCTGGTCGGCATCCTCACCGGCGGGGTCGACTTCTCGAAAGCCGCCATCGTGCTCAAGGAAGGTATCGCCGCCAGCGCCGATGGCAAGGTGGCGGCGGTCGCTCCGGTGCTGTTCGGCTACGGCAAGTTCATCCAGACCGTCATCAACTTCATCATCGTCGCCTGGGCGATCTTCATGCTGGTGAAGGCGATGAACACGCTGAAGAGGAAGGAGGCCGTGGCGCCGCCGCCCGCGCCGCCGGGGCCGAGCGCCGAGGAAAAGCTGCTCACCGAGATCCGCGACCTGCTGAAGAAGACCTAGCAAACCCAGAGGCCCGCAAGCACGCGGGCCTTTTCATTCGCGGGCCCGCCCCGCTGAAGGCCGCCATGACCGGAACCACCTACACCCTCGAACTCCGCCCCAATATCCCGGCCCCGCTGCGGCGCATCGGCGAGCTCGCCGAGAACCTGAGCTATGCCTGGGATCGCGAGATCCGCGGCGTGTTCTGGCGGCTCGACCGCAATCTGTGGAGCGCCTGCGGCAACAATCCCAAGCTGTTCCTGCGCCGGGTGCCGCAGGCGACGCTGGAAGCCGCCGCCAGCGACCGCGATTTTCTGGAGGACTACAACCGCGCCCTGTCCTCGTTCGACAGCTACATGGCGGCCGGGCACCGGCCGGAAATCGAGAAGCACCTCAACCCGGACAAGGACCTGGTTGCCTACTTCTGCGCCGAGTTCGGCCTGCACGAATCTTTTCCGATCTATTCCGGCGGCCTCGGCATCCTGGCCGGCGACCACTGCAAGGCGGTCAGTGACCTCGGCGTGCCCTTCGTGGCGGTGGGTCTGCTGTACCGCCAGGGCTACTTCACCCAGACCATCGACGCCCGGGGCCAGCAGGTCGCCACCAATCACCTGACGCACTTCGACGACCTGCCGGTATCGCTCTGCCACCGGGCCGACGGCGGCGAACTGCGGGTGACCGTGGAGATCGCCGACCGCGCGGTGCAGTGCCGGGTCTGGGAGGCCAAGATCGGCCAGGTATCGCTCTACCTGATGGATACCGACGTGGCGGAGAACGGCGAGGCCGACCGCGCCATCACCCACCAGCTCTACGGTGGTGACAGCGACACCCGCATCCAGCAGGAGATCGTGCTCGGCATCGGCGGCACCCGCGCCCTGCGCGCAATCGGCCGGGCGCCGACGGTCTGGCACATGAACGAGGGCCATGCCGCCTTCCTGGTCCTGGAGCGCATCCGCGAGGAAGTGGCGGCCGGCCTGGACTTCGACAGCGCCCTGGAGCTGGTCGCCGCCGGCCATGTGTTCACCACCCACACACCGGTGCCGGCCGGCCACGACGTATTCAGCCACGACCAGATGCGCTGGTTTTTGCAGCAGCAACTGCCGCGACTCGGCTGCGAACTGGGCAAGCTGCTGGGCCTGGGCAGCATCCACGGCGGCGAGCACTTCAACATGACCACCTTCGCCCTGCGCGGCAGCCGCTTCCACAACGGCGTGTCGAAGATCCACGGCCGGGTCGCCAGCGAAATGGAGCGCGAGCTCTGGCCCCAGGTGTCGCCGGCCGAGAACCCCATCGGCCACGTCACCAACGGCGTGCACATGCACACCTTCATCGCCCGCGCCTGGACCCAGCTGTTCCACGACAGCTTCCGGGGCTGGCGCAACAACCTGCTGGATGTCTATTACTGGCGCTGCATCGACAGCATTCCCGACGAGCGCTACACCGCCGTCCGTCGCCAGCTCAAGCGCGACCTGCTGATCGACATCAGCGAGCGGCTGCGGCGCCAGCTGCGCCGCAACGGCGTGCCCGAGGCGATCATCAGCCGCGCCACCCAGCAGGTCGGCGACACCAACAGCAAGGCCCTGGTGCTCGGCTTCGCCCGCCGCTTCGCCACCTACAAGCGGGCGACCCTGATCCTGGCCGACGAACAGCGGCTGGCGCGCCTGCTCAACAACCCGGAGCGGCCGGCGATCCTGATCTTCGCCGGCAAGGCCCATCCCAAGGACCTCCCAGGCCAGGAGCTGATCAAGAAGCTGTACGAGACCAGCATGCGCCCGGAGTTCATTGGCCGCCTGATCATGGTCGAGGGCTACGACATGCTGCTGGCGCGCAACCTGGTGCAGGGCTGCGACGTCTGGCTCAACAACCCCGAGTACCCGATGGAGGCCAGCGGCACCTCGGGCGAGAAGGCTGGCATCAACGGCGTGGTCAACGTCAGCGTGCTCGACGGCTGGTGGGACGAGGGCTATGACGGCAGCAACGGCTTCGCGGTGAAGCCGGTGGACCCGAAGTACTGGTCCAGCCTGGTCGACGACCACGAGGCCCGGCAACGCCGGGACGAGGAAGAGGGCCGCCAGCTGCTCGACATCATCGAGCACCAGGTCGTGCCGCTCTACTACGGCCCCGACCACCAGGGCTATGCCAGCGACTGGCTGCGCATCTCCAGAAACTCGATGAAGACCCTGATTCCGCGCTTCAACTCGGCGCGGCAGGTGATGGACTACGTGCGCCAGTTCTACGGCCCGGCGGCGGCGCAGACCGCGCGGCTGAGCACCGATGCCAAGGCGCCAGCGCGCGCGCTGGCGGACTGGAAGCGCCGGCTGCGCGAGCGCTGGCCCGGCGTCAGCCTGCGCCTGCAGGGCAAGCTGCCGGCCAGCCTGCGCCAGGGCGAGAACCTGGCGCTGCGGGTGCTGGCAGGGCTCAACGGCCTGAGCCCGGACGATGTCCAGGTCGAATGCGTGATCGGCCACCTGGACGCCAGCGGCGAGTTCGAACCGCTGCGGACCCTGCCGCTTACGCCGGCCGGCGAGCAGGAGGGGGGCTGGCAGTTCGCGCTCGACCTGGAGCCCCTGCCCGGCCTGCAGCAGTTCCGCCTGCGGCTGCGGCCGGCGCATGCGTCGCTGTCGCACCCCTTCGAGCTGGGCTTCCAGGTCAGCGCCTGAGCCAGCCCGTTAAACTACCCATCTTCTCCCAGCCCGCCCCGCCATGAAACCGATTTTCCTCACCCAGTTCCTGATCGAAGAACAACGCAAGTGCGGCAGCTGCAATTCCGACCTGCGCCTGCTGCTGGAAGTGGTGGCGCGCGCCTGCAAACGCATCTCCATCGCGGTCGGCAAGGGCGCCCTGGGCGGCGTGCTGGGCGATGCCGGCACCGGCAACATCCAGGGCGAGGCGCAGAAGAAGCTCGACGTGCTCAGCAACGACATCCTGCTCGAAGCCAACGCCTGGGGCGGTCACCTGGCCGGCATGGCCAGCGAGGAAATGGACGAGCCCAGCATCATCCCCGGCGAATACCCCAAGGGCGGCTTCCTGCTGCTGTTCGACCCGCTCGACGGCTCGTCCAACATTGACGTCAACATCAGCGTCGGCACCATCTTCTCGGTGCTGCGCGCACCCGAGGGCCTCGACCCCGCCGACCAGCAGGCCTACCTGCAACCGGGCGTCACCCAGGTCGCTGCCGGCTACACCGTGTACGGCCCCTCCACCATGATGGTGCTCACCATCGGCACCGGCGTGCACGCCTTCACGCTCGACCGCGAACTCGGCAGCTTCGTGCTGACCCAGCGGGACCTGCGGATACCGGAGGACACCAAGGAGTTCTCCATCAACGCCTCCAACGCCCGCTTCTGGGAGCCGCCGGTCAAGCGTTACATCGACGAGATGCTGGCCGGCAAGGAAGGCCCGCGCGGCCGTGACTTCAACATGCGCTGGGTCGCCTCCATGGTCGCCGACGTGCACCGCATCATCACCCGTGGCGGCGTCTTCATGTACCCGCTGGACAGCAAGACCCAGGCCCAGGGCGGCAAGCTGCGCCTGCTCTACGAAGCCAATCCCATGGGCTTCATCGTCGAACAGGCCGGCGGCGCGGCCAGCACCGGCCGCGAGCGCATCCTCGACATCAAGCCGCACAAGCTGCACCAGCGGGTGCCGGTGATCATGGGCTCGAAGAACGAGGTGGAGCGGGTGGTGGGTTACCACCGCGATGCGGGCTGACAAGGCCGGCGCCGCGCGATCACCAAGCCGCTGCTTCGCAGCGGCTTGTGTGCCAAATCAGACGGGATTCGGGGGTTTTCTACAGCCTCAACGCCCGGGTTCAGCCGCAAATTCGGGCGCAGCGCGAATTTGTCGGCTGGAACACGTTGGTGGGCCCCAAGCGCAGTTCATATGGGTTTGCCCGAGGCGTGGCTTGAGAAGAAAGTAATCACGTGGCCGGCAGGCTCTCTAACCGTGAAGACGTCGTGATCGATCTGGGGGCGGGCCTCAATTGATGAGGGAGAGAGCCCCAAGGCAACAAACCGTTTATGGGTTTCTTGCAGGTCATCAACCATGAGATCAAACGCCGCTTCACCTGGAGCGATCTTCTCTTTCTTCATCATGATCAGGTGTGTTCCGCCACGCATCTCATAGACCGACACGTCTGGCCCATCAAATATGGGGCGCATCCCGACTGTGCGCATGAACGTGGCCGTCTCTGTCATGCGGTTGGTGTGCAGCACGACATGTGCTACGCCAACTGCGGGGCGCTTCTCTGAGCTACTCATGTTCTTGGGGCCCAACGCCTCAGCTAAGCCGCGGCCCCGCCGAAGGCGGGGACGTCGGCTTGAGCGCCTGGTTATCTGCCATTTTCCTGCGCTTTGCCACAGACACTTGTAAAGCTTGAGCCCTCTTCAGCAATTGCTCCCACTGCACCAGAATTTCGTTGTACTCCGACAACTCCTGTGGAGCGAGCGCTGTTTCTGGTGTGCAAGCAACGTAGTTGTGCCGTTGAACGTGATCTTCGATCTTCTTTATACGAACCGCTGCGTCCATGGGATAGCGGTTCCGGATGAATTCACGCCAATCTTTATTTCCGCGGGAGTCATTGCATGTCTGGCACGCCGGAATTGTGTTACCTGCCACCAGTTCGCCGTAATCGGTTACTGCAACCAGATGATCTGGAACTATTCCTCTGTTCTCTGCGGAGGCGGCAGCGCCGCAGTAAGCGCACGCCTGTGAAAACTCGTTGAGAACTTCGAGCCACGCCGTTTTCGGAATTTTGTGCGAGGGAGCAACAATTTCTCGCAGGCCGCGCCTGACGTTGTATCCCAAGCGCGAAAAATGTTGCGTACCTTTCATGGCAGATAACGCTGATTAGGCCGACGCACGGTCGGCCCGGTTTGTCGGCCTAACCAGACAAGTGGCCGTTGCAGGCCATTGATTTGAAAGTAATGTTTGCATCGGCACTCCCGGTTAGGCCGACTAACATTTTCCGGATGAACAAAGCCCGGTTCGCGTCGGCTGCTGGCCCCAGTTCCCGAACCGCGCTCCCCAGCCTAGGCCGACAGATTGGCCAAGTCCACAACGTCAATACGGCTAGGGAGAAACCGCGCCCGGCAGGCCGCGCATGGCCTTGTCAAACGTGGCGAGCGACTCGCAGCCTGGCACTCTGGCCGCAGCCTAACCTGGCGCTTGGTGTCACCATTGACCCCGGTCATTTGCCCGGTCCGCGCCCTGTCGGACCCTGGATGCCATGCCTACGAGCGCCAACGCCGAGTTGCCGTTGCCGTCGCCGCTGCTGCCGCCGTCGCCGGCGGACTGGCGGCCGGTCTGTTCCGGGCAGCAGGCACTGAGCCTGGCGCTGAGCCGGGCGGCCGGCGGGGCGGTGCTGCGGCTGGACTACGACTTCAAGGGCGCGGGTGGTTTCGTGGTGGCGCGCTGCGCGTGGCCACAGCGGCTGCCGGCGCGCTATGCGCTGCGCTTCCGCCTGCGCGGCCAGGGCGCGGTCAATGACCTGGAGCTGAAGCTGGTCGATGCCAGCGGCCACAGCGTCTGGCGCAAGCAGCTGAAGGGCTTGCGGCCCTCGGCGCGGGGGCGGCGCTACCAGATCGCCGGTCACGAGTTCGACTTCGGCTGGGGGCCGGCCGGCGGCGGCGGTGGCCTGCGCGAGCTGGGCGCCTTCGAGCTGGCGGTGGTCGCGAGCGAGGGCGGCGCCGGCCGGCTCTGGCTCAGCGAGCTGGAGATCGTCGATGCCGGCCCGCCGCCGTCCTGGCGGGCGCAGGCTTCCAGCGAGGAGTGCGGGCACGGCGCCGCCCAGGCCTTGCACGCGGCGGGCTGGCGGCCGCTGCCGCTGGACGACCAGGCCTGGCTGCGGCTGGATGCCGGCGCGCCCTGTGCGCTCGGTGGCCTCGGCATCGAATGGACGCCGGCGGCGCCGGCCAGCGGCTACCGGCTGCTGGCGTCCAACAATGGCCAGCGCTGGCGCAGCGTGCACCGCGCCCGCGCGGCCGGCGGCGCCAGCAGCTGGCTGCACCTGCCCGGGCTCAAGACCCGCTATCTGCGATTGGAATTCGCCGCGCCCGGCACCGGCGCGCGCCTGCTGCCGCAGCCGCCGGAGTTCGCGCGCAGCATCGAGGACTACTGGCAGCGCCGCGCCGCGCTGGCGCCGCGCGGCCACTTTCCGCGCTGGCTGCTGGGCGAGCAAAGTCTGTGGACGCCGGCCGGCAGCGGCCAGGGCCAGCCCTGCGCGCTGATCAACGAAGAGGGCCTGGTGGAGCTGAGCCCGGGCTCCTGCACGGTAGAGCCCATGCTCTGGCTGCGCGGCCGGCTGCACAGCTGGGCCGAGGTCGAGTGCCGGCAGAGTCTGGAGGACGGCTGGCAGCCGATCCCGACGGTGTGCTGGCAGGGCCAGGGCTGGCGCCTGAGCCTGCGGCTGGCGGCGGAGGACCGGGGACGGCTGCGGCTGCGCTACCGGCTGGAGAATCTGGGCGACCAGGACTTGCCGGCGCGGTTGTTCCTGCTGCTGCGGCCGTTTCAGGTGACGCCGCCCTGGCAGCGCCACGGCGCGCTCGGCGGCGTCAGCCCCATCCGCCAGCTGCACTGGCGCGCGGGCACGGTCTGGGTCAATGGCGAGCCGCGCCTGCAGCCGCTGCGCCAGCCGCAGGGCTTCGGCGCGCTGGGCTTCGACCAGGGCCTGATCACCGAGGCCCTGGCGGCGGGCGAGCTGCCGCCGGCCCGCCGCGTGCGCGATGCCGAGGGCTACGCCAGCGGCGCCCTGCGCTTCGACTTGCGGGTGCCGGCGCAGGGGCACCGCGAGGTCGAAGTGCTGGGGCTGAGCCCGGTCTCCGGGCCGGACAGCGGCCGCGCCGCCATCGTCTGGGCCAGCGCGCTGAGTCAGCCCGAGTGGAGCGCGCCGGGCTGGGGCGCGGCGGCGATTGATGTCGCCCGCACCGCCACCGC
This sequence comes from Stagnimonas sp., assembly GCA_030696045.1. GTDB lineage: Bacteria > Pseudomonadota > Gammaproteobacteria > Nevskiales > Nevskiaceae > Stagnimonas. The sequence continues at coordinate 17,129 of JAUYNO010000052.1, read as the reverse complement.
CCACATCCTGCTCTGCCGCGACGGCCCGGCGCTGCAGGCCGGGCCCCGGCGCTACACCCGCAGCTGGATCCGCGACGGCGCGGTGATGAGCGCGGCGCTGCTGCGCATGGGCTGGGGCGCGGCGGTGGACGACTTCATCCACTGGTACGCGCCGTATCAGCGCGCCGACGGCTTCGTGCCCTGCTGCGTCGATCACAATGGCCCGGACTGGCTGGTCGAGCACGACAGCCACGGCCAGTGGCTGGCGCTGATCGCCGACCGTCAGCGCCACGGCGGCGGCGCCGCCCAGCTGGAGCCACTCTGGCCCTCGGTGCGGCGCACCGTGGACTGCATCGCCGGCCTGCTCGACGACAGCGGCCTGCTGCCGATCTCGGCCAGCCACGAGGGCTATCTGGCGCAGCCGGTGCACGCCTACTGGGATGATTTCTGGGCGCTGCGCGGCCTCGGCGATGCGGTGTATCTCGCCGAGCAGCGCGGCGAGTCGGCGCTGGCGCGGCAGTGGCAGGCGCTGCGGACGTGCTTCAGCCACAGCCTTTACGGCTCGCTGGCGCGCACCCGCGCCGAGCGCGGCCTCGACAGCCTGCCGGCCAGCCTGGAGCTGGCCGACTTCGACCCCACCGCCACCGCCAATGCGGTGCAGCTGCTCGGCGGCGCGGGCGAGCTCGAAGCTGCGCCGCTGCGGCGGACCTTTGACCGTCATCTCGACGGCTGGCGCCGGCAGCGGCGTGGCGCGCAGGACTGGGCCAATTACTCGCCCTACCAGATCCGCATCATCAGCGCCCTGGTGCGCCTGGGCCGGCGCGACGATGCGCTGGAGCTGCTGCGCGACTTCCTCGCCGAGCGCCGGCCGCTGGCCTGGAACCAGTGGCCGGAAATCAGCTGGCGCGACCCGCGCGCGCCGGCGCACATCGGCGATGTGCCCCATGCCTGGATCGCCGCCGAGTACGTGCTGGCGCTGCGCAGCCTCTATGTCCACGAGCAGCCGGACGACGGCGGCCTGGTGCTGGCCGCCGGGCTGGCGCCGGAGTGGCTGGACGGCGAGGGCGTGGCGCTGCGCGCGGCGCCGACGGTTTGCGGCGCGCTGAGCTACCGGCTGCGGCGTCTGGATGCGCGGCAGCTGGAATTCGACATCGAGGCCGGCGGCAATGGCCGGCTGGAGCTGCGGCCGCCGCTGCCGGGCCGCATCCGCGCGGTCACGGTCGATGGCCGCGCCTGGCACGAGCACGATGGCGACGCGGTCCGCTTCCGCAGCCTGCCGGGGCCAGCCCGCGTCCGCATTGAAACCGAGAACTGAAATGAGCCAGTCCGCCGACGACACCGCGATGCACTGCCTGCAACAGGGCGACTACCGGCTACAGCTCAGTGCCGCCGGCGGCGGCCTGTCGGAATGGCGCGGGCTGGCACTCAATCGCTGGCCCGGCGATGCGGTGGAGGACGCCCACGGCGTCTTCCTCTACCTGCGCGACGCCGACAGCGGCGCGCTGTGGTCGGCGGCGCAGCAGCCGGTGCCGGGCGCGCCCCAGCACTACGCCCTGCGCACCGAGCCGAGGCGGATCGAGATCGAGCGGCAGGAGCAGGGCATCGCCAGCCAGCTAAGCATCGAGCTAGCCGCCGGCGCCAGCCACGAGGTGCGGCGCCTACGCCTACACAACCACTCGGGCCGGAGCCGACGCATCGAAGTGTGCAGCTATATCGAGATCGCGCTGGCCGCGCGCGCGGCCGATCTCGGTCACCCGGCCTTTCTCAAGCTGTTCGTGCAGACCGAGCTGGGCGCTGGCGGCCGGGTGCTGCTGGCGCAGCGGCGGCCACGTGGCCACGACGAACACTGGCCGACGCTCTTCCACGCCCTGCTGGGCGCGCCGTTGCAGCGCTGGGAAACCGACCGCTGCCGCTTTCTCGGCCGTGGTCGCAGTGTCGCGGCGCCGGCGCTGGAGCTGAGCGGCACGGTCGGCAATGTGCTGGACCCGGTGTTCTGTCTGGCGACCACCCTGGAGCTGGCGCCGGACGAGAGCCGCGAGCTGCAGTTCCTGTTCGGGGTGGTGGACGACGCGGCGCAGCTGGCGGCCATCGCCGCCCAGGTGCAGCTGGCGCCGGCCGCACCGACGGCGACGACGGTCGCGGCCGAGCCACTGCGCTCGGGCCTGAGCGCCGACGGCAGCGAGTACCGCATCCACCTGCCCTGGCGCGGCGACAGCCTGCAACTGCCGCCGATGCCCTGGATCAATGTGCTGGCCAACGAGCAGTTCGGCGGCCTGGTCAGCGAGACCGGCGCCGGCGCCAGCTGGGGCCGCAACAGCCAGGCCAACCGGCTGACGCCCTGGTCCAACGACCCGGTCTGCGATCCGCATGGCGAGGCCCTGTACCTGCGCGACGAGGCCAGCGGCGCCTGTTGGTCGCCGCTGCCCGGGCCGCTGCCGGCGCCCTGCGACTACGAGGTCGCGCACGGCTTCGGCTACAGCCGCTACCAGTCGCGCCATGCCGGGCTGGAGCAGACCGTCACCGCCTTCGTGACGCGCGACGAGCCGCTCAAGTGTCTGCGCCTGCGCCTGCACAACCACGGCGCCGCCACGCGCGAGCTGTCGCTCTACGGCTCTCAGCAGCTGGTGCTGGGCACGCTGCCGCCACCGGCCGGCGCCATCCGCAGCTGGCCACAGGACGACTGGCTGTGCGCGGCGCAGACCGGCAGCGGCGCCTTTGCCGGCGCCTGGGTGTTCTCCGGCCTGATCGCCGAGGACGTGGCGGTGTCGGCGCGCGATCACGGCTGCGACCGCGCCGGCTTTCTCGGCCCGCTCGGCAGCGCCCGTCGGCCGCAGGCGCTGCGCGAGCCCGGGCTCGACGGCCGCCACGGCGAGGGCTACGAGGCCTGCTTCGCGCAACGCCTGCGCTTTCGCCTGGAACCGGGTCGCAGCGCGGAGTTCTGCCTGCTGCTGGGCGAGGCCGCCGATGCCGCCGAATTCGGCCGGCTGCGCGCGCGCTACGGCGCGCTCAGTTCGGTACGCGCGGCCGAGCAGGAGGTCCGGCAGTTCTGGCAGCAGAGCCTGTCCGGCCTGCGGGCCCACACGCCCTCGCCGGAGATCGACCACCTGGTCAATGGCTGGCTGCCCTACCAGGCCCTGGCCTGCCGCATCTGGGCGCGCACCGCCTATTACCAATCCAGCGGCGCCTACGGTTTCCGCGACCAGTTGCAGGACGCCGGCAACCTCAGCCTGCTGTGGCCGGAGCGGACCCGCGCCCAGATCCTGCTGCACGCCCGCCAGCAGTTCGTCGAAGGCGATGTGCTGCACTGGTGGCACGAGCCGCCGCTGGCCGCCGGCCTGCGCACCCGCTTCGCCGACGATCTGCTCTGGCTGCCGCAGGTCACCGCCGGCTACCTGCGCGCCACCGGCGATACCGGCCTGCTCGACGAAGACTGCCGGCTGCTGCAAGCGCCGCAGCTGCTGCCCGGAGAAGACGAGCGCTACCTGGCGCCGACCGAGGCCGGCAGCGCCAGCCTGTACGAACACTGCTGCCGGGCGCTGGACCGCTCGCTCGCCGTCGGCGCCCACGGCCTGCCGCTGATGGGCACCGGCGACTGGAACGACGGCATGAACCGGGTCGGCCGCGAGGGCCGGGGCGAGAGCGTGTGGATGGGCTTCTTCCTCTACGCCATCCTCGGCGAGTTCGCGCCGATTGCCGAGGCGCGTGGCGATGCCGAGCGCGCCGGGCGCTACCGCGCACACCGCGAGGCGTTGGGGCGGGCGGTCAACGAAGCCGGCTGGGATGGCGGCTGGTACCGCCGCGCCTACTACGACAACGGCAGCGTGATGGGCAGCCACGACGCCAGCGAATGCCGCATCGACGGCCTGGCCCAGGCCTGGGCGGTGCTCTCGGGCGCCGCACCGGCGGAGCGCGCGGCGCAGGCCATGGATGCCGCCGAGGCTCAGCTGATCGACGCCGACGCCGGCCTGCTGCGGCTGCTGACGCCGCCCTTCGTCGATACCCCGCAGGATCCGGGCTACATCAAGGGCTATGTCGCCGGGGTGCGCGAAAACGGCGGCCAGTACACCCACGCCGCCTGCTGGATGGTGGCGGCCCTCGCCAAGCTCGGCCGCCGCGAGCGCGCGGCGCTGCTGCTCACCCGCCTGAGCCCGCTCTGGCACAGCCGCGACGCGGCCGCGCAGGCGCGCTACCGCATCGAGCCCTATGTGATCGCCGCCGACATCTACGGTGCCGCGCCGCACATCGGGCGCGGCGGCTGGACCTGGTACACCGGCTCCGCCGGTTGGGCCTGGCGGGTGGCGGTGGAATCGGTGCTGGGCCTGAGCATCGAGCAGGGCCAGTGGCTGCGGCTGGCGCCCTGCGTGCCGGATGACTGGCCGGGCTATGCGCTCGACTACCGGCACCCCGCCAGCGGCGCCCAGTACCGCATCGAGATCGACAACCCGGCGCGCTGCGCCGAGGCGGTGGTCGCCGCCGAACTCGATGGCCTGGCACTGGCGCCGGACCCGGGCGGCCTGCGGCTGGCGCTGGACGCCGGCGGCGGCCGCCACCGGCTGCGGCTCAGGCTGGGACCAAAGCCGGCTCCGATTTGAGCGTGGTCAGGCTCCAGGAGCCATCGGCGGCGATGTCGAGCGTCGCGTCGAAGCCGGTTCCGGCATCGTCCGGCCGGGCCAGCAGCAGGTAGCCGATGCCGTATTCGCGCAGCAGCGCCAGCAGCTGGTGCTGCTCGGCAGGGTCCAGGGTCATGCGCAGGCGGTCGAGAAAGACCAGGGCCGGGCGCGCCAGCAGCACCCGCGCCAGCACCAGCCGCAGCTGCTCGCCCAGGCCGGTGCGGCTGAGCCAGTCCTGTTCGTGGTCCAGGCCGCCGTCGGCCGGCAGCAGATGGTCCAGGCGCAGGCGCCGCAGCAGGGCCAGCACGCGGGCCTCGTCGGCCGCGCCATCGCCGGCCGCCGGCAGCAGCAGCAGCTGGCGCAGGCTGCCGTGGGGCAGATAGGGCCGCTCGGGTACGAACATCAGCTGGTCCTGGCAGGGCCGCAGGATGCGGCCGGCGCCGGCCTCGATCAGGCCGGCGGTGGCCCGGAACAGCGCCAGCTTGGCGTGGCCGGAACTGCTGCGGACCAGCAGGCGGCTGCCCGGCGGCAGTGACAGGTTCAAGCCGGAAACCAGCGGCTGGCCCTCGGGCCGGTACAGGCTCAGATCCTCGTAGGCGAGGTTGCGGCGCCCGGGCTCGCAGTAGACCTCGACCGGCGCCGGCGGCGGCGCGTCGGCCTGGTCGAAGGCCTCCAGCAGCCGGCCCAGCCGCGCCACCACGGCGGCGTAGGTGGAGATCGACTGGAACTGCGTGATCAGCAGCGAGAAGGCGCCCATCAGGAAGCTGAACGCCACCGCCGACTGGGTGACGACGCCGAAGCTGACCTCGCCGTCCATGAACATCGGCGCCACGATCAGGGCCGGGATGATCTGGATCAGGTAGTTGTAGCCATTGCTGAAGAAGCCGAGGTTGCGGTTGACCGCGATCATCCGGCGGCTGTTGGCCACCAGCTGCTCCAGGCGCCCCAGCAGGCGCTGGTGCAGCAGCGGTTCGCGGTGCTGCAGCGCCACCAGCTCGGCGTGCTCGCGCAGCTGCAGCAGCTCGGCGCGCAGGTTGGCCTCCTTGTCCAGCTGCTGGCTGTTGAGGCCGATCAGCCGCCGGCCGACCAGGGCGGTGACCGCCGAGCCGAACAGAGCGTAGGCGACGGCGATGCCGAACAGCCGGGGGCTGATCGACCACAGCACGCTGGAGAAGGCGAACACGGTGATCGAGGCGTTCAGCGTCATCAGCACGAAGGACAGGGTGCTGGTGGTGAAGCTGCGCACGTCCTCGGTGATGCGCTGGTCGGGGTTGGGCAGGGCGCCGCTGTCCTCGATGCGGAAATAGGCGCGATTGCGCAGGTAGCGTTCCAGCAGGCGGCTGGTCTGCTGGCTGCGCCAGAGCAGGCCCAGTCGTTCCTCCAGGTAGCGGTACAGCACCGCCGTCACGGTCGAGACCGCGAACACGCCGATGTAGAGCCAGGCCTCGCGCAGGAACCGCGCACGGTCGCGGTCCTCGATCGCCGACATGAAGTCGCGACCGATATAGCTCATCAGCACATTGAGCCCGCTGATCGCGGCCAGGAAGGCGATCAGCAGCAGGAACATCCACACCGCCTTGCTGCCCTCGCGCGAATCGAGCAGGGCCCGCATCTCGCGGCGGATGCGCTGCCAGCTGTCCCGGGTGACGCGGGTTTCCGGGGCTTTCATGGCGGGTTCGGGGCGGTGGTGGCGTCAGGTGGCGGCAAGGGGCGGATCGGGCCGCCCTGTCGCTAATTTAACGGGACCGGCCCGGCACCGGTCTGCTGGCGGGCCTGCGCCTGGGCGAGCAGCCAGAGGCGCAGGTCGAATTCGATCTGGTGGTAGTCCGGCAGCAGGTGCTCGCAGAGCTGGTAGAAGGCCTTGCTGTGATCGGGCTCGCGCAGGTGCGCCAGTTCGTGCACCACCACCATCTCCAGGAACTCCGGCGCCAGGCTTTTGAACAGGCCGGCGATGCGGATTTCCGCCTTCGCCTTCAGGCGTGCGCCCTGCACCCGCGAGATCCGGGTGTGCAGGCCGAGCACGTTGTGGATCACGTCCATCTTGTTCTGCCAGACCACCTTGTGCAGCGGCGGCGAGCTGCGCAGCCGCGCCTGCTTCAGCTCGCGCACGTAGTCCCGCAGCGCGGCATCGCTCTGGACCGCATGGCGCGCCGGATACTTGCGCGCCAGCACCTGCTCCAGCCGCTGCTCCGCCAGCAGCACCCGGACCTCGGCCAGCACCGGCGCCGGATAGCCGCCGAGGTGGCTGAGCAGCAGCCGATCCAGATCCACCGCCATCGCCGCTCAGTCGCCGCTGCCGGCCAGCACCCGCACCCGCAGCTTGCCGCAGACCACCTGCTGGCCGGCGCGGATCTTGGCGGTCTTGCGCAGCTCGGTGCGGCCATCGACCGTGACCAGGCCTTCCGCCACCAGGGCCTTGCCGGCGCCGCCGCTGTCGCAGACGCCGACCAGCTTCAGCAGCTGGTTCAGCTCGACGAATTCGCCATTGAGGGTGAAATCCACGGTGCTCATGCTGGGGACCGGGTTGACGGTACGGGCCGCCCGACGGGCCCGCGAGCGCCGGAGTCTAGTTTCAGTCCGCGTTGACCGAAAGCCTCGCCGTGATGGCGTAGTTGGGCTGGTCGTTGGAACGGAAGGTGCTGACGTGCACGCGCACCGGGAGCGGTGCGCCGTTGCGCACCCGCAGCGCGACGGCTCCGGCGGCGGCCGAGGCTCCGGCCCGGTAATCGACATGGCGCAGGACCAGGTCCCAGATCTGGCCGTCGAAGCAATCCGCCACCGGGTGGCCGAGCACCTGCTCGCGGCTGCGGCGCATCGCGATCAGCGCCGCTTCGTTCACGGCGATGATCCGACCGGCTTCGTCCAGCACGAAATGCGGGTCCGGAAAGCTGGCCATCAGCTGCGAAACCTGGTCTTGCTCGATGCGCAGCCGACTGGTCTTCTGCGCGACGATTTCCTCGACCCGCTCCTCGCGGCCGATCAGCACCAGCATCACGGTGCAGAGCATGGCGGTGAACACCAGGCCGATCGCCAGCAGTCCCCAGGCCTGCCAGGAGCGGTTCTCGACCAGGTAGGCGGTGGGGATGGAAAACACCAGGGTAAGGGCACGGTCACCCCGCTGGATCAGGACCGTGTGCCGCAGCGCCTGCTCGCCCTGGGCCAGCGCGCCGTCGGAGCGTGCCAGGGGGAGGTCCGGTCGCGCCGGTGCCTGGAACGCCAGCCGATAGGCAATGCCCTGCTGTTCCAGGGGCCGCAGCGTGCGCCAGGCAATCTCGTCGAGCTTCACCGTGGCGATCAGGAATCCGGCGACGCTGGCGCCGTCGCTGAAGTATTTCTGCTGCGCTGGCGTGAGCGCGCCATGGACCGGCCAGAACGTGCGGACCGAATAGCTTGGCGGCCCGTCCGGACCGCTGACCTGTCCGGCCACCGAGATGCCGGTCTCGCGCAGGCGGGCCGCTTTGAGAGCCGCGCTGCCATCGGCGTCGAGACTGAACGTGGGCGGCGGCCCGACACCGGCGGCGGACACCGGTGCGCTGTGGCGCAGCCGCAGGTCAGGTGGCCCGGCCTGCTGGACGCCGTCCGGCGCGGATTCGTACTCGGCATAGTCGAGCCGTTCGATGGCCGCGTTGCCGGCCAGGATAGGCTGGGTGAACCGGCGGAAGCCGTCGTCGCTGATCGCCGGCGAGGCCTCGAAGTAGCTGACCACCGAGCGGGCAGCCGCGTCGGCCTCGGCCACCGCCATTTCGAAGTCGTGGGCGGCGTTGTCGGCGCTGGCTTCGAATTCGTGGCGGATGCGGGTTTCCTCGCGGGCACTGGCGAAGAAGAACAGCCAGACGATGGCGACGAAAATCATCACGGTCGGGGTGGAAACAATGGCCTGCCGCTTCCACCAGCGCTGGAGCGGACGCTGGCGCCAGACCAGCACCAGGGGCAGGAAGACCAGGACGCCGATGCAGTCACCGATCCACCAGGTCCACCAGCTGAACAGGAAGCTGTCGGCCGGGATCAGCCCGGCCACGAACAGGGTCGAAACCCCGATGGTGGCGTTGACGACGCAGGCGACGGGGCCGGCCATCACCAGCAAGCGGACCACTCCGGTTTCGAGCCGGAAGATGTTGAGATGCGGCACCGCCATCCGGACCATGGAGCTGGCGAGCACCGCCTGCAGGGCGGCACCGGCGCCGATGCCGCCGGCGATCATCAACGAGCGGGCCAGCTCGTTGAGGTTGTCGAAGCTGCCCGAGGTCCAGAGATTGACCGCGACCGACCCGATGAACACACCCGGCCAGAGGCCGAGGCCGCCCAGCAGCAGGGCAGCGGCGGCAACCCCGGACGGCGGCCACACCGCCGTGGCGTAACCCGGAGGAATGGCCAGCAGCAGCCCCGCCTTGCCGGACAGGGCATAGGCGACGGCGACCAGGGTCATCCAGCCCAGTGGTTTGAGTCGGGGGTACATTGCACAGCTACCTGGAGCCGTTCAGGCCTGCATCTCATCCCAGTCGGGGCTTGCAGGCAATGGTTTCGACCGGGCTTCATCGCACCGTTCATCCCGTTCGTCGGTGCGGGCTCGATTCGCGCCGGTTCCCATCCAAAAATCCGGTTCGCAACGAATTCTGGTTCCATCTCCAATCACTATGGAAGCTCGAGACGGGAGGCCGCACTTCGACGCCGGCCCCGCCGTCGCAGGGGGAGCCGAGACTGCGGTCGGTCGGGGTCTGAAGCTGGCCAGCCGGCAGCTCACGCTGGGCCTGGGCATGATCAGCCTGGTGGCCTGCGTGTTCATGTCACTGCTGGCCTGGAACCTCGCCCGCGACTACGACCTTGCCGCCACCGGCGACGAGTTCTCCCGCCGCGCCGACCAGGTCCGGCAGGCGCTGGGTCATCGCCTGGACGACTACGAGCAGGTGCTGCGCTCCGGCGTCGGCCTGCTCGAAGGCTCCGAGCAAGTCAGCCGGGGTGAATGGCGGGCCTTCGCCCAGGCCCTGCGGCCGGGGCAGATCTACCCCGGCATCCAGGGCCTGGGCTTCGCGCGCCGCCTGCAGCCCTCCGAGCTCGAGGCCTTCCTGCGGCGCCAGCAACCGGTCGGCGAGGCGGCGTACCGGCTGTTCCCGGTCGGTGACCGCCCGCAGTATTCCGCCATCGAGTTCCTGGAGCCGATGGACGCCCGCAACCGGCGCGCGATCGGTTTCGACATGCTCACCGAACCGGTCCGGCGCGAGGCCATGCAGCGCGCCCGCGATAGCGGAACCGCGGCGCTGTCCGGCAAGGTGCGGCTGTTGCAGGAAACCGAGCAGGATGTCCAGCCCGGCTCGCTGCTGTACCTGCCGGCCTATCGGCCGGGCCTGCCGACCGCGACCGTGGAGCAGCGTCGCGAGGCACTGATGGGCTGGGTCTACTGCCCCCTGCGAATGGGGGATTTCACCCTCGGGGCGGTGCAACCCCTGCTCAAGGACCTGCGCCTGCGGCTCTACGACGGCGAACTCGCCTCGCCGGCCCAGCAGCTGTTTGATTCGCTGCGCCAGGACGAAGTCGCCGACCTCGCCTACCTCCGCCGCTCGACCCTGCAGTTCGCGGGGCACCGCTGGACCGTGGAACTGATGGCGCTGAACTCGTTCGCGAAAACCCAGCGGAACTGGGCGCCGGCCGTGCTCGTCATGGGCCTGGCCGTCTCGGTGCTGATCTTCATCGTGGTGCTGACGCTGCTGCGCTCGGAATCCCGCGCGCGGCGGCTGGCGGCGAAAATGGGCAGGGCCTTCCGCGAATCGGAGGGGCGTCACCTGGCGATCGTGCAGGCCACCACCGAGGCGATCATCACGCTCGACGAGCAGGCCCGGGTGCAGACTTTCAGCACCGGCGCGGAGCGGATATTCGGCTACCGTGCGGAGGAAGTGATCGGCCATGACATGGCGCTGCTGATACCCGACCGGCATCGCGGCGAGACCAAGGAGCACCTGCGTCGGTTCTTCCGCTCGGGCGAGGCCACCGTCGTCACCAGCCGCAAGGAGGCGGTGGGACGGCGCAAGGGCGGCTCGGAGTTTCCGGCGACGCTGTCGCTGGGCCGGATGAAGGTCGGTGCCGAGAACCATGCGGTAGCGCTGATCCAGGACCTGACCGAGCAGCGCAAGGCGGAGTCGGCGCTGCTGGAAGCCGACCATCTGCAGAAGCTGCTGTTCAGCAGCGTGCCCTACCCGATCATCGCCACGGCGCTGGACGGCAGCATCCAGTACCTCAACCAGGCCGCCGAGCTGGCGCTGGGATACCGGCCGGAGGAACTGGTGCGGCTGCGCTCGGCACTGGGCTTCTATGTCCGCGAGGAAATCGCCGACCGGGCCAGTTCTTCGGCCATCCGCGATCAGATACGGGTCGACGAGGTGGCGTTCGGCGTGCTGGTCGATGGCTGCGTCTCGGGCCAGGCCAAGGAGTCCGAGTGGACCTACATCCGCAAGGACGGATCGAGCTTTCCGGCCCTGGTCACCGCCTCGACCATCACCGACCGGGCCGGCGCGCGCGTGGGCTATATCTTCCTGGTGGTCGATATCTCGGACCGCAAGCAGGTGGAGCTGCACATCCGGCATCTGGCGCACCACGACGCGCTGACCAACCTGCCCAACCGGGCGCTGCTCAACGAGCGCCTGGCCGTCGCCATCCACCGCGCCGCCACCGACGGGTCTCAGGTCGGCGTGCTGATGCTCGACCTCGATCATTTCAAGCGGATCAACGACACCCTGGGCCACCAGATCGGCGACGGCTTGCTGACCGAAATCAGCAACCGGCTGAAGACCATGGTGCGCCGGGAAGACACCGTGGCGCGGATGGGCGGCGACGAGTTCGTGATCGTGCTCGCCGGGGTGCCGGACGCCGACCGGGTCGGCGCCATCGCCGAGAAGATCGTCGAGGGTGTGTTCCGCCCGGTCACGGTGAACGGCCACGAGCTGCAGGTCAGTGGCAGCGTCGGCGGCTGCGTTTACCCCCGTGACGGCAGCGACGAAGGCACCCTGCTGCGCAATGCCGACGCGGCGATGTACAGCGCCAAGCAGCGCGGGCGCGCCAATTTCCAGTGGTTCTCGCGTTCGATGATGCAGGTGGCCGAGGAAAAGATGGCGCTGGAAGTCGAACTGCGCCGGGCCATCGACAAGGGCCAGCTGCGGCTGGGCTATCAGCCGCTGGTCTGCCTGCAGACCGGCAAGCTCCTGGGGCTGGAGGCGCTGCTGCGCTGGCGGCATCCGGAGCGCGGCCTGATCTCGCCCTCGGTGTTCATCCCGCTCGCGGAGGAAGCCGGGCTGATCTTGCGCCTGGGTGACTGGGTGCTGATCGAGGCCTGCCACTTCTGCCGCGAGCTCAGCCGGAAGCTCGGCTATTTCTGCCCGGTGTCGGTGAACATCTCGCCACGCCAGCTATCGCAGCCCGATTTCGTCAACCGGGTCGCGGAAATCTGCCGGCAAGCGGGCCTGCCGGCCGGGGCGCTGACCTTCGAGATCACCGAGAGCATCATGGTGGACCGCCCCGAGGAGGCGCTGAAGATACTGACCGCGCTCCGCGCCATGGGCGTGCAGATCGCCATCGACGATTTCGGCACCGGCTATTCCAGCCTGTCCTACATCACGCATTTCCCGGTGGACAAGCTGAAGATCGACCGCTCGTTCATCCGCGACATCGGCAAGGACCCGGCCGACGACGCCATCACCAATGCCATCATCGCGATGGCGAGATCACTGAACCTGGACGTGGTGGCGGAAGGCGTCGAGAACCACGAGCAGCTGCGCTACTTGATCGGCCAGCGCTGCCACTCGGCGCAGGGCTACCTGTTCGGCGAGATGGCGGCGGTGGACGAGGTGGTGGCGTTCCACAAGAACTCCCGCATCGCGATGATGAGCGTCCCGGTCAACGATCCAGTCATCGCGATCACCGCCTGAGTGCCGCTTCGGCGGCCGCCCCGGTCGGTCTGATCGTTGGAGCGCCGAGCCGCTTTGGCGCGCCTCAGGACTTGCCGGCGGCGCTCAGTTTTTCCCGCACCACCGGCTCGAGTCCGGTCAGGCCGTAACGCCGGCCCAGCTCCAGGGCCTCCTCGACCGGCAGCCCCTGGATCCAGGCCGCACGCAAACTCATCAAGGCCCCAGCCCTGTTTCCGCTGGCACAGTGCAGCAGCGTGGGCTCATCGCCGATCTTTCCCAGCAGGGCATCGAGCTGTTCGGCGTTCTCCCGGGTGAGATCGTCCGCGCCATGGATGGGCAGTCGGTGATAGCCCACCCCCAAGCCCCCCAGCTCTGCCGCAGCCAGTTCACTCGGAAACTCCTCCGGCGGGCGCAGATTGATCACGTGGCGAATTCCGAAAGCCGCGATCGAGCGGAGTTGGTCATCGCCGGGCTGACCGGAAACCCAGCGTCCAGGTTCGGGGTTTTTCTGCCGGGGCAGCTGCATCGCCGGTGATTGCTGCGCCGGGCTGCCGGCCTGGCCGCTTGATTCGGCCGCCGCCGGCCCGCCCACGGCGGACGCCAGCAGCAAGGCCACGAACCAAGGTGTGCGGTGGTGATGGATAAGGCGCATGTGGTGCAGCTCCTTTTGCCGGTATCGGGCGCGGTCTGTCGAGCAAGGCCGTCAGCGTAGCGATTTTCATCGCAATCAACAGGGGTTTCCCGGCTGCCGATCAGCGCTCTCACGCGGTCGGACGCATTACCTCATCGGCCCGCAACCCGCGCCCTGGCAATGCTCACTCCCAGCTCAGCACCCCACCGGTCTGGTATTCGGTAACCCGCGACTCGAAGAAGTTCTTTTCCTTCTTCAGGTCGATCAGCTCGCTCATCCACGGAAAGGGGTTGCCGGCGCCGGGGTAGAGCGGGGCCAGGCCGATCTGCACGCAGCGCCGGTTGGCGATGTAGCGCAGGTATTCGGCGAACATCCCGGCATTCAGGCCGAGCACGCCACGCGGCATGGTGTCGACGGCATAGCGGTATTCCAGCTCCACCGCCTGGCGCATCAGCGCGTGGATATCTTCGCGGAAGGCCGCGGTCCACAGCTGCGGATTTTCCAGCTTGATCTGGTTGATGAGATCCACGCCGAAGTTCAGGTGCATGGACTCGTCGCGCAGGATGTACTGGTACTGCTCGGCCGCGCCGACCATCTTGTTGCGCCGGCCGAAGGCCAGCACCTGCACGAAGCCGACGTAGAAGAACAAGCCTTCCATGATGCAGGCGAAGGCGATCAGGGAGCGCAGCAGGCGTTGGTCGCACTCTGGGGTGCCAGTGTGGAACTCGGAGTCCGTCAGGGTCTTGATGAAGGGCAGCAGGAATGCCGCCTTGTCGTGGATGCTCGGCACCTCGTGGTACATGTTGAAGATCTCGCCCTCGTCCAGCCCCAGGCTCTCGACGATGTACTGGTAGGCATGGGTGTGCAGCGCCTCCTCGAAGCCCTGGCGCAGGAGATAGCGGCGGCATTCGGGACTGGTGATGTGACGGTAGGTGCCGAGCACGATGTTGTTCGCCGCCAGCGAATCGGCGGTGGCGAAGAAGCCGAGGTTGCGCTTGATGATCTGGCGCTCGTCCTCGGTCAGGCCCTGCGGGTCCTGCCACAGCGCGATGTCGGCCGCCATGCTGATTTCCTGCGGCATCCAGTGGTTGGCGCAGCCCTGCAGGTACTTGTCCCAGGCCCACTGGTACTGCGGCCGGATGCTCGTGCTGTGCGCGGACCGGCCGTTGATGACGCCGCTGACTGGGTCAAGCTCGGCAAAGGAAATGCTCATGCGCTGGGGTCCGGGTGAGCCAGGTTGGGGGGAGGGGGCCGCCACCGTGCCGGCGGCAGCGCATCCGTCAGGCGCTGCATCAGCGCGGCCTTGAGCGGGCGCGCGTGGTCGGCAAGCCGCAACACCGCCGTGCGGGCCAGCCGCGCCGGCAGCCGGTTGTCGGTGAACAAGCCGACCAGGGCATTGGTACCGAGGTAGAGCGGCAGGGTGGCGCGTCGGTGTTCGGCGTCGTAGGCAGACAAGGTTTGCAGTTGGCCGATGTCGCGCCCGCTGCCGCGCGCCGCGCTCAACACCCGGGTCAGCGCATCGACGCCATACAGGCCCAGATTGAACCCATGCGCGGTCACCGGGTGCATGCCGACCGCCGCATCGCCAGCCAGCGCGAAGCGGTGCGCGCTGAAGCGATCCGCATGGACCGCCACCAGCGGATAGGCGTGCCGCTCGCCAACCAGCCGCAGCCGCCCCAGGCGCGCGCCGAACTGCGCCTGCAGGGAGGCGGCGAAGTCCTCGGGCGGCATTTGCAGCAGGGCCTCGGCCTGATCGCTGGCCACGGTGACGACGGCGGAGACCATCTGCCCGTTCAGTGGCAGCAATGCCAGCGTGCGCTCGTAGCCGAAGCATTCGTAGGCGATGCCATCGGAGGGCCGCTCGTGCGCCAGCCGGCAGACCACGACGGTGCGCCCGAAATCGCGGCTGTGAGCACCTATCCCCATGCGCCGCCGGGTCTCGGAAAACCGGCTGTCGGCGGCGACCAGCAGGCGGGTGTGCAAGCAGCTGCCGTCGGCAAGCTGGACGATCGCGGCATCACCGGCGGTCTGGATTGTTTCGATCTGCACGCCAGCCCGCAGGTCAACGGCCGTGCGTGCCGCGACGGCCGCATAGGCGGCCTTGCGAATGATCTGGTTCGGGACCAGGTAGCCCAGCGCCGAATGGCCCGAGTCCTGAGGATCGAATCCAAGATAGCTGGAGGACCGGCCGTTGAGCACGCGCGCCGCGCGGATGCTCGAGACCGCCTCTGCCGGAATGCGCTGCCAGAGGCCCAGCGACCGCAGGATGTCCACCGCACGGTGGGTCAAGGCGATCTCGCGCCCGTCCGGCTGCGGGTCGGACAGGGCCGCGCGCACCTGCCGCTCGATCAGGGCGACCTCGAACCCGGCGTCGGCCAGGGCAGCGGCGAGCGTCAGTCCGACCGGGCCGGCGCCGACGATCACCACATCGTGCAGGGCTGGCTTGCTCGGCATCAGGCGGCGACAACCGGCGTCAGCGCTGGCCACAGCAGGGGTTCGGACATTCGTCGGGGACCTCCATGTCATCCAGGGCCGAGCGCCCGGAAGCGGCGTCTCGTAACAGGCGCAGATGGTCGAGGACCTGGCGATTGGAGGCACTGATGCAGGTCATTGCATGGCCTGCCGAGTCCGGACTGCTGATGGCGCCCTGAGCAGGCCGACGGCTCGATCGAGCACGGTCGGCGGCCCGCTGTGCCGGGCGACGCGGGAATGCGCTCGGGACCGGCGCCGAGCGGGCCACGACGGCGGTGCCAGTACAATCAGCGGTTAATACTTAGGTATTTACAAAAGTATTTCGCGGCGGTAGTGTCCGACCATCGACTCGGGAAGTCCGGGCATTCGGGGGTGTCGGAAATGGGTCAATCAGCAGCCGCTGACAAGATTTTTCACGCCTTGTCCAACCCCTCCCGGCGGAAAGTCCTGGAGCGACTGTCGGTCGGACCCGCCACCGTCAGCGAACTGGCGGCCCCGTTCGACATGCAGCTCCCGTCGTTCGTGCAGCACCTCGCGGTGCTCGAACGGAGCCGGCTGGTGAGGTCGAAAAAGCG
The DNA here is from genome assembly GCA_030696045.1 of Stagnimonas sp. Taxonomy (GTDB): domain Bacteria; phylum Pseudomonadota; class Gammaproteobacteria; order Nevskiales; family Nevskiaceae; genus Stagnimonas. Next base: position 970 of record JAUYNO010000052.1, on the reverse strand, counting down.
CGGCCGCGTGCGAACGTACGAGATCGCTCCCGAACGATTCAAGGTCGTTGAAGACTGGCTGACCGAGCGCCGTCAGCTATGGGACGCCCGACTGGACCGGTTCGACCACTACGTCAAGCAACTCAAGGCGAAGGAATCCCAATCATGAGCAGGCAATTCGCTTTCAACCCGAAACTTGATTTCGCGATCGAACGGTTCATCGACGCTCCCACGCGGCTGGTCTGGGAAGCGTTGACGAAACCAGAGCATCTCAAGGAGTGGTACATGCCCAAGCCCTGGGGGCGCGTGGCGCGAACCGAGATGGACCTGCGACCGGGCGGCGTCTTCAGCATCGACATCGCAACGGCCGACGGTCAGGAGGTCCCCAACCTCGGCTGTTTCCTGGACGTTGTTCCGATGGAGCGACTGGTCTGGACCTCGATGTTGTTCCCCGGCTATCGACCGGCGGTCTTTGACGACATTCCGATTACCGCCATCGTGACCATGGAAGCCGTGGGAGCCGGCACTCGCTACGTCTTCACCGCGCTGCACCGGGATGAAGCGGATCTCGAGAAAAACAAATCGTCGGGCTTCTATCAGGGCACCGAGATCGCCGTCGATCAGTTCGTGGAGCACGTGATCGCGATGAAGTAGTTGTGCGCGCCTTACGGCGGACGGGTCAGGCGCAAGGCACAGGCGTCGGCAAACAGCGGTGCGTGCCGTCGGTCTGCGAATTCGACTGATCGACGCAAGGACTAAGGGCGATCGTCCGGGCCTGAAAGAGCGAGGCGGACCAAGAGCTCCAACTGCTGATCGGTGACGGGAAAACTACGTGCCCGGCTGCCTTGCAAGGGAAATCGCTGTCCAACTTGCTTGCCATGCAAGCAGAGTCTCTAGGGCCTGTTAACACTACGGGGCTCGCTGCGTTGCCGGTCAAAATCGCGTCAGGCAAGGCGCCGGCCGACGCGAAGGCTTGAATCCATCGCGAGGC
>JAUYNO010000051.1 GCA_030696045.1 Stagnimonas sp. | reverse complement strand
CAGCGGCTTTCCGACCATCGAGCAGGCGCTGGGACCGCTGACCGGCCTGCTCGGCCGCGACCTGACATTCACCGGCCGCGTGCCCCTGTGGGGCGCGGTGCTCGACGAGATTCCGCAGCGGCCGCTGCTGGGCGCCGGCTTCCAGGCCTTCTGGGGGCCGCCGGGCTCGCTATCGGACGCCGCCCGTGCCAAGGCCGGCTGGATCAGCGTCAACGGCCACAACGGCTATCTCGACACCGCCAACGAACTGGGGCTGATCGGCCTGGCCCTGGTGCTGGCCGCCATCGCCTTCGACCTGCGCCGCGCCCGCCGCCTCGCCGCCCTGGCGCCGAGCGTGTTCGCCCTGCACGCGGCGCTGCACCTCTACCAGCTGATCGCCAACCTGTCGGAGACCATGTTCTGGCGGGCGATCTCGATGACCTTCCTGCTCACCACCCTGTCGTCGTTCCATCTTGCACGCATCGAGCTGGACCTCGACCTGCGCCGCCGCTCGGGCGAGTCGCTACCGAATCCGCCATTGCCCGAGGCAGCCCATGCGCATCCTTGATGTCCCTTACGACAATCTGCGCTTCGACGACGCGGTGGACCGGCTGGCGGCGCTCCATGGCCGGGGCCGGCCGGCCTTCGTCAGCTACCTGAACATCGACTGCCTGCGGCTCGCGACCGAGCTGCCGGACTACAAGGCGATCCTGCAGGCAGCCGACCTGGTGCTGCCGGACGGCACCGCGCTGCGCATCGCCACCCGCCTGACCGGGCAGCGCAAGGCCGATCACTACATCATCACCGACGTCTTCGTCGCGACCATCGGCCGGCTGGCGGCGCGCGGTGCCCGGTTCTACTTTCTCGGCGGCCCGCCCGGCGTGGCTGCTGCCGCCGCCGAAGTGCTGCGCCAGCGCTGGCCGGACATCGCCGTGGTCGGCTGCCACGATGGCTACTTCAGCGACGACGCGGCGATGATCGCCGAGATCAATGGCTCCGGCGCCGACCTCTTGATCGTGGGCACCGGCGCGCCGCGCCAGGAGCAATGGCTGCACCGGTACCGCGAGCAGTTGCAGCCGCCATGCCGCTGGGCGGTGGGCGCGCTGTTCACCTGGATTTCCGGCCACCAGGCGCGGGCGCCGATGCTGTTCCAGAAGTTGTATCTGGAATGGTTCTGGCGCCTGCTGCACGAGCCGCGCCGCCTGTTCGTGCGCTACTTCGTGCACGACCTGCCGTTCCTGCTCAGCCTGCCGCTGCGGCGGGTACGGGCCGAACCCGGCACCCCCGAGCGCCCCTGATGGCCGCTCCAGCTTGCAGTCCCGAGGGCATAATGCGAACCGGTGGCACCCCCAGCGCCCGGCGGCCGTGAACAACAATCCCAGCACACGCGCTTCTGTCTTTCACGGCATGGTCTACGCCCTGACCGTGGTCGGCTATCTGTACCTGCTGGCGTGGCTGTACCGGCAGCCGTTCGAGGCCCAGTACCAGCTGCTGCAACTGATCGCCGGCCTGCTCGCCTACCTGCTGCTGCGCCGCCACGAGCTGACCACGCCATGGCGGCCGACCCAGGCCGGCAGCATTGGCACCCGGGTGTTGATCGACTGGAGCTGGATCGTCGCCGCCCTGCTGTTCCTCGGCTTCTTCAGCCGCAGCGCCGAGAGCTATTCGCGCGTGGTGCTGCTGGTCTGGTTCCTGACCACGCCCCTGGTGCTGCTGGGCGTGCACCTGCTGTCGATGCTGGTCCTGCGCGGGCTGGTGCCAGACTCCGCCGAGGGCCGCAGTGCCATCATCGTCTTCGCCAATGATTCGGCGCGGGTGCTGGGCGAGAAGCTGTCGCGCTCCAGCGGCTACAAGCTGCTGGGCTATTTCGACGACCGGGACGAGAGCCGCACCGGCGGCGGCATTCCCGGAGTGCGGCTGCTGGGCAAGGCCAGCGAGTCGGCCCAGTACGTCAAGGACCACAACGTGCAGGTGGTGTTCGTGGTGCTGCCGGACTCCGGCTCCCGCCGCGCCATCGAATCGCTGGACGCCCTCGGTGACACCACCGCCTCGCTCTACTACGTGCCGGACTTCTTCGTGTTCTCGATGCTCAAGGCCAAGGTCGGCGAGTTCGAGGGGGTGCCGGTGCTGCAGCTGGCCGAGACCCCTTTCTACGGGGTCGACGGCCTGGTCAAGCGGGTGTTCGACATCGCCTTCGGCATCCTGGCGCTGATCGGGCTGATCCCGGTGCTGCTCGGCATCGCCCTCGCGGTGAAGCTGTCCTCGCCCGGACCGGCGCTGTTCAAGCAGGTGCGCTACGGCCTCAATGGCAAGCGCTTCGAGGTTTACAAGTTCCGCTCGATGGTGGTCAACACCGAGTCCGATACCAAGCAGGCCAGCCGCCACGACAACCGCATCACCCGGGTCGGCCACATCATCCGCAAGACCTCGCTGGATGAACTGCCGCAGTTCTGGAACGTGGTGAAAGGCGAGATGAGCGTGGTCGGCCCGCGCCCGCACCCGGTCGCGCTCAACGAGAATTCGCGCAGGGAAGTGAAGCGCTACATGCTGCGCCACAAGGTCAAGCCCGGTGTCACCGGCTGGGCCCAGGTCAACGGCCTGCGCGGCGAGACCGCCAACATCGAATTGATGGAAGAGCGCATCCGCTTCGACCTCGAATACATCCGCAACTGGTCGCCCTGGTTCGATATCAAGATCATCGTGCGCACCGTCGTGCTCGTCTTCCGCGACGACATGGCGTTCTGAGATGGCAGCGACGAGCGAAACGCCCAAGCCCGGCCAGCGCGTGGTGCCGCTGGTGATCATCATGCCGGTGCGTGACGAGCAGAAATACCTGCGGCTGACGCTGGAGTCGCTGACGATCCAGACCTGGCAGCCGCAGGAGGTCGTGGTGGTCGACGACGGCTCCACCGACGCGACGCCGGACATCGTCACCGAGTTCTCGGCGCGGCATCCCTGGATCCGGCTGGTGAAGCGCGACAACCGCGGCTTCCGCCAGGTCGGCAAGGGCGTGGTGGTGACCTTCGACTACGGCCGCGAGCAGATCCTCGACAAGGAATGGCAGTACATCACCAAGCTCGACGGCGACATGTCCTTCGGGCCGCGCTACATCGAGACGGTGCTGGGCCGGCTGGAAGCCGATCCCCAACTCGCCGCCTGCTCCGGCAAGGTGTTCCGGCCCGAGGGTGATGGCTATGTCGAGGAGTTCATGCTCGACGCCATGGTCGCCGGCCAGTTCAAGCTGTACCGGCGCGAGGCCTTCGAGGCCATCGGCGGCTTCCGCCAGACCATCCTATGGGACACCCTCGACTGGCACATGTGCCGCAATCTGGGCTGGAAGACCCTGTCCTTCCACCACCCCGAGGCGCGGCTGATCCACCACCGGATCATGGGCAGCTCCGACAAGAATGTGTACAAGGGCCGCGTGCGCCAGGGGCGTGGCAACTGGTTCGCCGGCTACCACCCGCTGTACATGATCGCTTCGGGCCTGTTCCGCATGCGCGAGAAGCCCTATGTGATCGGTGGCCTGATCCTCATCGGCGCCTACTTCCACAGCATGTGGCGCGGCGATCCCCAGTTCGACGAGGGCGACTTCCGCCAGCGTCTGCATGCCTGGCAGCTGGGGCAGCTGAAGCGCCTGCCGCGACGCCTGCTGCGCGGCGACGTGGCCGGCGGCAGGTCGGACTGAAGCCGGTGCGCCATCGCCACGGCGCGGCCTGGGCGCTCGTCGCCCTGCTGGCCGCGCCCGCCGCGCAGGCCTTGTCGCTGGAACTCAAGCCTTCGGCCCATGCCGAGCTGCGCAACGACGACAACATCTTTCGCGCACCCGATCAGCCCGGCGTCGGCGCCGCGCCCAAGGTCTCCGACACCCTCAGCCAGTACGGCGCCGGTGCGCGGCTGACGCTGCGGCACAGCCTGCAGAGCGTCGAGTTCCGTGGCGAGTACGACCACGTCGATTACGCCGACCAGGACCAGCTCGATCACGACCGCTACCGGCTGGCCGCCGAGGCGAGGCTTGCCTACGGCGCCAACTGGGGCGCGGAGCTCAAGGCCGGGCGCCAGCGCCGGCTGGAGAATTTCGCCTATCGCGACGACACCCAGCCCGGCTTCGTGCGGCTGGATACCGCCAGCGCCGAGCTGCGCTACGCCCTGACCCCGCGCTGGACTGCCAGCGCCCGGGGCGACCGGTATGCCAGCCGCGCCTCGCTGCTGAGTTCCCGGGACTACGACCTGACCGAGACTGGCGCCGAGGTCGGCGGCGAGTACCGACGCAACGGCTACTCCTCGCTGGGGCTGTTCCTGCGCCAGGTGGAAGGCGAGTTCCCGAGCCGCGTAGTGCTGCCCGGCGACGGCCGGGAAAAGGACTACCGGCAGCGCTCGCTGATCCTCCGCGCCGGCTACACGCCCAGCGGCCTGTCGGACTTCGCCGCGCAGCTGGGCTACACCCAGCGCCGCCACGACGTCGCCGACGTCGCCGACTTCTCCGGCCTCACCGGCCGGCTCGGCTACACCCGGCGCCTGTCCGGCCGCACGCGGCTGAAGGCCGAGGCCTACCGGGATCTCTATTACGTCGAAGAGGTCAACGCCAACTACGTCGAGAATCTGGGCCTGAGCCTGAGCGCCGACTGGCGCTACTCCGCCAAGCTGTCGTTCGCGGCGGCGCTGCAACGGGTACAGTCCGACTATCGCGGTGCCTCCGGCATTGCCGCTGCGGGGGAGCCGCGCAGCGACGACCTGCTGAGCCTGAGCCTGGGCGCTGACTACCGGCCGTTCTACCGCTTCAGCGTGCTGCCCGAGTACCGCCACGAGCGGCGTGGCTCCAATGCGCTGAACAGCGACTATACGTACAGCACCATTGGTGTCGATTTTCTGTATCAGTACGGAGCGCGGCTGAACTACTAGTCGGAGGCTTCAGAAGCGCTGCTGGCAACCTGGTTGCGACCGCCTTCCTTGGCCCGGTACAGCGCCTGATCGGCGAGCTGGATCAGCTGCAGCGGTGAGCTGCCGGGTTGGGGCCGGGTCGCGGCCGCGCCGATGCTCACGGTGACGTGCCCGGCGGCCAGCGAGGCGACATGGCTGATCGCCAGCGCCGCAACCGCGCGGCACAGCTTGTTGCCCATGGCGACCGCATCGGCGGTCGGACAACCCGGCAGGATGACGATGAACTCCTCACCGCCGAAGCGTGCCGCCAGATCGCTCGGGCGTTCGCAGCCGGCCTGCAGCGCCTGCGCCACCGCTTTCAGGGTTTCGTCGCCGGCGAGATGGCCGTAGTGATCGTTGTAGCGCTTGAAGGAATCGACATCGACCATCAACACCGCCAGCGGCAGCTGCTCGCGCGCGGCGCGCCGCCATTCCTGGTCCAGGTACTCGTCGCAATAGCGACGGTTGCTGAGTCCGGTCAGGCCATCGACATGGGTCAGCCGTTTCAGCTCGGCGTTGATCGCGATCAGCTGCAGCTGGCTCTCGTGCAGGGCGCGATAAGCGGCATCGCGCTGCAGCTGGTTGAGGTGGGCGCGCGAGTGGTGGCGGATGCGGGCGATCAGCTCGATGTTGTCCGGCAGTTTCACCAGATAGTCGTTGGCGCCGCTGGCGAAGGCCTCGCTCTTCACCGCCGGGTCTTCCTTGGTCGACAGCACGATGATCGGGATGTCGCGGGTGGCCGGCAGCTCGCGGTAGCGGCGCACCAGGGTCAGGCCGTCAATGCCGGGCATCACCAGGTCCTGCAGGATCACGGTCGGGCGCACCCGCACGGCGGTATCGAGCGCGGCGGCGGGATCGCCGCAGTAGTGGTACTCCAGTTGCGCCTGGCCGAGCAGCGCGCGGCGCACCGCCTCGCCGATCATGGGCTGGTCGTCGACCAGCAGTACTCGCACCGCGTACTCGCTGCTGGCGGGGTCGATGCCGGGTTCGGGGGCGGCCGTTTCGGGGGTGGATGCGCTCATGGTCGGACTCCATTCACGACGCCGGCGCCGCCGGCGAAAAGCTGGGTCAGCCGCTCGGCGATGCGCGCCAAGGGCAGGATTTCGGTGGCGGCGCCGATCGCCGCCGCCGCCTTGGGCATGCCGTACACCGCGCTGCTGGCGCGATCCTGGGCGATAGTGTGGCAGCCATGATCGCGCAACGCCTTGAGTCCCTGCGCGCCGTCGCGACCCATGCCGGTCAGCAGCACGCCCACCGCCCGACCCGGCCAGTGCTGGACCACGCTGTGGAAGAACACGTCGACCGAGGGGCGGTAGACCTGGCTGCGCGGTTCCGGGTCATAGGCCAGCCGGCCGTTGCGACGCAGCAGCAGGTGGTCGTTGGTGCCGGCGAGCAGGACCTGTCCCGGGCAGGGGGTGTCATTGACATTGGCGACCCGCACCGGCAGCGGCGATTCGCGCCCGAGCCACTCGGCCATGCCGGCGGCGAACTCGCGATCAACGTGCTGGACGATGATCACCGCCGCCGGAAAATCCTTAGGCAGTCCACCCAGCAGCGTGGCCAGCGCGGACGGACCGCCGGCCGAGGCGCCGATCGCCAGCAGCGCCTGCGCGCCGACCACGGGGCCGGCGGCAGCGGCCGGCCGGCCGGCGCGCGCGCTGCTGTGCGGGCTGCCGATCATGCGGCCGATGATGTCGATCTTGGCCAGCAGCGCCGCCGCCGACTGCGCCGGGTCGCCGCCGCCCAGGCTGGGTGTATCGACCGCGTCGAGCGCACCATGGCCCATGGCCTCGAACACCCGCCAGGAGTTGGCGCCGACGCTGACCGTCACCACCAGGATCGCGCAGGGGGTCGCCGCCATGATTTGGCGGGTTGCTTCGACACCATCCATGACCGGCATCAGCAGATCCATCAGCACCAGATCGGGGGGCCGTTGGGCGCACAGCGCGACCGCTTCGGCGCCATCGCGGGCGACCCAGATCAGCTCGTGCTCCGGCTTCAGGGCCAGCACCCGGCGCAAGGCCTCCACTGCCAGCGGCAGGTCGTTGACGATGGCGATCCTCATGCTTCCGCCGCGCCGATCAGGTCGGCCACCGCCTGCAGCAGGGTTTCGTCGTGGAAGCTGCCCTTGGTCAGGTAATAGTCGGCACCGGCTTCGAGCCCGCGCTGGCGGTCTTCCTCCCGGTCCTTGTAGGACACGATCATCACCGGGATCGACTTCAGGTTAGGGTCTTTTTTTATCAGGCTCACCAGTTCGATGCCGTCCATCCGGGGCATGTCGATATCGGAAATCACCAGATGGAAGTGGCCGGTGCGCACTGCGTTCCAGCCGTCCATGCCGTCGACGGCGATCTCGACCTCGTAGCCGCGTCCGCTCAGCAGCTTGCGTTCCAGCTCGCGCACCGTGAGCGAATCATCGACCACCAGCACCCGCCGACGAGCCTTGCCCGGGAGCCCAGCGCCCTGACGCTGGATCTTGTTCAGCTGACCAGCCGAGACCAGCTTGTCCACCGAGCGCAGCAGGTCTTCGACATCGACGATCAGCACCGGCGAGCCGTCTTCCATCAGCGCGCCGGAACTGATGTCCTTGATCTTGCCGAGCCGCGCATCGAGCGGCTGCACCACCAGCTCGCGCTCGCCCCGGAAGCGATCCACCACCAGGCCGTAGCTGTTGCCCTGGTCGCCGACCACGATCACCGGCAGTTCCTCGCCGACCGGCCCGGCGGCATCGCCGCCGAGCACCTGGCTGGCGGCGACCAGCCCCACCTGACGGCCGCCAAGGGTGAAGTGCTGGCGGCCTTCGAGCAGCTCGATTTTGTCTTTCGGCAGCTTGAGGGTATGGACGATGTAGGCGAGCGGGAAGGCATAGGCCTCGCCGCCGATATCAACCAGCAAGGTGCGGACCACGGACAGGGTCAAGGGCAGCTGCAGCAGGAAGCGGGTGCCAAGGCCCGGCTGGGAGCTGATGCGAACGGTGCCGCGCACCTGCTTGACCATGTTCTGCACCGCGTCCAGGCCGACGCCGCGGCCGGAGATCTCGGTGACGCTGCCCTTCATGCTGAAACCGGGCAGGAACAGGAATTCCAGCAGCTCCGCCTCGCTCAGCCGGGCGGCGGTCTCGGCATTGGTGAGCTTGCGCTCGACAATCGCGGCACGGACGCGGTCGAGGTCCACGCCGCGACCGTCGTCGGCGACGATGATCTGCAACATGCCGGCGCTGTGGCGCGCTTCCAGGCGGATGACGCCGACTTCCGGCTTGCCGGCGGCGCGGCGCTGCTCCGGTGTGTCGATGCCGTGATCTACCGCGTTGCGCAGCAGATGCCCCAGCGGCGCATCCAGCTTTTCGAGAATGTCGCGGTCAACCTGGGTGGCCTCGCCGATCAGTTCCAGCCGGACCTGCTTGCCGAGCGCATGGCCGACATCGCGGACCATGCGGGGAAATGCCTGGATGCCGTCGGCGAACGGTCGCATGCGACAGGCCAGGGCCTCGGTGTAGAGCCGGTGCGCCAGATTGGCCGCGCGGTGGTCGTACAGCTCCAGCTCGACCAGACGCTGGGCCAGGACCTGCCGGCTCTCGATCATCTTGGTCAGGGTCTCGGCCAGCGCCGTCTGCGCCTGCTCCCCCAGGGCCTGGCCCGACAGCGCCTCGCGCAAGGTCTCCAGGCTCTTGGCGCTGTCCTGCTGCTGGCGCTTGAGCCGCAGCAGCGATTCGGCAAACGGCTTGAGCCAGCGCGATTCCACCAGCGACTCGCCAGCCAGGCCCAGCAGGCGGTTCAGATTGTCCGCCGTGACCCGCAGGATGCGGTCGGCGCCAGCGCCGGTGGCGCGGACGTCGGTGTCGGCGGGCGCCGCCGCCGGAGCAGCGGCCACCGTCGGTGCGCTGGCAGCGGGCGCTGCCGGCGCACTGGGTTCGGCGGCCGCAGGTGCGGTGAGCGCCAGACTCAGTGCGCTGATGAAGGCGCTCACCTCCGCCTGCTTCGCATCGGTCCACTGGCCGAGTTCAAGCTCCGGCGTTTTCGCCAGCTGGCTCAGCAGATCGACGCCTCGCAAGAGCAGATCGATGTGCCGCTGACCGAGCCGGATGTTGCCGCGCTGGGCGGCGACGAAGCAGTCCTCCATGCTGTGCGACAGGCTGACGCCGACCGGAACGCCGACGATGCGCGCGGCACCCTTGAGCGAATGCGCCGCGCGCATGCAGGCTTCGAGCTGCTCGGCGGCGGTGGGATCGCGTTCGAGCGCCAACAGCCCATCGACCAGCACCTGGGTCTGGGTCTCCGCCTCGATGCGGAACAGGTCCAGCATCGAGACCTGGCTTAGATCACGGTCGCTGATGCCAGGCTCCGGTTGATGGTGTGGAACAGCAGCTGCTCGTCGAGCAGGCCGACCGCCTTCCCCTGCCAGGCCAGGATCGCGCGGGTATAGGTCGCCGTGGCCCGGGCGACCGTCGCCGGAACCTCTTGCAGATCGCGCGGATGAAAGCGCTGGATGCCGTAGACCTCGTCGGCCGGGCACACCGCCCGATGGCCTTCGTACTGCATCACCAATAGCCGTTCATCCAGCGACCGTTCCTGCGCGCCGCCGGTTTCCGTCGCCGCATCCAGGCCCAGTACCTCCTGCAGCGAGATACAGACCATCAGTTCGCCACGAATGTTGGCCAGGCCCAGCACCACCCGGTTGCGCCGGTGGGGCAGCGGATGAATGGGGCGCCGGCTGGCGATTTCCTTGAACACCGTGGTCGGCAAGGCCAGCCATTCGGCGGCGATGCGGAACACCACGACCGAGTGGGTATCGAGTTCCGCCACCCATTTCTCGGCGGCGACGTGGCGGCTCCAACGCGCCAGATGGCCGGCCGGCAGTTCGTCATCCAGCAGCTGCACCGCCGCCGCCGCGAAAACCGGGCAGTTGCGGCAGTGAATGTGTTGCGCCAGCTCCGGGCAGGAGGCATCTCCGCGCACGCCGATCTGGTTCCAGCAGTCCTTGACGGCGGGGCGCTCGGGTGCGGGCAGGCTGTCAGTGGGCTGGTTCACGTCATTGCTGGCCGGTCTGCTGCAAGCGCAGCCGACGGCTGTGCAGCAGGCTGGCGTCGGCGCTATTGCCCTGCTTCTCTTGCAGCAAGGCGAAGTGCAGCAGGGCGTCCTGATGTCGCGGATCGAGATACAGCGCCTTGCGGTAGTAGTGCGCGGCCTCCGCCACGCTGCCGGCGCTGTCGCGTACCAGGCCGAGCAGGTAGTAGGCCTGGGGCGAGGGCCCCTGCCGCCGCAGGTAGGCCTCGCAGGCCTGGGCGGCATCCACCAGCAGGCCCTGGTCTGCCAGTCGGAGCGCCTCCTCTAGACCGGGCGCGGGCGTCCTGGCCGGGGTTTCGGCTCCGGCACCGGTCGTAGCTGCGGCGGCCACGGCAGGTGGTCGCTGCCGGTCTCCCGGCAGCTTGAGTCCTCGCGCCGCTGCGCCGCCACCGGCGCGGGCGGGCAGGGGTGGCGCCACCGAGGCCGTGGGCCGCGCCGGCCCCGCCGAGGGTTTGCGGAAAGCGAAGGCCAGCGGCACCTTGGCCGAGATGAAGCCGTGGCTGAACAGCAGGCCGGTTTCGGAAGGCGCCACGAACAGCAGGCCACTGGGACTGAGCAGGCGCTCCAGCAGCTGGATGGCGCGGTCCTGCGTCGGGCGATCAAAATAGATCAGCACGTTGCGGCAGAACACGGCGTCGTAGCGCTCGGCGCCAGGCAGGAAGCCGGCAGCGAACATATTGCCCTGCTGAAAGTTCACGCAGCGCCGGATGCTGTCGTGGAGTTGCTGCCCGGAGCCCGAGTCGGTGAAATGGCGGTCACGGAAGCCGAGCTCTGCACCCCGGAACGAGTTGCGGCCGTACAGCGCCCGCTGCGCCTGTTCCAGCGCGCGCTCGCTGATGTCGATGGCGTCAACGCGAATGCGTTCGGCCGGGAATCCGGCGTCGAGCAGGGCCATGACGATGGAGTAGGGTTCCTCGCCGGTCGAGCAGGGCAGGCTCAGCAGGCGCAGGGTCTGCTCGGCGTGGCGCGGCAGCCAGTCTTCACAGGCCATGCGGCCGAGGGCCGCGAAGGCCTCGCGGTCGCGAAAGAACCAGGTTTCCGGAACCACCACGGCCTCGATCAGCTGCTGCAACTCCTCGGCCGAGCCGCGCAGATACTCCCAGTACGCCTGCGGGCTGCGCAGCTGGCAGGCCAGCTGCCGGTCCTGCACCGCCCGCGCGATGGCCGCCGGCCCGACGGAGGCGGCATCCAGCCCCATCGCCTGCTTCAGCAACCCGGCGAAGTCCTGGTCGGGCATCAGCCTGCCTCCGGCGCCCGGAACAACAATTCGCGCAGCGAGGCCGGTAGCAGCTGCTTGACCTCGATCCATTGGATCAGGCCTTGCTCATCGGTGGCCACCGGCCCCAGGTAGGCGGCGGCATCGCTACTCACGCCGGAGGCGACGAAGTCCTCGGGCTCGCGGCGCAGGGTGCCGGTGGTCTTTTCCGCGATCAGGCCAAGCGGGTGTGGGTCGCCATTGTCCCCGAGGTAATTGATGACCACGATGCGGGTGCTCAGGCGGCTGCGGGCCGGACGCCCCAGGGTCAGCTCGCTCAGGTCAATCGCCGGCACCGGCCGGCCACGGTAATTGAACAGTCCGGCCACGCAGCGGGGCGCATGGGGGATCTGCTTGAGGTTGACCAGGGGCAGCACCTCGACCACCTGGCGCGCCTCCAGCGCGTAGCGATCCTGGTCCAGCTGGAATAGGAGGAAGAGCATCCTCGGCGTCCTAGTGCTCCAGCTTGAACCGTGAGACCCCGCCGCGCAGACCGCTGGAAACCTGGTTGAGGCCATCGATTGCGATGCTGGACTGGCGCAGTGACTCGACGGTCTGTTGGGCGGCGACGCTCAGCTGGCTCAGGGCCTGGGTGATCTGCTCGGCGCCGGTGGCCTGGGCCTGCATGCCCTCGTTGACCGATTCGACGCGCGGCGCCAGGGCCTGCACCTGCTGGATGATCTGCGACAGCTGACCGCCGACCTGCTGCACCTCCTGCATGCCGCGCCGCACCTCTTCCGAGAACTTGTCCATGCCCATGACCCCGGCGGACACCGCTGACTGGATTTCCTTGACCATCTGCTCGATGTCATAGGTCGCTACCGCCGTCTGGTCGGCAAGGCGGCGGATCTCGGTGGCCACCACCGAGAAGCCACGGCCGTACTCACCGGCTTTCTCGGCCTCGATGGCGGCATTGAGCGAGAGCAGGTTGGTCTGGTCGGCGACCTTGGTGATGGTGGTGACCACCTGGTTGATGTTGCCGGCTTTCTCGTTGAGCACGGCCAGCTTGGCATTGATCGACCCGGCGGCTTCCATGACCTGGCGCATGGTGTCTTCCATGTGGGTCAGGCCGGCCTGACCGCTGCCGGCCAGCGTCGCCGACTGCTCGGCCACCATCGCCACCTCGTTCATGGTCCGCACCAGTTCCTTCGAGGTAGCGGAAATCTCCTTCGAGGTCGCGCCGATCTCGGTGGTGGTCACGGCAATCTCGCTCGCGGTGGCCTGATGCTCCTTGGCGGTGGCGGCGATGTTCTGGGTATTGGCCTGCACCCCCACCGCACCGGTCGCGATCACCTTCATGGTGTCGTTCAGCTGGTCCATCGCCGAGTTGTAGTCGTCCTGCAGTTTCTTGAACTCCGGCGGAAACGCTTCGCGCAGGCGGTAGGACAAGTCGCCCAGGCGCAGCTGTTCGAGCGCGGCGGCGACGGCCGCGACGACGAAGCCGCGCTGGGTCTCAGCTTTCCGGCGTTCGGCGACTTCCTGCTGCAAATCGGCGGTGCGTTCCTCGACTCGCTGCTCCAGTTCACCCTGCGCACGCTGCAACTCGACGTCGCGTGCCTGAATCTCCCCCAGCATGCTGTTGAAGCCGTCGATCAGACCGCCGAGTTCATCATCGCCGTGTTTGACCGCGCGGACCGCGTAGTCACGCCGCCCGCTCACCGCCGCGACCACCTCGACCAGTTGGGTGATGGGGCCAGAAATGATGCCTTGCAGGCGGGTCGAGAGGAACAGGGCGATCGCGGACGCCGCCAGCATCACGCCGACGGTGATCAGCAGGTAGCGGCGCAGGTGAATCCGGATCTGCTCCAGATCGGAGCGGATGTAAACCGTGCCCGCCTTTTCACCTACCAGCGTAATGGTGTGGAACACCTCGAGGGAGTTGTCGCCGAAGCGGCTGCCATCGGTTCGGACCGGCGGTGGCGCGGCGCCCGAACCTGCGGCATGCGCGCTGCCGCGATAGGTGGCGAAGACCTTGCCATCCTTGTCGTATATCGCCGCCTCGACAATGTTGGGATCGGCGCCGAGCGCCTTGAGCGCCTGTTCCGCCAAGGCGGCGTCGCTGAACGACAGCGCGGCCGCGCTGCTGTCGGCGATCATCCGCGCCGTGATCTGGTTGCTCATGGCGATGCTCTGCTTGGTCGTCATGATGTCGTAGCCCACGAACGCGGCGCCCGCCAGCAACAGCGCCACGCTACTGGTGAGCATGCTGAGCAGGCTCAGTTTGCGCTTGATCGAAATATCGCGAAGACGCATGGCGGTCGGTTCCTAGGGTGATCTCTCGACTTGCTTCGCCAACTGCTGCAACTGGCCGCCGATCTTCAGGTGCGCGCGATCCGCCGGCGTCAGATTGATTCTGAATCGGACCTTGTCCCCATCCAGCACGAAGCGGATCGCGCCGCCTTGGCTGGCGAAGGCATCCGATTCGCCAACGGTCAATACAGCTTTGTCGCTGACCGCTGCCAGTAGCTTGGGGATGCGCGCGTCCTCGCCGGCGGCGAGGAATACGATCTGAACCGAGGCGGCCTGCTCGACGGTTTCGAGCGTCTTGATAAGGACGTCCCGGCCATTGATCTTGCGGTCCTTGACCACCTGCTCCAGCTCGCCGCCGAACGGGTTCTGCCCCAGCACACCGATGATGATCGGGCTGCTGGCGTCGGCGAAGCTCGCGGGCGGCCATTCCACGAACTTGGCGAAGTTGTACAGGAAGGCGGCCTTGATCTGATATTCCTTGGAGACGGCTTCAGCGGCGTGCGCGCCCTGCGCCGCGAGCAGCACGACGGCGAGCAGCACTGCCACCGCACCAACTGCCGACGACCGGGTTCTTGTCATCATGACGGCTCCTTGCGCTTCTGCGCTCGCGGTCCTTCAAAAACTCCAGGCGATATTTCCGTAGATACCGCGCGGCACTTCCGAGCCAATCGCGTAAAACTGGGTCGACTGTTCCGGATGCTGCGGGTCGAACAGGTTTTGTCCGACCAGCGAGCACTCGAGCCGCTTGAGCAGTCGATACGACAGCCGCAGGTCGGCGGTGATATAGGCTGGGACCGACTGGATGGAGTCGACGTAGCGCAGCTGAGCATCGACACTGCCGCGCTTCGCGAAATCGTAGGAGGAACGCAGGCTCGCCTGGTTCCGGGGCGAGGAATGCTCGGTGCTGTCGCGATCCGAGCTTGCCGGCCCGTCCAGATTCATCACCAGCCAGGAGTAGGTGGTGATCAGCCGCCAATGGTCCGTCGCCGCGTAGCTCACCGAGGTTTCGGCGCCATAGGTCTCGCCGCTGAGCGAATTGTTGAAGGGAACCTCGGCAGTGCCCACCGGCGTGCCGGGCTCCAGGCGCTGCACGGCGCCGAAGGAGATCAGATGGCGGTAGCGGTTGTAGAAGCTGGCCAGATCGATGCTCAGCCGCTCGGCTGGCCTGACCCGATAGCCCAGTTCGTAGGCCCACAAGATCTCCGATTTCAACTCGGGATTGCCGACCAGGGTCGGTACGTACAGACCGCCATCGGGTCCGGTGAAGGGCGCGCCGATGGCGATGGCCAACTGGTCGCCGCCCTCGATCACGCTGGGCGTGCGGGCCGCGCGGGATACTGCGGACCATAGCGTCTGGCGCTGGTCCGGCTTGAAGCTGGCCCGCAGGCTGGGTTGCAGCTCGACACCGGTGAAGTCGTTGTGCTCCACCTTGATCCCGGTGGTGAGGTTTAGGCGATCCGGTATCCAGGTGAATTCGTTCTGCACGAAAGCGCTAAATATCTGCAGATCGGCGTCGTCGCCGCGCACGGCGATGGCCGGATTGGTCTGATCGAGGGTGACGGCGATATGGCGGTAGCCGAGTCCCCAGATCAGAGCATTGCGCGCGCTCAAGTCGAAACCGTGCTGCAAACCCAGATCAGCGGTGTCGACGGTGTTGCGGCCCCTCTGGGGTTCGTCGCGATGGCTGTGGTCGTAATAGCCTTGCACTTCCAGGCTTGAGCCATTTGACCATTGCCGGGTCCAGCGACCGATGGTGTTGACATTGGAGCCATCGGCGCTGTCGGCGTCGAGGTCCGACCCGGTGGCATCGGCCTGCCAGGTCAACAGGGAGCCCGCTTCCAGTTCATGGTCGATGCGGAAGCCGGCCTGGCGGCTCTCCCAGCGGTCGCCGGCATCCTGACCATTGCTCAGGGGGAAATCGGCATGGCCTTGATAGCCGGCGAACACGCGGTAATGGGTGTGCTCGCCGATGCGGCCGCCGTAGCGCGCACCGGCGCTGGCCTCCTGCACGTTGCCACCGCTGACCTGGAGCAGCCCACCCTGGCTGTCTTGGGCCTTGCGGCTGACGACATTGATGACGCCGTTCACGGCATTGGCGCCCCAGACCGTCGCACCCGGGCCGCGGATCACCTCGATGCGGTCGACGTCTTCCAGCATCGTCTGCTGCAGGTCCCAGTACACCCCGGCGAACAGCGGCGTGTACACCGCGCGGCCATCCACCAGTACCAGCAGCTTGTTGGCATACAGCGTGTTGAAGCCACGCGCCGAGATCGACCACTGGCTGGCGTTGACCGAGCCCACATTCACGCCGGGCACGACCCTAAGAGCGTCGGCGATGGTCTGGGCACCACCACGGCGTAGTTCGTCGTTGGACAGCACCGAGACCGCGGCGGCGGCGTCGAACAGGCTTTCCTCTTTCTTGGATACCGAGGTGACGGTTTCATTCATCAGCTGGTCTAGGCTGAGATCGCCGAGCTCGCGCGCCGACAGCTCGGCGGCCGCAGCACCCTGGCACAGGGTCAGCAGCCCGATCAGCAGCATCGCCTGCGCCTCCGAACGAATCCGGTAGCGACGCCGGGTGGAAGATTTTTTTGTGTTCATGTCGCTCTCCTCGCAAATGGTGGATCACCGATGCGCTCTCCCTGCCTCACCCTCGCTGACGCGCTGCGTTCCCGGTCGCCGGGGGCGCCCCGATGCCGACGGGACTCGACAGCCCCGGGATCGGGGTCTGGCCCAAGCTCGCCCCTTGCAGGCCCCTCAGCAGTGGCGGTTGCCAGACCTTTGAAACTCTCATGGCCGGTCTCCAAACTCGGTGACTTCTCGCAGGGTCACCGTTGATGCACATGGTTGATGGCCTCAGCTGCCGGGCGCATCAACCCTGGAAGCCACCTTACGCCTCCAGCTTGAATCGTGAAACCCCGCTGCGCAGACCGCTGGAATCCCGGTTGCGGCGATCCGTGGCGATGCGGGACTGGCACAGCGCTACGGCGGCCCGCTCAAGCGCCCCTGCGCGCGCCGGCTTGCGGCACCCGGCCGAAGTACTCAGACTGCTGTTCTGGAGACCCTCGCGGGGGAGAGCCGATGCAAGACCATTGCCGGCGGTGCGTTGATTGCGTTGATCCTGAGTCCGCGCACCACAGCGACGCAGTGCCAGCGATGGCGGGCGTCCAATGAACAACCCGGAGTCCGCAGGGCGGCCCTGGGATCGCCGGGTCCCGCCGTCCCCTGACCTCGACGCTGCTGAACTGGCGCGCTACCGGCAGATCACGGTGCTGATGGTCGACGACCAGATGATTGTCGGCGAGAGTGTCCGCCGCATGCTGCTCGGGGAGCCGGACATCGCTTTCCATTTCTGCCAGGACTCGCTCGCGGCCGAGCAGCTGGCCGAGAGCTTGCGGCCGACCCTGATCCTGCAGGATCTGGTCATGCCACAGCGCGACGGCCTGGCGATGCTGGAGCTGTATCGCGCCAACCCGAGCACCCAGCTGGTGCCGGTGGTGATGTTGTCGACCAAGGAGGAGCCGGAGATCAAGGCGCAGTGCTTCGCCCTTGGCGCCAGCGACTACATCGTCAAGCTGCCCGACCGGGTCGAGCTGATCGCCCGCATCCGCCACCACGGCAACGGCTATCTGGCGCAGTTGCAACGCAATGCCGCGTTCCGGGCGCTGGAGGCCAGCGAGCGCAAGCTAGCGGACCTCAACCGCGAGCTGGAAGCCGAGGCGGCGCGCTCGGACCGGCTGCTGCTCAACATCCTGCCGGCGCGGGTGGCGGCCGAGCTGAAGCGGGCGGGCAAGGTCGAGGCCGAGTTGCACGAGGACGTGACGGTGATGTTCACCGACTTCACCGCCTTCACCCGGGTCGCCGAGAACTACACGCCGCAGGAGCTGGTGCGGCAGCTCAACGAATGCTTCTCGGCGTTCGACAGCATCGTCGGCCGGCACGGACTGGAGAAGCTCAAGACCATCGGCGACGGCTATCTCTGCGTCGGCGGGCTGAGCGAGCCCGACCCGGCGGCCCTGGACGAGACGGTGGCCGCCGCCCTGGAAATCCGCGACTACTGCCTGGAGCGCAAGGCGGAGCAGGAAGCCAGCGGCCGCTCGTATTGGGGTGTGCGCATCGGCATCCATGTCGGCCCGGTGGTGGCTGGCGTGGTCGGAGTCAGCAAGTTCGCCTTCGATGTCTGGGGCGATACCGTCAACATCGCCTCGCGGCTGGAGGCGGCGGGCGAGCCCGGCCGCGTCAATGTCTCACGCGCGGTCTACGAGCGTGTCGGCGAGCGCTGGCCCTGCCAGGCGCGCGGCGTGATGCCGGTGAAGAACAAGGCCGGCATGGAGATGTTCTTCATCGAGCCGCCGCCGGCCAGCTGAGCAAGGACATCGGACCGACCCTAAGGGCTTGGCAGCGGAATGAACTCTGTTTCCCCCGGCACTGCCGCGAACCGCTGCGCCTGCCAGTCCTGCTTCGCCTGCTCGATCCGGTCCGGTCGGCTGGAAACGAAATTCCAGAAGATGTGCCGTTCCTCCGGGAACGGTGCTCCGCCCAGCAGCATCAGGCGCGTGGCGGCATCGGCGTGCAGGATCACGACTGCACCGGGCGCCAGCACCGCCAACTGCCCTTCCTCGACCCAGCGCCCGCCGATCCGCACCCGGCCGTTGACCGGATATACGGCGCGCTCCTCGTACTCGTCCGGCACTGCGAGCGTCGAACCCGCCGGCATTTCGGCATGCACGTAGAAGGTCGGCGACAGCAGCGCTACCGGCGAGGCCAGCCCGTACGCGGTACCGGCGATGATGCGCAGCGCCACGCCACCGATCTCGGTCTGCGGCAGACTCGCCGCCGGATGATGCACGAAGGATGGTTCGCACTCCTCGTCGGTCGCTGGCAGCGCCACCCAGGACTGGATGCCGTGCAGGGGCTGGTCGATCAGTCGATCCTCCGGCGTCGAGCGCTCGGAGTGGACGATGCCGCGGCCGGCGGTCATCCAGTTCACCGCCAGCGGCTCGATGGGCAGGTCGTTGCCGAGGCTGTCGCGATGCTGGATGCGGCCCTCGAACAGGTAGGTGACGGTGGCCAGGCCGATATGCGGATGCGGTCGCACGTCCATGCCCGCGCCGGCCTTGAGCACCATCGGGCCCATGTGGTCGAAGAAGATGAAGGGGCCAACGGTCTTGCGATGCCCGATAGGCAAGACACGGCGCACCGCGAAGCCGCCGAGATCGCGGGCGCGGCCGGGGATGAGGTCGAGGATGGGATCCATGTTCGGGCTCAGGGCTGCTTGTAGATGACGCCGTCCTTCATGACGAAGGCGGTCTTCTGAAGGCGGCTTATGTCCGCCAGGGGATCGCCGTCAACCGCCACCAGGTCAGCGCTGTAGCCGGCCTCCAGCGAGCCCAGGCTGCCCGCCTGGTCGAGTAATTGTGCGGCGTTGAGGGTGGCGCTGCGGATCGCTTCCAGCGGCGGCATGCCGGCCTCGACCATGTAGGCGAACTCCCGGGCGTTGTCGCCGTGCGGGAACACGCCGGCATCGGTGCCGAAGGCGATCTTCACGCCAGCCTTCCAGGCACGGCCGAAGGTCTCCTGGATCTGCGGGCCGATGGCGGCGGCCTTGGGGCGCACCAGCGGCGAGTAGTAGTCCGGCTCCTTCGACTTCTCGGCCACGAAGCGTCCGGCGCTGATGGTGGGCACGTACCAGGCGCCGTGCTTCTTGAACAGGGCGATGGCCTCGTCGTCCATGTAGGTGCCGTGCTCGATGGAATCGACGCCGCCGCGCAGGGCGCGCTTGATGCCCTCCAGGCCGTGGGCGTGGGCGGCAACCCGGAAGCCGTAGTCCTTCGCAGTGCTGGTGATGGCGCGAATCTCGTCCTCGCCGAACTGGGCGTTCTGACCGTTGCTGGCCTGGCTCAGGACGCCGCCGGTGGCGGTGATCTTGATCAGATCGGCGCCTTCCTTGTAACGGGCGCGGACCGCTTCGCGGGCTTCATCGACGCCATTGACCACGCCCTCCATCGGGCCGGGTGTGCCCAGGGCGCGGTTGAACTTCTGCGACAGCACATTGCTGGGGTCGGCGTGCCCGCCGGTGGTGGCAATCGACTTGCCGGCGGTGAACATCCGGGGGCCGCGAATGTGTCCGGCGGCGATGGCGCGCTTCATCGCGACATTGAGGCCGTCGCCGGCGCCGAGGTCGCGCACCGTGGTGAAGCCGGCCAGCAGCGTGCGCTCGGCCAGCGCCACCGAGCGATAAGCCAGGTCCTGGGGATTGGCCGACAGCGCGTTGCGGAAGCTGTCGGCCTGTTTCTGCGTCTCGTCGGTGAGGTGCACGTGCATGTCGATCAGTCCCGGCAGGCAGGTCGAATCCGGCAGCGCGATCCGCGTTGCTCCAGCGGCCAGTGCCTCGCCCTGCTTCTGCACCGCACTGATCTTGCCGCCCTCGACGATGACCCGCAGGCCGCTGCGCAGGGCGCCGGCCTTGACGTCGAGCAAGCGGCCGCAGTCGATGGCGAGCGGAGCCGCGAAGGCGGGGAGGGTGGCCAGCAGCAGCGGACCGGCAAACAGAGCGGATCTCATCGTCGTTCCTTCAACGGGTTCGCCGCGATGGTAGCCGCTGGCCGGCGCAGAAACGAAGACGGGGCCCGAAGGCCCCGTCCTTTCCCGCCTGCTGCGTCTATTCGAACGCGAAGTGCTCGATCGGCAGCTTGGTCAGCGTCTTGCTCGGCTTGATCATCGAGCTGGCGTGGCCCTTGGCGCGCGGCAGGATGTGGTCGAAATAGAAGCGCGCGACCGCGATCTTGGCCTTGTAGAACTCCGGCTTCTCGGCCCCGCCGTGGGCCAGTTTCTCGCTGGCGACCGAGGCCTGCAGGGCCCAGAAGTAGCCCATCATCACGTAGCCGGAATACATCAGGAAGTGATGGCTGGCCGCACTCACCACGTCGCGGTCCTTGCGGGCGCTGAGCATGATGCGCATGGTCAGCACGTTCCATTCGGCTGCGAGCTTGGCGAGGTCGGTGGCGTAGCGGCGCAGCTTGGCGTCGCGCAGATGGTCGACCGCGAACTTGGCGATGGTGCTGGTGAATTCGCGCACGCACTTGCCACGCGTGGTCAGCAGCACCTTGCGGCCGAGCAGGTCCAGCGCCTGGATGCCGGTGGTGCCTTCGTAGAGCGTGGCGATGCGGGCATCGCGCGCGATCTGCTCCATGCCGTGCTCCTTGATGTAGCCGTGGCCGCCGAACACCTGCATGCCGAGGTTGGCGGATTCCAGGCCCATCTCGGTCAGGAAGCCCTTGAGGATGGGCGTGAAGAAGCCGAGCTTGTCGTCCCATTCCTTGTACTTGGCGTCATCGCCTTCGATGATGCCGTTGACCATGTGGTCGGCGTACTGCGCGGCGAAGTAGAGCATCGCGCGGCCACCTTCGGCGACCGCCTTCTGGGTCAGCAGCATGCGACGCACATCGGCGTGGTGGATGATCGCGTCGGCGACTTTCTCCGGTTCCTTCTTGCCCGACAGCGCGCGCATCGAGCGACGCTCCTTGGCGTAGGCCAGCGCGCCCTGGAACGACAGTTCGGCGTGGGCGACACCCTGCACGGCGGTGCCGAGGCGGGCGGTGTTCATGAAAGTGAACATCGCCTCCAGGCCCTTGTTGGGTGTGGCAATGAGATAACCGGTGGAGTCCTCGAAATTGATGACGGCGGTCGCACTCGCCTTGATGCCCATCTTGTGTTCCAGCGAGCTGCAGACGACGTGGTTGCTGCCGTCCAGCGAGCCATCGGCGTTCACCTTCATCTTCGGCACGATGAACAGCGAGATGCCACGGGTGCCGGGGGGCGCATCGGGCAGGCGCGCCAGCACGATGTGGATGATGTTCTCGGTCAGGTCGTGGTCGCCGGAGCTGATGAAGATCTTGGTGCCGGTGATGCGGTAGCTGCCGTCGGCGTTCGGCTCGGCCTTGGTCTTCACCTGGCCCAGGTCGGTGCCGCACTGCGGCTCGGTCAGGCACATGGTGCCGGCCCAGCGACCCTCGGTGAGCGGCGGCATGTAGAGGTTCTTCAGCTCGGTGGACGCGTGCTGCATCACCGTGTTCATCGCGCCCAGCGACAGGCCGGGATACATGGTGAACGACCAGTTGGCGGTGCCCATCATTTCCGACTTCACCAGGCCCAGCGACATCGGCAGGCCCTGGCCGCCGTACTCGGTGGGATGGCTCAGGCCCTGCCAGCCGCCAGCGACGAATTCGTCGTAGGCCGCCTTGAAGCCCTTCGGCGTCGTGACCTTGCCGTCCTTCAGGCTGCAGCCTTCCTCGTCGCCGGAGAGGTTCAGCGGCGACAGGGTCTGCTCGCAGAACTGGGCGCAGGCCTCGAGGATGGCCTGGACGGTTTCCGGATCGGCGTCCTTGCCATTGCTCAGCGCGGCATAGTGCTCAGGGAAGTTGAACACCTCGTTCATCAGGAAACGGGTGTCGCGCAGGGGAGCTTTGTAGGCGGGCATGGACTACTCCGAAATTTGAGGCGCGCAGGATGGGCAAGCGCGGCCGGCTTGCCATTGGCCGGAATGACGCGAGTCTGAGGCGCCGCAGTGCAACAAAACGAGCAGCGGCGCAAAAAAGCCAGGTCAGGAGCCAAACCGGCTGCTGGAGTTTTGTCCCCTTCGGCTGAGGTCGCGTGCGCCTATCGGCTCAGGGCCAGTGGCGGCAGCTTCGGCTTGAAGGCCTCCAGCTCCGGCAGGGCGTGCTGGTAAGCCGCTTCCGCCAACCGATCCAGGGCCTTCCACTGGAACAGGCCGACGCCGGCCGTGGGCATGCGGACGGTGCAGTCGGCATAGGCCGCCTTGCCACGCTGATCCGAGCTGCTGGACAGGGTCGCCGAGCGCAGCAGGATGTCGAACAGGCCGGGGCGCGGGCTGCTGCCGCTCCAGCGTGACAGGGCCTCGGCGTCCGGTCCTTCGACCCCCTCGGCGCGCAGCGCCGAATCGCTGCTGACGTCGCAGGCGATCACCGCGCCCCGGCCGAACTGGCGCATGACATCGGTCGGCAGGTTGTTGATCACCGCGCCATCGGCCAGCAGCTCCTCCTTCCAGACCATCGGCGGCACGATGCCGGGCACTGCCATGCTGGTGCCGACCCAGTCGCGCAGCAGGCCGCGCTCGTGCACCACCATGGCGCCCCGGGTCAGGCTGGTGCTGATGCAGAAATAGGGCAGGGCCAGGTGTTCCAGCCGGCGCTCGCCGAAAATGCCCTCCAGCCGGCGCCGGAACTTGCGGGCGCGCAGCAGCGCGACCCGGGGCAGGGTGTAGTCGTTGAGGAAGTTACGCAGCACGAAGGTTTCCCGCACCAGATGGGTGAGCTCGTCCAGCGGCAGCCCCTCGGCGTGCAGGGCGCCGATGAAGGCGCCCATGCTGGTGCCGCCCACCAGGTCGACGGGAATGCCCAGTTCGCGCGCCGCCCGCAGCAGCCCCAGATGAGCGAAGCCGCGGGCGCCGCCGCCGCCGAGCACGATGCCGACGCCTTGCCCGATCAGGCAGCGGGCCAGGCGCTGGGCGTCGGCGGGGTCGCGCAGGAAGTAATGGCAGTCGGCTTCGGCGGCGGCGCGCCAGCCGAGCGGATCGCTGGCGGCCAGGCTGCCGCCGTCCAGCTTCAGCACCACCGCCACCGGTGCTTCGACATCGGTCTCCGCCAGTTGGCGCAGCATCGGCGTCCGGCTGGGGGTGCCGCTGCCGGCTTCGGTCAGCACCAGGATGCGGTCGGCCTGACGCATGCAGCGCCGCGACCAGGGGCCGGGCTCGGGGTCGGCCAGGTAGATGACGAAGGCCTGCTCGCTCTCCAGCGCGCTCAGCCAGGCCACCAGCCGGCTGTTGTTCGGGGCGTCGTCAAAGCGGCTGTGGGCGATGGGCGCCCCCAGCGCGGCATCGACGGCGGCGGCGTCCAGCACCCGTACCGGGCCCAGGCGCGAGTACTCCGCCCGCAGACGGTCGGCGAGCGGGCGCAGGTCCACGCCGGGAGTCGCCGGCAGCAGGGCCAGGGTGCGCGGTCCGGGCGGGCCCGGGTCCGGCTTGCGCAGCTTGTCGAGCAGGCGGCCGACCACCACTTGCGAGAGCTGGAGCAGGGCCTCCGGGTATTGCCGCAACAGCTCCAGCAGCGCCTCGCGGTCCAGGCTGAGCACGGCGCTGTCCCGCACCGCCCGCACGGTCGCCGTGTGCTGCTCGGCGGCCAGGATGGCGATCTCGCCGATGGTTTCCAGTGCGCCGATCTCGCCCAGGGCCCGTTCGGCCCCGGTCCCGGCCTCGCTGCCGTAGGCGCGCAGGCGACCGACCGCGATCACGTACAGGGCCTGCACCGGCTCGCCGTGGCTGAACAGGGTTTCGCCGGTGTGCAGCACCCGCAGCTCGCAGCGGGCCGCGAAGGCCACCAGGACCGGAGCGGGCAGGCCCTGGAAGGTCTTGGTGCGGGCCAGTACGGCGGCGGTCTGGGTGCTGCTGTCGTTCATGGGGTGGGGGCTGAGGCGGCACCAGCAGTCTAGCCGCAGCCTTTACAATCGCGCCCCGTAAGGATTTCTCCCCTCAGGCCGCCAAAGCAGGAAGCCATGTCCGAGCCGCTGAATCGCAAGTCCAAGACCATCACGGCGGGTGTTGCCCGCAGCCCCAATCGCGCCATGCTGCGCGCGGTCGGCTTCGGCGATGCGGACTTCACCAAGCCCATCGTCGGTGTCGCCAACGGCCACTCGACGATGAACCCCTGCAACGCCGGCATCCAGCCGCTCGCCGACCGCGCGGCGGCGGCACTCAAGGCGGCCGGTGCGATGCCGCAGTCCTTCGGCGTGCCGACCGTCACCGACGGCATCTCGATGGGCACCGAGGGCATGAAGTATTCGCTGGTGTCGCGCGAGGTGATCGCCGACTGCATCGAGACGGCTGTCAGCAGCCAGTGCATGGACGGCGTGCTGGTGATCGGCGGCTGCGACAAGAACATGCCGGGCGCGATGATCGGCATGCTGCGGATGAATATCCCGGGCGTGTTCGTCTATGCCGGCACCATCAAGCCCGGGCGCTGGAAGAACCAGGATCTGACCATCGTCTCCGCCTTCGAGGCGGTCGGGACCTTCATGGCCGGCAAGATGAGCGAGGAGGACTTCCTCGGTGTCGAGAAGAACGCCTGCCCCAGCGTCGGCGCCTGTGGCGGCATGTACACCGCCAACACCATGTCCTCGGCCTTCGAGGCCCTGGGCATGTCCCTGCTCGGCTCCTCGCAGATGGCTTCGCCGGACCCCGAGAAGGCAGACTCGGCCGCCGATTCGGCGCGGGTGCTGGTGCAGGCGATCCGGCAGGACATCAAGCCGCGCGACATCGTCACCCGCAAGGCCATCGAGAATGCGATGGCGCTGGTGATGGCGACCGGCGGCTCCACCAATGCGGTGCTGCACTTCCTCGCCATCGCCCACGCCGCCCAGGTGCCGTTCACGCTCGACGACATCGAGACCATCCGCCTGCGCACGCCGGTGCTCTGCGACCTCAAGCCCAGCGGCAAGTACGTCGCGGTCGACTTTCACCGCGCCGGCGGCGTGCCGCAGGTGCTGAAGATGCTGCTGGTCCACGGCCTGCTGCACGGCGATGCGCTGACCGTCACCGGCGAGACCATGGCCGAGGCCCTGTCCAGCGTGCCGGATGCGCCGCGCGCCGATCAGGACGTGATCCGGCCTTTCGACCGGCCCATGTACCAGCAGGGCCATCTCGCCGTGCTCAAGGGCAATCTCTCGCCCGAGGGCTGTGTCGCCAAGATCACCGGCTTGAAGAATCCGGTCATCACCGGCCCGGCGCGCGTCTTCAACAGCGAGGACGAGTGCATGGCCGCGATCATGGCTGACAGCATCCGCCACGGTGACGTGCTGGTGATCCGCTACGAAGGCCCCAAGGGTGGGCCCGGCATGCGCGAGATGCTGGCGCCGACGGCGGCGCTGGTTGGCAAGGGTTTTGGCGAAACCGTGGGCCTGATCACCGACGGCCGCTTCTCCGGCGGCACCTGGGGCATGGTGGTCGGCCATGTCTCGCCCGAGGCTTTCGTCGGCGGCACTATCGGTCTGGTGGAAGAGGGCGACAGCATCACCATCGACGCCAGGCAGCAGAAGATCGAGCTGAACGTCGATGCCGCGATCATCGCGGCCCGCAAGGCGAAGTGGGTGCAGCCGGCGCCGCGCTATACGCGCGGGGTGCTGGGCAAGTTCGCGAAGCTGGTCAGTTCGGCGTCCAAGGGCGCCGTTACCGACGGCTAGTCAGCGCAGGTGGCAGTAGGGCGCATTTCATGCGCCTGACATCGCGGCGAGCATGGCCGGCGCATGAAATGCGCCCTACGAACAGGCGCGCGCCTCAGCGCGATGGCATGCGGTAGAAGCGCCGGGCATTGGCGGTCGTACCGGCCGCCAGCGCCTCGAAGCTCTCTCCCCGCAACTCCGCCAGCGCCTGCGCCACCCAGGGCAGATAGCAGGGCTCGTTGCGCCGGCCGTCGATGCCCGGCTTGTCGCTGTGGATGCTCGACGGCCGCTGCCCGCGCGGCACGTTGTTCGGCAGCAGGAAGGGCGCGTCGGTCTCGATCAGCAGGCGCTCGCCCGGGATATGCGGCACCACCGCCCGCAGCGGCGCGCCGCGCTTGGGGTCGCAGGCCCAGCCGGTGATGCCGACGTAGCAATCGAGCGCCACGTAGCTTTCCATTGCCTCCCGTGTATCGGTGAAGCAGTGCACGCAGACCTCGGCCAGCTGGGGCCGGTATTCACGCAGGATGCTCAGGAAATCCTCGTGCGCGCCGCGCTGGTGCAGGAACACCGGCTTGCGCAGTTCGATGGCGAGTTCCAGCTGCGCGGCGAACACCCGGCGCTGCACCTCGCGCGGCGACAGGTCGCGGTAGTAGTCGAGGCCGCACTCGCCCAGGCTCACCAGTTGCGGCAGCGCAGCCAGCTCACAGATCAAGACGGCGTCGTCGGCAGTCCAGTCGCTGGCATGGTGCGGATGCAGGCCGGCGGTGCAGGACAGCCGCGCCGGATCGGCGGCGGCGAGTTCGGCGACACGGCGATTGGAGTCGCGATCCGAGCCGGTCAGCACGATGTGCTCGACCCCGGCGGCCCAGGCGCGCTCCAGCACCTGCGGGTAGTCGATCAGGAAGCTCGGGTGCGCGAGGTTGGCGCCGATATCAATCATCGCGCCTCGCTCGTTCCGGAGCCGCGCGGCCGTCTGCCTGCCATCAAGGCGCCTTCGCCTCGTCGTCGCTGTCGGCGGTCAGCGGAAAGCACTCGTGGCTCCACAGGGTGCGCTGCTCGGTATGCGTTGGCTGGCCCGGCGGCGGCGTGGTCTCGACCACGTAGTTGATATTGAAGCGCATCAGCCGGTGCTCACGGTCCTCGCTGAGTTTGTCGGCGTTGCGGCTGCGGCACAGGTATTTGCCGAACCAGAGCCGGTGGGCGGCGAATTCCTTTTCGCTGAGCCGGCCCAGATAGGTATGCCAGCGGATGTTCCGGTGGGTCTGCGAGAGCTGATGGGGCTTGCCGTAGCTCAGGGGCTGGCCGGGCTGCAGCACGTTGACGGTGTCGCCATTGGCCAGGCTGCCTTCCACCACCATCCAGCCGTCGTCCTTGAGCGGGAAGGGGGCGAACATGTTCCAGAGCTGCTCGATGCGCAGGAGCTGGAACAGGGGCGTCAACTGCTGCTGCACGCCGGCCGGCACGAGCTTGATGGTGGCGAGATTCCAGCAGGCGACCAGCACCAGGAACAGGGCCGCCACGCCCTGCCAGCGCGGGCCGGGCACGAAGCCTTCCTGCCGCTCCGGCAGCAGGGCGGCGGTGACGGCGGCAAAGGCGCCCCGGTGACGGCCGACAAAGTCATAGACGAGATTGCCCGGGGCCTCCAGTGCCGGAGCCGATAGCGGCCGCTGCAGCCAGCCGAAGATCGGCGAGTAGCGCAGCAGGGCCACGAAGGCGCTCCATTTCAGCCAGGCGCGGTCCTCGTGGTCGATCACTACCCAGGACCAGTTCGCCTCCAGCAGACCCTTGGCGCGCGGATGCTGCTGGGCCGGGCTGATCCGCGCCTGCTGCAGGCCGAGGAAGGTCTGGAACAGGCGCGTGGTCTTCAGGCAGAAGCCGCAGTCCAGGTCGTAGTAGATCGCTACCGGCCGCTGCACCCGAGGCTGGCGGGTACGCCAGTCCCAGAACCAGGCGCCGAGAAAGACGCTGAGCGAGCTCAGGCTGACGAAGGGAAAGTGGCCCAGTTCCAGGCAGAGCAGGAAGCCGACATGCATGCCCATGAAGGCCAGCATCAGCACCGCCCGCAGGGGGCTGCCCAGGCGCGGGCCGAGCAAGGGCGCCAGCAGGATCAGCGGCGGCCCCAGCAGTTCCAGCCACCAGACGAAGGCGGTGAGCAGGCGCAGCAGCTCGGGGAACTGCAGCAGCCAGCTGCCGAGCGGCGTGGCGTAGCGGTCCAGGCTGAGGGCGTAGTAGACGGCGGTGTAGTCCGGCACCCACTCGACGCCGGACTTCAGGAAGGCGCTGAAGAAATACACCGACATCACCTGCAGCAGCAGGCCGGCGCTGCCCCAGGACAGATGGCGGTGATCGCGGGGCGGGGGCTCGGGCGACAGCGCGGCATCGACGCTCCAGCGCGCACCCCAGGGCAGGAAGCAGGCCCAGAACAGCAGGCAGGCCATCAGCAGGTCGCCGCCGATCAGCACCAGGGGATTGCGGTTGCAGAGCCAGCCCCACAGGAAAAAGCTGAGCACCGTCGCCAGCCGGGTGCGCCAACCCAGCAGCAGTGCCAGCGCCGCCAGCGCCTGCACGGCCAGCAACGCGCCGGTCACCAGCGGCGTGCCGTTGATGAGGAACAGCGACAGGTGCCAGGCGGTATCGGCCTGCACCAGCCAGGTCCGCGGCATCACGCCCCAGTCGCTGTAGAGCGCGCTGAGGTCGCCGAAATGGCGGAGCACTTCGAACAGCAGGACCGAGCCCAGCGACGCACGGAACAGGGCCAGGGTCCGCAGGTCGATGCCGAACACGGCATGGAGCCGGGGATGGATCAGGGCGGGTCGGTCTTGAGTCATCGTCTGAAAATGAAAAGGGGAGCCGATCGGGCTCCCCTGCATTCAAGCAAAAAAAGCCTCAGTGCGCGGCGATGTCACCCATCTGCCCCGAGCCGCCATCCAGCCATTCCTGATACTCCGCGGCGGCGCGAACGTCATCGCTGCCACCCATGCGGCCCATGAAGCCGCCCAGTACGCCACCCAGCGGCGTGCCGGTGGTGGTACCCGTGGTAGTGCCGCCGGTGGGGGTGCCGGTGGTGCCACCGCCGGTGGTGGTGCCGGTAGTACCGCCGCCGGTGCTGCTGCCGGTGGTGGCGGAGTCCGGGGTGTTGTCGCCGGAAGCGACCTGCTGGATGGCCAGGCCGATGCCGACCGCGCCGACCGCGAGCAGGGTCCAGTCGACGGCACCAAAGCTACTGAACATGCCGCCTTCGCCGGCCATCTCCTCGTCCTGCGCCAGGCTGACGCGGCGGGTGAAGGGCAGGCCGTTGAGCTTGGCGCTGGAGAAGCCCTGACGGTCGAAGGCGAGTTCGGCCATGGGCGCGGCGCCGGCCAGTGCCAGCTCCGAGCGGCGGTCGTGATCCAGGCGCAGGCCGTAGAAGAACTGGTTGGGCAGCGACCCGGACTGTCCGTAGTGGAAGGACAGATAGGCCCGCGCTTCCGGCGCCTGCTCGCGCGGCGCGGCGGCGAAGGCAACGCCGGCGCAGGCGGTGAGCAGCGCGACGGTCTGGACAGTTTTCCGCATGTGGTCTCCTTGAAGCCGCTAGTGTTGTAGTCCCCGAGCGCCGCCGTGGCGGAGCTGAGATCCCGTCGGTTGTGCTGAGCGGCGCAGCGTGACTGACTATAGATTCGGCCCCGGGGCACTGGCAAGCCGAAATCGGGGGAGGTTTTGAACCGCGCCGGGTTCGGCCGCAGACTTCGGCCTCCCGACCCGCCCAGCCTGCCCATGTCCTCCGAGCTGCTCCCCGAAGATCCGCTGCCCGCACCCGGCCAGAGCCGCGCCGGCCTGGTACGCGGCGCCGCCGGCCGCATCGAGACCCTGCTGGCCGCGCCGACCGGCAGCCTGCGCGGCGGGGTGCTGATCTGCCATCCGCACCCGCTGTACGGCGGCGCGCTCAGCAACAAGGTCACCTACAGCCTGGCCGCGACCGCGCTGAAAGCCGGCTTCGCCGCACTACGCTTCAATTTTCGCGGTGTCGGCAAGAGCGAGGGCCGGCACGACGAGGGCCGTGGCGAGACCGAGGACGCGGTGCTGCTCGGCGGCTGGCTGCGCGCCCGGCTGCCGACCGAGGCGCCGCTGCTGTTGGCCGGCTTCTCGTTCGGCTCCTTCATTGCCCTGAAAGCCGCCGCGCGGCTGCGGCCGGCCGGGCTGATGAGCGTGGCGCCGCCGTTCGGCAAATACTTTGGCGACGAGCCGGCGCCGCCGCATCCGGGCTGCCCCTGGCGGGTGCTGCATTCGCGCGACGACGAGGTGGTGTCCTACGACAGCACCCTGGTAGAACTGCGGCGCTACACGCCGATGCCGGAACTGATCACGGTCGATGGCTGCGGTCACTTTTTTCACGGCCGGCTCGACGAGGTGCAGAGCGCGTTCACCGGGCTACTCGCGCAGGCGGTTCCTGCCTGATCCGCGCTGCTATTCTGCCGCCCACAACAAAACCACCTGGAGCTACCCCATGCGCGCACTCGCCGCCCTCTCCCTCAGCCTGTTCGCCGTCGCGGCCAGCGCCGAATCCGACTTCGAGATCCAGCCCGGCGGCAGCCAGGCGCAGTTCCGCAGCGTCGCCAAGGACATCGCCGCCACCCTGGACTACAAGGCGCTCGGCCCGGCCGAAGCCAGCGGCCTGACCGGCTTCAGCATCGGCGCCTTCGCCACCTATGCGCCGACCAGCGACAAGGCCGCCTGGGCGGCGGTGACCGGCGAGGACGTGGATGCCATCGGCGTGGTCGGCGTCAGCGCGGTCAAGGGCCTGCCGTTCAACATCGACATCGGTGCCTTCTACTCGCAGGTGCCGAAGACCGACGCCAAGCTCTTCGGCGGCGAAGTACGCTGGGCGGTGCTGCCGGGCGGCGTCGCCACGCCGGCGGTGGCGGTGCGCGGCAGCTACACCAAGCTCAGCGGCGAAGACCAGCTGGAATACGACGCCTTCGGCTTCGACGTCTCGGTCTCGAAGGGCTTCGCCTTCCTGACGCCGTATGCCGGCGCCGGCTACAGCTTTGGCACGGTGGCCACCGACCCGCTGTTCGGCTACGAGGACGAGGACGTCAACCAGGCCAAGCTCTTCCTCGGCGCCCGCATCGCCCTGGGCTTCCTGCAGCTGACGCCGGAATACACCCGCAGCGGCGATACCAACGCCTACAGCCTGCGCACCTCGATTGGTTTCTGAATCCCGGCCCGCGCCGGCCGGGTCCTAGCGCCCCGGCCGGCGCAGCTCGTACAGCGCCTGTTCGCAGAACAAATTCGGCAGCAGGCGGATCGCGAGGCTTTCGCGATGGCGGCGGTCGAGCAGGGCGCGGCGGCTGATGCTCCAGCCGCGCCGCGCGCACAGGTCCTCGAAGTCGGCCACCGTGCACAGGTGGATATTGGGCGTGTCGAACCAGCGCTCGGGCAGCGAGGGCGTCACCGGCATGCGGCCGGCGAGCAGGGCGCGGCGCACCCGCCAGTGGCCGAAATTGGGGAAGGTGACGATGGCGCTCTGGCCCACCCGCAGCATCTCCGCCACCACCGCGTCGGGGCGCTGCAGGGCCTGCAGGGCCTGGCTCATGACCACCACGTCGAAGGCGCCGTCGGCGAAGTCGGACAGCCCCTGGTCGAGGTCGGCCTGGATGACGTTGACGCCGCGTGCGACGCAGGCGGCGACATTGGCCGGGTCGATTTCCAGGCCGTAGCCGTGCACGCCCCGGCGGGCGGCCAGATGCGCCAGCAGGCCGCCGTCGCCGCAGCCGAGGTCGAGGATGCGCGCACCCTCGGGGATCCAGGGACTCAGCGCCGCGAGGTCGGCGCGCAGCGGCGTGTTCACGGGCCTTCCTCCGCCACCCGCGCCAGATAGGTCCGCAACACGCCGTGGTATTGCGGGATCGGCATCAGGAAGTCGTCGTGGCCGAGCTGCGAGTCGATCTCGGCATAGCTCACCGCGCGGCCGGCGGCGACCAGGGCGCGCACGATCTCGCGCGAGCGCGCCGGCGAGAAGCGCCAGTCGCTGGCGAAGGCGATCACCAGGAACTTGGCCTGGGCGGCGCGATAGGCATCGACCAGGGAGCCACCGGCGTCGCGCGCCGGGTCGAAGTAGTCCAGCGCCTTGGTCATCAGCAGGTAGGTGTTGGCGTCGAAGCGGTCGACGAAGCTCTGGCCCTGGTGGCGCAGATAGCTCTCGACCTCGAACTCGACATCGAAGTTGAAGGCCGGCGTCGCCGCCTTCAGCTCGGCGCCGAACTTGGCGCGCATGGCCTCGTCCGACAGGTAGGTGATGTGGCCGAGCATGCGCGCCAGCTTCAGGCCACGGCTGGGCACCGTGCCCTGCTCGTAGTAGCGGCCGCCGTGGAAGTCGGGGTCGCTGAGGATGGCCTGGCGTGCGATCTCATTGAAGGCGATGTTCTGCGCCGACAGCTCGGGCGCGGAGGCGATCACCACCGCGTGGCGGATGCGCGCCGGAAACTCGATGGCCCACTGCTGCACCTGCATGCCGCCCAGCGAGCCGCCGATCACCGCCGCCCACTGCCGGATGCCCAGGCGGTCGGCCAGCCGCGCCTGCGAGCGCACCCAGTCACCGACGGTCAGCAGCGGGAAGTCGGGGCCGTAGGGCTGGCCGTTGTCCGGGTTGAGGCTGACCGGACCGGTCGAACCCTTGCAGCCGCCCAGGTTGTTGAGCGCGACGACGAAGAAGCGGTCGGTGTCGATGGGCTTGCCCGGGCCGATGCAGTTGTCCCACCAGCCTGGCTTGCTGTCGTCCTCGCTGTGGAGGCCGGCGGCGTGGTGGTCGCCCGACAGCGCGTGGCAGATCAGCACCGCATTGCTGGCGGCGGCATTGAGCTGACCGTAGGTTTCCACCATCAGCTCGAAGCGCGGCAGGCTGCGGCCGCAATCGAGGGCGAGGGCCTCCTCGAAAACGAGCTTCTGCGGCGTGACGACGCCGACGCTGCCGACCGGCGTATTCACTTCAAGAGGGCGTGCAGGGGCAGCAGCTTGTTGACGACCTGCAGCGCCAGCATCACCACCAGCGGCGACAAGTCGAAGCCCGACACCGGCGGAATGTAGCGGCGCACCGGCCGCAGCAGCGGCTCGTTCATGCTCCACAGGATGTTGGCAGAGGGATTGTTCACGCCCGGGCCGAGCCAGGACAGGATGGCCTGGATGAACAGGCTGAAGAAGTAGACCTGGGTCAGCAGCGACAGGCATTTGAGCACGGCGTACCAGCCGACGACCCAGGCCGGTACACCGATATGGAACAGGCCGTCGAGCACCAGGATGTAGACCGCCGCGATCAGCAGCAGCACCAGCAGGGCGGCGCTGTCGAGATTCTTCCAGCGCGGCACCAGCTTGCGCAGCGGCAGCACCGGCGGATTGGTGATCTTCCAGATGAACTGCGACAAGGGGTTGTAGAAGTCGGCCCGCACCCACTGCAGGATCACCCGCAGCAGCAGCGCCCCCATGTACAGCTCGAACAGGGTGCTGATCAGGAAGAACAGGGCGTTGGCGGAGTTCGGACCCATGGCTTTCAGTGTGGTCAGTCAGTGTCCAGGGCGTCGCCAAGCTGCTTGGCCCGCGCGTCGGCAAGGCGCAGGGCTTCGGCAAAGATGGCGCGCAGGCCGGCGGATTCTAGATGCTGCAGGGCGGCTTCGGTGGTGCCGCCCTTGCTGGTGACATTGGCGCGCAACTGGCTCACGTCCTGACCGGCGTCGGCGACCATGCGGGCGGCGCCGATGCAGGTCTGGGCCGCCAGCTGGGCCGCCACCTCCGGCGCCAGGCCGAGGGCGGTTCCGGCCTCGCGCAGGGCTTCCACCAGCAGGAAGAAGTAGGCCGGACCGGAGCCGGACAGGGCGGTGACCGCGTCGAGTTCTTCCTCGCGCTGCACCCAGACGCAGTCGCCGGCGGCGGCCAGCAGCACCTGCGCCAGCGCGCGGGCGGAGTCCGGCGTGCCGGCCGGGGCGTACAGGCCGGTGATGCCGGCGCCGAACAGCGCCGGGGTGTTGGGCATGGTGCGCACGTAGGCGAGCGAGTCGCCGAGCAGGCGGCGCAGGGTGGCCAGGCGCACGCCGGCGGCAATCGACACCACCAGGGCCCCGGGCCGGGTGCGGATACCGGCCAGGGCCTCACGCATCTGCTGCGGCTTGACCGCCAGCACCAGGGCGTCGGCATCGTCGCCGAGCTCGGCGGCGCTGGCCGCGACCGGCACGCCGAACTGGGCACGCAGCCAGTCGGCGCGGGCCGTCACCGGCTCGGCGACCGCGATCTTTGCCACCGGCCAGCCGGTCTTCAGCAGGCCGCCGATCAGGGCGGCCGCCATGTTGCCGCCGCCGATGAAGGCGACTCGGGCGATGGCGGTGGTGGGGCTGTCGGCGATCACGGCGTTTCGAGGGAGCAGGGGGCTTTTTGGGCGCCGCGTATCATACGCGACCCCATACCAAACCCTTGCTGCATCAGCACTCCCGAGCCCTGACCTTGAAAGCCCCGAAAAGCCGCTTTGATCCCGCCACCACCAAGCTGCTGGCCGACTACCGCGCCCGCATCGAGGCGGCCCGGGTCTACGACGTCGCCAAGGTGACGCCGCTGGAAGAGGCGAAGAAGCTCTCCGCCCGCCTCGGCAACCGCGTGCTGCTCAAGCGCGAGGATCTGCAACCGGTGCATTCGTTCAAGCTGCGTGGCGCCTACAACAAGATCGTCCGGCTGTCGGAGGAGCAACGTGCCCGCGGTGTGATCTGCGCCAGCGCCGGCAACCACGCCCAGGGCGTGGCCCTGGCCGGCAAGCGCCTGGGCATTCCGGCGCTGATCTGCATGCCGCGCACCACCCCGGCGATCAAGGTCGATTCGGTGAAGGCCCTGGGCGGCAAGGTGGTGCTGCACGGGGATGCCTACGACGATGCCCGCGAGCACGCCGAGCAGCTGGCCGCCGAGAAGGGCTACACCATGGTGCACCCCTACGACGATGCGGACGTGATCGCCGGGCAGGGCACGGTGGCCAAGGAAATCCTCGAACAGCTGGGCGATACCCCACTGGATGCGATCTTCGTCTGCGTTGGCGGCGGCGGCCTGCTGGCCGGCATCGCGGCCTACATCAAGGCCCTGAGCCCGAAGACCCGGGTGATCGCGGTGGAGCCGGATGACTCCGATTGCTTCGCCCGCGCCTACGAGGCTGGCCGCCGGGTCGAGCTGAAGCAGGTCGGGCTGTTCGCCGACGGCGTCGCGGTGAAGCAGGTCGGCGTCGAGCCCTGGCGGGTGGCGAAAAACCTGGTCGACGAGGTGATCCGGGTCGATGTCGACGAGATCTGCGCCGCCATTCGCGACGCCTTCAACGAGAACCGCTCGATCTGCGAGCCGGCCGGCGCGCTCGGCATCGCCGGACTGAAGAAGTGGGTGGCCCTGCACGGCGCGAGCGGCCTGACGCTGGCGGCGACCGTGTCCGGCGCCAACATGAACTTCGACCGCCTGCGCCACGTCGCCGAGCGCGCCGAGATCGGCGATCACAGCGAGGCCCTGCTGGCGGTGACCATCCCCGAGCAGCCGGGCAGCTTCCGGCGCTTCCTCAAACAGCTGGGCCGGCGCGTCGTCACCGAGTTCAACTACCGCTACGCCAGCCCCAAGGAAGCCCATGTCTTTGTCGGCTTCAAGGTCGCCAGCGACGCCGAGACCGCCGAACTGGTGGCGCAGCTGCGCGGCCTGGACTACCCGGTGGTGGACCTGAGCCACGACGAGATGGCCAAGACCCATGTCCGCTACATGGTTGGCGGCCGTGCGCCGGGCCTGGCCGACGAGCAGTTGTTCCGGTTCGAGTTTCCGGAGCGTCCCGGCGCCTGCCTGGATTTCCTCAATGCGGTCGGCACCCGCTTCAACATCTCGCTGTTCCACTACCGCAACCACGGCGCCGCCTATGGCCGGGTGCTGGTCGGCCTGCAGGTGCCGCGCGGCCAGGGCCGCGAATGCCAGGAGGCGCTGACCGAGCTGGGCTACCCCTACTGGGACGAGAGCGCCAATCCGGCCTACTCGCTGTTCCTGGGCAGCTGACAGCGGCGCCGCTAAAACATCTCCACCGCCGAGTTCATCTGCGCCGTCGGTGCCACCTGCAGGCTGACCAGGTCGTCGTAGCTGCAGACCTGGTTCCGGCCGTGCGCCTTGGCGTGGTAGAGCGCCTGGTCGGCATGGCCGACCGACTCGCTCATCTGCGCCCCGGGTCGTAGCTCGACAAATCCGATACTCACCGTCACTTGGCCCAGCTGCGGGAAGCGGTAGGCCGAGACCTGTTCGCGCAGGCGCTCCAGCGCGGCGCGCGCCTCGATCTGCGAGGCCGCTTCCAGGATCGCGATGAATTCCTCGCCGCCGTAGCGGAACAGCAGGTCATCCCCGCGGAAGCACTGCTGCATGACCCGCGACACCAACAGCAGTACCTCGTCGCCGAACAGGTGACCGAAGTTGTCGTTGACCCGCTTGAAGTGATCGATGTCGATGGCGGCCAGCCAGTGGCCGCTGGCCTCGTCGTCACCCCGGCCGGCCTGCTGGCCGGCCAGCCGCAGGCGGCTGACGCGGGTTTCCAGCGAGCGGCGGTTGAGCAGGCCGGTGAGGGTGTCGCGTTCGCCGCTGCGGACCAGGTCCAGGTAGTTCTGGTAGAGCTGGACGATGGCGCGGGTCAGGCGGAATTCGTTGGCGCTGTTGTCCGGCACCTGCACCACGATCAGTTCGCGCACCAGCCCGCCCTCCAGCACCGGCAGGATGTGCTGCCAGCGGCCGTCCGGTCCCGCCGCCTGCAGAGCGGTGCCGGCGGCGGCGCAGGTCGCCATCGGCCCGCTGAGCTGGACCGGGCTGCTGCCGGACAGGCGCAGCGCGTAGCCGGCCGGATTCTGGGGCGCGCGCAGCGCCTGGTATTCCTCCAGCCAGACCGTGCCGGAGCGGCCCCGTACCTGGCGCAGGAACCGGGTGCTGTCGGCATTCATCGCCTCCATCACCGTCTTCAGCAGGCTCAGGCGCAGGTCGTCGCCGTTCTTCTGTCGGCTGATCTGGACGATCGACTCCACCAGTTCGGAGGTTTGGGTATCGCGCATGGCTGAATCCACGGTCAGGGCTGCCCTGCTATCGGCGCCCCGGACGCCTACTTGAGCCCCGGGGCGATAAACTGCGCCGGCATGAGCACCCCAGCCAAGCTGTACCGCATCACCTTCCGGCACCAGGACCAGATCTGGGAGATCTACGCCCGTGCCATCAGCCACGGCGGCCTGCTGGGCTTCATCGAGGTCGAGAAGCTGGTGTTCGGCGAGCGCAGTTCCATCATCGCCGACCCAGGTGAGGAAAAGCTCAAGACCGAATTCGAGAACGTCGAACGCACCTACATCCCGGTGCACGCCGTCGTCCGCATCGACGAGGTCAGCAAGCTGGCGCCGCCCCGCATCTCGGCGGGTGGCGAGTCGGGCAAGGTGATGCCTTTCCCCATGTTTTCGCCTGCCGGCAAGAGCTGATGCGGTTCGCCATGCTTGGGCTGGGCGGGATTTCGAGGACTGCCTTGAATGGCAGTCCGCGCCGCACGGCGGCCGGCCATGGATGGCCGGCCTGGGCTCAGATCGCCCGGTGCAGTTGCGCCAGGGACGGCGGCGCATGATTCGCTTCGCGATGCTGGGCTCTGGTAGCAGAGGCAATGCCACCCTGGTCGAGGCCGGCGGCGTGCGGGTGCTGGTGGACTGCGGCTTCGCGGTGAAGGAAGTGGAGCGCCGCGCCGCCCGGCTGGACTTCGACCTTGCCAGCCTCGACGCCATCCTGGTCACCCACGAGCACAGTGATCACCTGGGCGGCGTCGCCCGGCTGGCGCGCGCCTACCAGCTGCCGGTCTACCTGACGCGGGGCAGCTATGCCGCCTGGGCCGACAAGGAGGTGCCGGAGGCCAGCTACATCAATCCCCACGAGGCCTTTCACCTGGGTGCGCTGACCATCCGCCCCTTCCCGGTGCCGCACGACGCCCGCGAGCCCTGCCATTTCGCCTTCGAGCACGGCGGCCGCAAGCTGGGCGTGGTTTCCGACCTGGGCGAGATCACCCCGCATGTGCGCTGGGTGCTGCGCGACTGCGATGCCCTGCTGCTGGAAACCAATCACGACGTCCGGATGCTCGCCGACGGTCCCTATCCACCCCGCCTCAAGCAGCGCGTCGGCGGCAGTCTGGGGCATCTGTCCAATGCTCAGGCGGCGGGCCTGGTGGCTGGCATCGAGCGCCAGCGCCTGCAGCACCTGGTGCTGACCCATCTGTCCGAGAAGAACAACACGCCGGAGCTGGCGCTGGGCGCCATCCGAGAGGTGCTGGAATCGGCCCCGGCCTGGTGCCTCTGCGCCGATCAAGAGCTGGGCCTGGGCTGGCGCGAGATCGCGTGAGCGGGCCCGCCCCCGCATCTTCGCCATTGCCGAGCTTCCTGCGGCTGCCGACAATCGCCGCGTCCTCTCCCGCACGGCCCTGGTCATGAGCTGGTTGCCCGCCTTGCCGCTGCTGCTGCTCTGGCTGGCCAGCGGCAGCGTCAGGGCCGAGACTGGAGCGCTGCCACTGCCCGAGCCGCCGGCCGACGCCCGGCCCGGGGAGTGCTACGGCCTGGTCTATGTGCCACCCGGCTACAGCAGCCGGAGCGAAAGGGTCGAGATCGCACCCGCCGGCGAGCGTATCGAGGTGGTTCCTGCCGTCTACGAATGGGTGGAGGAGACCCGGCGGCTGCCGGCAGGCCGCGTCCGCCGCATTGTCACTCCGGCCAAGTTCGAGACCATCGAGGAAACCGTTGCGGTGCCGGCGCGCCGCCGCGAGGTTCCGGTCCCTGCCAGCTATCGCACGGTGGAAGAGCGCCTACCGGGCGAACCGCGCACCGTGCTCAAGCCGGGCCGGGGCCTGCCGGGCCAGGAGGACGCGGCCATCTTCTGCCTGGTCGAGGCGCCCGGCAGCGAGCAGCTGATCGAGCGGCGGGTGCTGGTGCGGCCGGCCGGCAGCCGTACCGTCACCGAGCCAGCAGGCAGCAAGCGGATCCGCCGGCAGAAGCTCATCGAACCCGCAGTCACTGAGTGGGTCGATGCCCCCGCGCGCACCGTCACCCGCAGGGTGAAGCAGCTGGTGACGCCAGCCGGCGAGCGCCGGGTGCCAGTCCCGGCGCAGTACGCCGAGCGGGTGCACCGGGTGCTCACCACGCCCGGCCACGCCGAGTGGCAGCCGATCCTCTGCGCCGACAATCTCAGCCCCTCGCTGTTGCGCGAGCTGCAGCGCCGGCTGAGCGATCAGGGCTACTACCGGGGCCCCATCGACGGCCGTCTCGGCGGCGCCACCGCGCAGGCGATCCGCCAGTTCCAGACCATCGAGGAACTGCCGGCGGGGCCGCTCAGCGCCCAGACCTTGCAGGCCCTGGGACTCACGCCCGCCGGCAACTACTAGCCGCGCGCCAGCCAGCTCCAGAGCAGGGCCGGTGCCAGCAACGCGCTAGCCAGGACATCCGCCAGCACCACGCGCTGGATCGCGACATTGCCGCCGCCCTCCAGCCAGGCGATCCCGATGAAGCCCAGCATGCTCAGCAGACCGATCCCGGCGAGCGCCGCGCGCCAGGGCGGCAGGAAGGCGGCCAGGATCATCGCCGCGCCGAGCAGCCCGAACAGCAGTGCCCGGTGGCGCATCAGGATGCGCAGGCTGGCGTCCTCGAACGGCAGGCCGTACAGCGAGGTCAGCTGGCTGCCGCCCAGCAGGCCCAGCGCCGGCAGGGCGTTGAGCGCACCGGACAGCAGCAGGGCGCCTGCGAGCGCGGATTGCGCCGGACTCATCCGTGCACCGGCTGACGGCTGGCCGCGACTTTCGCCGACTGCGGCGCCAGCAGCAGGTAGCTCAGCGCGCCGATGGAGCCCAGCGTCAGCGTGGCGAGCAGGTAGGGCCAGACGGTGCGGCCGCTGGCCCGGGCATCGCGCCACATCCAGACCATCACCAGCAGGCCCATCAGCACCAGGTCGGTGAACACCTGGATGCCGGCCGGGTGCATGTGGGCCTTCAGCAGGCCGATGTAGCCGACGGTTTCCAGCACCCATACCGAATAGGCGGTGAACGGCAGCAGCAGCAGCAGGACCAGCGAACGGGGCAGGGACATGGCGAAGCTCCTTCAGGTTGGGGTTTGCCGGGCCAGACTCCACCCGCGACGCGTCGGGCTCAACGACGCCGCAGGTAATGGCCGGCGATGACTCGGCAGGTAATACCGGCCCGCGCGCGCCCGGCGCAGAATCGCCGGCATGAACAGCCCGCCCCTCGTCAGCACCGCCCCTGCCACCGCCCCGCGCGGCTCCGACTTCGCCAGCCTGCTGCGTGAGCGCCGCCGAGGCCAGGGCTACAGCCAGATGGCGCTGGCCGGCGACGCCGGCCTGTCGCAGCGGCACCTGAGCTTTCTCGAATCCGCCAAGGCGCGGCCGAGCCGGGCGATGGTGCTGCAGCTGGCCGAGGCGCTGGCGCTGCCCCTGCGCGAGCGCAACCGCTGGCTGGGCGCCGCCGGCTTCGCGCCCCTGTTCGCCGAGCGCCCCCTGCACAGTCCGGACATGGCTCCGGTGCAGCAGGCGCTGACGCTGTTGCTCAAGCAGCAGGAGCCGTATCCGGCCGCCGTGGTCGATGCCGGCTGGAACGTGCTGCAGGCCAATGCCGCCACGCAGCGGCTGCTGACGCTGCTGGCGCCTGGCGGCGACCTGGCGGCCCTGTGGAACAAGGTCTGCGGCGATGGCCCGCCCAACATCATGAAGCTGACCTTCCACCCCGAAGGCCTGCGCCCCTACATCCAGAACCTCGACGAACTCGGCCCCGGCCTGATCACCCGTGCCATCCGCGAGGCGCGCGAAAGCCCGGCGGCGGCGGAGACGCTGGAGGTGCTGCTGTCCTATCCCGGCATCCCGCCGCGCTGGCGCCTGGCCGAACTCTGGACCCCGCTGGCGCCGGTGCTGCCGACCCGCATCGGCCTGGGCAATGTCAGCCTGAGCTTCATCACCATGCTGTGCAGCTTTGGCACGCCGCTCGATCTCACGGCGGACAACCTGCGGGTGGAGTGCCTGTTTCCGGCGGACGAATTCACCGACCAGTTCTTGCGCAGTCAGTCGGCCTCGGCTTGAGTCAGTAGGAGCCGGGAGCAGGCGCCGGATTGCATCCGGGCTGTCCGCAGTCGACTAGCTGATCTCTGCCTTCGCCAGGAAATCAGCGACCGGTTGCAGCAGGATGCGCGGGAAGCTCTCGGCAACGCAGTCCTGCAGGCGCGGCGTGCCGGGTGGGTCCCAGCCCGGCACAGAGTACGAGCGCTCCCAGGTTTCCTTGTCGGGCCACTGGGCGTAGGCGAGCCAGCTGCCGTCCTCGGCCCGATGCAGCCGCGAGCCCAGGCCGCCGCAGTGTTCGGCGATCAGGGGCGTGTTGCGGGACCAGATTTCCTGGAACTGCGCTTCCTTGCCGGGGTGCAGACGCCAGCGATAGATCACGACGAAGCCGACGGCCTTGGTCATGCCCTGGTTCTCAGCCAGCCATCGGGGAAACGCCGATCAGGGCGCGGTGCAGCCAGCCGACAAAAACGCCATACAGCAGCAGTCCGCCGACCACGGCAATCGCATCATTCCAGCGCCCCGCCGGCGCCCCCGGCGGCGGCAGGACATTGGCGCGGCGCTTCAGTGAGATGCGGTCCATCACCGCCCACGCGAGAAAACCACCGAACAGCAACACATCGTGCAGGCCGCCGTTGGCGAGCAGGTGGGCGAGCGCCCAGAGCTTGGTGGCGGCCAGCATAGGGTGCTTGGCCCGGTCGCGGATGCGGCCGGGCAGGTAGGCGGCGAGCAGCAGCACGAAAGCCGGCAGCATCAGCAGCAGGGCCAGATGGCGCAGAGCCTTGGGCGGCTGCCAGAGCCAGATCGGCGCCTCGATCCGTGCCTGGCCGTAGCCGATGCAGATCAGCACGAAGCCGGCGATAGCGACCAGGGTGTACAGGCCCTTCCAGGGCAGCAGGCCCAGGCGTTCGACGGCGGCGGCGCGCAGCGCGGGCGCGAAGATCGCGATGGAATGGATGCCGAGGAACAGGATCAGTCCGGCTATCAGCAGGCTCATGGTGGCTCTCCGCTAGGGCGTGGCTGGTCAGGGAATTCGCGGCAGTGTAGACCGGGCCCCGGGGCCCGAACTGGTAAAATCGTGATCTGCCCGCCCCTGGCCGCCCCGCGACCATGACCCTGCACATACTCCCCAGCGCCACCGTCCTCTCTGACTTCCGGGTGGCCCGGCTGCTGGAGCGGCTCTCTCCCCAGGTTCCCGGTCTCAAGGGCCTGATCGTGCAGGACTTCTTCCTGGTTGATGGCGAGGCCTCGATCAGCGATCTGCGGCGCCTGCTGGGCGAGGGGCCGGAGACTCTGCCCAAGGCCGACGGCACCCTCTACGTGGTGCCGCGCGTTGGCACGATGTCGCCCTGGTCCTCGAAGGCGACCGACATCGCCAAGGTCTGCGGCTTGGCCGGCGTCAAGCGGGTCGAGCTGGGTCGCGCGGTGCTGCTCTCGGGGGTTGCCACGCTGCCGGCCGCCGCCCTGGCTGAACTGCATGATCCGATGATGGAGTCGGTGCTGTCCGAAGCCGACCAGCTTTCCGGCGTGTTCGCGGTTGGCGCTGCGCGGCCGCTGCGCACCGTCGACGTGCTCGGCGGCGGTGTCGCCGCGCTGGAAGCGGCGAACAAGGACTGGGGCCTGGCGCTGTCGGCGGAGGAGATCGCCTATCTGGTCGACTACGCCAGCAAGGCCGGCAAGAACCTGAGCGACGCCGAGCTGATGATGTTCGCGCAGGTCAACAGCGAGCACTGCCGACACAAGATCTTCAATGCCGAATTCACGGTGGACGG
Organism: Stagnimonas sp.; assembly: GCA_030696045.1. Taxonomy (GTDB): domain Bacteria; phylum Pseudomonadota; class Gammaproteobacteria; order Nevskiales; family Nevskiaceae; genus Stagnimonas. Next base: position 84,256 of record JAUYNO010000051.1, on the reverse strand, counting down.
CGAGACCGCAGCGCTGTCGCTGTTCCAGATGATCAAGGAGTCGTACAAGGCTTCGCCCGCAGGCGTGCTCTCGGCCTACAGCGACAACTCCTCGGTGATCGAAGGCCATCAGGCCATGCGCTTCTTCCCGGAGGCCCCCGTCCCAGTGGACGGGAAATGGAAGTCACCCGTCTACCGCGAGCACGCGGAGCCGGTGCACATCCTGATGAAGGTGGAGACCCACAACCACCCGACCGGCATCAGTCCGCATCCGGGCGCGGCGACCGGCGCCGGCGGCGAGATCCGCGACGAGGCGGCGACCGGTCTCGGCGGCAAGCCGAAGGCGGGGCTTTGCGGCTTCAGCGTCTCCAACCTTCGCATCCCCGGTTTCACCCAGCCCTGGGAAGCCGACTTGGGTCGCCCGAGCCGGATGGCGAGCGCGCTGCAGATCATGCTGGAGGCGCCCATTGGTGCGGCCGCCTACAACAACGAATTCGGCCGCCCGAACCTCGCGGGCTATTTCCGCAGCTACGAGGCACTGACGCCGGACGGCAGGAATCGCGGCTTCCACAAGCCGATCATGATCGCCGGCGGCTACGGCAACATCCGCGCCGAGCATGTGCAGAAGAAGGTGGTGGTCGAAGGTGCTGCGCTGATCGTGCTCGGCGGCCCGGCCATGCTGATCGGTCTCGGCGGCGCCGCGGGCTCCTCGATGGCGACCGGGGCTTCCAGCGCCGATCTCGATTTCGCCTCGGTGCAGCGCGCCAATCCGGAGTTGGAGCGGCGCTGCCAGGAAGTGGTCGATGCCTGCTGGGCGCTGGGCGCGGCCAATCCCATCCTGTCGATCCACGACGTCGGCGCCGGTGGCATCTCCAATGCCCTGCCGGAGCTGGTGCACGCCGATGATCGCGGCGGCCACTTCCAGCTGCGCGACGTGCTCGCCGCCGACCCGGCGCTGTCGCCGATGGAAATCTGGTGCAACGAGTCGCAGGAGCGCTACGTGCTCGCCATCGCCCCGGATTCGGTGGCGCTGCTCGCCTCGCTCTGCGCCCGCGAGCGCTGCCCCTATGCCGTGGTGGGCACCGCCACCGCCGAGCGCCAGCTGCGCGTGCAGGACAGCCAGTTGGGCAACGACGCCGTGCAGATGCCGATGCCGGTGCTGCTCGGCAAGCCGCCGCGCATGAAGCGCTCGGCACAGCGCGCCCCGCAGCGCTTTCCGGCGCTGGACACCGCTCGCATCGACCCCAAGGACGCCGCCCAGCGCGTGCTCCGTCACCCCAGCGTGGCCTCCAAGTCCTTCCTCATCACCATCGGCGACCGCACCGTCGGCGGCCTCACCGTGCGTGACCAGATGGTCGGCCCCTGGCAGGTGCCGGTGGCCGACTGCGCGGTGACGGTGACCGGCTACGAGGCGATCACCGGCGAAGCCATGAGCATGGGCGAAAGGCCGGTGCTGGCCCTGCTCGACGCGCCCGCGTCCGGCCGCATGGCGGTGGGCGAGGCGATCACCAATATCGCGGCGGCCCACATCACGAATCTTTCCGACGTGCGCCTGTCCGCCAACTGGATGGCCGCCTGCGGCCAGGGCGACGAGGACGCGCGCCTGTTCGACACCGTCAAGGCGGTCGGAGCCGAGCTGGCGCCGGCGCTCGGCATCGCGATTCCGGTCGGCAAGGATTCGCTGTCGATGAAGGCGCAGTGGTCGCAGGACGGGGTGGCCAAGACCCAGACCGCGCCGCTGTCGCTGATCGTTTCGGCCTTCGCGCCGGTCGCCGACGTGCGCCGCTCGCTGACGCCGCAGCTCGTCGCCGAACCCGCCACCGCGCTGCTGCTGATCGACCTCGGCAACGGCAGGAATCGGCTCGGTGGCAGCATCCTGGCCCAGGTCTACCAGCAGCTCGGCGATACCGCGCCGGACCTCGACCAGCCGGCGCAGCTCAAGGCGGCCTTCGAGTTGGTGCAGAAGCTCAACCAGCAGGGTCGCGTACTGGCCTATCACGACCGCAGCGACGGTGGCCTGTTCGCCACGGTGGTCGAGATGGCGCTGGCCGGCCGCAGCGGCGTGACGGTGCAGCTCGAAGCCCTCGGCGTGGATCCGCTTGCCGCGCTGTTCAACGAAGAGTTGGGCATGGTGTTGCAGCTGCGCGCCGCCGACGTCGCCGCCGTGCTGTCGGAGGCACAGGCCGCAGGCCTCAGCTCGACCGTGATCGGCGAGCCGACCGCCGAGGACTATGTGCGCTTCCGGCACGGCGGCCGCGAGTTGTTCGCCGACACCCTGGAACCGCTGCACAAGACCTGGGCCGAGACCAGCCACCGCATGGCGGCGCTGCGCGACCACCCGGACTGCGCGCGCGAGGAATTCGCCGCCACCGGCGCGCCGCATGACCCGGGCCTGAGCGTCAAGCTCAGCTTCGATCCGGCGCCGAAGGTGCAGGCGCCGATGCTGGGCAAGCGCCCGAAGGTGGCGATTCTGCGCGAGCAGGGCGTCAACGGCCACACCGAGATGGCCTATGCCTTCCACGCCGCCGGTTTCGAGTCGGTCGACGTGCACATGAGCGACGTGCTGGAAGGTCGCGTGCAGCTGGCCGACTTCGCCGGCTTCGCGGCCTGTGGCGGCTTCAGCTACGGCGACGTGCTGGGCGCCGGGCAGGGCTGGGCGCGCAGCATCCTGTTCAACGAGCGGGCGCGGCAGGAATTCCAGTCCTTCCTCGCCAATCCGGAGCGCTTCGCGCTGGGCGTCTGCAACGGCTGCCAGATGATGGCGGCGCTGCAATCCATCGTCCCCGGCGCCGAACACTGGCCGCTGTTCCGCAAGAACCGCAGCCAGCAGTTCGAGGCGCGCTGGGGCATGGTCGAGTTGCTGCCCTCGAAGAGCCTGTTCTTCGCCGGCATGGAAGGCTCACGCCTGCCCATCGCCATTGCCCATGGCGAGGGCCGGCCGGAGTTCCGGAGCGAGGCCGATCTGGCCGCGCTCAAGGCTCAGGGCCAGGTGGCGATGCGCTTCATCAGCAATGCCGGCGCGGTAGCGACGCACTACCCGGCGAATCCGAATGGCGCGGTGGAGGGCTTGACCTCGATCTGCAATGCCGATGGCCGCGTGACCATCCTGATGCCGCACCCCGAACGCACCATTGCAGGTACCGTCGGCAGCTGGTGGCCGAAAGCCAACGGCGAGAAGACGCCCTGGTTCCGCATGTTCGAGAACGCGCGCGCCTGGGTGAAGTAAGTTCGGGGTGGGCGCCATCGTCGCGGGGCTGCTGCGCGGCCCTTCGCTCCTCCGGCGCCACCCCTCGCGCACCATTGCCGGCACCGTCGGCAGCTGGTGGCCGAAGGCCAACGGCGAGAAGACGCCCTGGTTCCGCATGTTCGAGAATGCGCGCGCCTGGGTGAAGTAGCGGCCAAGCGAAAACAAAAAGGCCACCTCGCGGTGGCCTTTTTGTTGCGCTGAGGACTACTCCTCGTCGACGCCGTAGAGCAATTCCCGTGGCGGGTTGCCATCGTAGACCTTGGTCAGCCGCTGCTGCAGGTAGGCAGTGCGCACGAACACATAGGGGTCGATGGCGCTGTCGAGCAGGGGATCGGCGCTGAGCAGGCGGGCACGGGTGTCGACCAGGTCGGTGGCGGTGAGCGAGAGCGAGACCTCGGTTTCCACATAGGGCCCGGGGCCGGTGTAGTAGTCGCCGCCGTAGCCGATCAGGTCGCGGTTGGTCTTGGGGCCGAGCAGGGGCAGCATCAGGTACCAGCCGGGGCCGACGCCGTAGCGGCCCAGGGTCTGGCCGAAATCCTCGTCGTGGCGTTTCAGGCCGGCGTCGCTGGCAACATCCATCAAGCCGGCGAAACCGGCGGTGCTGTTGAGCAGAAAGCGGCCGGTGTCATTGGCGGCGCGCTTGAGCTTGAGCTGCAGCAGGTCGTTGAGGATGGTGCGCGGCTCGCGGATGTTGTTGAAGAAATTGCTGACGCCGCGCTTGGCGAGGTCCGGCATCGCCTTGTCATAGCCCTTGGCGACTGGCTTCAGCACATAGCGATCCGCGCTGCGGTTGAAGCTGAACACCGCGCGGTTGACTGGCTCCAGCGGGTCGGAGGGATCGTCGGGCGGTGTGTGCGCGCAGGCGCTGAGCGCCAGCGTGGCGGCCAGCAGGGTGTAGCGGATGGTCATGGGGTCCCCGGCAGCGACAGCATGGTGTCCAGGTCAAAAAAATGTACCAGCGAGGCCAGCTGCGGCGGCGGATTGAGCAGGCGCAAGGGCGTGCCGGCGGCGCGGGCGCGACGGGTGAGCTCCAGCAGGAAGGCCAGCCCGGCACTGTCGGCCTGGCTGATACCGGACAGGTCCAGCTGGCCGGCGGCCACGATGGCATCGGCCTCGGCCAGGCGCAGCGGCACGGTTTTCAGGCTGAGCTCCCCTTCCAAGCGCATGCTCAGGCTCCGGGCGCGGCTTGCTTGAGGAACTCGCCGCCCTGCTCGATGCGCTGGATCAGGCCGTCAAGGCTGGTCTTCTTGATCTCCGCCGTGAACGCGCCGCGGAAGCTGGAGATCAGCGAGACGTCGGAGATGATGACGTCGTAGATCTTCCACTCGCCGCTGTTGTCGGTGCGCATCGCGAAGGAAATGCCCAGCGGCGGCGCGGTCTTGCGCAGCAGCTTGGCGCGCACGGTGGCGTCGTTGGCATCGGCCGCCAGGCGTAGCGGCTGGAATTGGGCTTCCACCGAGTCGTAGTTGTCGAGCAGGGCGTCGGCGTAGGTGCGGATCAGCGAGTTCTTGAAGGCGTTGGCGAAGCGGGTGCGCTGCGCTTCATTGGCGGTGCGCCAGCTCTTCGCCAGTACCAGCTGAGCGATGTAGCGGACGTCGAAGCGCGGTGTCAGCACCTCGTCGACGGTGACGTAGAACTTGCTCTTGTCGGCGACGTAGGCAGCGTGATTCTGGCGAATCAGCTCGCGCATCTTCTCGGTGGTTTCCTTCACCGCCACGTCGGGTGGCTGTGGCGCTGCCTGGGCGGTGCCGAAGCCGAGGATCAGCAGCAGGGGCAACAGGATGGTTTTCATGGGGGCTCCTTTAAGGCTTTTTCGACGCGGCGGGCGCGACCGCGTCCGCGAGCTTGCCGAGCGCGTCGGCGAGTTTGCTGTCTTCCTTCTTTTCGGCCATGGAGGCCACCAGCTGGCCGACCAGGTTTTCCAGCACCAGGGCGGATTGGGTCAGTTTGATCTCGTCGCCCTTGCCCAAGGAATTCTCGTCGCCGCCCGGGTCGAGGCCGATGTACTGCTCGCCGAGCAGGCCGGCGGTGAGAATCTTGGCGCCGCTGTCCTTCGGGATATTGGCGTGGGCCTTGCTGATTTCCAGGGTCACCACCGCCTCGAAGCTGGTCGGATCGACGGCGATGGCGCTGACCCGGCCGATGGTGACGCCGGCGATCTTCACCGCATTGCCGGTCGACAGCTTGCCGATGTTCTCGAACCGCGCGGTGACGGGGTAGCTGCCTTCGGGGCCGCCGACGTCCTTCAGGCTGGCGACGCGCAGGGTCAGCACCAGCACGGCGGCGACGCCCAGGCAGACGAAGAAGCCGACAAGAATTTCCAGGGCGCGGGATTGCATGACGATGATCCTGTGGGGTGAGTCTGAATAGCGATTGAATGGTCGGATGGTCTAGAACATCAGTGCGGTGAGCACAAAGTCCAGCGCCAGCACGGCCAGGGAGGAGATCACCACCGTGTTGGTGGTGGCACGGGCGACGCCGGCCGAGGTCGGCGCGGCATGGTAGCCCTGATAGACGGCGATCCAGGAGCAGGCCGCCCCGAACACCAGGGACTTGATGAGGGCGTCGCGGATGTCGTCACCGTGCAGCACCTCGCGGATTCCGGCCCAGTAGCTGCCGGCATCGACCCCCAGCAGGGAGACGCCGATGGCGTGGCCGCCGGCGACGCCGATGGCCATCATGGTGAAGATGAAGCTCAGCAGCGGCATCGAGATCAGGCCGGCGAGGAAGCGCGGCGCCACCACCCGCTGCATCGGGTCGACCGCCATCATCTCCATGCCGGAGAGCTGGTCGGTGGCCTTCATCAGGCCGATCTCCGCCGCCAGCGCCGAGCCGGCGCGGCCGGCGAACAGCAGGGCCGTGACCACCGGGCCGAATTCGCGCACCACCGCGAGCGCCACCGCCACCCCCAACGATTCACTGGCGCCGAAGATCTGCAGGGTGCGGTAGAACTGCAGCGCCAGCACCATGCCGACGAAGCTGCCGGAGAGCACGATGATCACCAGCGACAGCACGCCCACCGAGTAGAGCTGCTGCGCCAGCAGCCGCGGCCGCGCCAGCACGCCGGGGATAGCGAGCAGCAGGCTGAACAGGAAGAACTGGGCCCGGCCCAGACCCTGCAGGAAGTTGCCGATGGGGTTCATGCCGCCACCCCGACACGGTGTTTTGCGCGAAGCGCAAAGGGGTGCGGGAGGGGTGGCTGGGCGGCATTCCCAGCCGCTGCTGTCGCGGCGGGTCTGCTCATGCCGCCACCCCTAGCAGATCCTCGGCATAGGGCGGCGCCGGATAGTGGAAGGCCACCGGGCCGTCCGGCTCGCCGCGCAGGAACTGCTGCACGCGCGGCGATTCGGCCTGCCGCACCTCGTCCGGGCAGCCGGCGCCGAGCACCTTGCCACCGGAGATCACGTAGACCTGATCGGCAATCGACAGCACCTCCTGGACATCATGACTGACCACGATGCTGGTCAGCCCCAGGGCGTCGTTGAGCGAGCGGATCAGGCGCATCAGCACGCCCATGCTGATCGGGTCCTGGCCGGTGAAGGGTTCGTCGTACATCACCAGCTGCGGGTCGAGCGAGATCGCGCGGGCCAGGGCGACCCGGCGCGCCATGCCGCCGGACAGTTGCTCGGGATAGAGATCGCGGGCCCCGCGCAGGCCCACTGCGTTGAGCTTGAGCAGCACCAGATCGCGGATCAGGGCTTCCGGCAGCGCGCTGTGCTCGCGTAGCGGGAAGGCGACGTTGTCGAACACCGTCAGGTCGGTCAGCAGGGCACCATTCTGGAACAGCATGCCCATGCGCTTGCGCAGCTCGAACAGCTGCTTGCGCGAGGCGGCGTGCACGTCGTTGCCGTCGAACTCGATGCGGCCCGCACCCGGCCGCCACTGGCCGCCGATCAGGCGCAGCAGGGTGGTCTTGCCGGTGCCCGAGGGCCCCATGATGGCGGTGACTTTGCCGCGGGGGATGTCGAGGTCGACCCCGTCGTAGATCAGCTTGGGGCCGTGGGAAAACCTCAGGCCCCGCACTCGCACCAGGGCGGTGGTGGCGTCATTGCTCATGCGTGTGGCGTCAACTTTTCAGCCTGGTGAGCGTTATGGACTGTGTCGAAGGGTGTGGCGATACCGATCGGTATTGTAAGCCAAGCCGATCGACGGACTTCATCAATTTGTAACGGCTTGTGCTCTACGCCCCGGCCCCGTTCTTGGATGTGCCCATGCGCCCACAGTTCCGTTCGCTCCTGCTTCCGCTGCTTGCCGTCCTGGCACTGTCCGCCTGCGCCGGCAATGGCCCCCGCCGGCCCGGCGACAGCCAGGCTGGCAGCAAGTCCCTGGCTGACCAACGCAGCGAGTTCCTGATCGAGTGCCAGCGCCGCGAGCAGCTGAACCAGCCGCGCCCGGCGGATTGTCCGACCACGGAGCGCGAGTCCAGCCTGTCACAACCGACCCTGGGGCCGCTGGCCAGTCCGTTCCCGACCCTGCCGACCCTGCCCGGCGGCTTGCGGCGCTGAGCGCGGCCGGCGCTTCAGGCCGGCGGAGCCTGCAACTGCCGCAGTAGCTGGGTGGCGATGTCGTCCGCCACCCGTCCGGGGTCGGACGGACCGCCGAGCGCGGAAACCTGGGTCATCGCCAGGCCGCTGTAGCCGCAGGGATTGATGCGGGAAAACGGTTCCAGGTCCATCGCCACGTTCAGCGACAGGCCGTGGATGCTGCGGCCCTGACGCACCCGCAGGCCCAGCGAGCCGATCTTGTGGCGCTGCCCGCCGAGGTCAACGTAGACCCCGGGGGCCGCGCGATCCGCGTAGGCGCGGATGTCGTAGCCGGCCAGGGTGTCGACCATCGCCTGTTCGATGCGGCTGACCAGGCTGCGTACGCCGTAACCCCGGCGGACGATGTCGATCAGCGGGTAGGCAATCAGCTGACCGGGCCCGTGGTAGGTGACCTGACCGCCACGGTCGCTCTGCACCACCGGGATATCGCCGGGCATCAGTAGATGCTCGGGCTTGCCGGCCTGCCCCTGGGTGTAGACCGGCGGATGCTCCAGCAGCCAGAGCTCGTCGGGCGTTTCCTCGGTGCGGGCGCGACTGAAGTCACGCATCGCCTCGAAGCTGTCCTGGTAGGCAACACGGCCCAGCCGGCGAACCAGGATGTCGTTCACACCGACGTTGCCACCTAGAGCTTGTGAAGAAACCGTAGCGAGCATGGGCTGATGCAAGGAATAGCAGCGCAGCAACCGCAGCGCACTACTGTGCGTGAGGATTGCGAGCAGCGCATGACGCCGCAGCAGTCCAGCGCAGTAGGATTATTCACAAGCTCAGGCGAACCAGAGGCGGATGGTGTCAATCAGGCGCTTCCACCAGCTACCCGACTCGACCGCCTTCAGGACCACCAGCGGTTCACTTTTCACCGGCTTGCCGTCGACCAGGATGCTGATTGTGCCGACCTGCTGGCCCTGGCTCAGCGGCGCGATCAGGGTGCCGTCGATCTGCGGCTTGGCCTCGACCTTCTCGGCGCTGCCACGCGGCAGCGACAGCCAGACCGGCGCCAGGGTGCCGACCGAAACCTCGTCGACCAGACCCTTCCAGACCCGCACCGTGCCGGAGGGCTGATCGGCGCCCAGCAGCTTGACGCTTTCGTAAAAACGGAAGCCCCAGTTGAGCAGCTCCAGACTGGCCTCGGCACGGTACTTCTGGCTCTCGGTGCCCATCACGGCGGCGACCAGCCGGCGACCGTCGCGTTGGGCCGAGGACAGCAGGCAGTAGCCGGCGGCGGCGGTGTGACCGGTCTTGATGCCATCGACGCTGCGGTCCATGGTCAGCATGATGTTGCGGTTGCCCTGCTTGATGCCGTTGTAGGTGAAGTCGGGCAGCGCGAACCACTTGTAGTAGTCGGGAAAGTCGCGGATCAGCGCATGGCCGAGCAGGGCCACGTCGTGGGCGGTGGTGTAGTGCTCGGGGTCGGGCATGCCGGGCGCGTTCATGAAGTGGCTCTGCTTCATGCCCAGCTTGGCGGCGTACTGGTTCATCAGGTCGGCGAAGGCGGCCTCGCCCCCGGCGACATGCTCGGCCAGCGCCACCGAGGCGTCGTTGCCGGACTGGGTGATGACGCCGTGCAGCAGGTCTTCCACCTTCACCCGCGAACCGACGTCGAGAAACATCCGCGACTCGCTGGAATCGATGCCCTGCTTCCAGGCCTTCTCGCTGATGAAGGCCATGTCGTCGAGCTTGACCCGGCCTTTCTTGATCTCGTCGAAGACGATGTAGGTGGTCAGCACCTTGGTGATCGAGGCCGGCTCGACGCGGGCATCGGCATTGCTCTGCGCCAGCACTTCACCGGTCTGGAAGTCCAGCAGGGCCCAGCTGGCGGCGCGGATGGCCGGGGCATCCGGAATCGAGGCCTGGGCCGTGCTGGCGAGCAGGGAGACGGAGGCGAGCGCCAACAGGAAACCACGGTAGATGCTGTTCATCGGGAGCCGACTGGAGAGGAGGAAGGAAAAACCGGCGCTAGTTTACTGCGCTGCAACAATCATCGCGGGGCTATTCGGCCACCGGATTGGCCATGATCTTCTGGGTCTGCAAGCGCGCGCGCGCCTGCTCCAGGCGGGCGAAATCCTTGAACGGACCGAGCCGGAGTACCTGCTCGTCGCCGTCACCGGCCGCATTCGGCCGCTGCTTGAGCTCGGCCTTGCCCAGGCCCAGCTTCGCCAGGCGCTCCTGCAGGGCGATGGCCTCGATGGGATCGTCGAAGCGGCCGACTTCGAGATAGCGCGGCCGTTCCCTGGCGGAGTCGATGGCCTCGCTGCCCTGATCCGGGCTGAGCACCTCCAGCACCACGTCGGTGGAGCCGTGATGCAGCAGGTCGATCTTGGCCGCCGCCGCATAGGAAAGATCGACGATGCGGCCGGGGTGGAAGGGGCCGCGGTCATTGATCTTCACCACCACGCTGCGGCCATTGCCGACGTTGGTGACCCGGGCATAGGTCGGCAGCGGCAGGGTCTTGTGGGCGGCGGTCATCGCGAACATGTTGTACTTCTCGCCGTTGGCGGTGCGCCGGCCATGAAACTTCTTGCCGTACCAGGAGGCCTTGCCGGTCTCGCGGAACAGGCGCGGCACCTCGGTCATCACCTCGTAGCGCTCGCCCAGCGCCTCGTAGCTGGGCGGGTTGCCGTACTTGCTGCGCGGCTCCTCGCGCGGCACCGCGTCCGGGGTGCTGGCGACGTCGGCCGGAACCTCGTCGACGGTGGGGGCGTAGTCCGGATCGGGTGTCGGGCAATTGGCGCAGCGACGGGCCGGTTCCGACGCCACCGGCGACATCCGCGTGCTGGACACCGGCCGGCCATCGCCCACCGGGGCGCGGCTGGCGCAGGCGCACAGCAGCAGGCTGGCGGCGACCGCCCAGAAACGGCGCGGACTCACTGCTGGGCCTGGGCCTGCTGCAAGCCGGCGGCCAGTTCGGTGACTGCCATCGCGTAGAAGACGCGCGGGTTGTACGACATGACCGAGTAGAAATTGGGCAGCGCCAGCCAGTATTCCGGCCCCTGCGGACGCGGCAGCTCGATCAGGCCGGCCGGCAGGTCGGCGCTCAGCTCGGCGGCGGAAATCACACCGTGCTGTTGCCACTGCGCGATGGTGGCATTGGGCCGACGCGGGTTGCGCTCGGGCGCGCCTTGCCCCAGCTGCACCGAACTGACCGGCGCCAGCAGCGGCTCGCCGCGGCGCCAGTGCGCCGTCGGTCGGTCGCCGGGCGTGTAGGCACTGAAGTAGTGGGCGATGGAGCCGATGGCGTCCGGCATGGTCCAGAGATCGACGCGCCCGTTGTCGTCGTAGTCGCGCGCCAGCCGCAGGTAGTTGCTGGGCATGAACTGGGCATAGCCCACCGCTCCGGCATAGGAGCCCCTGACCGCGACCGGGTCGTAGCCGAAGTCGCGGCAGAAGGCGAAGTAGGCGGCGAGTTCGGAGAAGAAGAAGCGCTGCCGGCTGGGATGCTCGTAACCCTGGGTGACCAGGGCATCGAGCACCCGGTGCTTGCCGGTATAGCTGCCGTACTTGGTTTCGACCCCCATGATCGCCGCCACCACCACCGGCGGCACGCCGTACTCGGCTTCGGCGCGCTCGAAGTAGATCGCGTAGTCGCGCAGCAGTTTCAGGCCGTCGTCGATCTGGCGGGGAAACACGTGCAGCGCCAGGTAGTCGTCCCACAGCGGGGTCGTCGTTTCCTTGTTCTGGCGCTCGGACTGGATCAGCTGCGGCACCTGCTGCGCCGTCGCCAGGGCAGCATCGACCCCGACCAGTTCGGCCGCGCTGAAGCGGTAGTCGCTGACCAGCAGCCGGCGCAGCTCGGCGGTCTTGGGGTGGTCGCGGTAGTCGGCCTGGGCCAGGGGCGCGGCCAGTAGCAGCAGCAAGAGCTTGAGCGTCGTCCTCACGAGGTCAGCAGCTTTCTATGGGTATGTATGGACATCAGCATACCGAAGCCGGCCAGCAGCGTGACGGCCGAGGTGCCGCCATAGGACAGCAGGGGCAGCGGCACGCCGACCACCGGCATCAGCCCCATGACCATGCCCATGTTGATGAAGACATAGATGAAGAAGGTCAGCGCCAGCGAACCGGCCAGCAGGCGCTGGAAGCTGTCGTGCCCGCGCAGGGCGATGAACAGCCCCCGCCCGACCACCATGGTGTAGAGGCCCAGTAGCAGGATCACGCCCATCATCCCCATCTCCTCGGAGTAGACCGCGAAGATGAAGTCGGTGTGCGACTCCGGCAGGAAGTCGAGCTTGGCCTGGGTGCCGTGCAGCCAGCCCTTGCCGAACACGCCGCCGGAGCCGATGGCGATCTTGCTCTGGGTGATGTGGTAGCCGGTGCCGAGCGGATCGCGCTCCGGGTCCAGGAAGGTCAGCACCCGCTGCCGCTGGTATTCGTGCAGCCGGAACCACAGCAGGGGCGCGGCGGCGGCGGCCGCCGCGAGCGCGCCCAGGATCCAGCGCCAGGACAGACCGCCGAGATATAGCCCGAAGGCGCCGGCGGAAATGATCAGCAGGGCGGTGCCGAGGTCGGGCTGCATCATCACCAGCACCGCCGGCACCCCGATGATCGCCAGGGTTATCAGCACCACCTTCCAGGTCGGCGGCAGCGCCCGGCCATGCAGCCAGGCCGCGACCATCATCGGCATGCCCAGCTTCATCATCTCCGAGGGCTGGAACCGGATCACCCCCAGATCCAGCCAGCGCTGCGCGCCCTTGGCGTGGTCGCCGAGCAGCAGCACCAGCATCAGCAGCAGGACCGCGACGCCGTAGAACCAGGGAGCGGCGGCGCGGTAATAGTCGGGCGGCACCTGGGCCAGGGCCGCCATCACCGCCAGCCCCAGCAACAGGCGCTGCGCCTGGGCGAAGATCGCCGACAGGGAGTGGCCGGACGCCGAGTACAGCGTGATCAGGCCGATGCAGGCGATCGCCAGCAGCAGGGTCAGCAGCCAGAGATCAATGTGCAGGCGCTGCAGCCGCTCACCCCAGGTGGTCGGGCTGCGCGGCGTCGGCGTCAGGGCGGTGCCGGTGTTCATGGCTGAGGCTTGGGCGGGTTGAGCTCGCCCTCCGGTGGCGGGGCGTCGGCGGCGTCATTGACCGGAGCCGGGGCTGCGGGTGGTTTTTCAAAGGCGGCCTCGGCGTCGTCCACTTCGACCGCGTCGGCCGGGTTCTCGGTGCTGGCGCCGGGCGGCTTCTGCGCCGGAATGGTGAGGGTTGGCACTGCCGGCAGCGGCGGTGGGGCCGGCCGCTCGCTGGCGGTGACGAAGCCGTCGAACTCGCCAGCGGCGGCGCCGGGATCGGCGCTGGCATTGGCTGCCGGCGCAGCGGTCGCGGCCAGGGTCGCGGTCGCGAACTGCACACGCCCGAGCAGGTACTGGTCCATGACCTGGCGCGCCACCGGCGCGGCCACGCTGCCGCCATGGCCGGCATGTTCGACCAGCACGGCAATGGCGATGCGCGGCTTGTCGGTGGGTGCGAAAGCGAGGAACCAGGCGTGGTCGCGCAGATGCTTGGGGGTGGCGCTCAGCTCCGGCGCGTCTTCCTCTGCCTGCGACAGGCCGGCCACCTGGGCGGTGCCGGTCTTGCCGGCGATGCGGTAGGGCGAATCGCGGCCGATCCGGTAGGCGGTGCCGCCGGGCGTGTGGGTGACCAGCTCCATCGCCGTGATGACGTCGTCGTATTCGTGCGGCTCGCTTTCCAGCATCGGCGGCAGGGCCTTGGGCGTGACGCCGGTGACGGTGCCGGTCAGGGGGTCCTCGATCGCGTGCACCAGATGCGGTTCGAAGCCGCCGCCGCGCATCGCCAGCCGGGCCGTGGCCTGCGCCAGTTGCAGCGGAGTCACCTGCCAGTAGCCCTGACCGATGCCGATGTTGAGCGTCTCGCCCGGGAACCAGGGTTCCTTGCGCACCCGCCGCTTCCACTCGCGCGAGGGCGATAGGCCGCTGCGCTCGTGCGGGATGTCGATGCCGGTCGGCTTGCCGAAGCCGAACTGGCCCATGACCTCGCTGATGCGGTCGATGCCCAGATTGGTCGCCAGCTGGTAGTAGAAGATGTCGCAGCTCTTGGCCAGCGCCCAGCCCATGTCGAGGGTGCCGTGGCCGGTGCGCTTGTGGCAGCGGAACTTGCGGCTGGAATTGGGCAGGTAGTAGGTGCCGGAGCAGTTGACGTGCTGTTCGTTCGAGGTTTCGCCGTGGAACAGGCCGGCGAAGGTCATGAACGGCTTGATGGTGGAGCCGGGCGGGTAGGTACCCTGCAGCGCGCGGTTGTACAGCGGCCGGCTGGGGTCGCTCTGCAGCGCCCGGTAGTTCTTGGTGCTGATGCCTTCGACGAAGGGGTGCGGATCGAAGCCGGGTTTCGATACCAGGGCCAGCACCTCGCCGGTCTGGGGGTCGATCGCCGCCACCGCGCCATCGAGCTCGCCCAGCGCCAGTTCGGCGATGTTCTGCAGCTTGGCGTCGAGCGACAGATAGAGGTTGCGCCCGGGTGCGCCCGGGCGTTGCTCCAGCTCACGCAGTGGCCGGCCGGAGGCATTGGCCTCGACGATGCGGGCGCCCGGGGTGCCGCGCAGCTCGTCCTCGTGGCTGCGCTCGATGCCGAGCTTGCCGATCTGGTTGATGCCTTGGTACAGGCGCTCGTCGAGCTTGGCGTAGTCGGCTTCCGAGATGCCGCCGACATAGCCCATCACATGGCTGGCCGAGGGACCCATGGCATAGGTGCGCGAGAGGCCGGCGGTGATGTCGACGCCCTTGAAGTTGTAGCGGTTGATCTCGAACCGCGCGACCTCCTCGGGATTGAGGTTGGTGCGCAGCGGCACGCCACGGTAGCGCGGCGTCTTGCGCACCCGGTCTTTGAAACGGGCGATGTCGCCCGGGGTAAGGCCCATCACCGGCGTCAGCTGCTCCAGCAGGGCGTCCATGTCCTCGACCTGCTCGCGGGTGACTTCCAGGTTGAATGAGGGCCGGTTCTGCGCCAGCAGGGTGCCGTTGCGGTCGTAGATCAGGCCGCGCACCGGCGGCATCGGCACCACCCGCATGCGGTTGTCGTTGGCGCGGGTGCTGAAGTAGTCGTGCTGCAGCACCTGCAGGTCGGCGAGCCGCGCCAGCAGCAGCAAGACCATCAGGATCAGGAGGACGCCGGCGACCAGGATGCGGCCGGAGAAATTGCGCTTTTCCTCGTAGAGATCCTTGAGCGCGTCGTAGCTGTTCATGCGGCGCGGCGCCCTGAGTCAGAGCTTGTGAAGAAATCGTAGCGAGCATGCCCAGCCGCTAGGAATAGGAGCGCAGCAACCGCAGCGCACTGAAGTGCGTGAGGATTGCGAGCACCGCATGACAACGCGGATGGGCAGCGCAGTAGATTTATTCACAAGCGCTCAAACCCGGCCGCCGGGGCCGCGCAGGGCATCGAGCGCCGAGCACAGCAGCGGCCAGCAGAAGATGGTGGGAATCACCGGCAGGAAGCGCAGCGAGGCCTCAGCGGCGTGGCGCGCCATGCCGTCCAGCCAGAACTGCAGCAGGGCGTACAGGAACCAGGCCGGCATCAGTGCCAGGGTCTGCTGCCAGAGCGGGAACAGACCCAGGTTGCTGCGCAGGCGGGTGAGCGCATAGGCCACCAGCAGCAGCCCCAGACCGTGCTGCCCCAGCGGCGTGTTGTAGAGCACGTCGCAGGCCAGGCCGGTCAGGAAGGCGATCAGGGTCATCGGCAGATTGGGGCCGTAGAAGGACCAGTAGCCGATCAGCACCACCACCCACATCGGCCGCATGGCGCTGACGGCGTCGGGCAGCGCGATGATCTGCAGGGTGAAGGCGACCAGCAGGCTGAGCGCGAACAGGCCCCGGGTGTAGGCATTGCTCATGGCTTGGCCCCGGACACGGCTGGCGGCGGACTGGCTTCTTCGCCCGGCTCGGTGGTCGGCAGCGAGTGATCGCTCCAGACCAGCAAGGCCTGCCGGCCCTGATCCAGGCGCGCTGCCGGATAGGCGCTGGCCTGCATGAAGTGCTCGCCGGTGGTCCGGCGCACGTCGAACACCTCGCCGACCGGGTAGCCACCGGGAAAGCGGCCGCCGAGCGCCGACGACACCAGCAGGTCGCCGACCTTCACATCGGCATTGCCGGGCAGGAAGGGCAGGCTCAGCACCCGGCCATCGCCACCACCACGGGCGATGGTCTGCAGGCCGGTGCGGTTGATCTCGACCGGAATGCCGTGGCCGGGGTCGGTGATCAGCATGGCGGTGGCCGCACTCGGATAGACCCGGATCACCTGGCCCATGACGCCATAGGCATCGACCAGGGCCTGGCCGATGTAGACGCCGTCCTTCTCGCCCTTGTTGAGGGTGATCTGGTGGCGGTAGGGGTCCTGGCTGGTGGCGACGATCTCGGCGATCAGCACCCGTTCTTCCAGGGCCGAGGACGAGGCCAGCAGCTGGCGGATGCGGCGGTTCTCGGCTTCCAGCGCCGCGAACTTCAGCAGGCGCGCCTGCTGCTTGAGCTGTTCTTCCCTGAGCTGGCGGTTTTCGGCCAGCAGCGATTGATGCGAACGCACGCCCTCGGTGGCGCTGGAAACGCCCTGCGGCACGGCGGCCAGCCATTGCACCGGCTGCAGCACCCACTGGATGCCGCTGCGCGCCTGCACCAGCAGCCGGGGATCGCGCTGGTCGGCGAACCAGAGGCCGAACGAGAGCATCAGCAGCAGCGCGGTGCGAAAACCCAGCCCCGGTCCACGCGGGAACAGGGGGCGGGCGGCGCGGTGGGAGCGGGCCATTAGCGGCGGCTATCCATCAACCCGGCAGCGGGAAAGTCCTGCGAACGTAGGAACGAACGCGCGCTCACCGGGCGGGTCGATCAATCAATATTGAACTTGTCGCCCTGCTGGTCGAGCATGTCCAGCATCATGCCGCCGCCGCGCGCCACACAGGTGAGCGGATCGTCGGCGATGATCACCGGCAGGCCGGTTTCCTCGCTAATGAGCTTGTCGAGGTCGCGCAGCAGGGCGCCACCGCCGGTCAGCACGATGCCACGCTCGGCAACGTCGCTGCCGAGTTCCGGCGGAGTGCGCTCCAGCGCCTGCTTGACCGCCTTGACGATGCCGGCCAGCGGCTCCTGCAGGGCGTCGAGTACTTCGTTGGAGTTCATCGTGAAGTTGCGCGGCACGCCGGCGGCGAGGTGACGGCCGACGATGTCGATCTCGTGCACTTCGTGGCTGGGGAAGGCGGTGCCGATTTCCTGCTTGATGCGCTCGGCGGTGGCCTCGCCGATCAGCATGTTGTACTGGCGGCGGACGTAGGAAACGATGGCCTCGTCGAACTTGTCGCCGCCAATGCGCACCGATTCGGCGTAGACGATGCCGTCGAGCGAGATCACCGCGACCTCGCTGGTGCCGCCGCCGATGTCGACCACCATCGAGCCGCGGGCTTCGCTGATCGGGATGCCGGCGCCGAGCGCGGCGGCGATGGGTTCCTCGATCACGAACACCTTGCGGGCGCCGGCGTTCTCCACCGATTCACGGATGGCGCGGCGCTCCACCTGGGTCGAGCCGTAGGGCACGCAGACCACCACGCGGGTCATCGGCCGCATCATGTGACGGCCCTTCTGCACCTTGCGGATGAAGTGCTGCAGCATCTTCTCCGTCACCGTGTAGTCGGCGATCACGCCATCGCGCAGCGGGCGGATGGTGGTGATGTTGGTCGGAGTGCGGCCGAGCATGCGCTTGGCGTCGATGCCGACGGCTTCGATTTTCTTGGCGCCGCGGGCGTCAAGGCGGATGGCGACGACCGAGGGCTCGTTGAGCACGATGCCTTCATCACGGACGTAAACCAGGGTGTTCGCAGTGCCGAGGTCAATCGAGAGATCGTTGACGAACAGGCGGCTGATGGCGTCTAACATCTTCAGGGTGAGTCCAATGCAGGGGAGCGGGTGCGGGGGTAGCGGGCCGTTGCGGCCTGAGCAGAGACGTAATTATGCAAGGCATCCAGTAGCGTGCAGCCCTCTGCTGCAACCACTAAAATTGTGCATCTGCACATCATACCAACGATTTAGCCCCGATGAGCCTCACCCCCGAACAAGTGCAGCAGGTCGCCCACCTGGCCCGGCTGGAACTCCAGCCCGACAAGGTTTCCGCCTATGCCCAGCAGCTTTCCAACATCCTGGCGATGGTCGACCAGCTGACCGCCGCCAAGACCGAGGGGGTGACGCCGATGGCCCACCCCCTGGGCCTGACCCAGCGGCTGCGGCCCGACGTCGTCACCGAAACCAATCGGCGCGAGACCTACCAGGCCCATGCGCCGGCCGTGGAAGACGGTCTGTTCCTGGTCCCGAAGGTTATCGAGTAGGACGGGAAGCGGTAGACGGGAGACGGGAGACGAGGCCAGCTAGCCCCCGTCGCCCATCTCCGGTTCCGTCTCTCATCTCCCATCTCTCATCTCCCGTGTGACCCCAATGCACACCCTGTCACTCAAAGAACTCAGCGCGGGCCTGGCGGCGAAGAAGTTTTCTTCGCGCGAGTTGACCCAGCACTATCTGGCCCGTATCGCCGAGCGCGATGGCGCCCTCAACAGCTTCGTCACGGTCACGCCGGAGATCGCGCTGGCCCAGGCCGATGCGGCCGACGCCCGGCTGGCGCAGGGAGACGGCGCCCCCCTGACTGGTATCCCGCTGGCGCAGAAGGATATTTTCTGCACCGAGGGCGTGCGCACCGCCTGCGGTTCGAAGATGCTGGACAAGTTCATCTCGCCCTACGACGCCACCATCGTCCGCAAGCTGCACGCGGAGGCGGGCATGGTGATGCTCGGCAAGCTGAACATGGACGAGTTCGCCATGGGCTCGTCGAATGAGACCAGCTGGTACGGCCCGGTGAAGAACCCCTGGGACCTGGGCCGCGTGCCCGGCGGTTCCTCGGGTGGCTCGGTCGCCTGCGTCGCCGCCGGCCTGGCGCCGATTGCCACCGCCACCGATACCGGCGGCTCGATCCGCCAGCCTGCCGCCTTCACCAACCTCACCGGCATCAAGCCGACCTACGGCCGGGTGTCGCGCTTCGGCATGATCGCTTTCGCCTCCAGCCTGGATCAGGCCGGCGTGGTCGCCCGCTCCACCGAGGACGCCGCCCTGGTGCTGCAGGCCATGTCCGGCTTCGATCCGCTCGACTCGACCAGCATCGAGCGGCCGGTCGATGACCTGGTCGCCGGCCTCGGAGCCTCGATCAAGGGGCTGAAGATCGGCCTGCCGAAGGAATACTTCGCCGAGGGCATGTCGCCCGGCGTGCGTGCCTGCGTCGAGGCTGCCATCGCCCAGTTCAAGGCGCTCGGTGCCGAGGTCCGCGAGATCAGCCTGCCCAACGCGCCGCTGTCGGTGCCGACCTACTACGTGGTTGCCCCGGCCGAGGCCAGCAGCAACCTCGCGCGCTTCGATGGCGTGCGTTACGGCCATCGCAGCGCCGAAGCCAGGACGCTGGAAGAGCTGTACAAGAAGAGCCGTGGTGAAGGTTTTGGCGCCGAGGTGCAGCGCCGCATCATGATCGGCACCTATGTGCTCAGCCACGGCTATTACGACGCCTACTACCTGCAGGCGCAGAAGGTGAGGAAGCTGATCTACGAGGACTTCAAGCGCGCCTACGAAACGGTGGATGTCATCCTCGCGCCGACCACCACCGATGTCGCCTTCAAGTTCGGCGACAAGTCCGACGACCCGGTGGCGATGTACCTCAACGACATCTATACCATTGCCGCCAATCTCGCGGGCATCCCGGCCATGAGCCTGCCCTGCGGCTTCAGCGAGGGCCTGCCGGTCGGCTTCCAGCTGATGGGCAACTACTTCGACGAGGGGCGTCTGCTCCAGGTCGCGCATCAATATCAGTTGGCGACGGACTTCCACCGCGCCACGCCGAAGGGGTTTTAAGCCATGAGCATTCCTGCCGGTTGGGAAGCCGTGATCGGACTGGAAGTCCACTGCCAGCTCCTCACCAAGACCAAGATTTTCTCGGGTGCCTCGACCACCTACGGTGCCGCGCCCAACACCCAGGCCGATGGCGTGACCCTGGGGCTGCCCGGCGTGCTGCCGGTGCTGAACCGTGAGGCGGTGACTTATGCCGTCAAGTTCGGCCTGTCGGTGGACGCCAAGATCGCCGAAACCTGCGTGTTCGCGCGCAAGCACTACTTCTATCCGGACCTGCCCAAGGGCTACCAGATCAGCCAGTACGAGCTGCCCATCGTCGAGCACGGCCATCTCGACATCGAGGTCGACGGCGTGGCCAAGCGCATCGGCATCACCCGCGCGCACCTGGAAGAAGACGCCGGCAAATCCCTGCACGAGGCCTTCCCCGGCTTTACCGGCATCGACCTCAACCGCGCCGGCACGCCGCTGATCGAGATCGTCAGCGAGCCCGACATCCGCAACAGCGCCGAGGCGGTGGCTTATCTGAAGAAGCTGCACCAGCTGGTGGTGGCGCTGGGCGTCTGCGACGGCAACATGCAGGAAGGTTCGTTCCGCTGCGATGCCAACGTCAGTGTGCGGCGCGGCCCGGATGCGCCCTTCGGCACCCGCACCGAGACCAAGAACATCAACTCGTTCCGCTATGTGCAGCAGGCGATCGATTACGAAATCGAGCGCCAGATCGAGGTGATCGAGGCCGGCGGCAAGATCCACCAGGAAACCCGCCTGTTCAACCCGGATACCGGCGAGACGCGGGCGATGCGCTCCAAGGAAAACGCCAACGACTACCGCTATTTCCCCGATCCTGACCTGCTGCCGGTGGTGGTCACCGAAGCCGACAAGGAGCGCATCCGTGCGTCGATGCCGGAGCTGCCGACCGCCAAGAAGGCGCGCTTCGAGTCGCAGTACGGCCTGTCGCCTTACGACGCCAACCTGCTGACCAGCGAAACCGCGCTGGCCGATTACTACGAGACCGTGGTGAAGCTCAGCGGCGCCGAGGCCAAGAGCTGCGCCAACTGGGTCACCGGTGACCTGCTGGCCTCGCTCAACAAGTCCGGCAAGGCCATCGAGGATTCGCCGATTTCCGCCACCCAGCTGGCGGGCTTGGTCGCGCGCATCGCCGACAAGACCATCAGCGGCAAGATCGCCAAGGACGTGTTCGAGGCGATGCTGGCGGGCGAGGGCGACGCCGACAGCATCATCAAGGCCAAGGGCCTGGTGCAGATCACCGACGAGGGCGCGATTGCCGCTGCCATCGCCGCGATCATCGCCGCCAACCCGCAGCAGGTCGCCGACTATCGCGGCGGCAAGGACAAGCTGTTTGGCTTCTTCGTCGGTCAGGCGATGAAGGCGACCCAGGGCAAGGCCAATCCGGATGCGCTCAATCGTCTGCTGAAGGAAATGCTGGCGGGCTGATGGCGAACCGTTTGCTGCCGTTCCTCATTGAAAATCGGGGTGTCCGCGGCTTCGCGGTCGAGATCACCGAGGGCATTCCCGACCTGCTCGGCTGGCGCCAGTACCCGCCGGACGTGTTGCGCCTGCTCGGTCATGTGCTTGCCGCCACCCCCCTGCTCGCCGCCGACCTGCGCAATGAAACCCGGCTCAATCTGCAATTCCAGGGTTCCGCGCAGGCCGCCGCCGCGCCGCTCAAGCTGCTGGTCTCCCAGATCGACCAGAACCTGCAGCTACGCGGCATGGCCAAGTTCGAGCCCGGTGCCGAGGGTGATTTTCAGGCACTGATGGGCGGCGGCACGTTGGCCTGCCTGATCGAGCCGCGCAGTGGCGGTGAGCGCTACCAGGCCCTGGTCGAGGTGCTGGGCGACTCGCTGTCCGAGGCCCTGGAGATCTACTACGCGCAGTCGGAGCAGTTGCGCAGCCTGGTTCGGTTGGGAGCGGCGCCGGACCGCTTTGTCGGGCTGATGCTGCAGCGCCTGCCGGAAAACTCCAGCGATGACGACTGGGTGCACGTCTACCACCTGGCGCAGACCCTGCACGAGCCGGAACTGCTGGCGACCGAGGCCGAGGTCCTGTTGCGCCGCCTGTTCGCCGAAGACCGCGTGCGCGTCTTCGAGCCGCGACCGATCCAGCTGCAATGCCAGTGCAGTCACGCGCAGATTTCCGCGATGCTGCTGGGCTTGGGCGAGGACGAGCTGAAGCCCCTGCTGGTCGAGCGTGGCCGTGTCGACGTCACCTGTGAGTTCTGCGGCAAGGAATATGGCTACCGCGAAGTCGAGGTGCGCGAACTGTTCGCCGCCGCCCAGGCCCAGGCTGCCGAGCACCGCCTGCAATGATCCTGCCGCGCTACCGGGTCGAGCCCTCGCGCATCCCGGGCGCCGGCAAGGGCCTGTTCCTCGACGAGGCGGTGGCGCGCGGTCGGGTGATTACCGCGCCCGACAACATCCACACCGTCTGGCCGGAAGCGAAGCTGCGCCAGTACTCGGCCGACTCCATCGAGGTCGAATCCAGTGTGCGCTGGTTCGAGGATCAGTTCTCGCTGACACCGGAGTGGAGCGACGAGTGCTACGTCAACCATTCCTTTACGCCGACCGGGTTATGGCATCTCGGCTTCATCTTCGCGCTGGTGGATCTTCCGGCGGGTGCCGAAGTGACGGTCGACTACCGACTGGTGATCGGCAGCGGCGAACGGATGCCCTTCGTGGACGCGGAATCGGGGCGTGACATCGTCGGCCTACCCTGGTCCGAGGCGCTCGGCGGCAGTGCGGCGGTATTGGCGGAACTGCAGGCAAAAAAATAGGAAGGTCGGGTTCACCCGACCTTCCAATCCCGTTTCCGAGTACCGCTTTCTCAGGGTGCCGCGATGCAATGGAGCGTGTACGGCTCCGTCTCTCCCTCTGATCGCAGCTCGAGTTTGGCCCGATGGTGCCGGCGCAGAACGCGTTGTTCGGATCGGTGTGCAGCGATAGCTTGGTCCCCGCCCTGCGCTCGCTGGACGCTGCCTTTCTCGTCGGCGGCCTGATCGAACGGCGAGCCGCTGGGGATGAATGAAGGGTGATGCGTGCGCACCACCCTCCGTTCGGTCTGCTGCCGGCGTTACTGGCGCGCGGCCACGGCCGTTCCGTCCTCGCCAAAGTTCAGAACCAGTTGGCCAGCCTCGTTGAAGGACGCGGGAATCGGGCCGCTGGTGGTTTCGTCCACGCCATTGCCGTCCTCGTCGGTACAGGCGCCGCCATCGTGGTTGCTGTCAAAGCCGCAGTTGAGCGTCAGCGTGCCGGCCGTCGTGTTGAATACATAGCTGCCCGTCTCGTAGCCATTGGGCGGATCCGTGTCGTTTTCCATCCATGCGAAGCGGCCGTCAGCGAGGAAGATCACCGACACCACCTCGTTGTCCGTCGGGCGCCAGGCGCCGACAATGCCGCTGCTGGCTCTGGGCAGCTTTTTGAACGCGAAGGGCTCACCGTCATTGTCGACGTCGAAGGTCAGTGTGCCGTCTGCCAGTGAGGCGTTGATCCGAACGCTGCTAACGCCGTTGGAAAGCCCGCCGTCACCGTTGTTGTCGAAGCTGACGTTGAAGAGCACACGCGACGAGCTGGGATCAACCGACCAGGTGCCCGCCTCCAGCCCGCTGGGCGGATCGTCGTCGTCCTCGCCGTAGAGAAAGGTTCCGTCGGCATAGAACGTGAACGCCACCAGCACCTCGCTGCTCGGAAACACCCAGGTGCCGACCAGATCGTGCGCGGTAACTGCATCCTGCAGCGGCAGGCGCGTGAGGCTGACGCTACCGTCCTCATCGGTGATGACGATCTTGCCGTTGACCAGCTTCCGTGTCGCCGTGCCAGTAGAGAAACCGGCGTCGGGGCCATCGGTGTCGGTGATGATCTGGGTGATGGTGAAGCTGTTGTCGCTGCCCGTCGTCCACTTTCCGTATTCGATGCCGGGCTGGCTGTCGCTGCCCGGATTCAGTTCGGGTTCGCCGATGTCCGCCAGAAGAAACGTGCCGTCTTCGAGCAGCGTAAGGACATAGGGGCCGACGATGGGTTCGCCTTCGGCCACCGGCTGATCGAGCAGCCAGCTTCCGGCGAGGCCGGTGCCGACCGGAACGCGCGTTAGTGGATAGCTGCCTTCGTCGTCAGACAGCGTTAGCGTGTTGCCGTCGCCGCCCAGCTCAAAGTCCAGCGGTAGCTGTTGTTGGGCGCTGTTGCCCGGATTGTTGAGGCCGCAGTCACCGGTAGTATCGAGGTGCGAATCGCGCGCGACGATGGTGCCGGCGTTCGCGTCGAGTTCGTAGCGACCCCATTCCACGCCATGCGTGCAGTCCGGGTCCTTCGTCATTTGGCCGAGGACATAAGTGCCGTCGGTGAAGAAGGTCGCGGTGGTGACCGATCCATTGCTTTCCTTCAGTAGCCAGGTTCCGGCGAGTTGCTCGGCCAGACTGCGCGTCTGGTGTGCATTGGCCTGTTCAGCGGTGACGATGGTACTGCCGGTCGTGCTGGCGAGCTGGCTCAGCGTGGTGTCGGCCACGAACTCATTGGTCGGCTGGGAAAAGCTCAGCGTCAGGCTCGCGGCCGCAGTGCCGACGCCGGCGGCGATGGTGATGCCATTGTCTGGATTGCCATCGGCGTCGAAAGATTGCAGGAAAATGGCGAGGTTCTGCGCCACGTCAATGGCGCTGACGCCGGCCGGTAGATTTTCCGTCGCGTCGGCGATCACCTTTGGGGTGACCACGTCCTGACCGCTGACGGTGCCCAGTAGGATGCTGCCGACGGCAAATTGCACGGTGTCGCCGGCAACGTACTTGAACTCGCCACTGGAGCTGGTGATGCCGGTGGTGCCGGACGGGTTGGAGGTGAACTTCACACCGCCAATCGCGGCATCAATCAGCTTGCCGGTGAGAGTGACGGGCGGTGGCGTTGTTCCGCCGCCTCCGTCGGAACCACCGCCGCCGCAGGCGGCCAACAGCATGCATGCGACTACCGCCGGCATGCCCCAATCATGTGTCGCGCGCTTCTTGCTCATGGAATCTCACCCGGTGGTTTTTGGGAGTGCGAGACGATCCGCACGTCTGACCACTAGGCGGCTTTATGATTGCGGCCGTCCGTGCTGTCTCTTAGAGGAGGCTAAGAAATCGCTCTCGGTGTGCAGTCACCTGATTGGGTGACACTCCTGGTCCTAGGAACCGTTGCGATCAACGAGCCCCATGCGCGTCGCCGCTAGCACTGCTTCCGAGCGCGAACCGATGTTGAGCTTGGAATAGATGCGCTTGACGTGGGTGTGCACGGTGTTGCGTGTGATGCCGGACCGCGCCGCCACCTCCGCCAGCGTGTACCCGTTGGTGACGGCGCGCAGGATGTCCTGTTCGCGCTCGGTGAGCAGTGCAAGCTCTGCGAGGTTGTCACGAGCGCCACGCACGAAATGGTTGAGGATCATGGTTGCCACTGAAGGCGAAAGGGGGGTTTCGTCGCGGGTGATCGAAAGAATCTTCTCCAGCATCTGGGCTTCGGGTTCGTCTTTCAGGAGATACCCGCGCGCGCCGGCGCGCAGGGCCGGAAAAACGTGCGCCTCGTCGTCATAGACCGTCGTGACCAGGCAGCGCACTGCCGGTTTCAACGCGACCGCCGTTTCAATGAACTCCAATCCGGAGCCATCGGGCAGGCCCAGGTCGACCAAAGCCAGCTGTGGTGGCGACGCCAGCAGTTCACTGCGTGCTTCTGCCAGGTTCGGGACGCCGTGCACCAGAGCCTGCGGAAAAGCTCTGGCAGCGACTGCGCAGAACCACTGGCGGGCGTCGGGGTGATCCTCCAGGACCAGAATGCGGGTCGGTTGTGCATGGAGAGGGTTCATGGTGTCAGAGCTTGCTGGCGCTCACGGGAGTTGGGCGTCCAGCGGCAGTTGCAGCTCAATACTGCAGCCATGTCCTTTGGCGCTGTTCAGTCGCAACTGCGCCCCCATCTGCCGGGCCCGCTCGCGCAGATTCTTGAGGCCGTGGCCGTTAGCGGGCTGATTCACATCGAATCCGCAGCCGCTATCGCTGATTCGCAGCCTCAGGGTGCGGGCATCGTCAACGAAGGCCTTCAGGTCCAGTCGCGAACCGCCGCTGTGCCGGAGAGCGTTCGTCACTGACTCGCGCACGATGCGGGTCAGGTTCTGGGCACTGCGCGCCGGCAGCTCCCAGGCGGTCGAAATATCGTGGTCACCTGTGTAGGCGAAACCCTGCTCCTGGCAGCGCAGGCGGGTTTCCTCTGTCAGCTTCTCGAACAGCGCCGGTATGGACTGCCGCTGTTTGCTGATTGCTTCGATCAACTCCGATACCCGCCAGATCGCTTCCCCCAGCCCCTGTTGAATGAGGTGATCGCCAATGGCCGACTTCAGCTCGCGTAGAGGCGCGGACAGCTCCTCGCCGAGGCGCTGGGTTAGCCGCTGACGCTCGAAATGCTCGCCGGTTTCCAGGGTCAGTCGGTATCGATGACAGGCCGCGAACAGCCCGTGCAGATCGGTGGCAAGTTGAAGGTCCTGTTTGCCGAACCGCCGAAACCATCCGCCGCGGACGCAGTGCAACAAGGCCGGCGGGGCCTCGCCGACAGCCGGCAGACGCAGGGTATGTCCACGGTCCAGCAGACTGGGCGCGACCGCAGACGTGACGGAATCCCGAGTGTCATCCAACCACTGAATTCGGGCTGGGAAGTGCTGCTCCAGCGCCTTTCGCCAGTCTTCCTTCAGGTTGTCCGCAGCAACGGTCTGGAGCGCGCTGGACAGGATCTGGTTGAAGCCGGCGTTGTCGATTCGGCCCCGCCGGGCACCGGTGATCATGAGCCTGAGCAGCCACCGGGCGGGCGCATAGGCGAGCCCGCCGAGCGCCAGGCCGACCCAGACGGCCACCGAGTCGTCGAGTTCGAGAAGTCGGTGTGCCAGCAGAATCATCAGCGCGACCAGGCTGCCTCCCAGTAGCCAGCTGACGACATCGGGTCGAGCGCTGTCTTGCACCCTTGGCGGTTGCGGCGCCGGAGGCTGCGGCTGCAGTGCCACCGCGGCGGCGGCTGCCGAAGCCTCGTCGGGCTGCACATCGATTTGCGGGCTGCCAAGCTCCTGGATCTGCTGGCGGAGGCGGCCCATGAGTTGCCGCCCCTGGTCACGGAGCTCTGGCTGGGCGGCCTTGAAGATCACTGACAGCAGCGGAGGCACGACATCATCATGCAGGTCGCGGGCGATGCGCTGGCGCTCCATTTTTTGGCCCTGCTCGAAAGCCGTGCGAGACCGCGATGCCATCAGGTAGGCCTGTTCAAGCGAGGCGGCTAGTTGCACGTCCCGCTCGGTGAAGTAGCGGCCACCCTGTTCAGCGCCGTGCAGGACCACGGTTCCCATGCCGGTGCCATCCGGCACTTTCAGGCTGAGGCAGTCTGGAGCGAGTTTTGGCGACTCCGATGGCGCAGTGGTGGTGGTCAGGTGCAGAGGATTGAAGACTTCGTGCAGCACTCGCCGCCAGGCTTCATCGCTGCCCGGTGGGCTGGCCGCTCCCCACTCCAGGATTCGGGGAATCATGTCGGCGAGGTCGATGCGCTGGGCCCGCTTCGCCAGCCGCTCCCAAAGCCAGAGTCGCAAAGGAAAGTACGCCCAGGCGGCGATCACCGTGGAAAGCCAGAGGGCGGTGCTCCGATGCAACTCCATGCCCAACACCAGCAGGGCGTCGGTAGTCAGCATCAAGGCGCCGGACAGGAACACCAGCCAGGCGTTGAACATCCAGCGATCCGTGCCGAACAGTCGGTAGCGATAGATCAGGAAGGCGGTCGCCACGTAGATCATCTGCACGCCGCGCATGGCCAGCTGGGCCGAGATCAGTGGCTGGTGCCCCAGAGCCTGCGGCAGGGCATGCAGCAGTTGGTAGGGCATGAAGCCAACGATGTTAATGATCGCCAGAAGGCCGCCGGTACGACGTGCCTCGCTGCCGCGCTCGGCGCTGAGCCATTGCAGCGTGTACAGCAGTACTCCGAGGATGAACAACAGGAACAATGGCGCGAAGTAAGCCTGGGTCAGTGAGGCTCCCGGCGTCGATTCACCGAACCACCACAACAGGCTGACTGCGACTGTGATCAGGGGCGCGAGACTGGCGCGCCGGAGCTGCCTCGGATAATTCCAGGCAAAGCCCACCATGCAGCTGCCCGCGAGCAGGGCGCAGAGCTTGGTGCAGCCGATGAGTGGGCGCAGGAGAGCCGGATCACCGAACGGCCCCACATTAAATGTGACCAAGGCCATGGTCGGCAGCACACAGAACAACGCTCCCGCGAGCACGAAGTAGATTGCGGACGAATCGCTCGGGCGGAATGACCAGAGGCCGGCGCTGATAACCAGCGACAGTGCGGCGCTGGCAAATTGCACCCAGAACAGCCCCATCGGCAGCGAACGGATCGGTCGGGCTTTTGTGACCGGCAGGGACAATTCGCGCCCGTCACTCAGGCCGAGCCGGATCGTTTCGGTCGAGGCCAGCAGGCGGTGCAGTGCGCCAACCTGTTGCAGGGCGGTTTCGATGCGGCCGCTGTCCCGCAGGGTCTTGAGATCGGTTTGCGCGGCGTCCGCCGGCGTGAGCAGTCGTTCGCCGGAAGCGGAGGCCACCCAGATCACTACATCACCCACCGCCAGCAGCCCCTGCGCCGGGCCGGAGGCGTCAACGTAATCGACGCGCATACCGTCGCTGACAGGGGACGGCTGGAACAGCACGCCCAACCAGGGTGTTCTCAGGATCGAAACAGAGGCGGCAGCAACCGCGATGCCGAAGATCAGCAGGGCCAGTGCAAAACGCTTTCGCGGAGTCAGGCCGAACACGGGGTTTTGCAAGTCGGTGGTGAACGCCGCCACACCCTATGTCGTGTGGCTTGTTTTGCCAAGCACCGCAAAAAAAGCCCGCCGCGCTGCCGCGGCGGGCTGCCTTGCCGCGACGGTCAGCGGCTGGCGACGACGTTCGAGATGATGATCTCGACGCGGCGGTTCTGCTGGCGTCCGGCGGCGTCGCCGTTGTCGGCTACCGGCAGCGATTCGCCCTTGCCGGCGGTCTGCACCCGGTTGCTGCCGACCCCCTGCGCCGCGAGATAGGCCTTCACGACATCGGCGCGACGCTGCGACAGGCTCTGGTTGCTCTCATCACTGCCGACGCTGTCGGTATGGCCTTCGATGATCACCGTGCGGTCCGGGTACTTGGCGAGAAACGCCACCAGCTTGCCGAGGCGCTCTTGCGAGCCAGCCTTGAGTTCGGCCTTGCCGGTGGCGAACAGGACGTCGCCGAGCGTCATCACCAGGCCGCGATCGGTCTGCTTCGCCTGCAAGTCTTCCATCTGCCGCTTCAGATCCTCGGTCTGCGCCTTCGCGGCTTCGGCCTCGGCGCGGGCCACGCCGGCGGCGCGCTGCTGCATCTGGGCGATGGACAGCGCCTGCTCTGCTTCCGACTTGGCGACGCTGGCCTCCGCTTTTGCTGTATTCGCTTCAGCGGTGCGGGCGTCAAGGCGGATCTCGCCGCGCTGCTCGCTCAGGGTCTTCACCTGGTCTTCGGCCAGGCGACGCTCGGCCTGGGCGCGGGCGATGGCCACCTTGCGGTCGGCGACATAGACCCGCTGGCTGCCGGCGGCGCTGTCCTCGGTCGGCACCTCGGCGGCGCGCACTGCCGCCTCGGCATCCTGCAGTGCCACCGGCGCTCGGGTGGCGAGCTGAGGATTGGTTTGCAGCGCGGTCAGTTCGGCGCGGACGCGATCAGCGCCATCCGGTTTGACTGGGCCGGCGCTGCAGGCGGCGAGGCCCAGCGTGGCGGCGGCGAGGGCGGTGAGCGCGAACTGGCCCGGGCGAATGTGGTTGAGGATATTCATTACTGGTTGCCTCCCGAAGTGCGATTCATTTCCTGACGCAGCGTCTCGTTGCCCTTGAACAACTCGTCGTTGACCGTCTTGGCCTTGGCGGATTCGGTCTTGGCGGTGGCGAGTTCGGCGTCCAGACGGGCCTGCTCCGCCAGCACGGCGGCGGCAGTCATGTCTTCACGGGCTACGGCGGCGCGGGCCAGCACCAGCTTTTCGCGGGCGCTCTTCAGTTCGGGCGAGGCGTAGTCCGCCACGCCGGCTTCCTGCGCGACCTTGACCGAACGCTCGGCGGCATTGAGCGCATCGGTGGGCGGTGGTGGCGTTGAGGCGCAGGCGGCCAAGCTAAAGAAAACAGCCAGGCCAGCGGCGTTCAATGGTCTGAAAAATGGTGAAATCGAAGATATTTTCATTGGGCTCTCCTCATGGGGGCGATTTGTCGCCGCTCCATAACAGCAGTAGCCCACTGAATAAGAGGTTAACGGTGAATATTAAATTTAATTATCCGGCGGCTCCGGGCGCACTTTTAAAGTGAAATTATTATTTTTTGCGAGAATTAATATGAGGTTCAGGAAATTTTCCTGATTTGATAAATTCCCTCACTGGAAGCCACCACCGTCCCGCTGCCGTCGCGCAAATCCAGGTTCAGGGTGAACTCGGCCTTGCCCTGGGCGGCGGCTTCGGCCTCGATGGCGCTGATGCGGGCTTCGTCCAGTACGGCCTCGACCGTGACATCGCCCTTCACCGGCCGCAGGAACTTCAGGTTCAGCGCCTTCACCACCGGGTAGAAGCGGCTGCTGTCGAAACTGGTGAGGAACAGCGCGCCCCCGGGGATTTCGGCGAGCGTGAACAGCGCGCCGGCGTACATGGTGCCGATGTGATTGCCATTGCCGGCAAAGGGCATGCGGCAAACCACGCGGCCGCGCTCCAGGCGATCCACCGTCAGGCCGGAGCGCTGCACGAAGGCAATGCCCTGCTCCAGCAGTTTCCTGGCGGGTGCGAAAGGGGCGGGCGCATCTGTCATCGGGATTCCTCCGTAAGGCCGGTTGTGGTCGGGTCGCAGTGTAATCTTGCGTCGCTCCCGACCGGATTCATTGCCACCCACGGAGACCGCCTTGTCGCCGCTGCATGCCTTCCTGGTCTCCATTGTCCTGGTGGTCCTCGCCAAGACGTTTGCCTGGCTGCTGCAGCTGCGCACCCGCAATGCCGGCCTGGTCGACGCCATCTGGGCGCTGACGCTGGGCGGACTGGCGGTGCTCTATGCGCTGCTCGGTAGCGCGCCCGCCGGCACCCGCGCGCTGTTGGCGCTGATGGGCGGCCTCTGGGGGCTGCGCCTGGGCTGGCATCTGTGGCGGCGCAATTGGGGCAAGCCGGAGGACTGGCGCTACGCCAGGTTCCGCGCCGACTGGGGTAAGGACGCCGACTGGAAGATGTTCGCCTTCTTCCAGTTCCAGAATCTGTTCACCCTCATGCTCTCCGCCAGTGCCTTCATCGCCGTCGCCTACCGGCCGGACCTGCCGGCTTCCTGGGCGGTGGCGCTGGCATTGGGGATCTGGCTGGTCTCGGTGCTGGGCGAGGGCCTGGCCGACCGGCAGATGGAAGCATTCCGCGCCAATCCCGCCAACAAGGGCCGGGTCTGCCGCGACGGCCTGTGGCGCTACTCGCGCCACCCCAACTACTTCTTCGAGTGTCTGCACTGGCTGGCTTACTGGCCGCTGGCCTGGGGTGCGCCCTACGCCTGGGCCGGCTTGTTCGCGCCGCTGGTGATGGCCTGGCTGCTGCTGAAGCTGTCAGGCGTGCCGCTGCTGGAGGCGGAAATGACGCTGCGCAAGCCCGGCTACGCCGACTACGTACGTCGGACCAGTGCCCTGATTCCCTGGTTTCCCAAGAAAAACTGAACTTCTCATGGATGTGATTGACCTCTGCGAGCGGGGCCTGATCCCGGACCCGCTGACCCGCTACGGCATGCGCCAGCTGATAAAGACCCGGCTGAGCGATGCCGCCAACCTGGACGGCGAGATTCGCTCGCAGCGCTACAACCGGTTTCTCGACGAACTGCGCGCTGCCCCCATCGCGATCGAGACCAAGGCGGCCAACCAGCAGCATTACGAGGTGCCGGCGGAGTTCTTCCATCGGCATCTAGGCCCGCAGCTCAAGTATTCCTGCTGTCTGTACCCGACCGGCAAGGAGACCCTCGCCGAGGCCGAACAGAAGATGCTGGAGCTGTACGCCGAGCGCGCACAGCTGAAGGACGGCATGCGCATCCTCGATCTCGGCTGTGGCTGGGGTTCGCTGTCGACCTGGCTGGCGCAGCGATATCCAGGCAGCCAGATCGTCGGCCTCTCCAACTCCCACGGCCAGCGCGACTTCATACAGGGCCGGGCGCAGGAGCGTGGGCTTACCAACCTGAGCATCCACACCGGCAATGTCGCCGAGTTCGACTTCACGGCCGAGCAGTTGGGCGAGGGCTTTGACCGGGTCATGAGCATCGAGATGTTCGAGCACATGAAGAATTACGGCCTGCTGCTGGCCAAGATCGCGCGCTGGATGCGGCCCGAGGCCAAGCTGTTCGTGCATATCTTCGCGCACAAGCTGCTGGCCTATCACTTCGAGGACAAGGAGCAGAGCGACTGGATGACCCGCTACTTCTTCCTGGGCGGCACCATGCCCAGCGAGAACCTGCTGCTGAATTTCCAGGACGACGTGAAGCTGGAGCGGCAGTGGTGGGTCGACGGCCGCCATTACCAGAAGACCAGCAACCACTGGCTGGCCGGCATGGATAGTCACCGGGTCGAGATCCTCGGCATCTTCCGCGCCGGTTACGGCGAGCACGACGCGGCGGTTTGGGTGCAGCGCTGGCGGATGTTCTATATGGCGGTGGCGGAGTTCTTCGGCTACGCCGAAGGCAACGAGTGGGGGGTGGCGCACTACCTGTTCCAGCGGCGCTGAGGCCGCTCCGGACCGGACTAGTCCGAGCGCACGATGCTGCACTGCGACAAACGGCATAAGGTAATGCCCCAATGGAGGCGCGAACGGTGTTATGGTTCGCGCCGCTTTTTTGTCCGTCCGCCGGTAATTGTCGATGGCCGCTGCTTTCCGCAACGAGCGAATCACCAAGGTCCACCATTGGAACGATTCGCTGTTCACTATCACCACCACCCGTGATCCGGGGCTGCGCTTTGAAAACGGCCAGTTCGTGATGATCGGCCTGGAGGTCAACGGCAAGCCGCTGCTGCGCGCCTACTCCATCGCCAGCCCCAATTACGAGGACAGCCTGGAGTTCTTCAGCATCAAGGTGCAGAACGGCCCGCTGACCTCGCGCCTGCAGCACGTCAAGGTAGGCGATCAGCTGCTGGTCGGGGTCAAGCCCACCGGCTCCCTGGTGCTGCACGACCTGAAGCCGGCCAAGCACCTTTACCTGCTGTCGACCGGCACCGGTCTGGCGCCCTTCATGGCGACCATCCGCGACCCCGAGACCTACGAACGCTTCGAGAAGATCGTGCTGATCCACGGCGTGCGCATGGTCAATGATCTGGCCTATCACGACTACATCGAGAACCAGCTGCCGAACGACGAGGCCCTGGGCGAGCTGGTGCGCAAGCAGCTGATCTACTACCCGACCGTCACCCGCGAACCCTTCCGCAACCACGGCCGCCTCACCGAGCTGCTGGACAGCGACAAGCTCACCGCCGACATCGGCCTGCCGCCGCTCAACCCGGAGACCGACCGCGCGATGATCTGCGGCAGCCCGGGCATGCTGGAAGACAGTCGCCAGTTGCTGGACCGCCGTGGTTTCGTGGTGTCGCCGCATATCGGCACGCCCGGCGACTATGTGATCGAGCGCGCCTTCGTCGAGAAGTAGTGCGGCGGGGCGGCTTGCGCATCCGCGCCCCGGAATTCGGCGCGGGCTATGATTTCGGCCCGCTGCCCGTCTCCCGCCCGGAGTGACGCCATGAGCATCCGCCTGCTGATCGCCGCGACCTCTCTGCTGGCTGCCAGCGTCGCGCATGCCTCCGAGGGCCAGCCCTTCTACGGCTATGCCTACGATCTCGAGAGCGGCAAATACCTGTACACCGAAGTGCACGCGCCGGTGGTGGAGGGCGGCCGCGAGGTCAGCAGCACCATCCACTACTACGCCGCCGACGGCGCGCTGCTGGGCAGCAAGCCGCTGGACTACCGCAACGATCCCTTCGTGCCGCTGTTCCGGCTGACCCTGGCGAAAGAAGGCTATGTCGAGGCGATCACTGCCAACGGCGGCAACGTCGAGATGCTGAAGATCGACGGCAAGGGCAAGCCGGAAAAACGCAAGAGTCTGAAGAAGGACGGCCTGATGGCGGCCGACTCCGGCTTCCATCATCTGCTGCAGACGCGCTTGCCGGCCTTGATCGCCGGCGAGTTGCTGAACTTCCGTTTCACCGTGGCCGGTCAGCTTGACAGCTACCGCTTCCGCGCCCGCAAGGTGGGTGAGGCGATGTTCGAGGGCAAGCCGGCAGTGCAACTGCTGGTGCAGGCCGACTCGCTGCTGCGCTACCTGGCGCCGGACCTGCACCTGCTGTACGACCCGGCGACGCGCAAGCTGCTGGAATACCGCGGCATCTCCAACCTGCACGATCCGGACAGCGGCAAGGCCTACATGGCCCGCATCGCCTACTACTCCGCGCCGCCGCCGGATGCGCCCAAGAATCTGCCGCCGCTGCCCTGAGCCGGCCTTGCCCCCTGCCTCTGGATATTCGTATGCCCCGTTATCTCGTCTCGCTGTTGCTCGCTTGCTCCGCAGCGGCCTCGGCCGCCGTCACCAGTTTCGACCAAGCCCTGGCCGAGGCTGGCAAGCGCAATGCGCCGGTGCTGATCGATTTCCACGCGCCCTGGTGCTACTCCTGCTACTACATGAAGAAGAACGTGCTCAACGGCCGCGAATGGCAGCGGGTGGAGCGCGAGGCCGTGGTGCTGGAAGTCGATGCCGACTCGCCGGAAGGCGCGGCGCTCAAGGACCGCTTCCAGGTCAAGGCCCTGCCCAGCTATGTCGTGCTCAATCCGCAGGGCGATGAGCTGGGCCGCATCAGCGCCGAGCGCACCCGCGCCCAGTTCTATCCCGAGCTGACCGCCATCACCGGCCGCAACACCGCCCTGATGGTGCTGCGCGGCCGCGCCGAGCGTGGCGGCAAGCCGGGCCTTGAGGCCAGCCGCGAGGTGCTCGACGCCTACCTGGCCCGCCACGACCACGCCAGCGGCCTGCAATGGTTCGCCGCCTTGCCGGAGCCGGTACGCCTTGAGCAGCAGGCCGACCCGAGGGTGCAGCGCCTGCTGGCGCGGCTGGAGTTGCAACAGGCGGTTGCGGGCAAGCAGCCCGAGGCCTGCCTGGCCACCGGCGCCCGCGCCCTGGCGGGCCAGCTGGACTGCGACAGCGCCTACGACCTCGACCAAGTCCTGCAGTGCACCGATGGCCAGCCGGTCGAGTCACGCCGGGCGATGCTGGCGCCGCTACGCGCGCCCCACGACCAGCTGCTGGAGCAGCGGGTGCTGGGGCGGAAGGCCAGCTGCGCCGACGTCCGGACTGCCGTGTTTGTCGCCGCCGACTATTACCAGGCCCTGGGTGACAGCAAGGCCGAGGCCAAGGTGATGCAGCGTGCCATCAACAGCCTGGAGTCGAAGGTCTTCAGCGACCCCCGGGCCGACCGCAACGCCTCCGACAACCTGCGGGTGTTCTACGAGGCCAATGGCGACGACGACAAGCTCGACGCCCTGCTGCTGAAGCTGATCGCGGTCTGGCCCGAGGACTATGTCTACGCCAACCGCTACGCGCGGCTGCTCGCCAAGCGCGGCCAGCACCAGAAGGCGCTGCCCTATTTCGCCCAGGCCGCCGAGAAAGCCTATGGCGTCAACCGCCTGAAGAACGCCGAGGCCTGGACCCAGTCCCTGCTGGCCCTGCACCGGCAGGACGAGGCCCGCCAGGTGGTCGCGGCCACGCTCAAGGCCAACGGCCCCTGGTTTCCGGACGATGCCGCTCGGCTGAAGAAGCTGGTCACCGCCTCCTGATGACCACCTCGCCCGAAACCACCGCCCGCCTGCGCGTCAGCTGCGCTGATCGCCCCGGCATCGTCTCCGCCGTCACCACCTTCCTCTACCACCACGGCGTCAACATCACCGAGCTGGACCAGCATTCCAGCGATGCCTACGGCGGCAAGTTCTTCCTGCGCCTGGAGTTCCAGACCCCGAGCCTGGACGTGACCGGCGAGGCCCTGGTGCGCGCCTTCGGCGAGGTCGTGGCCAAGCCCTACGCGATGGACTGGGGGATCAGCTTCGCGGCGGTGAAGCCGCGCATGGCGATCCTGGTCAGCAAGCACGACCACGCCCTGATGGAACTGCTCTGGCGCTACGCGCGCGGCGAACTGCGGGTCGATATCCCGGTGGTGATCTCCAATCACCCGGATCTGCGCGAGGCGGTGGAGCGCTTCGGCGTGCGCTTCGAGCAGGTCGCCATCGACGCCGACAACCATGCCGAGGCCGAGGCGCGGATGCAGTCGCTGCTGCAGGGGCAGGCCGATTTCCTGGTGCTGGCGCGCTACATGCGCATCCTGTCGGCCGACTTCGTGGCGCAATGGCCGCAGAAGATCATCAACATCCACCATTCCTTCCTGCCCGCCTTCGCCGGCGCCGATCCCTACCAGCAGGCCGACGACCGCGGCGTCAAGCTGATCGGCGCGACCGCCCACTACGTCACCGCGGAGCTGGACCAGGGGCCGATCATCGAGCAGGACGTCGGCCGCGTCAGCCACCGCCACAGCGTGCCGGACCTGCGCCGCCTGGGCCGCGACCTGGAGCGTCAGGTACTCGCTCGCGCGGTGCGCTGGCATGTCGAGGAGCGGGTGATCGTGCACGGCAACAAGACCGTGGTGTTCGCCTGAATGGCGCCGTACATCCGCCAAGCGTGACCGCTGGCACGGCAGGCCGGCGGATTCAGGGGATTCACCGATTTTTGCCATGTTGGATTTCGCCGAGCTGACGTAGTCTTCAGGGCCCTTCCCTGGCGCTGAAGCCGCCTGATGAACCCCGCCGACCCCGCCAGCCCCGAACTTGTTGCTCGTGATTTCCAGGTGTCCCGCCAAGATCTGGCGCGGACCCGCTGCGTCGAAGGCCCCAGTCCGGATGCCGCCAGCCTGCGCAGCGGCGAGGTCTTGCTGGCGGTCGACAAATTCGCCTTCAGCAGCAGCAATCTCGGGTACGCGCGTGGCACCGGTGCGGCGCTGTACCTGAGTTTCTTTGCCGCCGAGGAGGGTTGGGGGCGACTGCCGGTCTGGGGCTACGCCGAGGTCGCTGCGTCACGCCACCCCCTGGTGCGCGAGGGCGAGCGCCTGTTCGCTTACCTGCCGATGTCGACCCACCTGCGGCTGCCGGCCGGCGGCAACGATGCGGCCGGCTTCGCCGATGTCTCGCCGCACCGGGCACGGCTGCCACCGGCCTACAACCGCATTCTGCGGGTGCTACGCGACCCCGGCTATTTCCCTGCGCGCGAGAACGAGCAGGCCCTGCTACGCCCCCAGTTCGCCACCTCGTTCCTGCTGGACGAGCATATCGCCGAGCAGAATTTTTACGGTGCCGAGCGGGTGCTGATCTCTAGTGCTTCCAGCAAAACGGCGCAGGCGCTCGGGTTCCTGTTGCGGCGGCGGCGTCGCGTGCGGGTGATCGGTCTGACTTCGGCGGCCAATACCGGCTACTGCGAACGCAGCGGCTGCTTTGACGCGGTGCTCGCCTACGACGGCCTGGCGACGCTGCCGCTAGCCGGCAAGGCGGTCTATGTCGATCTGGGCGGCCGCTGCACCGCGACCATCCATCACCGGCTGGCGGGGCAGCTGCGCGCCAGCCTGCGCGTGGTTGCCGCCGGGGCGGGGTCCACGCCGGTCCAGGATCTGCCCGGACCGGCACCGGAACCCTTCATGGCCCTGCACCGTCTGCGCGAGCGCCAGCAGCAATGGGGGCTGGAGGGTTACGAGGAGCGGCATGCGGAAGCCTGGCGCGCCTTTGCCCTGTCGCTCAGCGGCTGGCTGCGGATTCAGCACCAGCGCGGCGAGGCGGCGGTCGCACAGGTCTATCAGGAGGCGCTGGAAGGCCGTACGCCGCCGGAGGTAGGGCACATCCTGTCGCTATGAGTGGGTGCCCCACTGGGCGGCTGCGCACCAAACAAAAAGCCCCGCGATGCGGGGCTTTTTTGTTGAGCTCGGGCGGCTCAGCCTTCCCAGGCGACCTTGCTGCGGGTCTCGCCTTCCTTGCGGATCAGATCGCAGTAGCGCTGCTCGACCTGCGGCCGCTTGACCTTCATGGTCGGCGTCATCAGGCCGTTGTCGATGCTCCAGGGATCCTTCACCACCACGATCTTGCCGATCGCCTCGTGCGGTTCCAGGTTGGCGTTCACCGCTTCCATGTCGGCGATCAGGCCGGCTTCGATGTCGCCACGCGGCTTCTTCTTGCCAGCGTCGTTGAGGCTGACCAGCATGATCGGCTGCTTGAGTTCGCTGCCGACGAAGCAGAGCTGGTCGATGTCGGTATTGCGCGCCAAGGCGCCCTCGATCGGCGCCGGGGCAACGTACTTGCCCTTCATGGTCTTGAAGATGTCCTTCACCCGGCCGGTGATGTAGAGATAGCCGTCGGCATCGAGCTGGCCCTTGTCGCCGGTGCGCAGGTAGCCGTCCTCGGTGAAGGTCTCCTTGGTCTTCTCCGGCTCCTTGTAGTAACCGAGCATCACGCCCGGATGCTTGTAGAGGATCTCGCCGGACTCGCTGATCTTGGTGCTGGCGCCGGGCATTTCGCGGCCGACCGAGCCGATGCGGTTGGCGCTCGGCGTATTGGCGCTGGCGTAGATGCTGTTCTCGGTCATGCCATAGCCCTGCAGCACCTGGATGCCGAGCTTATCGAACCACTCCAGCAGCGGCTTGGGCATCGGCGCGGCGCCGGAAAAGATGTAGCGGGCGCGATCCAGGCCGATGGCCTTCTTGAGCTTGCGCTTTACCAGGCTGCCGATCAGCGGGATGCCGACCAGGCGGTCGAGCTTCTCCTGCGGCATCTTGCGCAGGATGCCGGCCTGGATGCGGGTGTAGACCAGGGGCACGCCGAAGAATCGGGTGGGGCGCACGAAGGCGAGCTGCTCGGGCAGCTTTTCCAGGTGTTCGAGGAAGTAGATCTTCGCGCCCAGGTAGAGGCTGGAAATCTCCACCGCGCCGCGCTCGAACATGTGCGCCAGCGGCAGGTAGGAGAAGAAGATCTCCTCGCGCCGTGGCGGCATTGCCTTGAGTAGGCCTTCAACCGTGAACTGGGCATTGCGCCAGCTCAGCATCACGCCCTTGGGGTAGCCGGTGGTGCCCGAGGTGTAGACCAGGGTCATCAGATCGTCCGGCCCAGGCGGCGTCGGCTTGGCCAGCGGCGCGTGCTGCTCGACCAGCCGGCTCCAGTCGAGTTTGCACTTGGGTGCGTCCGGGTAGGGGAAGCCGATGGTCGGCAGCTCGGGCGGCAGCGCGTCCATGAACTCCTGGGCGTCGATCATCGGCCCGACGAACACCAGCTTGGCCTCGCAGTGCTTGAGGATGTACTGCAGGTGGTCGACCGACTGCTTGGGGTAGAGGCCGACGCTGACACAGCCGGCGGCGCTGATGGCGAGGTCGGCCATCACCCAGTGGGCGGTATTGCGGCCGCCGATGCCGATGGCCGAGCCGGGTGCGATGCCCTGCGCCTGGATCGCGGCTGCCATCCGCAGCACCTGATCGGCGATCTGGGAATAGCTGAGTGCCGACCAGACCCCATTGATGCTCTGATACAGCCAGGGAGCATCGGGTGTTTCCGCGGCGCGGACGAGCAGCCGCTCGATGGGGTTCTGTGCAGCCAGCATTGAATCCTCCGGAAAGGGCGTTAATTGAATGCGTTTTCCGCATGTTACCGCATGAAGGCGGACTCACCGCACCGTTATGATGCGGCGTTCCCGGCGAGATACTGTCGCCACTGCCCCGAAGCCCAGGCTCCCCTGCATGAAATCCGCGATACGCGCCGCTCTCGCCCTGTCCCTGCTGTTGCTGGCTTACCTGCTGTTGTGGCCGACGCCGATCCAGCCCGTGGCCTGGACGCCGCCGCCCGCCCCGGCGGCGACCGGTGTCTACGCCCCCAACGAGGCCCTGAAGGCGGTACAGCGTTTCGGCGTCGGTGTCGGTATCGGCCCCGAGGGTATCGCCGTCGATGCGGCCGGCCGCAGCTATGCCGGCTACGCCGATGGCCGCATCGTCACCTACTCCGCCAATGGCTCCAGCTACCAGGAGCTGGCGGTGTCCGAGGGCGGCCGTCCGCTGGGCGTGACCTTTGGGCCGCGCGGGGGGCTGGTGATCGCCGATGCCTACAAGGGCCTGATCGAAGTTGGCAGTACGCCGACGCCGAAATCCCTGGTCACCGCCGCCGGCGGCGCGCCGGTGCGCTTCGCCGACGACGCCGACAACACCCGGCTGGACCAGAAGATCTACTTCACCGATGTCAGCGTCTACTCCTACGAGGACATGATGAACGAGGTGCTCGAACACCGGGGCACCGGACGGCTGATCGAGTACGACGCCGTCAGCGGCGAGACCAAGGTGCTGTTGAGCGGTCTGCACTTCGCCAACGGCGTCGCCGTCGGCCCGGACGACGCCTATGTCCTGGTCAACGAGACCAGCGCCTATCGCATCACCCGCTACTGGCTGAAGGGCGACAAGGCCGGCACCAGCGATATTTTCATCGACAATCTGCCCGGCATGCCGGACAACCTCAGCTACTCCGACAAGGGGCGCTTCTGGGTGGCGCTGTTCGCCCCGCGCGATGCCACGCTGGATCGCTTGCTGCCCGGCCCGGCCTGGCTGAAGAAGATCGTGGCACGGCTGCCACGGGCGCTGCAGGTGCGGTCCGGCGACAAGGCCTGGGTGCTGGGCCTGGATCTGGACGGCAAGGTGATCGCCAATCTGCAGGACCAGGGCAGGGACGCCTACGCGCCGATCACCAGCGTCGAGGAATGGGGCCCCTGGCTGTACTTCGGCTCACTGAGCCAGGACAGCCTGGCGCGGCTGCCGCTCCAGCAGGTGTTCCCGGGCTCACCGCCGCCGCCGCGCGGCTGGGAACAGACGCCGGCCAGCCCGCACCAGTTCGTGCCGCCCGTGGTGGGCGAATCCGAGCCGGATCGCGGCCCGGGTGCCAGCGGCGAGAGCGACGACCGCAAGCCCTAGGCTTACTTACCCAGCACCGGGGCGTTGTGCGCGCCCAGCGCGGGAGCGTCCGCCAGCGGTGCCGGGCGCTGGCCATCGAATACCAGGGCCGAGCCCAGCGCCGGCTTGCCGCCGGCCTGCTCGACGATGCCGCGCGCCACGACCTGAGCGCCCTGTAGGGCTTCGTCGGGGCTCAGGATCGGCGTCACGCAGCAGTCGGCCTTGGCCAGTTCAGCGGCCCACTGGTCGCGGGGCTTGCTCCGGATCAGGTCGGTCATGGCGGCGCGGGTTGCATCGCCGCCGGGCCCGGGCGTGAGACGGCCCTTGGCGATGTCCGGTCGGCCGACGGCGGCGCAGAAGGCCAGGAAGAACTTCTGCTCCAGTGCGCCGACTGCGAGATATTTGCCGTCCGCGCACTCATAAGTGCTGTAGTTGGGCAGCGCACCGCTGAGCATGTCGCCACCGCGCGGATTGGCGTGGCCGAGCGTGCGCTGGGTGGCGGTGGTTACCGCTTGCAGCGCGAGCGTGCCGTCAAGCATGGCGGCATCGACGAAGCAGCCCAGGCCGGAGCTGCGCGCGCCGTGCACGGCGGCGAGGATGCCCAGCGCCGCCGTCAGCGCACCGCCGGCGAGGTCGGCGATCTGGAAGTTCGACAAGGTCGGCGGGCCGCCGGCGGCGCCGGTCTGGTCGAGCACGCCGGCGTAGCCGCAGTAGTTCATGTCATGGCCGGCGGCGTCGCGCAGCGGGCCGGTCTGGCCGTAGCCGGTGAGCGCGCAATAGACCAGCTTCGGATTGATGGCCTTCAGCGTCTCGTAGCCGCAGCCGAGCTTGTCCATCACGCCCGGCCGGAACGACTCCAGCAGCACGTCGGCGGTCTTCGCCAGCGCATGCAGCTTGGCCTGATCGGTCGGCTTCTTGAGATCCAGGGTGACCGATTGCTTGCCGCGATTGACCAGCGCGAACAGCTCCGGCGACAGCAGCCGTGTGTAGTCGCCGGTGCCCGGTTCCTCGACCTTGATGATGGTGGCGCCCAGTTGCGCCAGGGTCAGCGTGCAGTAGGGGCCGGGCAGCAGTCGGGACAGGTCGAGGACGGTGAGGCCTTGCAGCAGGGGATTCATGGTGACTCCATGGAAAAAGCCCGCCCTGTCCTGGGGCGGGCTTCGGGTTAAGGCAGGCGATCAGCCGTTGACGACCAGCTTGTGCTCGGGTGCCCCGAAGTAGATGCCGGCATCGCCCTTGCTGTCGACGAAGTACTGCTCGGGCTTGAACACATCGACCTCGATGGCATCGAGGCGCGCCGCCAGCGAGGCGGCAATCTGGTTGGCCTCCTCGCGGCTGATGACGCCCTGGTGCGCGGCCTCGCCGGCCAGGTCCTCGACCTGCCCGCGCGGCAGTTTGCGGGCCTTCTGGGCCTCGTGGATCTTCGCCAGGATAGGCTGCACCTCGGTGCCCAGGCGGAAGGCGCGCAGCAGGCGGCCCATGCCGCCGGCGCTCTCCTGCGGCGCGAACACGTACTCGGTCAGGCGGCGGAACTGCGCGTTGTGGCTTTGGATGGTGAGTGCAGCGGCGCTGCTGATCGCATCGGTCGGCAAGGTGCCGATCGGATTCAGGCGCAGGCCTGGCGTGACGAAGACGCGCATCAGCGAGCCCAGCACGCCGTCGAAGTTGGCGACGATGCCCTCAAAGGCCTGCTGTACCTGGGTCAGCGAATAGTCGAGCGCGTACTGCACCAGTGGCAGATCCTCCTGGCGCCGGCCCTCGGCCTCGAAGCGGCGCAGCGCCGAGAAGCCCAGCAGTTGCCAGGCCAGGGCATCGGCGTAGCGGCCGGTGAGCTTGCCGCGCGCCTTCAGCTTGCCGCCGATGGCGAACATCGCGAGATCGGTGAACAGGCCGTAGCGCGCCGCCGCCCAGCCGAGCCGGCGGTAATAGGTCTTGGTCTCTGGCGCGACATCGGGTACCGACACCGTCCAGCCGCGCGTCAGGCCGCGCACGACCGTTCGAGCGAAACCGGCGATGACGTGGCCGAACCAGCCCAGCAGGTGCTTGCGGAACTTGGCGACATCGCCCTCCTCGACTCCGTGCACCACTTCCAGCGCATGCGGGTGGCAGCGGATGGCGCCCTGGCCGAACACGATCAGGGTGCGGGTCATGATGTTGGCGCCCTCGACCGTCACGCCGACCGGTGCGGTCGAGTAGCCGACGCCGAGGATGTTGTTCGGCCCCTGCATGACGCCGGCACCGCTGAACACGTCCATGCCATCGACGATCAGCTGCCTGCTGATCTCGGTGGCGTAGGCCTTCATCACCGCGGACGTCACCGGCGGTTCCTGGCCGGCGTCGAGCGCTGAGCAGCCGAACACCCGCGTGGCTTCGAGCAGATAGCTCAAGGCCGCGATCTTGCCGACCTTGTCCTCGACGCCTTCCATGCGGCCAATCGGAATGCCGAACTGCTGGCGCACCATCGAGTAGGCGCCAGTGGCGGCCGCGACCGCCTTGGCGCCGCCGACCGCACCGGCCGGCAGCGATACCGCGCGACCGCCGGCCAACTGCTCCATCAGCATCTTCCAGCCCTGGCCGGCGCGTTCGACGCCGCCGATGATGTTGCCGGCCGGCACCACCACGTCCTTGCCGTAGAGCGGGCCGTTGTCGAAGGCATCGCCGATCGGCATGTGGTGATCGCCGCTGCTGAAACCCGGCGTGCCCTTGTGGATCATCAGGCAGGTGATGCCCGGTTCCTTG
Source organism: Stagnimonas sp. (assembly GCA_030696045.1). Classification (GTDB taxonomy): domain Bacteria; phylum Pseudomonadota; class Gammaproteobacteria; order Nevskiales; family Nevskiaceae; genus Stagnimonas. Next base: position 40,868 of record JAUYNO010000051.1, on the reverse strand, counting down.
CCCTTGCCGAGCAGCTCCTGCGGATCGAGCAGCTTGCAGGCCAGGGTCACCAGATTTGCGACCGGTGCCAGCGTGATGTAGCGCTTGCGGAAGTTGAGCCGGATCTTGATCTCGCCATCGACATCGCGGAACACCTCGCCCTCGGCCTTGATGCTGGCGGCGTCGGAACCGGCGGTGGGTTCGGTCAGGCCGAAGCAGGGGATGTATTCGCCGCGCGCCAGCTTGGGCAGGTAGTGATCCTTCTGCGCCTCGGTGCCGTAGTGGATGATCAGCTCGGCCGCGCCCAGGGTGTTCGGAATCACCACATAGGTGCCGACTCCGGCGTTGTACGAGGTGACCTTGGCCATGATGGTGGAGATGGCCAGCTTGGAGAACTTCAGGCCGCCGTACTTCTTGTCGATCAGGAAGCTGAAGAAGCCCTGCTGCTTCATGAATTCCAGCAGCTCCGGCGGCACCCGCTTGGTGCGGTTGATCTCGTAGCGGTCGACCATGCGCAACAGCTCTTCCACCGGCCCGTCGAGGAAGGCCTGCTCCTCCGGAGAGACCCGCGAGTAGGCCTCGGCGAGCATCTTCTTGAAGTCGGGATTGCCGCCGAAGATTTCACCGTCGATCCACACCGAACCGGCTTCCAGCGCCTGGCGCTCGGTGTCGGAAATCTGCGGCAGCATCTTGTTGGACTTCATCCAGTTCATCAGTAGACCGAACATGGCGTTGCTCCTAAGTGGAAATGAAACTGGATTCAGTGTCCGGCTGCGGCGCTTGCGCCAGGCTGAAAGCGGAACACCGGATACGGCGCGTGTTCGGCGACGCTGGAAGGCGGCAGACCGATGACCTGATGCAGTGCGGAGCCGGTGACATAGAGCCAGCCCTCCGGGCCGAACGAGAAGCCATCCGGCCAGCGAAGCCGGTCGGTCTTGATCAGCGTCTCCATCGCGCCGGTGTCGGGCGCGTAGCGGACGATGGCCGAATGTTCGAGATCGGAGAGATAGATGCGGCCCTGGTCGTCGCTGGTAATGCCGTCCGACATGGTCTTGGCCGCCAGGGTCTCGACCTGTCCCGCGAGCTGCTCAGGGCCGAGCGCCTCGTTGCGCAGATCCGCTGTGTGGATGCGGTAGAGGCGTTCGCTGGTGATCGGCGCGTAGTACAGCCACTGGTCGTTGCGCGAGAGCGCGATGGAATCGACGCCGGGGCGGATCGCGACCAGGCCGAAGGCTTCCATCCGGCGACCCTGGACTACCGGGATGTATTTCTCGGGCGTCACCGAGACATGCCGCTCCAGAAGGCGGCGTGCCTTGCCGCTGGCGACATCGACCACCACCAGCGCCGGATTGAGGCCGAAGAAGCTGGCGTCGGCGATGTAGATGGTGCTGCCGTCGGAGGAAACCTGCAGGTCGTTGTAATGCGAGCCCAGGCCTGCGAGCGACCGGTCGAACACGATCTCGCGGACCACTTTGCCGCTGGCGACATCGAAGGCGGTCAGCTTCACCGGCTTGGCGCCATGGCCACCGTTGTCGAGCGTCCACAGGCGCTGCTGGCGGTCGATGCGGATGCCGAGCACATCGGTGAATTGCGACTGCGCCTCGGCATTCGGCCAGGGTTGCGCCTTGCCGACGACCAGTTCCACCAGGGTCTGGCTGGGCCGCGCCTCCGGGTGCAGGGAGACGAAGACGCGGCCGTCGGCCGAGACCGCGATGTTGCCGGGCGGCGTCGGTAGCTCGGCGACGACTTCGAGCGCTGATTCCGGCAGGGTCGGCGGGCCGCTGCGATCCGGGAAGTCGGTGCGACCGCCTCCGTAGCGGAGCTTGAGCACCAGCAACAACACCGCTATCAGCGTGATCAGGCCCAGTAGCAGTCGGCCAAGCAGCTTCATCATGGAGGCCCCCTCTCTCCCGGCCTCTCTCCCGCAGGCGGGAGAGAGGAGACCCCGCCATTCCCCTCTCCCGCCTGCGGGAGAGGGGTTAGGGGAGAGGGGCGGCGGCGCATGGAACTACTCGAAGCGCTTGCCTTCCGCCGCCATTTTCTTCAGTAGCGCCGCCGGCCTGAAGCGCTCGCCATACTTGGCGGCCAGCTCCTCGCTCCGCGCGACGAACTTCGCCACGCCGACGGCGTTGATGAACTGCAGCGCGCCACCCTGGTGGGGCGCGAAGCCCCAGCCGAAGATCGAGCCGATGTTGGTGTCGGCGACCGTCATCACCACATTCTCCTCATGGCACTTGGCGGCCTCGTTGGCCTGCGCGTACATCATGCGGTCGATCATTTCCGGCTGCGGCAGCTGCTGCTTCGCCAGCGGGAACTGCTTGGCGAGGCCCTTCCACAAGTGCTTCTCGCCGCCGACCGGATAGTCGTAGAAGCCCTTGCCGGCCTTCTTGCCCGGACGGTCCAGCGTCTTGACCATCTTCTCGACCAGGGCGTTGGCCGGGTGCTCGGGTAGTGCCTTTCCTTCGGCCGCGAAGTCCTTGCGGGTCTGTTCGAGGATGTGGTGGCTGAGCGACATCGAGACCTCGTCGTGCAGCGCCAGCGGGCCGACCGGCATGCCGGCCTTCAGGCCTGCCATCTCGATCGAGCGCGGGTGCTGGCCTTCGAGCAGCAGCGAGGCACCTTCCATGATGTAGGTGGCGAACACGCGGCTGGTGTAGAAGCCGCGCGAATCGTTGACGACGATGGGCGTCTTCTTGATCTGCTGCACGTAGTCGAAGCCCTTCGCCAGGGTCTCCGGCGAGGTCTCCGCGCCCATGATGATTTCCACCAGCGGCATCTTGTCCACCGGCGAGAAGAAGTGCAGGCCGATGAACTGCTTGGGACGAACACTGGCAGTCGCCAGGCCGGTGATCGGCAGGGTGGAGGTGTTGGAGGCGAAGGTCGCCGAGGCGGCCAGCACGGCCTCGGTCTTCTTCGTGACCTCGGCCTTGATGCCGCGATCCTCGAACACAGCCTCGATGACGAGGTCACAGCCTTCCATCTTCGCGAAGTCGGTGGTCGGCGTGATGCGAGCCAGGAACTCGTCGCGCGCGCCAGCCGTCAGGCGACCCTTCTTGACCTGCTTGTCGAGCAGGTTGGTGGAGTAGGCCTTGCCCTTGTCGGCGGCTTCCTGCGTGGTGTCGAGCAGCACGACCTCGATGCCGACCTTGGCCGAGACATAGGCGATGCCGGCCCCCATCATGCCGGCGCCCAGCACACCGAGCTTCTTCACCGAGGACTTGGCGTAGCCATCCGGCCGCGACTTGCCCTTGTTGATGGCATTGAGTTGGAACCACAGCGTGCCGATCATGTTCTTCGACACCTGCGACACCACCAGCTCGGCGAAGTAGCGCGACTCGACGCGGCAGCCGGTCTCGAAATCCACCACACCGCCCTCGTAGACGCAGGACAGGATGTTGTCGGCGGCCGGGTAGTTCTCCTGGGTCTTGGCATGCGCCATCGAGGGCGCGATGGCCAGTAGCTGCACCATCGCCGGACTCTTGGAGTCGCCGCCCGGGAACTTGAATTTCTTGTCGTCCCAGGGCTGCACTGCCTTGGGATTGGCCAGCGCCCAGGCCTTGGCCTTGGCGAGCATGTCGTCACGGTCCTTCGCCAGCTCGTTGATGAAGCCGGCCATCTTGGCCTCGCTGGGCTTGAACTCCTTGCCTTCCAGCATCGGCTGCAGCGCCGCCTGCATGCCGATCAGGCGCGGCAGGCGCTGGGTGCCGCCGCCGCCGGGCAGCAGGCCCAGCTTCACCTCCGGCAGGCCGAACTTGGCTTTTGGGTCGTCGACGGCGACGCGGTAGTGGCAGGCGAGGGCCAGTTCCAGCCCGCCGCCGAGCGCAGTGCCGTTGAGCGCCGCCACCACCGGCCGGCCGCATTTTTCGAGCCGGCGCAGGAAGGCCTTGTAGGCTTCGGCCAGATCGTAGGCCTGCTTCGGGTCGGTCATCGCGAACACCTTCTCGATGTCGGCGCCGGCCAGGAACTCCTTCTTGCCGCTGGTGATGATCACGCCCTTGATGCTGGCGTCGCCTTCGATGCGACTGATGGCCTCGCCGAAGGGGATGGTCAACTCGTCGTTGAGCACGTTCATCGAACGGCCCGGCATGTCGAGGACGAGGGTGGCGATGCCGTCGGCATCGAGGGTGAATTGGACTGCGCTCATGGTCTGCTCCGGTTCTGGGTCAGGGCGCTCACACGCGCTCGATGATGGTCGCGATACCCATGCCGCCGCCGACGCAGAGCGAGGCGAGGCCGGTCTGTTTGCCGCTGCGCTCCAGCTCGTCGAGCAGGGCGCCGAGGATGAGGCAGCCGGTGGCGCCGAGCGGATGGCCCATGGCGATGGAGCCGCCGTTGACATTGATCTTGTCGAGCGGCACGTCGAGGTCGCGGGCGGCACGCAGCACCACGGCGGCGAAGGCCTCGTTGATCTCGTAGAGGTCGATGTCCTTGGCACTCATGCCGGCCTGCTTCAGCGCCTTCTTCGAGGCCGGGCCGATGCCGGTGAGCATGATGGTCGGCTCGCTGCCGGTGACCGCGCAGGCCTTGATGCGGGCGCGCGGCTTCAGGCCCAGTTTCACGCCCATGTCGAAGCTGCCGATCAGCATCAGCGCGGCGCCGTCGACGATGCCTGAGCTGTTGCCGGCATGGTGGACGTGCTCGATCTTCTCGACCGTGGTGTACTTGCGCAGAGCCGTGGCGTCGAAGCCCATCGCGCCCATGTCGGCGAAGCTGGGTTTCAGCCCCGCCAGCGTCTCCAGCGTGGTGCTGGCGCGGATGGTCTCGTCGTGGTCGAGTACGGTGAGGCCGTTGACGTCCTTTACCGGGACTCGTGTCTTGTCGAAGTAGCCGGCTGCCTGTGCCGCTGCCGCGCGCTGGTGCGAGCGCACCGCGAACTGGTCGACGTCGGCGCGGCTGAAGCCTTCCAGGCTGGCAATCAGATCGGCGCCGATGCCCTGTGGGGCAAAGCCGATCGCGCCATTGACGCGCGGGTCCATCACCATCGCGCCGCCGTCGCTGCCCATGGCCCAGCGCGACATGCTCTCGATGCCGCCGGCCACCACCAGGCGCTCCTGACCGCTCATTACCTTCATGGCGGCGAGGTTCACGGCTTCCAGGCCCGAGGCGCAGAAGCGGTTGAGGGTGACGCCAGCGACCGACTCGTGCCAGCCGGCGTAGAGCGCCGCGATGCGGGCGATGTCCGCGCCCTGTTCGCCGACCGCGGTGACGCAGCCGAGTACCACGTCATCCACGTACGAGGTGTCGAGCGCGTTGCGCTCGCGCAGGGCGTCGAAGAGGTTCTTCAGCAGGTGGATCGGCGTCACCTCGTGGAGGCTGCCGTCCTTCTTGCCCTTGCCGCGCGGGGTGCGGACGGCATCGAAAATATAGGCGTCGGTCATGGTCTTGTCCGGGTCGGTAATCTGAATTACGATCAGCGCCATTCAAGCGCTGCCGATACGGCCGCCGGTGTCACACTGCATACCGGACGGAAGGTAGCGGCCGGAGCATAGGTAGCCTTTATTTTCGCGTCAATGCAGGATCGACAGCGGCGGCCTGTCGGTTCGGCCAGTCAGGACAGTAAGGATCGTTACGGAATGAAGAGCAAGAGCAGCGAATCCAAGGCCGATGGCAGCGCGGCCAGCCGCATCGACCCGGCCACCCGCGCCCGCATCGAGCAAGCCGTACTGGACATCTTCTCGGAGCGCGAATTCCATCGCGTTGGCCTGATCGAGATCGCCCGCGGCGCCAATGTCAGCCTGCAGACGCTCTACAAGTACTACGGCAGCAAGGAGGCGCTGCTGTTCTCCGGCCTGGACTCCTGGCTCGGCCTGCTGGCGGCGCGAATGATCGACCACCTGCAGGGCATCGAGGACTACAAGGAGCGCCTGCGCAAGGTGTTCTGGGTCACGCTCGACTTCTTCGACAAGAACCCCAAGGTGGCGCAGATCGTGATGAGCAGCGTCTACGTCAACACCTGGCGCAAGCAGGAGAACTACCAGAACCCGGCGCTGTTCGGCACCTTCATCAAGGTGCTGCAGGAAGGCCGCCAGAAGGGTGTGCTGACCGACGAGGTGAGCGAGAAAATCCTGCTTGACTACATCATGGGCGTGCTCGGCCGGCTGGTGCAGATGCACATCCACCGTGGCCAGAAGGAGCCACTCACGGCCCAGGCCAACGTGCTGTTCGGGATGCTCTGGCGGGCCATCGCCCGGCAGCCAGCCTAGACCTGGTCAACGCCCCGGCTGCGGCAGCGTTAGGCAACACACGGCGAGGGGCCGTGTGACGGCTGGCATTGGGAAATGCGGCCGCGACCAACCGGGGAAATGCATGCGATCAAGCTATCTGGGGGCCGGTCCGGCCGTACTGCTCGGCGTGGGCTTGGGGCTGGCCGCCTGCGGCGGGTCGGGTGGCGGTGGCGCCGCCGAAGTCTCCGCGCCCACGCCGGTCCCGCCCGGCAGCACGCCGAGCACAATCAGTGCCCGCTGCGACAGCATTCACGGCGGCGGCGCGCAGCTGGCCCAGCAGGTCGATCCCGGCTGCCTGGACTGCGCCATCGGCAATGCCGCCGCCGCCGGCGACGACCAAGCCGGCACCTTCGCGGAAATGGCGGTCAACAGCGCCCTCTACCCTCAGGGCGCGGCGCTGCGGGCGACCGCGCAGGACGGCATCGTCTACGCCGCCGGCCAGCGCGCTGGCGCTTTTCTCACCTTGCCGGACGGAGGTGATGGTGGTGCGGTGATCCAGACCGGAATCAGCAGCGCCTTGGAACTGCGGACCTATCTCGACGGCGTCGAGCAGGAGCGCGCGATCAGCGCCGAACTGCCGGTCGCTGCCAGCGGTGCCAATGCCTATTACTCGGTCTGGAACTTTCCCGGCGGTGAGGAACTGCCCAACCAGTACCTGTTCCTGACCGCCAGCAAGCCCTACGACGCGGTGGAACTGTTCTATTCCAACAACCAGAACACCGCGGGCGCGGATGGCCTGTCCGGCACCGATCCCTTGCAGGTCTACGAGCTGTGCAGCGACGGCGAGGTCAGCCCCTGGATTGGGCGCTGAGCGCGCGGTCGGCCGGGGCGCCAGCTCCCTGGCCTCAGCCCGGCGGTGACAACAGCATGGCCAGGCCTAGCAGCACCAGGATCGCGCCCATGGCCCGGTCGATGCGGTGGGCGTGGCGCGCTAGGCGTTCGCGCGCCTGCCGCTGACTCAGCGCCAGTGCCACCACACTGAACCAGATTCCGGTGCTCAGCACGATCCAGGCCGCCAGCGCCGCCTTCAGGCCCAGCGAGGTGGGCGTGGTCAGCAGGGCCGAGCAGAGCGCGACGAAGAACAGGGTCGCCTTGGGGTTGAGCAGGTTGGTGAGCAGGCCGACGCCGAAGTCGTGGCGGTCGGCAGGGGTCGTTGACTCGGCGGCAGCCGGCGCGGCGGCGGGCCGGGCGCGCAGGGCGCGGCTGCCGATCCAGATCAGGAAGCCGGCGCCGGCGTAGCGCAGGCCGGTCAGCAGCCAGGGCAGCTGCTGCAGCAGCCAGCCCAGCCCGAACAGCGCATAGGCGACATGAAAGACGATGCCGGCGGCGATGCCCCAGGCGGTGCGCAGGCCGGCGGCCCGGCCGTGGGCCAGGGTCTGGCGCAGCACCATGGCGAAATCCGGGCCGGGGCTCATCACCGCCAGCAGATGGGCGCCGGCCGCGGTCAGGAACAGGGTAGTGGCGTTCACGGTGACGGGGCGCGAGGATAGGCGGATGGCGGCCCCCGATCATACCCAGCGTCCCCGGCCGGCGGCCCGCCGCCCGGCCCCGTGTGGGCAAGGCTGGCGCCGTGTTTAAACCCGGCAAGCCCGAAGACCATCGAAGCGACATGGACTTCAGTGCCACCAGCCTCGACATGCCCCTGCCCATCGCCGATGTAGCCAACGAATCGGTGCCGATGGCCAGGCTGGCCGCGGCCCCGGCGGCCGTCACCAACGATGACAGCCGGGACGTGCGCGCCGCCACCCAGGGCGATGCCAAGGCCTTCGAGCGCCTGTATCGGCGCCACATCGGCAAGGTCTACGGCCTGTGCTGGCGCCTGTGTGACGGTGATTCGGCCAAGGCCGACCAAGCCGCGCAGGACGCCTTCGTGCGTGCCTGGGAGAAGCTGGCGAGCTTCCGAGGCGAGGCCGCGTTCTCGACTTGGCTGCACCGGCTGACCGTCAACGTGGTACTCGGCGAGCACCGTCTGCTGAAGCGCTGGACCAGCTTCGAGGACGCGGTCGAGAGCGGCATCCCCGAGCCCTGCCATACCCCGACCGCCAGCCTCGGCGACCGGGTCGATATCGAACGGGCGCTGGCGCGCCTCCCGAAGGGCGCCCGCGCCGTATTGGTCCTGCACGACCTGGAAGGTTGGCAGCACGATGAGATTGCCGCCGCGACCGGAATTGCGGTCGGCACCTCCAAGGCGCAACTGCACCGCGCCCGCAAACTGATGAAGGAGTGGTTGTCATGAACACGCGTCCGGATCGTTCCGATCTCGACGGCGAGTCGCCGGTCCCGGGCCTGGATCAGCTGGCCCGCGAGCGGCTGCCGTCGCGCGATCTCTGGGCCGGCATCGAGGCGCGGCTGCCGCCGCGCCGGCGCCGCAGCGCGCCCTGGACCTATGCCCTGGCGGCGAGCGTCTGCGTCGCCACCCTGGCCGGCCTGCTGCTGCGCAGCCCGGATGCCCCCGACGCCGTCGCGCCGGTGCAGGTCGCCAGCCTCGGCACCGCCGGCATCGGCGCCGGCGAAGGCGAGGCGGCCACGGTCTGGGGGCCGCCCGGCGAGGAGCTGGCCGACCGCCTGCCCAAGCAGGTGCGTACCCTGCGCAGCGAGTCCTGGGATGGCCTGCCCGACGACCAGGGCGTGCCCGACAGCGGCTTGGTGACGGTCGGTTACCGCGCCTCCAGCCGCTTCGCCGCCCGCCCGGTCCGCACCGGCGGCCATCAGCGCACCCTGATGCGCGCCAACCTCAAGCTCATTGCTCAGGCCGAGCGCGAACTGCGCCGCGCCCTGCGCGAAGACCCGGAATCCGAATCCCTGAAGGACCTGCTGAGCACCGCCGAGTCCCAGCGCGATGCCTTGCAGGGCCTGATCAGCACCGAACACGATTGAAGAAGGAGTAGCTAGCCATGCGACATACCACCATTCCCGTCTTTGCCAGCCTGATGCTGGGCATCAGCCTGGCGCAGGCCGCGCCCCGTGAGTTTTCCGACAGCCGTCCGCTCAATGCCGAGGCCCGGCTGAATGTCCGCAATGTCGCCGGCGTGATCGAGGTCGAAGCCTGGGACAAGGCCACGCTCGACATCGCCGCCCTGCTCGCCGACAACGTCGAGAAGGTCGACATCAGCGGCAGCGCCGCCGACCTGCGGGTCGAAGTGCGCACCAAGAAAGCCGAGCGCTACGGCGCCTACGACGACACCCAGCTGCGGCTGCGGGTGCCGGCCGGCGTGGCGCTGACCCTCGACGGCACCAGCGCCGACCTGATCGTGCGGGGCCTCAAGGGTGATCTGCTGGCGCGCACCGTGAGCGGCGACGTGCAGATCGAGGTGAATTCCCGATCCGTGAGCGCGCAGACCGTCAGCGGTGACCTGACGGTGCTGGCGCCGCACGCGACCAACACCAAGGTCAGCACGGTCAGCGGCGATGCCGATGTGCAGGGCGCGGCCGGCGAGCTGAGCGCCGAGTCGGTGTCCGGCGACGTCCGCATCGAGGGCGGCGTGTTCTCCCGGCTGGAACTGAAGTCGGTTTCCGGTGACGTCGACATCCACGGCGCGGCGGCGCCGGACGCCCTGGTCAAGGCCGAGTCGCTGTCCGGCGATGTCCGCTTCGATGCCCCGGCGGCGCTGTCGGCGCAGGTCACCTTGAAGACCTTCAGCGGCGAGAAGCGCTGCGACTTCGAAGGCGTGTCGCCGACTGCCGATGGCCGCCGCACCGTGCTCAAGCTCGGTGACGGTCGCGGCAACATCAGTCTCACCAGCTTCTCCGGCGACGTCAGCCTGGAAAAGCGCTGAGTTCGCTCTGGTCGGCGCCACTGCGCCGTCCATCGCCCGCCACGGATGGCGGGCCCGCACAGCGGTTCCACTGTCGGCATGCCCCGACACGGAATGTCCCATGCTGCGGATCTACGATGAAATGGAATGGCGCCGCCGCCGCCGCGTGCTGTTGCTGACGATGTTCGCGGCGGGTTCGCTGTTCGGCGCCTTGATGGCGAACAGCGCGCCGGCGGGTTCCGACGACCTCGGCCAGCGGCCGGCACTGAGCAAGCCGGCTCGGGCCGACGCGGGCTGCGACAGCCAGCCCGGTCTGCGGCTGGCTTGCAGTCTCGAAACGGCGCCGCGCTGAACGGCGCCGTCCCTGGTTCACCTCAGGCGCTGGCGGCCAGCAGTCGTGCGTTGCCACCGACTGCGGAGGTGTTCACGGTCAAGGTCCGCTCGCTGATGAAGCGCAGCAGGTAGTGCGGGCCGCCGGCCTTGGGGCCGGTGCCGCTCAGGCCTTCGCCGCCGAAGGGCTGCACGCCCACCACCGCGCCGGTCATGCCGCGATTGATGTAGGTGTTGCCGACCTGCGCCCGCGCCTGCACGGTGCGCCAGGTGCGCTCGATGCGCGAGTGCACGCCCAGGGTCAGGCCGTAGCCGAGCGCGTTGATCTGCTCGATCAGGCTCTCCAGCTGATCGGACTCGAAGCGGACCAAGTGCAGGATCGGGCCGAACTGCTCCTCGCGCAGCTGCGACAGGCTGTCCATCTCCACCGCCAGCGGTGACACGAAGCTGCCGAACTCGGTACCGGCCGGCAGCAGTACTTCGCCGATGCGCTTGCCGTCGCGACGCATGACTTCGGCGTGGGCCTGCAGCTTGCTGCGCGCTTCCTCGTCGATCACCGGACCAATATCGGTCGCCAGCAGAGCCGGATCACCGATCACCAGCTCCTGCATCGCACCGGCGAGCAGATGCGCGACCTTGTCGGCGATCTCGCTCTGCACGCAGAGCACGCGCAGAGCGCTGCAACGCTGGCCGGCGGAATAGAAGGCGCTGTTGATGGCGTCCTTCACCACCTGCTCGGGGAGCGCCGAGCTATCGACGATCATCGCGTTCTGGCCGCCGGTTTCGGCGATCAGGGTGGCGATGGGGCCGGGCTTGGCGGCGAGGCTGCGGTTGATCTTCTGCGCCACTTCGACCGAGCCGGTGAAGGCGACGCCGGCGATGCCCTCGGCGCCCACCAGGGCGCCACCGATCAGGCCGTCGCCCAGTGCCAGCTGCAGCACCGCGCGCGGCACGCCGGCCTCGTGCAGCAGTTGCGCGAAGGCGTGGGCGATCAGATTGGTCTGCTCGGCCGGCTTGGCGATCACCGCATTGCCGGCGGCCAGCGCGGCGGCGATCTGACCGGCGAAGATGGCGAGCGGGAAGTTCCAGGGCGAGATGCAGACGAACACGCCCTTGCCGTGCAGCTGCAGCTCGTTGTGCTCGCCGGTGGGGCCGGGCAGGGTGGTCGGTGTGCTCATGAGCCGGCGCGCCTGCGCGGCGTAGTAGCGCAGGAAGTCCACTGCCTCGCGCACCTCGGCGTTGGCGTCGGACAGGGTCTTGCCGGCCTCCCGCAGCAACAGTTGCAGGTAGACGGCGGGGTCGGCTTCCAGGCGGTCGGCGGCACGCTCCAGGATCGAGGCGCGGGCATCGGCGGACTGGGCGTTCCAGCGCGGCTGGGCGGTGCGGGCCTCGGCGATCAGCGCCGGCACGGCGGTCAGGTGCAGTGCTGTCCACTCGCCCAGCTTCTGGCGGCGGTCGGCGGGGTTGGTGACCGCTTGGGTTTCGCCGGGCATGGCCGGGCTGGCGGTCAGCGACACGGCGTGGCCGGGTGCCGTCGTGGCCGCGAGCTGAGCGGCCAGCGCTTGCAGGTCCGGTTCCGAACTGAGGAACAGTCCCGCCGAATTGCGCCGCTCGGCGCCATACAGCTCGGCCGGCAGCGGCAGGTGCGGGTTGATCTTCACCGCCAGCGCGCGCACCGCCGCGACCGGGTCGGCGACCAGGGATTCCGGCGGCGTGTTGTCGTCGAAGATGCGGTTGACGAAGGAGGTGTTGGCGCCGTTCTCCAGCAGCCGCCGCACCAGATAGGGCAGCAGGTCCTCGTGCGAGCCCACCGGCGAGTAGACGCGGCAGGGCAGGGGCAGGTCTTCCTTGACGATCTGGTACAGCGCCTCGCCCATGCCGTGCAGGCGCTGGAATTCGTAGCCCAGCTCGTCGCCAGCGTAGGCGCGCACCGCCGCGACGGTGTGGGCGTTGTGGGTGGCGAGCATGGGGTAGAACACCTCACGCGCGGCTAGCAGGCGGCGGGCGCAGGCGAGGTAGGCGACGTCGGTATTGGCCTTGCGGGTGTACACCGGATAGCCGGCCAGCCCCTGCTCCTGCGAGCGCTTGACCTCGGTGTCCCAGTAGGCGCCCTTGACCAGGCGCACGGCGAGCTTGCGACCGACGCGGCGGGCGAGCTGCTCCAGCCAGTCGACCACGGCGAGGCCGCGCTTCTGGAAGGCCTGCACCGCCAGGCCGAAGCCTTCGTAGCCTTCCAGTGAGGCATCGGCGTAGACCGATTCGATCACGTCGAGCGAGAGTTCGAGTCGGTCCGCTTCCTCGGCATCGACGGTCAGGCCGATGCCCTCGTTCTTGGCCTGTACCGCCAGCGCCAGCAGCTTCGGCACCAGTTCGCTGAGCACGCGGGCGCGCTTGGCCAGTTCGTAGCGCGGATGCAGGGCCGAGAGTTTCACCGAGATGTTCGGGCGGCCGTAGATCGGCGCCTGGGCGAACACCGCATCCTCGCGCACCGCCTTGCCGATGGCGGCGATGGCGTCCTGGTAGGCCTTGAAGTAGCGCTCGGCGTCGGCGCCGGTGAGTGCGGCCTCGCCGAGCATGTCGTAACTGTGCAGGTAGGTTCGATGCGCCTTGCTGCGGGCGTTCTTCAGCGCTTCGTTGATGGTACGGCCCATCACGAACTGCGAGCCCATCAGCCGCATCGCCTGCCGCACCGCGAGCTGGATCACCGGCTCGGTCGACTTCGCCACCAGCTTGTTGAGCGCCTGGCGGAAATTGGAGGTGGTGTCGGGCGCCAGCTTGACGATCTTGCCGGTCAGCATCAGGCCCCAGGTGCCGGCGTTGACGAACAGTGAGTCTGATTTGCCGAAATGGGATTCCCAGTCGGCATCGCCGAGCTTGTCGGCGATCAGCTTGTCGGCGGTGGCGTCGTCGGGGATGCGCAGCAGCGCCTCGGCCAGGCACATCAGCAGCACGCCTTCCTCGCTCGACAGGTCGTACTGCTGCATGAAGGCATCGAGCGGCGACTGCTCGTTCTTCAGCCGGCGCACCCGCTCGACCCAGCCGGCGGCCTGGCGCACCACCAGGCTGGCGTGTTCGCTGGGCAGGGCGGCGAGGCCCAGCAGCTTGTTGACCAGGGCGGTTTCGTCGGCGAGGTAGGCGGCGGAGATGGCGCGGCGCAGGGCGTCGCGTTCGGGCAGGGGCTGGGCGAAGACGTAGGCGGACATGGCGGTAGCGCGGTGTCGTGGCAAGGCGCGCAGTTTACGTCTGTGCCTGCGCGGCCAGTGTGGTCAAAGCCTCGCCGGTCACCCGGTATATGGTCCATTCGTCCTGCGGCATCGCGCCCAGGCTCTCGTAGAAGCGGATCGCCGGCGCGTTCCAGTCCAGCACGCTCCACTCGAAGCGGCCGCAGCCGCGCTCGACGGCCAGCCTCGCCAGCGCCGCCAGCAGGGCCTTGCCCAGGCCGAGGCCGCGTGCTGCCGGCCGCACGTAGAGGTCTTCCAGATACAGGCCCGGCTTGGCCAGGAAGGTCGAGTAGTTGGGGAAAAACAGGGCGAAGCCGGCGCCCTGGCCCTCGTGTTCGGCGATCAGGCACTCTGCTTGGGGGCGGGCGCCGAACAGCGACTCGCACAGCGCCGCCGGCGTCGCCTGGCACTGATCGAGCAGCTTCTCGTACTCGGCCAGCTCGCGGATCAGGGTGACGATCAGCTCGCAGTCGGCGGCAGTGGCGGGACGGATCGTGGGCATGGCGGCGTCTGGCAGGAGGTTCGGCCTAGTATCCTCCGCCCGTCTCCCGTCTCCCGTCTCCCGTCTCCCGTCTCCCGTCTCCCGTCTCCCGTCTCCCGTCTCCCGTCTCCCGTCTCCCGTCTCCCGTCTCCCGCCTATGTCCGCCCTGCTGGTCCTCATCACCGCACCTGCCGCTGTCGCGCCGACGCTGGCCCGGCACCTGGTGGAGGCGCGGCTGGCCGCCTGTGTCAATCTGTTGCCGGGAGTGCGCTCCATCTATCGCTGGCAAGGCGAGGTCTGCGAGGATGCCGAGACCCTGCTGCTGGCCAAGACGGCCGCTGATCGCTTCGATGATCTGCGCGCCGAGGTCCTGCGTAAGCATCCCTACGAACTTCCCGAAATCGTCGCGGTCAAGCTCAGCGACGCTCACCCGCCCTATCTCCAATGGCTGCTCTCCCAGGTTTCCGATCCTTCCTCGCCCTGAGCCTGTTGCTGGGTGCGGCCCTGCCGGCGCTGGCGGCCGACGGCTTTCTCAAGGCCAAGCCGAAGGCGGACGCGCTGTTGCCGGTCGACCAGGCCTTCCAGTTCGAGGGCGTCAGCCGTGAGGCCAAGGCCCTGGTGCTGCGCTGGAGCATCGCCCCCGGCTATTACCTGTACCGGCACCAGTTGAAGGTGAGCGCCGACTCGCCGGCGCAGCTGAAACTGCCGGCGCCGGAGCTGCCGCAGGGCGAGGTCAAGGACGATCCCGAGTTCGGCGAGGTGCAGACCTATCACGGTACGCTGACGGCGAAAATCCCACTGGCTGCCGGGGCGCCCGAGCCCAAGACGCTGCGGGTGCGCTACCAGGGCTGCGCCGACATCGGTGTCTGCTATCCGCCCCAGACCAAGCTGGTCGCGGTGCGTTGAGCGTGGTGCTGCCCAGACAGGCGCTGGCTGCCACGCTGATCGCGGTGCTGGCCGCCACCGGCGGCTTCCTGCTGGCGCGCCGGCTGCAGGCGCCGGTGATCCCGGAAGGGGTGCCACGGGTGCCGAGCGCGGACCGCGCGTTGGAAGGCGAGCCGGCGCCGGACCTGAGCCTCAACGACCTCGACGGCAAGCCGCGCAAGCTCTCGGAATGGCGCGGCCGCTGGCTGCTGGTGAACTTCTGGGCGACCTGGTGTGGGCCCTGCATGGAAGAAATCCCCCTGCTGATCGCGGCCCAGCGCCAGCACCAGGCCGCCGGCCTGAGCGTGCTGGGCATTGCCATGGATGACCCGGAAGCCGTGCGCAAGGCGGTGCAGGAGTTGGGTTTCAACTATCCGACCCTGGTCGGTGACGAGGCGGTGCTGGGCGCCATGGAACAGCTGGGCAATAGCCTGGGCGCCATCCCCTACACCGTGCTGATCAGCCCGGATGGGCGCATCCGCTACCTGGAGATGGGCGGCATCGACGCCACCAAGCTCGACCTGCTGGTGCATCGCTTCCTGCCCGCAGCACCGTGATGGTGCGCAAGTCCTGACGGCTGTTTCACGAACTGGCCATCAACATCTGCTAAGTCGCGGGCATCTTCGGTGATTTGCTTCGGGCCTGGCCCTGCGGCAGACTCCGTTCATGTTCGTGAATCGCGGCGCTAGTCCTTGAGCCAAGTCCTGCTGGTCAACGGTCCCAACCTGAATCTGCTCGGTAGCCGCGAGCCGGGCCTGTATGGCAGCCAGACCCTGGCCGGCATCGAAGCCGGCCTGCAGGCCGAAGCGGCGGGTCTCGGTCACCAGCTGGCCTGCTACCAGTCCAATCACGAGGGCGAGTTGGTGGATCGCATCCAGCAGGCCGCCCGTGACGGCGTGGCCGCGATCATCATCAACGCCGGTGCCTACACCCACACCAGCGTCGCCCTGCGCGACGCCCTGCTGGCGGTCGGCATTCCCTACTGGGAAGTGCACATCTCCAATGTCTACGCCCGCGAGGCGTTCCGGCATCACTCCCATCTGTCCGAGAAAGCCGCTGGCGTGATCGTCGGCTGCGGCCCCATCGGTTACCGCCTGGCCTTGCTGGCCCTGCACGACCGCCTCTGCCCGCCGGGCTGAGCCGTACCCCCACTTACAACCCTTCGCCGGCATCGCACCGGCCCTTCCGCATCGGAGTTGCCCCCATGGACCTGCGCAAGATCAAGACCCTCATCGACCTCGTCGAGGAGTCGGGCATTGCCGAGCTGGAAGTGAAGGAAGGCGAGGAGAGCGTGCGCATCAGCCGCTATCCCACCGGCGGCATGGCGCACCAGGTGCTGCTGCCGCCGGGTGGCTACGCGCCGGCCTATCCGTCCGGGCCCGCCCCCGCCGTCGCCGCCCCGGCCACCGGTGCTCCGGCTCCGGCCGCCGCGCCGCCCAGCAACCAGCACATCGTCAAGTCGCCGATGGTGGGCACCTTCTACCGCTCGCCCTCGCCGGGTGCGAAGTCCTTCGTCGAGGTCGGGCAGACGGTCAAGGCTGGCCAGGTGCTCTGCATCATCGAAGCCATGAAGATGCTGAACCAGATCGAGGCCGACAAGAACGGCGTGATCGCCGCCGTGCTGGCCGAGAACGAGAAGCCGGTGGAGTTCGACCAGCCGCTGTTCGCCATCGACCCGGCCTGAACCCCGTGAGACGGGAGACGCGAGACGCGAGACGTAGAAGCCGCGCGACGCCGTTTTCTCGTCTCCCGTCTCCCGTCTCCCGTCTCACGGTCCAAACATGATCAACAAGATCCTGATCGCCAACCGCGGCGAAATTGCCCTGCGCATCCAGCGCGCCTGCCGGGAAATGGGCATCAAGACGGTGGCGGTGTATTCCACCGCCGATCGCGACCTCAAGCATGTCTTGCTCGCCGATGAGTCGGTCTGCATCGGCCCGGCGGCGGCCTCCGGCAGCTACCTCAACATGGCGGCGATCATCTCGGCCGCCGAGGTGACCCAGGCCGACGCCATCCATCCGGGCGACGGCTTTCTGTCCGAGAACGCCGACTTCGCCGAGAGCGTCGAGAAATCCGGCTTCATCTTCATCGGCCCGCGCTCGGAGACCATCCGCCTGATGGGCGGCAAGACCAGCGCCAAGGCCGAGATGATCGCCGCCGGCGTGCCCTGCGTGCCCGGCTCCGAGGGCTGCCTGCCGGATGACGAGGCCAAGTGCCGCGAGACCGCGCGCCAGGTCGGCTATCCGGTGCTCATCAAGGCCGCCGCCGGTGGTGGCGGTCGCGGCATGCAGGTGGTGCGCGAGGAAGCCGATCTGATCGGCAAGATCAATGTCGCCCGCACCGAGGCGCTCAATGCCTTCAAGGACGGCTCGGTGTTCCTGGAGAAATTCCTGGAGGAACCGCGCCACATCGAGATCCAGGTGCTGGCTGACGGCCAGGGCAATTGCGTGCACCTGGGCGAGCGCGACTGCTCCATGCAGCGCCGCAACCAGAAGGTGATCGAGGAAAGCCCGGCGCCCGGCATCACCGCCGAGCAGCGCGCCGAAGTCGGCGCGCTCTGCGTCGAGGCCTGCAAGCGCATCGGTTACCGCGGCGCCGGCACCATGGAGTTCCTGTACGCCAAGGGCCGCTTCTACTTCATCGAGATGAACACCCGTATCCAGGTCGAGCACCCCGTCACCGAACTGGTCACCGGCATTGACCTGATCCAGGCCCAGATCCGGGTGGCGCGGGGCGAGACGCTGTGGATCGACCAGTCGCAAGTGGTTCCGCGCGGCCATGCCATCGAGTGCCGCATCAATGCCGAGAACCCCAAGACCTTCGTGCCCTCGCCGGGCGAGATCAAGCGCTGGCATGTGCCGGGCGGGCCGGGCGTGCGCATTGATTCACACTGCTACTCGGGTTACCGGGTGCCGCCCAACTACGACTCGATGATCGGCAAGCTGATCACCTACGGCGTCACCCGCGAATCGGCGATGGCGCGCATGCGCATCGCGCTGTCGGAGATGGCGGTGGACGGCATCCAGACCAACATCGCTCTGCAGCGCCGCATTCTGGACGATGCGGTGTTCACCGCCGGCGCGCACCACATTCACTATCTCGCCCAGATGCTGGAAACCGAGGGCTGAGCGGTATCGCGACACCGACGGGTGGCGATGCCGCGAGGTAAAGAAATACCGGGGGAGGCCGATGAGGAGTCACCGACCCTCTATGTGTGGACTCCCATGCTCGCCACCTCTGCCTCGCTGCTGTCCCGCATCCACACGCTGCCGACGGTGCCCAAGGTGGTGCAGGAGCTGATCGCCACCTTCGATCAGCCCGAAATCAACCTGCCGCGCGTCGCCCGGCTGGTGAACACCGACCCGGTGATCGCCGCCAAGGTGCTGAGGCTGGCGAACTCCGCCTATTACCGGCGCAGCCGCACCGTCACCAATATCGACGAGGCCATCGTCTTCATGGGCCTCGACGCGCTGCGCATGCTGGTGGTCGGGGCCGGCTTCGCCGCCAGCGTGCCGGTGCCGTCGGAGCTCGGGCGGGCGCTGTTCTGGCGCTACTGCCTGCACACGGCGGTCTGCGCCCGCTACTTCGCCTGCCAATCCAAGGAAGACCCGCAAGCGGCCTTCACTGCCGGCTTGCTGCATGCCATCGGCGAACCGCTGATGCTGATGTCGATGGAAGGGGAGTTGCGCGACGTGGAGCGCCAGGCCCGGTTCTACGATCCCGAGCGTGCGCTCTGCGAGCGGTCCCGGGTCGGCTTCGCCTACTCCGACCTCGGCGCCGAACTGGCCGAGAGCTGGCGCTTTCCGCCGGCGATGGTGGCTGCCATCCGCGAGGCGCCCGAGCCGCTGGCCGGCAAGGACTTCTCCCGGCTGGCGGCCTGCATCAACCTGGGCAGCCATTTCGCCGCCGGCGTCGAGCGGCACCAGGACATGGATACCAGCCTGATGACGCTCGACAGCCGCGTGCTCGAAGCCATCGGCCTGGATCTCGGCAGCGCCGGCCGCATGCCGCCGCCGGCCAAGCTGGCGCAGGGCCTGGAGGAACTGGTCGGCTGAGAATCAGGGCGGGCTCTGGTGCGTCGGGCGCGCTACCCTGTGCGCCCTTTCGTTCTTCGAGCCCGCCCATGGCCTGGCTGCAGCTGCGTGTCTTCACCCGTACCCCCGAGTTCGCCGAAGAGCTGCTGAGCGCCTACGAGGCCGCTGCGGTGAGCTTCGTCGACGGCGCCGACACGCCGATCCTCGAACCCCTGCCGGGCGAGACCCCGTTCTGGCCCGATACGGTCACCCAGGCCTATTTCAAGGAACACCATGACCTCGCGCCGGTGATCGCGGCCCTGCGCGAGGCCCTGCCCGAGGGCGAGGCCCTGCGTACCGAGACGCTGCTGGTCGAGGACCGCGACTGGGTGCGGCTGTGGCTGGAGCACTGGCCGGTGCAGCAGATCGCCGACAAGTTCTGGGTGGTGCCGCAGGCCAAGCGTCATGAAGTCACCGAGCCGGGCGCCATCGTGCTGCTGCTCGACCCGGGTCTCGCCTTTGGCACCGGCACCCATCCCTCGACCTACCTCTGCCTGGAATGGCTGGCGCAGGCTGACCTCAAGGGCAAGACCGTGCTCGACTACGGTTGCGGCAGCGGCATCCTCGCCATCGCCGCCCTGCTGCTGGGTGCGGAGCGGGCGGTCTGCGTCGACATTGATCCGCAGGCGCTCACCGCCACCCTGGACAATGCCCGCGTCAACGGCGTCGAGGCACGCGTGCAGGCGCTGCTGCCCGAGGCCTTCGAGCCGGCCGAGTACGGGGTGGTGCTGGCCAACATCCTCGCCAATCCGCTGATCGGCCTGGCGCCGCTGCTGGCTCGCTGTGCCGCCCCGGGCGCCGGGCTGGCGCTGGCCGGGCTGCTGGAGCGGCAGGCGGACGAAGTGCGGGCCGCCTACGCGCCCTGGTTCAGTTTCGAGCCGGATGGCCAGCGCGAGGGCTGGAACCGTATCAACGGCCGTCGCCGCTGAAACTGTCACAAAAATCTGCGGTAGTGAACGCTTTTTAACCGCCGGCCCAGGCGGTATGATTGCCGCCCTTTTCGCTACACCCGAGCGCTCCCCCGGCGCCGCCGAATCCATGTCGTTCAAGCCCTACGAGCGTGACTCCAAGCCGCTCAGCCATGCCGTATCCGATAGCCTCAACGATTACTTCCGGACGTTGAACGGCCATGCGCCGGAAAACCTCTACGACGTGATCCTGGCGCAGGTCGAGCCGCCGCTGCTGCGCGCCACCCTGGCTTACTGTCGGGGCAACCAGTCCAAGGCCGCCGACATGCTGGGCCTGAACCGCGCCACCCTGCGCAAGAAGCTGGGCCAGTACAAGATCAGCGCCAAGGCCGCCGCCGGGGCGCCGACCACCGTCGCCAAGGCCGAGGCTTACAGCGAGCGCCGTCTGTGAGCATCCTCGCGGCAGCGGTGGCGCCGACCCAACTCGCCCAGATCCGCCGCGCCCTGCTCTCGGTCTCCGACAAGACCGGAGTACTGGAGCTGGCCCGGGGCCTGCAACAGCGCGGCGTCGAACTGCTCTCCACCGGCGGCACCTGCAAGCTGCTGCGCGATGCGGGCTTGAAGGTCACCGAAGTCGGCGAGCACACTGGCTTTCCGGAGATCATGGACGGCCGGGTCAAGACCCTGCATCCGAAGATTCACGGCGGCCTGCTCGGCCGGCGCGGCCACGATGATGCGGTGATGGCCGAACACGGCATCGCGCCCATCGACCTCTTGGTGGTGAACCTGTATCCGTTCGAGCAGACCGTCGCCAAGCCCGGCGTCAGCGATGCCGACGCCATCGAGAACATCGACATCGGCGGCCCGGCGATGCTGCGCGCCACTGCCAAGAATCACGCCCATGTCGGCGTGGTGGTCGATCCTGCCGACTACGCGGCACTGCTGGCCGAGCTGGACGGACAGGGAGGCCTGACGCTGGCCACCCGGCGCCGGCTGGCGCTCAAGGCCTTCGCGCTCACCGCCCGTTATGACGCGGCAGTGGCGGCCTATCTGTCCAGCGTCGCCGAGGACGGCAGCCGGGATCCCTTTCCGGCCGTGTTCGGACTGCAGCTCAACAAGCTGCAGTCGCTGCGCTACGGCGAGAACCCGCACCAGCGAGCAGCCTTCTACACCGAGGCGAATCCGCCGGTCGGCTCGCTGGCCGCGGCGAAGCAGCTGCAGGGCAAGGAGCTCAGCTACAACAATCTCGCCGACGCCGACGCGGCGCTGGCCTGCGTGCAGGCCTTCGTCAAGCCGGCCTGCGTGATCGTCAAGCACGCCAATCCCTGCGGCGTCGCGGTAGCGCTGGAAGGAATCGGCACGGCCTACGAGCGGGCCTACCAGACCGATCCCACCAGCGCCTTCGGCGGCATCATCGCCTTCAACCGGCCGCTGGACGGCGCCACCGCGAAGAAGATCGTGGAGCGCCAGTTCGTCGAGGTCATCATCGCGCCCAGCGCCGACGAGGCCGCCGTGGCGGCGGTCGCCGGCAAGCCGAACGTGCGCCTGCTGGTCACCGGCGAGTGGCCGGCGCAGCCGGCCGCCAGCTTCGACTGGAAGCGCGTCGGCGGCGGCCTGCTGGTGCAGGACGCCGACCTTGCGCTGCCCAGCGAGGCCGGCCTCAAGCTGGTGACCAAGCGGGCGCCGACCGAGGCCGAGATCCACGACCTGATCTTCGCCGCCAAGGTGGCGAAGTTCGTCAAGAGCAATGCCATCGTCTACGCCCGCGACCGCCAGACCATCGGCGTCGGCGCCGGCCAGATGAGCCGGGTCTACTCGGCCAAGATCGCCGGCATCAAGGCGGCCGACGAGAAGCTGGTCGTCGCCGGCTCGGTGATGGCCTCGGATGCCTTCTTCCCCTTCCGCGACGGCATCGATGCGGCGGCGGCGGCGGGCATCCGCGCGGTGATCCAGCCCGGCGGCTCGATGCGCGACAGCGAGGTGATCGCCGCCGCCGACGAGCATGGCCTGGCGATGGTGTTCACCGGCGTGCGTCACTTCCGGCACTGAGCCGGACACCGCGCCAACAAAAAAGCCCGGCCTAGGCCGGGCTTTTTTTGTTCCCCGCCACGCCGTCTTCAGTGACGACGGTCGTCGTGGCGGCGATCATCGTTGCCGCGCCAGTGGCCGCGGTCGTGATCGTGTCCGCGCCAGTAGCGGTCGTCGCGACGGTCATCGCGACGGTCGTGCCGACGGTCGTGGCGTTCGTCGTGACGGCAGTAGCGGTCGTGGCGATGCGAATGGCCGCCGTAGTAGCTGACCGAGGGGCCGTAGTACACCACCGGCTCACGATAGTAGTAATAGGGTTCGGAGTAGTAGCGGGGGCGCGGCGCCTCGACGATAACCGCCGGCGGGTAGGGCAGGCCGATGCCGATGTGGACATCGGTGCGGGCCTGGGCTGTGGGCGCCAGCACGGCGGCGGCGAGGCCGGCCAGCAGGGCGAGGGTGATGGACTTGTTCATGGCGTGCCTCGGATGGGTGACGGGGTGGGGCCAGTGCAGGCTCGCGTGCAGGGCTGAATCAAATCTGAACCCTGCGCGGTGGATGCCTTCGTGGTTCGGCGACAGTGGAGCACCGGGGCTTTAACCACCCCTGAACCGGCGACCGTCACGCCAGCGTCATCGGCGCCGGCCAGAATCCCCTGCGCCATGAAGCCCATCCGAACGGCCAAGAGGCCACCCACCGCGAAGCCCGGCAAGGCGCAGGCCGAAGCCGGCAAGACCCACTACCGCACGGTCTGGATTTCCGACGTCCATCTCGGCACCGCCGGCTGCAAGGCCGAGCACCTGGTGGAGTTCCTCAAGAGCCACACCTGCGACACGCTGTACATGGTCGGCGACATCATTGACGGCTGGAAGCTGAAGCACAATTTCTACTGGCCGCAGGAGCACACCAACGTCGTCCGCAAGGTGCTGACCAAGGCCAAGCGCGGCACCAGGGTCTACTACGTCACCGGCAACCACGACGAGTTCCTGCGCAAGTTCGTCGGCTTCCGGCTGGAACTGGGCAACATCAAGTTCGTCAACGAGCTGGTGCACCAGACCGCCGACGGCCGCCGGCTGCTGATAACCCACGGCGACGCCTTCGACGTGATTACCCGCTACCACGCCTGGATCGCGATGGCGGGCGACTCGCTGTACGAAGGCACCATGCGTTTCAACCACTGGTTCAACAAGGGCCGCAGCCTGCTGGGCATGGGCTACTGGAGCCTGTCGGCCTTCGCCAAGCAGCACGTCAAGACCGCCGTCAACGTGGTTTCCACCTTCGAGGAATCGGTGGCGCGCGAGTGCAAGCGGCGTGGCCTGGATGGCGTGGTCTGCGGCCACATCCACCACGCCGAGATCCGCGACATCGGCGGCGTCCGCTACCACAACTGCGGCGACTGGGTGGAAAGCTGCACCGCCCTGGTCGAGCACATGGATGGCCGCATCGAGCTGATCCGCTGGGTGAAGCTGGATCACCTCAACCAGGCGCCGAAATCGCGCCTGCTGGCGCTGCCGGAACCGCAGGCGGCTTGAGTCGTGCCCGACGGGAATCGGTCGTCCCGCATTTCCGGCTACGCCAGATCAGCTCCTTGCATTTCTCGCTACGCCAGATCAGCGCTTCAGCATTTCTGGCTACGCCAGAAATGACGCCAAGGTAGCCACCAGTTCGCGCACCGCTTCGGCGGACTTGTAAAAGCGCCGGTCGGGATTGTGGGTCGCGCGCATCCAGATGCCGTCCGGCGCCTTGTCGCGCTGGTCCGGGTGCCCCCAGGTCAAGGACAGCAGGCGGTTCGGCTCGCCGGGGATGCGGACGATGCGCAGCACAATCTCCTGGCGGCGTTCCGAGACGTCGAAGAAGCGGATACGGCTTTCGTCGGCCAGACGCGCCTTCATCGCCTCGGCATAGCTGAGTGTGGCGCGCCACTCGTGCAGCAGCTCCGCCTGCCGCTGCCGCACCACGTCAGTTTCCTGGTCGCGGAAGCTGCGGATCGACCCCAGCAGGCGGTCCAGCTCCTTCAGGTCCGGCCCGGTCGCTACCGGTGGCGGTGGGCGGGGCAGGGTATCGCCGGCGGCGGGATCCAGCAGACGCGGCAGGGTCGCGTCCAGCGCCAGGGATCCGGGTTGATCCGCGGCGGCAGGAGCGGCGGCGGGCGCCATCGCCACCAGCCGTGGCAGGGTTGCCTCCAGATCGACGCTACTGCTGCTGCTGCTGGCGCGCGCGGGGCTGGCTGGAGCGGGCCAGGCCAAGGGCGGCAGCGGCGGCGGTGCCGACGGGGGCGCCGGCACCGGTGCAGGCGATGCCGCAGGTGACGGTGCAGGTGACGGCGGCGGCGCCGAGATCACCCGGCGCGGCGGGGCATCGGCGTGCGCCGCCGGCTTGGGCGGCGGCGCAGGTGCTTCCAGGTCTTCGTCGATGAAGGCCATCACCACCCGGCCAAACGCGACCATGTCGCCGTGGACCAGTTCCTGGTTGTCGATCCGGGCGCCGTTGACCCAGGTGCCGTTGCTGGACTTGAGGTCGTGCAACACCACCCGGCCGGCCTTGCGGATGATGGTGGCGTGGCGCGAGCTGACCGCCGGTTCCGGCAGACGGATGTCGTTGCCCGCATCGCGACCAACGGAGACCCGCTCCTGTCGCAGGGGAAATGCGAGAGGCGCCTGCCCGGGCACCTTCCAGACCAGCTTCACCATGGTTTTCTTGTGTGCTGCACTCGTTGTGGAAATAGCCTGACGTGTTGCTCGGGTCCCCGCAAGCGTCGGCGCTCCACTATCATCGCCCGCCCCGTAAGTTTCGGCATCTCCCATGTGGTTCAAGAACCTGCAGATCTACCGTCTCGCCGCCGGCTGGGCGATGACCCCGGGCGGCCTCGAAGCCGTGCTCGCCAAGCAGCCGTTGATGCCCTGCAGTGGCCTGAGCCTGCAGACCCGGGGCTGGGTGCCGCCGGTCGGTGAGGCCCAGCTCGTCGCCAGCCAGGGCAAGCACCTGCTGATCGCCATGGGCAGCGAGTCGAAGATCCTGCCCGCCAGCGTGGTCAACCAGGAAGCGCTGGAGCGCGCCGCCGAGCTGGAGCAGAAGCAGGGCTACAAGCCTGGCCGCAAGCAGCTGCGTGACCTGAAGGAGCGGGTGACCGCCGAGCTGCTGCCGCGCGCCTTCGCCAAGCGCAGCCGGACCAGCGCCTGGATCGACCCGGTCGGCCGCTGGCTGGTGGTGGATGCCAGTAGCGCCAACCGTGCCGAGGAGTTGCTGGAGCAGTTGCGCAACAGTCTCGGCGAGCTGCCGGTGACCCGGCTCGAGACCGAGATGTCGCCGCAGGGTGCCATGACCCAGTGGCTGACGCTCGGCAAGGCCACGCGCGACTTCGCACTCGACAGCGAGTGCGAGCTGAAAGGCACCGGCGAGGACGGCGCCACCGTGCGCTACCTGCGCCACGACCTGTCGGTGAAGGAAATCCGCGAGCACATCAGCGGCGGCAAGCTCGCCACCCGCGTCGGCCTGGTCTGGCGCGAGCGCCTGAGCCTGCTGTTGCAGGAGCCGTTCCAGGTCAAGCGCCTGAAGTTCCTGGAAATGGACAAGAACGGTGACGAGTCCAGCTTCGCCACGCCGGAGCAGCAGTTCGAGGCCGACTTCACGCTGATGACCGGCACACTGACGCAGCTGCTGGCCGATCTGGTCGAGGCACTGGGGGGCGAGAAGGCCTAGTCGGCGTGCAGGTGGCGCGGGTCGCTAGACCTCGACCTTGAAGCCGAGGTCGAGGTCGCATCCCGCCTGGCCGCCACGAATTCCCCAGTTCTCCTTGGGGAGTTCCCGCAGAAGAATCTTGATGTGGTTCCTGGGAATGCCCAGCGGCTCAAGGTTGCTGACGATGGTCTGGTAGAGCGAGCGCTTCGCGTCCAGTGACCGGCCCGCGAAAGCGTCGATGCTGACCAGCGTGAACAGCTCGGGATGGGCGAGGTTGGGCGAACAGACCATGCGATGGGGTTCGTGCACCACCAGTCTCACGGTCCTGTCGCCCGCCGGAATCCTGAAGCTGGACACCAGCGCCGAGTGCACGGCCTCGATGATGGCGATCTCCTGCTCCCCGCTGTAGTGGCGGCGAATCTCGATCAGTGTTGCGGGCATATCAGGTCTCCGTATCCACGTACTGCTCCACCACCTCCAGATTCGACCGCCCTGGCATCACCATCGGCAGCACCTGGCGGTCGGCGGCGATGGGCACGCGGATCAGTGCCGGGCCGGGTGCTCTGAAGGCTTCCTCCAGCCGCTTCTGCGGATTGCGCAGCCGCCCGAGATCCCAGCTGCGGATGCCGAAGGCCTCCGCCACCTTGCCGAAGTCGGTCGGCGTCACGTAGTTGGAGGCGACGTGGCGCTGCCGGTAGAACAGCGTCTGCTGCTGGCGCACCAGCCCCAGCGCGGCGTTGTCCATCAGCACGATCTTCACCGGCAGGTCCAGTTCGGCCAGCGTCGCCAGTTCCTGCACGTTCATCAGCAGGCTGCCGTCGCCGGTGAAGCAGACCGTGGGCAGATCGGGGCGCGCCAGGGCGGCGCCGATGGCGGCCGGCAGGCCGAAGCCCATGGTCCCGAGCCCGCCCGAGGTCAGCCAGCGATCCGGGCGCGCGAAGGGATAGTGCTGCGCCACCCACATCTGGTGCTGGCCCACGTCGGTGCTGATCAGCGCCTCCGGCCCGGCCAGCTTGGCCACGGCGGCGATCAGGCCCAGCGGGTCCATCAGGCTGTCGCGTGGCGGTTCGGCGGGATAGGTCGCCCGCAGCGTCGCGACGCGGGCCAGCCAGCCCGGCCGTGATTGCGCACGCAGGCGCGGCAGCAGGGTCTGCAAGGCGCGCAGGGCATCGCTTTGCAGCGCCAGTGTTGGCGTCTTGATCTTGCCGAACTCGCGGGCATCGAGGTCGACGTGGATGATCTGGGCATTCGGGCAGAAGCCGCTCGGTCGGCCGGTGGCGCGGTCGTCGAAGCGCGCACCCACCGCGATTAGCAGATCGCATTCATCGAGCACCCGGTTGGTGGCCTGGGCGCCGTGCATGCCGAGCATGCCCAGGCTCAGCGGATGGCCGTGTGGCAAGGCACCCAGGGCCATCAGCGTGGTGGTGGTCGGCAGCCCGGCCTTCTCCGCCAGCTCGCGCGCCGCCTCCCAGGCCCGCGCCTTCACCACCCCGCCACCGAGATACAGCACTGGCCGTTGCGCCGCATTGATCATCGCCGCCGCCGTGGCCCAGGCGGTCGGCGTCGGCGGCCGTTGCTGCTCGCCGGTCTCGCCCAGCTCCGGTGCCGGCGGTAGGGGCAGGGCGATGCGCTGCAGCTGCACGTCCTTGGGCACGTCCACCAGCACCGGGCCGGGTCGGCCGGACTCGGCGATGCGGAAGGCCTCCGGAATCATCCACAGCAGCTCGTCCACCGAGCGGGCGAAGAAGTTGGCCTTGGTGATGGAGTCCACCAGATGCCCGGTCTTCACCTCCTGGAAGGCATCGGTGCCGATCAGCGCCTGCGGCACCTGGCCGGTGATGCAGACCAGGGGCACCGAGTCCAGCTTGGCGTCGGCGATGGCGGTGAGCAGGTTGGTCACGCCGGGGCCGGAGGTGGCGATGCAGACGCCGGCCCTGCCGGTGACGCGCGCCATGCCTTGCGCGATGAAGCCCGCGGCTTGCTCGTGCCGGGCCAGCACGTGGCGCACGCGGGTGTCGCCGCCCAGCGCCTCGTAGAGCGGCAGGATTGCGCCACCGGGAATGCCGGCGACAAGGTCGACACCCTGGCGCTCCAGCAATTGCACGATCAGTTCTGCGCCGGTGATGGTCTGGTTCATTGCTACGTCCTGGTTGCGAAGACCCTGGGACGTGGAACCGGCGGGGGGTGAAGCTCAAAGAAAAACCCCTGCCGATTTCGCGTCGGCAGGGGTTTGGTGATTCAGCAGCTCCCCTACGACGCGTCGGTAACGACGGCGACGACGAGAATGGCTTTGAGGGCGCGGGAGAGCTTCATGGGCGCGGATTATGGCGAGGCCGTGCGCGGAAGGAAAGCCCCCCGGCGCTCAGGGCGAGCACTCCGGCAGCGCCGCCTTGGGCGCGGTTTCGCGACGGATCAGGAAGATGCCGGCCGCGACGATGATGGCCGCGCCGAGCAGGGTCATGCCGTCCGGCAGCGCCTGCCAGAGCAGCAGGTCCAGGCCCAGCGCCCAGGCCAGCGCCGAGTACTCCAGGGGCGCGATCACGCTGGCCTCGCCTTTGGAGAAGGCGGTGGTGATCGCGATCTGCCCGCCGGTGCCGCAGAGCCCCAGCGCGGCGAGTATCCACCAGTGCGCCGGCGCGATCGGCACCCAGTGGGGTGCCGCCACCAGGGCCGCGCCGCCGCCGAGCAGCAGCATCAGCCAGAACACCATCGCCTGCGTGCTGTCGGTGCGCGCCAGTATCCGCACCGTGATCGCGCTGAAGGCATAGCCAGCGGCGGCGAACAGCACCGCCAGCGCCGGCAGCAATTGCAGGCCCGCGCCGGTCGGGCGCAGCACCACCAGCATGCCCAGCAGGCCGCAGGCAATCGCGATCCAGCGATTGCGCCCCACGGTCTCGCCCAGCATCGGGCCCGACAGCGCCGTGATCAGCAGCGGAGCAATGAAGAACAGGCTGTAGGCGGTCGCCAGCGGCAGCGTGCGCAGTGCGTAGCTGAACGAGGCCATCATCGCGATGCCCAGCACGCCACGGAACAGGTGCAGCCGCCAACGGATGCGCAACAGCGTCGCCGCCCGGCCACTGCTCAGTACCCAGACCGTCACCAGCGGCAGCGAGGCCAGGCCGCGCAGGGCCGCCGTCTGGATCGGTGGATAGTGCGGGCTCAGCAGCTTGAGGCAGGCATCCATCAAGGTGAACAGCACCACCGCCAGCAGCATGGCGATGATTCCGCGTCGGTTGTCGGTCTGGGGCATGGCCGGCCTGCGTGGCGGCGGAGTAGGGGCCGCGCAGCCTACACCGGGGCAAGACCACGCGCGGCGACAAACCGCCGGGCTCGCGCCACGGCCGCTGGTTTCTGGGAGCACAAAGTGCGCTACCGTACGGACCGCGAACATCCCTGGGCCGATCATGGGATCCCAGCCGGGAAGCGGATTTCCCGATCAGCAACGCGACCGATCCAGAATGCCCACCAACCCTTCTCCACGGTCCAATCACTTGTTGGCAGCCCTGCCCCCGGCGGTGCTGGAGCGACTGCTGCCCCAGCTGGAGCTGGTGCCGCTGCCGCTGGGAAAGGTCCTGTACGAGTCGGGGGATACCCTGCGTCACGTCTATTTTCCGACCGACTCGATTGTCTCCCTGCTCTATGTCATGGAGAACGGCGCCTCGGCGGAAATCTCCGTGGTCGGCAACGAGGGCCTGATTGGCATCTCTCTGTTCATGGGTGGCGAAAGCACCCCGAGCCGGGCCATCGTGCAGAGCGCGGGCTCGGCCTACCGGCTGCCCGGGCAACAGATCAAGAATGAGTTCAACCGGCACGGCGAGTTGATGCTGCTGCTGCTGCGCTACACCCAGGCCCTGATAACGCAGATGGCGCAGACCGCGGTCTGCAACCGCCATCACAGCATCGACCAGCAGTTGTGCCGCTGGCTGCTGCTGTCGCTGGATCGGCTGTCGGCCAACCGGCTGACCATGACCCAGGAGCTGATCGCGAACATGCTCGGCGTCCGCCGCGAGGGCGTCACCGAAGCCGCCGGCAAGCTGCAGAAGCTCGGCGTGATCGAATACAACCGCGGCCAGATCACCGTGCTGGATCGTCCCAAGCTGGAAGCGCTGAGCTGCGAGTGCTACGCCGTGGTCAAGCGCGAAACCGACCGCCTGCTGCCGTACGTGGCCGACCGTCCCAGGGCCGCTCCGATTCCCTAGGCCCGGCGCCCGGTCGCTGCGTGTGCCAGCGAACGGATGGACGCCGCCGGCGGTGACAGACTGCCAAGGCGGGATTGTCTCAGTACCTCTCCCGTGCCGTCCGGCTATCACCGTGCTGCGGGGTTGTATCGTGCACGCAGGTTCGTCGGCATCCGTGGTCAACCGTCTGATCGACGCGCTGCCGCGTTCGGAACGTGGGCCGATCATGGCCCGCTGTGAGCCGGTCGAACTGGCCTTTGGCGCGGTGCTGTGCGAGCCGGACGAGCCATTTCGGCACGTCTATTTTCCGCTGACCGGATTCATTTCCCTGGTGGTCTCGGTGGCCGGTCATCGGCCGCTGGAGATGGGTCTGATCGGCAGCGAAGGCATGCTCGGAGTGACGATGGTGCTGGGCGTTGGCAGCGCGCCGCTGCGAGCGGTGGTGCAGGGCGCCGGCAGTGCCCTGCGCATGACCGCCGCCCAGTTCCGGCAGGCGGCGAGTGTCAGCCCGATCCTCCTGCGCGGCCTGAACCGCTATCTGTATGTGCTGATGGCGCAGTTGGCGCAGACCACGGCCTGCACTCGCTTTCACGAGGTCGAGGCCAGGCTGGCGCGCTGGTTGCTGATGACGCACGACCGTGCGCACGCCGATCACTTCCATCTCACCCACCAGTTTCTGGCCGACATGCTCGGCGTGCGCCGCAGCGGCGTGACCGTCGCCGCCGGCGCCTTGCAGGCGCGGAATCTGATCGGCTATGCCCGGGGCGAGATCCGCATCCTCGACCGGTCCGGGCTGGAAGCGGTTTCCTGCGAATGCTACGCGGCGGTGGTGGACGACTATCGGCGCCTGCTCAACTAGACACCCTGGTTTCGGTGCGACAACGTACAGACACCGGCAACTGGCTTTACTTAGTCTTGAGATGGAGGCGCTGACGATACGGCGCACGGCAAGCTCGGGTGGCCAGACATGATCAAGCAAACAGGCGCTGAACTGGTTTCCTGGGACCCGCCCATCCTGATTCACGGCAAGTTGGCCGGCGCGCCCCTGCAGTTCGCGGCTGACAACGCCTTCCTGCTGGTGCCGGGCGCGGCGAGCGCGGACAGCGTGATGGCCGCTGACCAGTTCAAGGGCCTAGCCGGCTTTGGCGCGGGGGCGCTGGCCGTCATCTTCCTGGTGCTGCTGGCGATTCCATTCCTGCTCAGGAAAGGCCGCTAGGAGCAGCTTTCGTCCAGATGGCGATAGTGCTGGCCTCCTTCCCCCGCAAGCAAGGGAAGGGACTGGTGCGCTCCGCTAGTTCCCTCAGGGACTGGAGCGGGTTCCGGATACTTCCACCTCCACGCGGCGATCCGGTTGCAGACAGGCGATCCGCTCGGCCCGAGGCTGCTCGTCGGAGCAGTCGCCGGCCTTGGTCAGCGGCTGCGCACCATCGACGCCGCGCACGCTGACTGAATCCGCCGCGATCCCGGCCGATTGCACCAGGTAGTCCTTCACTGCCTGCGCGCGCTCGCTGGAGAGCCGCAGGTTGTAGGCCTCGGTGCCGATCCGGTCGCTGTGTCCGGTGACCGTGATGCGCTCGTACTGGACGCCGCGCAGTTGCGCGGCGAACTGGTCCAGGGCCGGCCGGCCTTCGGGCCGCAGGCTGGATTGATCGAAATCGAACAGGGAATTGGCGGAAAAGCGCACCGCCATCAGCGGCGGCGCGCTGGCCACGACGGGCGCTGCCGGTGCCGGCGCGGGCGGCGGCGGGCGGACCAGCGGTGCGGGCGGGGCGACCGCCACGGCGGTGGCAGGGCTGGCGCCGAAGAAGCGGTACACCAGGCCCAGCGACAGCAGATCAACATCGCCCTTGCTGCCGACCGCGTCGTCGATCCGGTAGCGCTCGGCCTCGGCGCGCAGGCCGAGCCTCTCGGTCAGCTCGTATTGCAGGCCCAGGCCGAACTTGTAGTTGGCGTCGCGCTTGTCGCGCTTCGGCTGCACCACATTCACCGCGCCGGTGCCGGTGAAGCGATCCTTGGCTTCGGCGTAATTGACGCCGGCCCGGCCGAACGCCGAGAAGCGCTCGGTGAACGGCAGCCGGCCGACGGCATCGAGATTCAGGCCGCTGAGCTTGATGCGGCCAGCGAGCGTTCCTGCCGGCACCGTGGTCGCGGTGAAGTCGAACTCGCCGAGATTGAAATAGCCGGCTTCGAGCGCGAAATGGCGGTTGAGCTGATAGCCGCCGAACAGCTTGAAGCCGAGATCGCTCTCGTCATCCCGGATGCCCGTGGTGGTGAAGCCATTGCCGAGCAATCCGGCGGTGATGCCCTGGTCGTCGATGCTGGCCTGTGCCAGCCCGGCGTTGCCGCCGAGGTACCAGCCGGAGTCGCCGGCGAGGGCGGCGGGGCTGGCGAAACTGGCGAGGGCGAGCAGGCCCAGGCGACCCGTGCTGCCCAGCAAGGTTTTGGTTTTCATGTTTTTCTCCGGGGGCGCGGGGCTTAGGGGGTGGGCAGGTTGATGACGGAATTGGTCATCGTCACCGCCGCGGTGAGGGCAATCGCCCGGCCTTCCAGGGTGGTGGTCACCGCCGTCGGCGGACTGCCACCGGTGGTGGACAGGGTGATCGAGGCGTCGGCCAGCAGGGTTCCCACCATGGTCGAGCCGGTGCCGATGTTGGCGCCGCCGGGCACGAACCAGAACACGTTCCTGGGCCGGGCGCCGTTGATGAGCAGGACCTGGATCGGCACCGCCGGTGTCGCCGGGCCGGTGAGCCCGACATTGAGCGTGCCGGTGCCGGCCGCGGTCTGGAACACCCAGACCGCATTCGCATCGCCGCCGGCATCGAGCGTCAGGCTGGCGGTGGTGCGGCCAGCGCCGCCGATGTCATAGGTGCCGGTGCTGGACAGGTACACGCCCGGTGGCAGGGTGCGTCCGGCCAGCTCGTCGGGGCCGCCACCGGCGCCGCCGCAGCTGGGGCATTGCGCCAGGCTGGAGACGTCGAGGCCGCCCGGCAGATTGCCCGGCGAGATGGCGTCGAAGGCCAGCACGGCGTCGGCGCGGGCGGCGGTCACCGCTTCGCCGGCGACCGAGCCGGGCGGTGCCGTCAGGGTGTAGACCAAACCGTTCACCTTGCCGTCGTTGTTGGGCGTCACCGTGTAGACATTGCCGCCGGAATCGCGGAAACCGGTGATTGTGGTGGACGCGGCGTTGACGCCGATATCGCCGTTTATCACCGTGTTGAGGCCGTCATTGGTCAGCGTCGCGTTGCCGCCGAACGAGCCGAAGCTGGCCGCCGCGCCCAGCGCCGGTGCGCCGGCGCAGGTCGAGGCATTGGTGGTGAAGCGGCTGATGCGGTCGGCGGCGAGGGGGTTGCCCGCCAGATCCTTCACGCCGTTGACGCCGCCCTTGATGGTCGCGGTGTAGCCGGTCGGCGGTGTGCCGATCAGGTTCGCGCTGGGATTGAAGCTGGCGATCCGGGTCGCGCTGTCATAGGCCACCACGCCCGCCACCGAGGCGCCGCCGGTGATCGCCAGCGTGAAGCTGGCGGTGGTGATGCTCAGCGGGTCCATCGGCTCGCTGAAGCTGGCGTTGATGGTCTTGTTGATGCAGACCCCGACCGCGCCGTCGGCGGAATTGGTCGAGATCACCGTCGGCGCGGTGGTATCGGCGGCGGCGCCGGTGGTGAAGGACCAGGCAAAGGCGGCAGCCAGGGCATTGCCGGCCGCGTCGGTGGCGCCGGTGCTGATGCTGGCAGCGCAGGCGGTGCTCGCCGGCAGGCTGGCCGCCGGGGTGAAGCTGGCGGCCTTGCCACTGCCCGAATACGCCACGCTGCCGGCCCGCGCGGTGCCGGCCGGGCAGGCCAGGCTGAAGCTGCTGGTGCTCAGGCTGGCGGGATTCATCGGCTCGCTGAAGTTGGCGCTGACCTGGGTGTTGAGGGCCACTCCGGTAGCGCCGGCGACGGGCACGGTCGAGATCACCGTCGGTGCCGTGGTGTCGGGCGCGGCACCGGTGGTGAAGCTCCAGTTGAATGGGCTGGCGAGGGCATTGCCGGCGGCGTCACGGGCGGTGGTGGCAATGCTGGCGGCACAGACCGTGCTCGGCGGCAGATTGGCCGCCGGCGTCAGGGTCGCGATGCTGCCGCTGCTGGCGTAGGCCACGGTGGCGGTGATGGCGGTGCCGGCCGGACAGGCCAGGCTGAAGCTGGCGCCGCTGATGCTGAGCGGGTCCATTGCTTCACTGAAGCTGGCGGTGACCAGGGTGTTGAATGCCACGCCGCTGGCACCGGCCAGCGGCGTGGTCGAACTCACCAGCGGCGCGGTGGTGTCGGGCGGCGGCGCGGTGGTGAAGCTCCAGCTCACGGCGGCGTCCAGGGGAATGCCGAAGCTGTCCTGGG
Organism: Stagnimonas sp.; assembly: GCA_030696045.1. GTDB lineage: Bacteria > Pseudomonadota > Gammaproteobacteria > Nevskiales > Nevskiaceae > Stagnimonas. The sequence continues at coordinate 6,722 of JAUYNO010000051.1, read as the reverse complement.
CGGCGGTGGTGACGGTGGCCGTGCAGGTCGTGGCGCCGGGCAGATCGGCCGAGGCGACAAAACTGGCGATGTTGCCGGCGGTCGAGTAGCTCACGCCACCCGCGACGGCGGTGCCAGCCGGGCAGGCCAGGCTGAAGCTGGCGCCGGTCAGCGTGGCGGGGTTCATCGCCTTGCTGAAGCTGGCGGTGACGGTCCGGGCGCCGAGGGCCACTCCGACGGCACCGGCAACCGGGCTGGTGGCGATCACGCTCGGCGCCAGCTCGGCCATGCCGGCTCCACCCAGTACCGGGTCCTTGCCGCAGCCGGCGACCAAGCTGCCCACCAGCAGGGCCAGCAGACCGGCGGTGAAGCCGGATGGGCGTTCGATGTTTTTCATTTTGTTTTACCTTCCTGCGGGTGCGGACCGACGTCGGGGCGCGACCAAGGAGCAAGCGCAGGGCGCCTGCCGTTGGGGCACTACGAGGTGGTTCGCGTGGATGCCGTGGCCGGGAGCATCGCGACTGGTGACTGCGGCGTCGGTGCGCTGCCGCACTTAGATCGGTCGAGACAGCACAGGCCGCAGGCCGAAATTCACCTACAGGACATCGAGCTGCCATGAGCAAGTACACCGGCCCGCTATTGACCGCGCGAGTCCACCAGGCCCTGCTCGCCGCCCGCGCGGCGGGCGCGGCGGTGGCCGAATGCTCGCTGGACCTCGGGCGCTCTGGGACGACGGTGGGCCTGAGCGTCAGCGGCTGGAGTTGGAGCGGGCAGCAGTACCCGTACCCCGAGGTCTGCAAGGAACGCACGATCTACTGGTGGACCGGCGAGAGCTTCCAGGCGGTGTCGCGCTTCGGCGGCAGCGGCCTGATAAAGCTGGTGCCGACCGACTGGGGCCCGCCGACCTTCGAGATCGACGGCATCAAGATGCTGCCCACCGCCCAGGTTTCGCCCTGGGCCGACGCCGAACGCAAGGTCGGCCTGATCCAGCCGCGTGGCAAGCGGGTGCTCGACTGCTGCGGCGGGCTCGGCTACTTCGCCGCCTGCTGCCTCGCCGGTGGCGCGCAGCGGGTGATCTCGTTTGAGAAGAACCCCGACGTGATCTGGCTGCGCGGCCTCAATGCCTGGTCGCCCGAGCACGGCGAGCCGGAGGACCCAGGCCAGGTGCTGACGCTGAGCAATGCTGATGTCTCGAAAGAGATCGCCGCCATTCCCAGTCAGTCAGTGGACGCGATCCTGCACGACCCGCCGCGCTTCGGCATCGCCGGCGAGCTGTATTCGCAGGTCTTCTACGACCAGCTGGCCCGGGTGATCCGGCCCCAGGGTCGGCTGTTCCATTACACCGGCACGCCCAACAAGCTCACCAGCGGGCGCAATGTGCCGCAGGAGGTTGCGACCCGCTTGCAACGCGCGGGTTTCGCGACCGAACTGAATGGCGACGGCGTGGTGGGGATCAGGCAGGCCCGGTAGGCGGCGCGCCCAGCCGCAGCTCGACCTGGTGCTCGCGCCGATCATCAATCAGCCGCAGCCCTGGCTCCGCGCAGTCGACGCCGTCGACGCGCAGCTGCCGAATCGGCGGCGCTGCGCCCGGGCCGGTCTGCAGGACCTGGATGCGATACAGACTGTCGCCGTGGCGGTAGTCGAGCCGGTAGCCCGGCCAGTCCGGTGGCAGACAGGGTTCGAGGTAGAGCCACTCGCCCTCGCGGCGCAGGCCCAGCAGCGATTCCAGCATCAGCCGGTACAGCCAGCCGGCCGAACCGGTGTACCAGCTCCAGCCGGCACGGCCGGTGTGCGGCGCCACCGCGTAGACATCGGCGGCGACCACATAGGGCTCGGCCTGGTAGGTGGCGACGGCGGCGGCGCTCTGGCCGTGGTGGACCGGGTTGATCAGCCCCAGCAGTTCCCAGGCGCGACCGGAGTCGCCAAGCTTGGCGAAGGCCATCGCCGCCCAGATCGCGGCATGGGTGTACTGGCCGCCGTTCTCGCGCACGCCCGGGACATAGCCCTTGATGTAGCCGGGATTGAGATCGGACTGGTCGAAGGGCGGAGCCAGCAGCTGCACCAGCCCCTGCTCGCGCCGCACCAGATGCGCATCGAGCGAGTCCATCGCTTGGCTGGCGCGCGCGGGATCGGCGGCGCCGGACAGCACCGACCAGCTCTGCGATATCGAGTCGATCCGGCACTCGGTGTTGGTCGCCGAGCCCAGCAGACTGCCGTCGTCGAACCAGGCGCGGCGATACCAGGCGCCGTCCCAGGCCTGCTCAGCCAGGCTTTCGCGCAGGCGCTCGGCCGCCGCCCGGCAGCGGTCGGCGTAGGCGGCGTCGCCGCGCCGCCAGCGCGGCGAAGCGGCCCAGCACCTCGTGCAGGAAGAAGCCGAGCCAGACGCTCTCGCCCCGGCCGTGGATGCCGACCAGATTCATGCCGTCGTTCCAGTCGCCGGACCCCATCAGCGGCAGGCCGTGTTCGCCGAAGCGCAGGCCGTGCTCGATGGCGCGCTGGCAGTGCTGGTAGAGGCTGGCCCGCTCGGCGCCGGGGTGCGGCAGGTCGTAGTAGGACTCCTCCTCGGCCGCCAGCGGCCGGCCGTCGAGGAAGGCCAGCGACTCGTCGAGCACCGCGCCATCGCCGCTGACCTCGACATAGCGGCAGACCGCCAACGGCAGCCAGAGGTAGTCATCGGAGCAGCGGGTGCGCACGCCGCGCCCGGCCGGCGGATGCCACCAGTGCTGGACATCGCCCTCCGGGTACTGGCGGCCGGCGCTGCGCAGCAGGTGCTCGCGCACCAGCGCCGGCTCGGCATGCACCAGGGCCATCACGTCCTGTAGCTGGTCGCGGAAGCCGAAGGCGCCGCCCGACTGCGAGTAGCCGCTGCGCGCCCACAGCCGGCAGGCCAGGGTCTGGTACAGCAGCCAGCCGTTGGCGAGCACGTTGAGTGCCGGGTCGGGGGTTTCGACCTGGACCGCGCCCAGGCTGCGCCGCCAGTGCTGATTCAGCTGTTCGAGCGCGTTGCGGGCCGAGCCGCTGCGGCGGAAGCGCTGCACCCGCTTGCGGGCGTCGTCGAGATCCTGGCCGCTGCCGAGCCGGAAGATGATCTCGCGTTCCTGGCCGTCGGCGAGATCGAACGGCACCTGCACCGCGCCGCAGGGATCGAGCGCGGCGCCGACCCGGCCCGACAGCCGGGTTCGCAGCAGCGCCGCCGGATGCGCCAGGCTGCCGTTGCGGCCCAGGAACTCGCGGCGGTCGCCGGTGAGCGTGCGCGACATGTCGTCGACATCGAGAAAGCCGACCCGGCCGCTGAATTCACTGTTGTAGGCATTGCGGGCGAACAGCGCGCCGCTGCTGGCGTCGATCTCGGTGACCACGTGCATGGCGGTCTTCGGCCGCAGATCGCCCAGCACCCATTCGACATAGGCGGTGGCCGACAGCCGCCGCGCCCGGCCGCTGCCGTTGCGCACCTTCAGCACCGACAGCTTCACCGATTCGTGCAGGTCCACATACACCCAGAGCTCGCTGTGGATGCCGCCGGCGCTGTGCTCGAACACGCTGTAGCCAAAGCCATGCCGGGTGCGATAGGGCGTGTTGCCGCCGCAGGGCAGCGGCGTCGGTGACCAGTAGTGGCCGCTCTCCTCGTCGCGCAGGTAGATCGCCTCGCCGCCGCTGGCACCGACCGGATCGTCGCTCCAGGGCGTCAGCCGGAACTCGTGGGCGTTCTCGCTCCAGGTGTAGGCCAGGCCGCTCTCGCTGATCACCGAGCCGAAGCCGGGATTGGCCAGCACATTGACCCAGGGCAGCGGCGTGCGCTGCGCCGCCGAGCTGGTGATGCAGTACTCGCGGCCATCGGCGCTGAAGCCACCCAGCGGGTTGCCGAGGATCAGCTCGGGAGGCTGCGCTTCGGCCGCCGCCGCCGGCTCGGGGCGATGGATGCGGCTGGGCACCAGGCGCGGCGGCTTCTTGTCTGCCAGCACGGCACGCTGCAGCTGCTCGCTCAGACTGCCGCTGCTGTCGGAGATCACCACCCGCGCCACCGCCTGCAGCAGGATGCGGTCCTCGGCCGAGATCTGCTCGGCCGAGCGCACGAAGATGCCGCCCGGCCGGTCGACGGCATGGGCCTCGGTGCCGGTGGCGATCAGGCCCAGGATCTGGTCCTGCAGGCGCTGGCGGTAGCCGACGTGGTCCTCGTTCCAGATCACCAGATCCACGCTTAGCCCCTTGAGCCGCCAGTAGGCGTGGCACTGGATCAGCTTGCGCGCGAGGTCGATGTGGGCGCTGTCGGCAATCTTCAGCAGCACGATCGGCAGGTCGCCGGAGATGGCGTAGCCCCAGAGCCCGGACTGGCCGCGCCGGTTCTGGATCAGCACCGCGGCTTCGGCCCGCAGCGCGGCATTGGCGTAGAGCACCGAGCCGGCCAGCCGGCGGTAGAGCTGGGCATCGGCATCGCTGGCGTTGATCTGCCGCAGGGTCACGCCGTGGTGGGTCCAGGCAAGGTCGAAGACGCGGTCGGCGAGGTGGCGGTCCTGGTATTTCTCGACCAGGGCCAGGCAGGCGTCGCGGCTGTCGGCGACGCCGGTGACCCAGTCCAGCGTCAGCGACTGCTCGGCCTCCAGCGTCAGCCGGCAGCGGATGGCGACGATGGGGTCGAGCACCGACCCCTGGCTGCCCGACAGCGGCCCGGCCTGGTCCATCGCCTGCGGCGCGGCGCCACTGCGGCCACGGCCGAGAAAGCGCATGCGGTCGGTCTCGTAGGAAGCCGATTCGATGAGGGCGCCGTTGCTGGCGAGCAGGTGGAACATCCAGGGCGTCGGCTCGCCCAGCGAGCGGGGCCGCCGGGTGCACAGGATGGCGCGCCGGCCCGGCAGGATTTCGGTCTGCACGAACAGCTTGCCGAAGCCCGGCTGCATCAGGTCGGCGGCCGGGTTGGCCAGCACCACCTCGGCATAGCTGGTGACTTCCAGCAGCCGCCGCGCCGAGGATCGATTGCTGACCCGCAGGCGGCGCAGTTCGATGTCGTCTTCCGGCGATACCACGATCTCGGAATGGCTCTCGTAGTGCGCGTCGCGGCGTCGGAACTCGGCGCGACCGCGCGTGAACAGGGCTTCGTAGTGGTCGGCCTGGCGCAGCGTCGGCTGGTGGCCGGCGGACCAGAACTCGCCGCTGGCGACGTCGCGCAGGTACAGGAAGCTGCCCCAGTGGTCGCAGCTCGGATCCTCGCGCCAGCGGGTGACGGCGATGTCCTTCCAGCGGCTGTAGCCGCCGCCGGCATTGCTGAGCATGACGTGGTAGCGGCCGTTGGACAGCAGCTGCACTTCCGGCGTCGGGGTGTAGGCGCCCAGCGGCGCCTGCGCCGAGATTTCCGGCGCCTCGTCGAAGGCGCCGCTGTCGGCGGCGTCGGCGGTGTGGGTCTGGAAGCTCGCGTTCTTGGGGATGCGCTCCTGCAGCAGCAGCAGCGTCGCCTGAAACCGGGGGTCGGACTCGAAGCGCCGCTGCATCGGCCGATCCAGCAGCAGCTGCGCCATTGCCAGCAAGCTCATGCCCTGGTGGTGCGCCATGAACGAGCGCACCACCACGCCGGTCTGGCCGGGTGTGAGGCGCGAGGGCGTGTAGTCGATGGCCTCGTAGAAGCCATAGGGCCCGTCGAGTCCGGTGGCGGCCAGGCGCTGCAGGTTCACGCAGGCCGCTTCCGGCGCCACCATCAGCGCCAATGCGCTGGCATACGGCGCCACCACCAGGTCTTCCGACAGACCGCGCTTCAGGCCCAGGCCGGGCACCCCAAAGGCGTGGTACTGGTAGTTGAGGCTGGCGTCGACCGCGTTGTAGCCCGACTCGGAAATGCCCCAGGGCTGGCCCCGGCTCTGGCCGTAGGCGATCTGCCAGCTCACTGCCGCCGCGCAGGTCTGGTCCAGCAGGGTGCCGGGATAGCTGGGCATCACCAGCAGCGGCATCAGGTACTCGAACATCGAGCCCGACCAGGACACCAGGATCGGCTCGCCGCCGGTGCTGGTGCGCAGGCGCCCGAGCGCGAACCAGCTTTCCTGCGGCAGCCGGCCCTGGGCGATGGCGACGAAACAGGCCAGTCGCGCTTCCGAGGCGAGCAGGTCGTAATAGCTGCTGTCGCGGCGGAACTCGTCGACGTTGTAGCCGATCGCCAGCAGGTGCTGGGTACGGTCGTACAGGAATTCGTAATCCATGTCGGCGAAGCCGGCCGCCTGTTGCGCCAGCGCCTCGCAGTCGGCGATGCGTTCCCGGGCGCGCTGGCCGCCGAGCGCCAGGTCGGCGCGGTAGTCGGTGAGCCAGGCCTGCTGCGCCGGACTGATCGCCTGACCCAGGCGCAGGGCAAGCTCCGCCAGCCGATCCTGACCGTGCCCGGCCAGCCCGCGCAGGCTGGGAATCGGCGCGTCCGGGTGGATGTCATCCAGACCCAGCGGCGGCGGCTCCAGCAGCAGCCAGGGCGCCAGCCATTGCAGGTCGGCGAGGGCGGCCCGGCTCTGCCGCTCGATGGCCTCGGCCCAGCCCCTTGCCCCGGTCTGCTGCTCGCGGCCCAACTGCGCCGCTAGCGCGGCCACCGGCGCCAGGCCCTGCCAGAGCGCCGTCAGCGTTGCCGGCGGCGACGCGCAGGCCGAATCGAGCAGGGCGCGCAGCGGCCGCAGCGGCGCCAGATCGCCAGCCGCGTTGGTTTCTTCGAGCAGGGCCAGGGTATCGGACAGGCCCTCGAACAGCCGCGCCGATACCAGTGGCTGATCCGGCAGGCC
>JAUYNO010000037.1 GCA_030696045.1 Stagnimonas sp. | reverse complement strand
CGCCGACTGAACCTGCGATGACCGGTTTTGCGGTCGCATCGCGCAACTCACTGCGCGCCCTGAGGCCGCTTCGTTCGAACAGGCGCGATGAGCATGTTGACGAAGCGCTTCGCGCCGACCGCAAAACCGGCCATCGCAGGCGCCTTGCCTGATTGCGCGACACAGCCCACCCGCACGCGGCTTTGCAGAAACAGTGTCGGCGCGCCACCGATGGCGTGCCCATGGGTGCCGCCTGACGCGACGCGAGGACGACGCCCTCAGGACGCGCGCGGGAACGGGAGCAGCGCCTTCATGCCCGGCCAGGCATCGAATGCCTCGACCGCGGAGACGCTCTCCAGCGCGGCTTCCGAGTCCATGAGGTGGCTGGCGCAGCCCATCATCTCGACCTGCATCTCGAGCGCGGTGCCCGCGAGGTCCTGCCAGTAGCGGCTGGCGCTCTGCCAGTCGGCCTGCAGCAGGCCGGCCTGCATCGCCATCAGGTCGGCGGGGGTGCTGCTGCCGTGCAGCTTCGCGGCGACGGCCTCGTGGCGCTCGGATGCCGCGTGTGCCGCCTCCTGCTGGATGCGGCGCATGGTCTCGAAGCCGCGAAGCATCGCGCTGGATGCTTCGGCGGCGACGCACATCTGCTGGCGGCCGAGGTCGGCCAGGATGCCGAGCGGTGCGAAAGTCGCGGGGGCGGCCTCGCGGGCCGCCGGGCGCTTGCGGGCGGTTGCAGTCATGGCGGGTGTCCTTTCAGGCGTGCAGGCTGGGCCTGCGGAGGGGGCGCGGCCGGCCCTGCTCGTGCTCGTGGATGGCCTGGCAGGCCGTGCAGAACGGCGTGGCGGGCAGGGCCCGCAGGCGGCGCAGGTCGATCTCCTCGCCGCAGTCGAGGCATTCGCCGTAACTGCCGTCGGCCAGGCGGCGGCGCGCGGTGATCACCCGTTCGAGTTCCTCGGCGGCCTGCCCGGCCTTGGCCTGTTCGACCACCGCCTGCGTCTCCTCCACCGCCATGTCCTTGAAGTCGACGACCTCGCCCTCGCTCACGTCGGAGGCGTGTTCGGCCAGGTCCCCGGTGGCGCGCAGCACGGCACGCAGCTCGGCCTCGCGCTCGGCGAGCAGCTTGGCGAACGAGGGGGCATGTGTGCGATCGTACGTATCCATTTGGAGCCTCGATAGGGATGGACCATTCTGGAAGCGGCTTTGGCCCGCGTCCTTGATCTGGAGCAACTGTTGGACTGGGCCGGGGGCTAACCTGCGTTGACGCGCCCGACTGTTTGCGCGACTCGAGGATCCGCGATGAGCGTGAGAAACCTGGAAACACTGTTCGCACCGGCGTCGGTGGCGATCGTCGGCGTGAACGACCGGCCCGGCAACGTCGGCATGGTGGTGTGGCGCAACGTGAAGGCGGGGGGATTCAAGGGCCCGGTCTGGCTGGTGGACCACAAGCACGGCACCGTCGAGGGCGAGCTCACGTGGCCCGACGTGCAATCCCTTCCCGGCACGCCCGACCTGGCCGTGATCTGCACGCCCGCGGCCTCGGTGCCGCAGCTCGTCGCCGCCCTCGGCGCCAAGGGCACGCGGGCCGCGGTGGTGCTGAGCGCCGGGATGAAGCAGGGCACCCTGGCGGACGGTTCATCGCTGGAGAAGGCGATGCTGGACGCCGCCCGGCCGCACCTGATGCGCATCCTCGGGCCGAACTGCCTGGGGCTGCTCGTGCCCGGCGCGGGACTGAACGCCAGCTTCGCCCCCGGCAACGCGTTGCCCGGGAATCTCGCCTTCATCACGCAATCCGGGGCGCTCGCCACCGCGATGCTCGACTGGGCCAACAGCAAGAGCATCGGCTTCTCGCATTTCATCTCGATGGGCGAGAGCGCGGACGTGGACTTCGGCGACGTGCTCGACTACCTCGCAAGCGATCCGGGAACCCGCGCGATCCTGATGTACATGGAGTCCGTGACGTCGGCGCGCAAATTCATGTCGGCCGCACGGGCGGCCGCGCGCAACAAGCCGGTGATCGTCGTGAAAGCGGGGCGCGCCCCCGCGGGCGCGAAAGCCGCCGCCTCGCACACCGGCGCGCTGGCCGGCTCGGACGCGGTGTTCGACGCCGCGGTGCGCCGTGCCGGCATGCTGAGGGTGGACACGCTCGAGGCGCTGTTCGACGCGGCGGAGACGCTGGCGCACGTCAAGCCCTGGCGCGGCGAGCGCCTGGCGATCCTGACCAACGGCGGTGGTGCGGGCGTGCTGGCCACCGATGCCCTCACCCTGGCCGACGGCAGCATGGCCGAGCTCGGTGAAGCGACGCTGGCCGCCCTCGACAAGTGCCTGCCGGCGACCTGGCCGCGCGGCAACCCGGTGGACATCATCGGCGATGCTCCGGTCGCGCGCTACAGCGACGCGCTGCGCGTGCTGCTCGCGGCGCCGGAGGTGGACGGCGTGCTCTTCATCCACGCGCCCACGGCGATCGTGCCGGCCGCGGACATCGCCGCCGCATGCATGCCGATCATCAAGGAGGCGGGCAAGCCCGTGCTGGCGTGCTGGCTGGGGGGCAGTGTCGTCGCCTCGGCCCGCAAGGCGTTCAACGAGGCGGGCGTGGCCAGCTACATCACGCCCGAGCGCGCGGTGGCCGGCTGGCTGCAGCGCGTGACCTACGCCCGCAACCAGGAGGCATTGCTGCAACTGCCCGCCGAACGGCTGGACGACTTCCGCCCGGAACAGGGCCGCGCCCAGGCGTTGCTGGACAAGGCGCTGCAGGCCGGCCGCGAATGGCTGGACGAGGAGCAGGCGAAGTCGCTGCTGCAGGCGTACGGCATCCCGGTGGTCGACACGCGCCGCGTGCGCGACGCCGAGGAAGCCGTGTTCGCCGCGACGCAGATCGGCTTTCCGGTGGCGCTCAAGATCCTGTCGCCGCAGATCGTCCACAAGTCGGACGTCGGCGGCGTCGCCCTCAGCCTCGCCTCGGTGGATGAAGTGCGCACGGCGGCCATCCGGATGCGCCAGCGCGTGGCGCGCCAGCAGCCGCAGGCGCAGGTGCTGGGCTTCACCGTGCAGGCGATGGCGAGCCGCCCCGGCGCGCACGAACTGATCGTCGGCATCGCGAGCGACCCGGTGTTCGGGCCGACGGTCCTGTTCGGCGAAGGCGGCACGGCGGTGGAGTTGCGCAAGGACCGCGCGCTCGGCCTGCCGCCGTTGAACGACCGCCTGGCGCGCGACCTGATCGCGCAGACCCAGGTGGGGCCGATGCTCTCGGGCTACCGCGGCCGCCCGGGTGTGGACCAGCAGGCACTCGTCAGCGCGATGCTGAGGGTGTCGCAGATGGCGTGCGACCTGCCGGCCCTGGCGGAGCTGGACATCAACCCGCTGCTCGCCGACGCGCATGGCGTGCTGGCGCTGGACGCGCGCGTGCGGGTGCGCCGGCCGGTACCGGGCGAGCCGAGCCGGCTGGCCGTGCGGCCCTACCCGCGCCAGCTGGAGGAGAGGATCGAGGTCGACGGCCAGCCGATGCTGCTGCGGCCGATCCGCCCCGAGGACGGCGAGCGGCTCGCGGCTTTCTACGCGAAGACCTCGCCGGCGGACATGCGGCTGCGCTTTTTCATGGCGCGGCGCGAGGTGCCGCACTCCGAGCTGGCGCGCTACTGCCAGATCGACTACGAGCGCGAGATGACGTTCATCGCGCTCGCGCCCGCCGACGAGTCGGGCGTGCGCGCGATGGCCGGCGAGGCCCGCGCCGTCGCCGACCCGGACAACCGCAAGGCCGAATTCGCGGTGCAGGTGGCGTCGCGCTGGCAGGGCAAGGGCCTCGGGCGGGCACTCATGGAGAAGCTGCTGGAGTACCTGCGCGAGCGTGGGTTGGAGGAAGTGGACGGCCAGTGCCTGCGCGAGAACGTGGGCATGGCGGCGCTTGCGAGGAAGCTGGGCTTCGAAGTCGGCTCCGGGCCGACGGGGGACACGATGGCGATGCACCTGGACTTGCGCGATTGATCGGGCTGTCATTGCGGCGTTGAGCCGCGTGCATTGTCATTGCGGCCTTGAGCCAATCCATCTCGGCGCGCTACTTCGCTGCGCAGTTCACGTGGGGGGGAACCTTGACCACGGGGGGGACTACTTGCGCCTCATGCTCCGCCTCGCGTCGCGCCAGGCAGTACCCGGCAGCGGCTCATACTGTGACGGTCGTCGCACTGCGACGACTCCGCTCCGCTACCCTCGGCCTGGGGCCGGCGCCGTACAACTCGCAGAGCGCCTAAGGCCGCTCTGCTCAAACAGGTACGGCGAGCATGAAACG
>JAUYNO010000021.1 GCA_030696045.1 Stagnimonas sp. | reverse complement strand
GTGCTGACCTCCTCCACCCAGGATCAGGACGTACGGAAAAGCTACGATCTGGGCGCCAACAGCTTCGTCAGCAAGCCGGTGCGGTTCGAGGAGTTCGCCGAAAAGGTGGCCCAGCTCGGCATGTACTGGATGCTGGTCAACAAGCCGCCAGCGGTCGACTGAGCGCCCAGCGGATGAACCAGGTCCTGCCTCCCGCCGAGCCACTGCGCATCCTGCAGCTGGAGGACAGCGCGGAGGATGCCGAGCTGGAGCAGGTGCAGTTGCGCCGTTCGGGGCTGGTGTTCGTCAGCCAGCGGGTCGAAACCCGCGAAGCCTTCATCGCGGCGCTGGAGCAGTTCCAGCCACAGCTCGTGCTGGCCGACTACAAGCTGCCGGCGTTTGACGGCGGCTCGGCGCTCGCGCTGGTGCGCGAGACGCATCCCGAAATTCCGGTCATCGTGGTCTCGGGGGCGCTGGACGACGAAGGCGCGGTGGCCCTGCTCAAGGCCGGCGCCCATGACTTCATCCTGAAGGACCGCATGGGGCGGCTGGGTTCGGCGGTCAGCACGGCCCTGGCCGAAGCATACGAGTCTCGACTCCGGCAGCAGGCCGAGCAGGCGCTCCAGGAAAGCGAGCTGCGGTTCCGCAGTCTGGTCGAGTTCACCTCCGACGTCATCGGCGTCGTCGCGCTCGACGGCACCATCCGCTACCTCAGCCCGGCGGCGAGCAAGCTCAGCGGCTACGAGCCGCGAGAACTGTTGGGCCACAATTACCTGGAGTTGGTCGTGCCCGAGGACCGGGCCCTGGCCGCCGGCTACATCGCCGAACTCGTCCGCCGGCCAGATGCTCCCCGCACCTACGAGACCCGGATCCGGCACAAGGACGGCAGCACCCGCTACACGGAGTCGGTGGTGCGCAACCTGGCCGAGGTGCCGGGCATCGAGGGCATCGTCGTCAATATCCGCGACGTCACCGAGCGCAAGCAGGCCGAGGCGGGCCTGCGGATGGCCAATTACCTGATCGAGCAAAGCTCCTCGATCCTGTTCCGCTGGGCTGCCACCCCCGGCTGGCCGGTGGTGTATGTCTCCAATAACATCAGCCAGTGGGGCTACTCGCCGGAGGAGCTGCTGAGCGGAAAGCCGCCCTACGCCACGCTGATTCACCCGGACGACCTGCAGCGGGTCGCCAACGAGGTGGCGACGCATGCGGCCAACTCGGTAGCGAAATTCACCCAGGAGTATCGCGTCGTCCAACGCTCGGGCGAGGTGATCTGGGTGGAAGACCGCACGGTCATCGAGCGCGACGCCGCGGGGCAACCGGTGTTCTTCCAGGGCGTGGTCACCGACATCAACGAGCGCAAGGCCGCCGAACGCGAAACGCGGGAGAGTGAGCAGACCCTGCGCGCGATCACCGGCGCGGCGATGGATGGCGTGATCCTGATGGACGACAGCGGCCGTGTTGCGTTCTGGAACCCGGCGGCCGAGAAAATCCTCGGCTATAGCCAGGCGGAAGTGATGGGGCAGCTACTGCACGAGTTGCTTGCACCAAGCCGCTACCGCGAGGAATTTCGCAAGCGCTATGCCCAGTTCTGTCGTTCCGGCGAGGGGCCTATCGTCGGCAAGTCGGTGGAACTGCATGCGCTGCGCAAGGATGGCAGCGAGGTGCCGGTGGAGCTGGCCGTTTCCGCCGTCCAGCTCAAGGGCAAATGGACGGCGGTGGGTATCCTGCGGGACATCAGCGAACGCAAGCAGGCGCAAGAGCGCCAGCAGGCCGAGTTCCAGCGCGGCCAGGTTCAGCTGGAGGCCTTGAGCCGGGTGATCGCATCTCCGGCCCTGGCCGAGGGCGACCTCGAAACCCTGGCCCGGCAGATCACCGAGACCGCCGCCCGGGCCTGCGGCGCCGAGCGCGCCAATGTCTGGCTGTTCAACGAAGACGAAACCGAGCTGCGCTGCCTGGACCTGTACGAGACGACGCCAGCGCGGCATTCGGCCGGCATGCTGCTGAAGGAAAGCGAGTTCCGGAACGAATTCCACGCGCTCAAGACCGCGCGCTACGTCGACGCGCACGACCCGCTCACCGACCCGCGCACCCAGGGCTATGTCGAGAGCTATCTCAAACCGCTGCGCATCCGCTCGATGCTGGATGCGGTGATCGAGGCTTCGGGCCGGCATCTGGGTCTGCTCTGCATCGAGCATGTGGATCGGCCGCACCATTGGGAGCCGGACGAGATCGCCTTCGCCAATCTGCTCGCCGACAGGCTCGGCATCTGCCTGGCCAATCGCGACCGCCGTGCGCTGACGGTGGAGCTGCAGGAGGCGCAGCGGGTGGCACACCTGGGCCACTGGCGGCTGGACGCGGCGACCGGCGAGGTCAGCTGGTCGGAAGAAATCTTCCGCATCTTCGGCCTCGACCCCGCCGGGCCCGCGCCAAGCCTCAGCCGGCACCGTGGGCTGTTGAGCCCACTGAGCTTTGCTCGCCTGGATGCGGCCCTGAAGGCGTGCCAGCAATCGGCTCAGTCCTTCGAACTGGAGTTGGAGCTGACGACGCATCCCTCCGGCGAACCGCGCTGGCTCAACGCCCGCGGCGAGGCCGTGCGTGACGCCAGCGGCGCGGTGGTCGCGGCGCGCGGCACGGCGCAGGACATCACCGCGCGCAAAAACGCGGAACTGGCTCTGCGCGGCTCGCAACAGCTCATCGAGGGCATCCTGAATGCGATGCCGGTGCGGGTGTTCTGGAAAGACCGCAATCTGAGCTACCTGGGTTGCAACACCGAGTTCGCCCGGGATGCCGGCTACGCCGAGCCCAAGGACATAGTCGGCAAGGACGACTTCCAGATGGCCTGGCGCGAGCTGGCGGAGCGGTATCGTAGCGATGACCGCAGGGTGATTTACGACGGCCAAACCAGGCTCTTCATCGAAGAGCCGCTGACGACGCCAGACGGAAAAGTCCTGACCCTGCTGACCAGCAAGTTGCCGCTGCGCGATGCCAGCGGCGCAATCAATGGCGTGCTCGGCACCTACATGGACATCACCGAGCACAAGCGGCGGGAACGGGACCTGGAACGCACCACACGGGCCTTGCGGGCGCTCAGCCACGGCAATAGCGCCCTGGTGCATGCGGAATCCGAGCAGCAGCTGTACGACAGCATGTGCCGGGCGATCGTCGAGGCCGGCGGCTATCGCATGGCCTGGGTCGGCCTGGCCGAGCAGGACGCGGGTCGCCGGGTGCGGGCGGTGGGTCAGGCAGGCGCGGCGCCCGAGTATGTCGCCGGTGCCAACATCACCTGGGGCGGCGATGAGCGGGGCGCCGGCCCGACCGGCGAATGCATCCGCAGCGGCCAGGTACAGATCAGTCGGGACATCGCCGACGATCCCCGCATGGCTCCCTGGCAGGCGGCGGCCCTGGCCGCCGGCTTCAAGTCATCCATCTCCCTGCCACTGAAGGATGCCGGCGGCCGCAGCTTCGGGGTCCTGAACATCTACTCCGACGACAGCGCTGCCTTCGACGCCGGCGAGCTGCCCCTGCTGATGGAGATGGCGGGCGATCTGGCCTACGGCATCGGCTCCCTGCGCACGGCGGTGGAGCACCGGCAGACCACCGACAAGCTGCGCCGCAGCCTGGAGGGCACCATCGCCGCGATCAGCTCGACCATGGAGATGCGCGACCCCTATACCGCCGGCCACCAGCGCCGCGTGGCCTCGCTGGCGGCCGCCATCGCCCAGGAAATGGGGCTGCCACCGCTGATCGTCGAGGGGGTGCATTTTGGTTCCCTGATCCACGATCTCGGCAAGATCCAGCTGCCGGCGGAGATCCTGTCCAAGCCTGCGCGCCTGTCCAGGCTGGAATACGAACTGATCAAGACCCATCCGCAATCCGGCTACGACATCCTCAAGGACATCGAGTTTCCCTGGCCGGTGGCGCTGATGGTGCTGCAGCACCACGAGCGGCTCGACGGCAGCGGCTATCCGCAGGGCCTGAAAGGCAATGAAATCTCGCTGGAAGCGCGCATCCTCGCGGTGGCGGACGTGGTGGAGGCGATGGCCTCGCACCGGCCGTACCGGCCGGCGCTGGGTGTCGAGGCGGCGCTGAAGGAGATCACGGAGCAGCGCGGCCGTGGCCTGGATCCGGCCGCAGTGGATGCCTGCCTGAAGCTGTTCCGCGAGCAGCGCTTCACGCTGTCTTAGGACTCGGTCCGGCGAGGCGCCCCGTCGTGCCAGCAGAGCGCGGCCTCAGGCGCCGCCGCCAACCGGCTCGATGTAGGCGTGCTCGGCCCGCAGCAGTTCCAGGAATTCCGCGCCCGGCACCCCGGGGCTGTACAGGAAGCCCTGGGCCAGCGGGCAGCCTTCGGCGCGCAGGAAGCGCGCCTGCTGCTCGGTCTCGACGCCTTCGGCGACGACCTGGATGCCCATGGTCCGGCCCAGGCCGATGATCGCCCGCAGCAACTGCTCGTCGCGCCCGGGCTGGCCGATGCCGCCGACATAGGAAAGGTCGAGCTTGAGATAGTCGATCGGGTACTGCCGCAGCGCCGGCAAGGACGAATAGCCGGTGCCGAAATCGTCGACGCCGACGGCGATGCCCTGGCCCCAGAGTCCGCGCAGGTTGTCGTGCACGGTGGTGCTTGGCTGCAGCATCACCGTCTCGGTGATCTCGATGCGGATCGCCGACGCCGGCAGGCAGAACTCCTGGAGCAGGGCCTTGATGCTGTCGGCCATGCCGACCTTGTCGAAATGACCGGCGGAGAGATTGATCACCACCGGCACGGTGCTGACGCCGCTGGCGCGCCAGGCCGACAGTTCGCGCAGTACCCGCCGCAGCACCCAGTCGTTGAGCGCGAAGATCAGGCCGGTCTGCTCGGCCAGGCTCACGAATTCGTCCGGCCCGATGGCTCCACGCACCGGATCGGTCCAGCGCAGCAGGGCCTCGGCGCCGACAATCGCGCCGCTGGCCAGGTCCACCTGGGGCTGGTAGACGATTTCCAGCGCGTCCTCGCGCAGCGCTGTGCGCAGGGCCAGCTCGGTGGTGTAGCGGCGGCGGGCGGCGGCATCCATTGCGGCATCAAAGAATTGGTAGCGGCCACGGCCGCTGGTCTTGGCCTGGTACATGGCCAGGTCGGCGTGGTGCAGCAGGCTCTCGGGGCCGTCGTCGGTGCTGGACGACAGGGCGATGCCGATGCTGGCGCCGATGCGCAGGCTGTGACCCTGCACGTCGAAGGGCTCGTGCAGGGCGTCGAGCAGTCGCTGGGCGCTGGCGGCGGCCTGCTCGGGCCGCGCCAGGTCGTCGATCAGCACCGCGAACTCGTCGCCGGACAGCCGCCCCACCGTGTCGGAGTCGCGCAGGCAGGGCGGCATCCGCTGCGCCACCTGACACAGCAGCGTGTCACCGGCGGCATGGCCGAGGGTGTCGTTGACGTTCTTGAAGTAGTCGAGGTCCAGCATCATCACCGCGATCGGCTTGTCGTTGCGGCGCGCGCGCGACAGTGCCTCGGCGGTGCGGCGCTGGAAGCTGACGCGGTTGGCCAGCCCGGTCAGCGAATCGAACAGTGCCAGGCGGGCAAAGCTCTGCTCGGAGCGCAGGCGATGGCTGATGTCCTCGTAGACGGCGAGGAAGTGGGTGATCGGGCCGCCGTCGCGGCGCAGGGGAGTAACGGTCTGCTCGACGTCGATCAACTCGCCGCTGCGCTTGCGGTTGGTGAGCTGGCCGCGCCAGATTTGGCCGCTGGCGATGCTGCGCCAGAGGTCCTGGTAGAAGTCCGCCGACTGCCGGCCGGACTTGAGGATGCGCGGCGTCCTGCCCCGGATCTCGGCCAGCGGATAGCCGTACAGCTGCTCGAACGCCGGGTTCGCCCACTGGATGCAGCCATTGCGGTCGGCCAGGAACATCGGGTTGGCGGCGGCATCCATCGCCAGGCCCTGCAGGGCTTGCAGACCTTCGGACTGGGCGTTCCCAGCTGGGTCGCTTGCCTCGGTGCTGGGATCGCGGGTCATGGCCGACGGGGGCCTCGATGGGTTAGACACCGGCATTGGAGCACGCTTGTTCTGTTACCGGCACTGATCCATATCAAATGTCCCGTTGGCGGCTCACAGATAGGGCGACAGCAGCCACCAGAGCGAGTCGCGCAGGCGCCGCCCCAGCGGCCGCGCCAGCAGCTCTGCCTCGCTCAGCTCGGGGCTGCCGGCGGCCACGGCGCCGTAGTGCTGGTGCAGGTTGGCGAGCAGGGCCTGGTCGTACACCTCCAGCATCAGCTCGAAGTTCAGGCGCAGGCTGCGCGGGTCCAGGTTGGCGGAGCCGATCAGGGCGTAGTGCTCGTCGACCAGAAACAGCTTGGCGTGCGCGAACGGCGCCGGCCGCCGCCAGACCCGCACCCGGTGGTGCAGCAGCTGCCCCAGCCAGCGGCGGGTGGCGGCGTCGAGCCAGGGGTTGTCGCCGCGCTCGGGGATCAGGATCTCCACCGCCACGCCGCGCATCGCCGCCGACTGCAGCGCGCCCGACAGTTCCGGCGTCGGGATGAAGTAGGGCGTCATGATCCGCACCCGGCGGCGGGCATTGGCGAGCGCGCCCAGCATCAGCAGCTGCAGGCGGCCGACCTCGGTATTGGGGCCGTCGGTGATGACCCGGCAGCTGGCCTGGCCGCTGCTAGCTGGTGGCGGCGGTTCGGTCGCCGGTAGCGCCAGCGGCTCGCCGCCGCTGGCCTGCCAGTCTTCGGCGTAGACCTCGGCCAGCTGCCGGCAGACCGGGCCCTCGATCTGGAAATGCAGATCGGTGGCGGTCATCCGCGCCGCGCTCGCGCCCGGCAGCAGGCCGGGCCAGCCGGCCAGCAGGTGGTGGTCACCGATATTGATGCCGCCCAGGTAGGCGAGCTGGCCATCGACGCAGAGCAGCTTGCGGTGATTGCGCAGGTTGACGTGCAGCAGCGGCGGCCACAGCCGGGGCGGCAGGAACAGGCGCACCGGCACCCCGTGGTGCCGCAGCAGGGCGCTGCCACGGGTGCCCCGGACGATGTCGCCGACGCCGTCGAGCAGCACCCGCACCTCAACGCCACGGGCGACGGCGGCGGCCAGCGCCTCGGCGAAGCGGCGGCCGACGACGCCGGCATCGAACAGATAGCTCATCAGCCAGACCCGCTGCCGGGCACCGGCGATGGCTGCCAGCATGGCCGGGTAGGCCTGCTCGCCGTTGTGCAGCACCGCGACCCGGTTGCCGGCGCGCAGGGCCCGGCCGCCGCTGAGCGCGCGCCCCAGGCGCAGGTGCTCGACCAGGTCCTCGGGCGCGGCGCCGGGCAGCACCGGCATCAGGTCCTCGGGCTCGATGCCGGCCGGCGGCTCGGGCGCGCCCAGTTCGCGCCGGGCGCGGCGCTCGATGCGGTTGATGCCGAACCACCAGTACAGCAGCACACCGAAAAACGGCAGCAGGGCGCAGCTCAGGATCCAGCTCCAGGCCGCGCGCGGGTCGCGCTTGTAGAGCAGGGCGTGGCCGGAGGCGAGCAGGGCCAGGCCCAGGTGCGCGCCCAGCAGCGCCGGGGCGAGCAGCTCGCCCGGACTCATCCCGGCAGGCTCAGCACGATCTCGGCCGACAGCGGCAGATGGTCGGAGATCGCATGCGATAGCGCCTCGATCCGGTGCAGCCGCACCTGGGGCGTTACCAGGATGTGGTCGATGCCGCGCGCCGGGCGCCAGCTGGGGAAGGTCAGCGGCGACTGCTCCGGCAGCAGCAGGCCGCTGCGGCCCAGCCCCGGGTGCGCGCGCAGCCGCTCGGCGTCGCAGTTGAGATCGCCCAGCAGCACCGTCGGCGTCGAGTCCGGCACCAGGCCACCGAGGAAATCGAGCTGGCGGTGCTGGTCGCCCCGGCCGAGCGAGAGGTGCGCCAGCAGCAGGGTCAGGCCGGCGGCCTCAGGGCCCAGTTCCAGCTTCAGTGCCCGCCGGCCGGGAATGCGCGAGGGCAGCAGGTACTCGCTGCTGCGGGCCGCCGGCAGCCGACTGAGATAGCCCATGCAGTGCTGCGCCACCGGCCGCAGATCCCGGGTCACGGTCACCCCGTGGTAGGGAAAGCCGGCGCGCTGCGCCAGGTAACGCACCTGGTCGACGAAGCCGCTGCGCACGCTGCCGGCATCGGCCTCCTGCAGCGCCACGAAGTCGTAGTCGCTGAGCAGCTCGGCCATCTGGTCCAGGGTCCGGCGCCGGCCGCGACTGGGCAGGGCGTGCTTCCAGGCCTGGCTCAGGTAGTCGCCATAGCCACGGGTGCGCAGGCCGACCTGGATGTTGAAGCTGAGCAGGCGCAGGCGGCGCTCGCCGGCCGGCAGGCTGAGCGCCGGACTGGGCAGCCAGGGACCTTCGGCAGTCATCGGCACCCCTGTCTGGCTCGGCTCATGTTTCGCACGCTAGGAACTCCCGCCAGCCGGGTCAATGATCCAGATCAGGCCCGGTACCGGCGCAGGGCGGCGATTGATCGAGATCAGCCCACGGCGGCCGGCAAGCGCGCAGCATGGCCGGGTCCATCGGCAGCAAAGGGATTTCCATGAGCCAACATCGACGCATCCTGGTGATCGCCACGCCGGGGCTGGGGCGCAGTCCGGCGCTGGAGCGCGCTATCGAGCTGGCGCGCCGGAGTGGCGCCCAGGTCGAACTCGCGCGCTTCGACTACCACCTCGGCATCGCCGCCCTGGCGGCGCTGCAACCGGCAGCGATGCTGCGGGTCCAGACCGACTATCGCGCCCAGCGCGAGGCCGAGCTGGCGGCGGCGGCGGTCGCGGCCGGTCGGGACGGCGTCCGGGTCCAGCCGCGCTATTTCTGGGGTGAACCCCTGATCGACCGCATCGTCGGCGTCGTGCTGCACGGCGGCTACGAGCTGGTGCTGAAGGACATCGCCGAGGGCGCGGCCGGCGCGCTGACGCATTCATCGCCGCTGGACCGCGCGCTGGCGCGGCTGTGCCCGGCGCCGCTGCTGCTGGTGCGGGATCGCTATCAGGGCAAGCCGGCCCGCATCCTGGCCGCCGTGGCGCCGGATCACGAGGACGCCATCGGCCTCGACCAGCAGGTGCTGGGCGCGGCCCAGAGCCTGGCCCGGCAGTGCGAGGCCAGCCTGCACCTGGCCTATGCCGTGCCCGGCCTGCCGGACGGCGCCGCAGTCAGCGCCTGGTACGACGAGGATGCAGTGATGGCGGCCTACGAGGCCCTGCGCCTGAAGCAGCGCAATGCCTTCGAGCAGTTCGCGGAGCGCCACGGCGTGGCGACCGAGCACCGGCATCTGCTCGATGGCGATCCGGCATCGGAAATCGGCGGCCTGGCCCACGAGCAGGCGGTCGACATCCTGGTCGTCGGCAGCGTCTATCGCCGTGGCCTGCGCCGCCTGCTGCTGGGGAGCACCACCGAGCAGCTGCTCGACAATGCCTGCTGCGACCTGCTGGTGGTGAAGCCCGCGGACTTTCTCGACAGCCTGGCCCGGCACTACCACCTGGACAGCGCCGAGGCGCTGCGCCAGCACGAGTTCTGGCCGGCGGAGGTCTAGGCCCTAATGGAAATCAGCTTCCACGGCGCCACCGGCACCGTCACCGGCTCGAAGTACCGGGTGCAGCAGGGCAGCGCCTCGGTGCTGGTCGATTGCGGCTTGTTCCAGGGCTACAAGCAGCTGCGCCTGCGCAACCGCGCCGCGCCCTCGTTCGACGTCCGCGCGCTCGACGCGGTGCTGCTGACCCACGCCCACCTCGACCACAGCGGCTACCTGCCACTGCTGGTCAAGCAGGGTTTCAGCGGCCCGGTGTACTGCACCGAGGCGACCCTGGAGCTCTGCCGCATCCTGTTGCCGGACAGCGGCCGTCTGCAGGAAGAAGACGCCCTGCATGCCAACCGCCACCAGTGGTCGCGGCACCAGCCGGCGCTGCCGCTGTACACCGAGGCCGACGCCATGCAGGCGCTCGACCAGCTGCGGGCCTGCCCGCAGAGCCAGGAGTTCGAGGCCGCGCCCGGACTCAAGGCGCGCTTCGACCCGGCCGGCCACATCCTGGGCGCGGCGATGCTGCGGCTGAGCAGCGCCCATTGCCGGCTCTTGTTCAGCGGCGACCTGGGGCGCCAGGAAGACCCGATCATGGCGCCGCCCGCGCCGCCGCCGGGAGCCGACTACCTGGTGGTCGAATCCACCTACGGCAACCGCCGCCACGAAGCCACCGACCCGCTGCTGGAACTCGGCAAGCTGATCCGCCGCACCGCCAAGCGCGGCGGCGTGGTGGTGATCCCCTCGTTCGCGGTCGGCCGCACCCAGAGCCTGCTCTGGTGCATCCACCAGCTGAAGCAGCAGGGTCTGATTCCGGCGCGGATTCCGGTCTATCTCAACAGCCCGATGGCGATCGACGTCACCGGGCTCTATCGCCGCCATCCGGGCGAGCACCGGCTCGACCCGGAGCAGTGCCAGGCGATGTGCCATGCGGCGAAATTCATCAACACCGTTGAGGAGTCGAAGGCGCTCAACCAGCGCAAGGGACCGATGATCATCATCGCCGGCAGCGGCATGGCCACCGGTGGCCGGGTGGTGCATCACCTCAAGGCCTTCGCGCCCGACCCGCGCAACTGCATCGTGCTCGCCGGCTTCCAGGCCGGCGGCACCCGGGGCGCGGCCCTGATCGCCGGCGCCGACAGCATCAAGATCCACGGCGAGTACGTGGCGGTGCGCGCCGAGATCGCCCAGCTCAGCAATCTGTCCGCGCATGCCGACTATGTCGAGATCCTGGACTGGCTGCGGCGGATGCCGCGCGCGCCGCGCCAGACCTTCATCACCCACGGCGAGCCGGTGGCAGCCGACGCCCTGCGCCAGCGCATCGAGGAGCAGCTGCACTGGAACTGTTCGGTGCCGGAATTCCGCGAGCGGGTCGCGCTCGACAAAGCCAGATGAGCGCCTGAACCGCAGGGCAGGCGGTGCGGATTGATCCAGGTCAGTGCGAATCCGGCGGCGAAAGCTAGCGTAGTGCTGACGATCCTCCGAGCCCGGTCATGCACCAGCTAGCCAAAGCGCACTCTCTCGTCGCCGATATCACGCCGCTGCCCGGCGCGACGGCGATCTGGCTCGGCGCCTACCAGCAGATGGTGGCCGGCAATTCCCGCCGCGAGATTCTCGACGAGGTCTGCCGCCAGCTCGCCTTGCAGCTGGGGTTGCCGCTGGTAAGCCTCTGTCGCCGGGGGGCGAGCGGCCAGGTGACGATGGAAGGCCACTCGCACGAACGCGCGCTGTGGATCGAATTGCAGCGCATGCCGGAACGCTGGGATGGCACCGTCGCCGGCGATGGTCCGGCCGCGCGCGCGCTGCGCGACGGCCACGCCACCTGGATGGCGGTCGGCGACGACGGCTTCCTGCCCTGGCGCCGCGCCGCCCAGGCCGAGCAGGTCGCCGCCGCCGGCGCCTGGCCGCTGACGGCCGCCGGCGATACCTGGCTGCTGCAGCTGTATGCCGCCGACGCCGCCTGGTTCGGTGACCGTGCCCGGCTGGCCCAGCTCGAAGCCCTGTGCGCCGATCTTGCCGCCCTGCTCGACGACGAGGCACGGATGCGCCAGCAGCGGCTGCTGGCCTCGGCGCTGAGCCAGGCGGGCAATCCCTGCTTCATCACCGACCTCGACGGCAGCATCGTCTGGAGCAACCCGGCCTTCACCCGCATGACCGGCCACAGCGCCGAGGACGTGCTCGGCCAGAACCCGCGCATCCTGCAATCCGGGCGGATGGGCCAGCGCTACTACCAGGTGCTCTGGAACACCCTGCGTGCCGGCCAGGTCTGGAGCGGCGAGACCGTCGACCGCGACCGCCTGGGCGTCAACTACACCATCCGCCAGACCATCAGCCCCTTCGCCAGCGAGGGGCGCGTCAGCCACTACCTGTCGGTGCACGACGACATCAGCCGGCAGAAGGCGGTGCAGCGCCGGGCCGAGCTGGACCAGCCGCTGGACCCGCAGACCGGGCTGCTGAACCCGGCCAGCTTCGAACAGGCGCTGCGCGATGCCTGCGAGCAGGCGCAGCCCTTCCTGCTGGCGATGGTGAGCCTGCCCAAGCTGCAGGCGGTGGCGACCGCGATGGGGCCGGAAGCGCAGGCCATGGTGGCCGCCGAAATGGGCGAGCGCGTCCGCGCCACGCTCGGGGCGCCGCACCAGGCCTGCCGCTCCGCCGAGGGCGATCTGCTGCTGTTGCTGCGCGCCGATCCGCCTGCCGACAACCCGGCCCTGCTGGCGCGGCTGCGGCCGGTGCTGATCGAGGCCTATCCCCTGATCGGCGAGCAGCTGACCAGCGACTACCGCGCGGTGGCGCTCAACGGTCCCGAGCCCGGCGACCGGGCCGAGACCCTGCTGCGCCGCCTGGACCAGCGCATGTCCGAGGAACCGCCGGTGCGGGCCCCGTTGGGCCTCGGCCTCGGCTGATTCGCCCGAACCCCGGCGACGGCGAGGAGCAACAAGCCATGAAAGTCGACGACAGCCTGCTGGAGGACACCGTCCTCAACATCTACGCCCGCAGCGTCTACGGTCGTTACGACCAGCGGCTCGCGGCGGGCGCCACCCTGAACCTGGGCTCGCTGCGGGAGGAATGGCGCGACTATCACCTGCGCGCCGAGGATCTGGACCGCGCGCTCCAGCTGCTGCTGGCGCGCGGCGACCTGCGGCTGGAGACGGTCGACGGCGAGGCCTGCTACAGCCTCACCGAATCAGGCATCGGGCGCGGCACGGTCGAGCGTCAACGCTCGCCGGGTTCGGTCTGGCAGTTCCTCAAGAGCCTGGTGAAGCTGTCCAGTACCCAGCAACGCCGTACGCAGGGCGGCGGCGGCCCCATGCCGCGCCGCCGCGGCACCGATGTCGGCCCCTGAGCCGGCGACAGGAATTTCCACCGGGCCCGCCCATGAGCAAGAGCTATCTTGAAATCACCCGTTCCACCTCGCGTGCGCTGGCGCGGCTGCGCGCCGACCAGCCGGAGCTGAGTCGCGGCTTCAGCGCGCTGGCCCAGGCGGCGCTGAAGGAGGGCGCGCTCGAGGTCAAGACCAAGGAGCTGATCGCGCTGGCACTGGGCGTCGCCGCCCGCTGCGATGCCTGCATTGGCTTCCACGTGCAGGCGCTGATCCGCCACCAGGTGCGGCGCGACGAACTGGAGGAGGCGCTCGGCATGGCGGCGAGGGTGTGCTGACCAGAAGTACGTCGCTGCGTTGCCGGTCAAAATCGCGTCAGGCAAGGCGCCGGCCGACGCGAAGGCTTGAAGCCTTCGCTAGGCTGGCAACGCCGCATGACGCGATTTTGGCCAGCAACCCTTCGGGGCGGGGCTGTTTTGGGGCATTGCGGCGTCAGCCAGAGAGGGAAATAGAACCACTATTCCCCTCTCCGGCTTCCTTGCACTGCCCCAAAACAGCCTTCCGCCGCAGCGACGTACTTCTGGTCAGCACACCCTGCATGGGTGGCGGGCCGTCGCTGATGTACGCCGCCGACGCCCTGGCGGCCTTCGAGGAGCTGTCCGCGAGCGCGGCCAACGAGTCGGCCGCCGGCTGATCCAGATCATTCGCCATCGCGGCCGACAGGCCTAGTCTGGAATCGGGCTTTTCAAGGAGCGGCAGCATGCAGGCGATCAGCGCGATTGGTGTCGGCGACAGCTTCGCGGCCTATCTGGCGGCGATCCGCAATCAGCCCCAGCTCTCGGCCGAGGCCGAGCACGCGCTGGCGCTGAAATGGCGCGAGCAGGGTGATCGCGACTCGGCGCAGCGCCTGGTGCTGAGCCAGCTGCGCTATGTCGTCCACATCGCACGCGGCTACCTCGGGTACCGGCTGCCGCTGGCGGACCTGGTGCAGGAGGGCAATATCGGCCTGACGAAGGCGGTGCAGCGCTTCCGCCCGGACTGGGGCGTGCGCCTGATCAGCTATGCCGTGCACTGGATCAAGGCGCAGATCCACGAATACATCCTGCGCAATTTCCGCCTGGTCCGGCCCAGCACCGGCCGGGCGCAGAAGAAGCTGTTCTTCGGCCTGCGCCAGCTGCGCGGCGACTGCGGCTGGATGAACGCCGCCGAGATCGAGCGGATCGCGCGCCAGCTGAAGGTCAAGGCCAGCGAGGTGCGCCAGGCTGAAACCCTGTTCAACGGTGGCGACTGCCCGCTGAGCAGCCCCGATGGCGCGCTGGCGCCGGAGGACTGGCTGCGCGACCCGGGACCGGGGCCGGCCGAACAGGTCGAAGCGGAGGACTGGAACCAGCACCAACTGCCGCGCCTGCGCGCGGCCCTGGCCAGCCTGGATGCGCGCTCGCGCGACATCCTGCGGCGACGCGATCTGGCCGAGGATCAGCCCACCGGCCTGGTCGAGCTGGGGCGCGAGTACGGCATATCGGCCGAGCGGGTGCGGCAGATCGAGGTGCAGACGCGGGCGCGGCTGCGCCAGGCCCTGGTCGGCGGGACCGGCACGGCCGCGCGCTCAGGCGTGGACGAGGCCGGACTGCGGCGCGGCGGCGCCGACGACCACCCGCACCGGCATCGCGCTCATCCGCCGCAGCAGCCGCGCCTGGCCCAGCAGCGGCCACCAGTCGTAGAGGTAGATTTGCAGTGGCCGCCACAGCGCCACCCAGCCAGCCACCAGGAAGCTTTCGCGTAGCAGGCTGGCGAGCACGCCGTCCGGGCCCAGGCCCAGTAGCCAACGGCTGAGCAACAGGCAGACCGCGAGAAAGGCCAGGCCGATGGCCAGGCTGACCCGCCCCTGCCGCAACAGGGCTCGCAGTTCCCTCCGCTTCAGCCGTTCCCGTTCGGCGAAATGGTGGTGGACGGCGTCCTCGATCCAGTGCGGCGATTCCTGCGGTGGCGGCGCCTCGGTCAGGTGCAGGCTCAGTTCCAGCGCTGCCTCGGCCGGCAATTCCTGGACCCAACTGAGCAGATAGGTCTCGGCCCCGAGGTCGAGCTCGCGCTCGTGGAAGGGCGCCGGGTCCAGCGAGTTGAACAGCTGCTGGACCTGGCGTAGCGAAATCTCCAGACGCCCGGATTCGGCGGGTTCAGGCGGCAAGGCGCAGGCGCGGGCGGCAGATGCCGACCGGCTCCGCCACGGCCCACAGCGCAGCCGGCTCGCGCAGGGTCACGGTCTTGTCGGCGGAGATGATCCAGCCGCGCTCCTCCAGCTTGGTCAGGGTGCGGCAGACGGTCTCGGTGGCCAGTCGCAGATAGCTGCCGATGTCGCGCCGGCTCATCGGCAGCTTCAGCACATTGGCCTTGCCGCCCAGGCGTTCCTGGATGTGCAGCAGGAAGGCCGCGACCCGCTGCTCGGCGCTGTAGTCACCGCCCAGGGCCAGGGCCAGGCGCAGGTCGCGGGTGAGCCGCTCCATCACCCGCATATTGAGCGCCGGCGCGCTGGCCAGCAGGCCCTGCAACTGGCCCTTGGAAACCCGGCAGACCTGGGCTGCGACCACGGTGACGGCGTTCTCCGGATAGTGGCCGATGCCGATGGCATCGAGGCCGACCACGTCGCCCGGCAGGAAGAAGCCGCGCACCCGCTCGTTGCCTTCGCCATCGACGGTATAGGTCTTGATGCAGCCGGCGCGCACCACGTAGACGCAGTCGGCATTGGCGCCGGCGGCGTACAGCTGCTTGCCGACCTGCGCCAGCGGCAGGTGCGGGATCATCACCCCGGCCCAGCGCTGCATGTCGGCCGCCGGCAGCCCGCCGGTCACGCAGTTGCCACCCACCGGGCAGAGCGTGCAGGCGCTGCGGATGGCGGGGGCGGAGAAATCCTTGCTGAGGGTGTCGAAGGCCATGGCGGGCTCCAGCGGTTTGAACTGGGAGCCAGCTTGCCGGGGCGGGGCGAGCGGGAAAATCCGGAGTTTCCGCAGGCGGACTGCGGCAAGTACCTAGTCCGCTCCGTGATGGCTCACGACCTCCCCGCACCGGCGCCCCGGTAGGGCGCATTCCATGCGCCGTGGAGCAGATGCCCTGGGCCAACGGCGCGCATAGCGCGCCCTACTGGCGGAATCAGCCCTGGCCGGGCCCCGGGCCATCCAGCGGAGTAGGGTGGGCTTCAGCCCACCAGTCAGCCAGCGTGCAGAGAAGCTGGTGGGCTTGAGCCCACCCTACGGATGCTCACGACCTCCCCGCACCGGCGCCCCGGTAGGGCGCATTCCATGCGCCGTGGAGCAGATGCCCCGGGCCAACGGCTCCTGGCGGAATCAGCCCTGGCCCGGCCCAGGCCCATCCAGCCGCAGCAGCATCTGTACCAGCTGCGCCAGGCTGCGGGCGCCCATCTTCTGCATCAGGTGGGCGCGGTGCAGCTCCACCGTGCGCTCGCTCAGGCCCAGGTCCAGCGCCACCGCCTTGTTGGCCTGGCCGGCGACGATCAGGCGGGCGACCTCGGCCTCGCGCGGGGTGAGCTCCTCGAAGCGTTGCCGCAGCTGCTCGCGCTCGCGCAGCTGCGCCCTTTCCTCGGCATCCTGCCGCAGCGCCTTCTGCACCCGGCGGATCAACTCGTCGTCCTTGAATGGCTTCTGCAGGAAATCCAGCGCGCCGGCGCGCATGGCCTCGACCGCCATCGGCACGTCGCCGTGGCCGGTGATGAAGATCACCGGCAGGGTCCAGCCGCGCCGGTTCAGCTCCTGCTGCAGCTCCAGCCCGCTCATGCGCGGCATGCGCACGTCCAGCACCAGACAGCCCGGCAGCTCCGGCTGGTGCTCGCGCAGGAACACCGCGGCATCGGGATAGGTACGGGTCGGCAAGCCGACCGAGCGCAGCAGCATGGCGATGCTGTCGCGCACCGCCTCCTCGTCGTCGACGATGAACACCATTCCAAAATCCATGCGACTCCCCGCTCGCTAGTCCGCTGTCGGCAGGCGCACGGTGAAGCTGGCGCCGCCCTGTGCATTGCCACGGTAGCTCATCTCGCCGCCGTGGGCAGCGACGATGGACTGGCAGATCGACAGGCCCAGGCCCATGCCCTGATGCTTGGTGGTGTAGAACGGCTCGAACAGATGCGCCTCGACGCTCTCGGAAATGCCCGGGCCGCAGTCGCTGACCGTGATCTCGACCGCACCGGCGGCGGTGACGGCGGTCTCCACCCGGATGAAGTCGCCACTGGCGCGCTCGCTCATCGCCTCGATGCCGTTGCGGACCAAGTTCAGCACCACCTGCTGCAACTGCACGCCGTCGCCCATCACCGTCGGCAGCTTGGGCGCCAGATTCAGCAGCAGGCGCCAGCCGCTGTTGCGCAGTTCGAACTCCAGCAGCCGCGCCACCTCGGTGATCAGCTGGTTGCAGTCCAGCGGCTCGCGCACCGCGTCGCGCTTGCGGGTGAGGCTGCGCAGACCCCGGATCACCTGGCCGGCGCGCTCGGCCTGGGCGCTGATCTTCTCCAGGGTGGTGACCAGCTCCTCGGGTTTCGACTGCCCGCTCTGCACCAGGCGCCGGCAGGCGCTGGCGTAGTTGGCGATGGCGGTGAGTGGCTGGTTCACCTCGTGGGCAATGCCGCTGACCATCTCGCCCAGGGTGCCGATGCGGCCGGCATGGGCGAGCCGCGAGCGCAGCTCCTCGGCCTCGTGCTCGGCGCTGAGCAGGGCGGTGCGATCGACCAGTTCGCTGATCACCAGTCCGCCGGCGCCGCTGCCGCTGAGCGCGGCATAGGTGACGGTGTGCAGCACGCTGCCGTTCTGGCGCAGGTAGCGCAGCTCGCTCTCGAAGGCGGTGGCGCCCTGGCCGAGCGCCCGCAAATGAGACAGCGCCAGCTCGCGGTCATCCGGGTGCAGCAGCTCCGACTGCCGCACCCCGTGCACCTGCTCGACGTTGTAGCCGAGCAGCTCGCAGCAGGCCCGGTTGGCCTTGAGGATATGGCCGGCGGGATCGGTGATGAGCATCGGCGTCGGCGCGTCCTGGAAGATCAGGCGCAGCTCCTCGGCCTGCCGCTCGATGCGGCTCAGCTGCCGCCGGCGCTCGCTGACATTGCGCAGGATGCCGACATAGCCGGGCTCGTCGCCGATGCGGAACTCGCCGACCGACAGCTCCACCGGCAGGGTGCTGCCGTCCTTGCGCAGCGCCGTCACCTCGCGGCCGATGCCGATGATGCGGGCCTCGCCGGTCTGCTGGTAATGCCCGATATAGCGGTCGTGCCGGCGCCGGTCGGGGTCGGGCATCAGGACGTTGAGGTTCTGGCCCAGCACTTCCTCCGGGGTGTAGCCGAACATCCGCTGCGCGGCGCGGTTGAACTCGGTGATGCGGCCACGGCCGTCGGCCAGCACGATGGCATCGACCGCGGCGTCCATCAGGGCGCCAAAGCGATCGCCGGCGGCGCTCATGCGCCGACCTGGGTCGGAGGATTTATCACGGGGCATTGGCGCCAGTCTAAAGGCTGGACTGGCGCCGTGAGCTGCGGCTTCACTGAACCGGGATCGGGGTCGGGATCTGGGCCGGCGCGGCCTTGCGGGCCAGCAGATGATCCGTTGCGCGGAACGGCTGCCATTGCACGATGCTCATCGCTGACTCCTTGGTGCTTGGTGATGCCGGCGGCTGCGGGCCACCGTAGACTCCCAGTCGCCGCGCCCGCCGGCATTGATCCCGGTCAATGCTGTCGGCGAACCCGCCCTCGCAGACTGGGTAGCCATGACCTACCGTCCCCTTGCCTGGATCAGCCACCCCGATTGCCTGCGGCACGAGATGGGCGCGCTGCACCCGGAATCGCCGCTGCGCCTGCACGCGATCACCGACCGGCTGCGGATCAGTGGCGTCTACGACTTCCTGCAGCAGCACGAGGCGCCGCTGGCGACCGTGGAGGCGTTGCTGCGGGTGCACGGCGCCGCCCACGTCGAACAGCAGTTCCAGCTCGGTGCCGCCGGCAAGACGGTGGCGCTCGACGCCGACACCGTGCACGGCCAGCACACCCTGGCGGCGGCCCTGCGCGCCGCCGGTGCCGGCGTGCTCGGCGTCGACCTGGTGCTCGACGGCAAGGCCGGTCTCGCCTTCTGCGCGGTGCGGCCGCCCGGCCATCACTGCGAGCGCGACCGCGCCATGGGCTTCTGCTTCTTCAACAATATCGCGGTCGCCGCCGGCCATGCGCTGGCGCGCGGCCTGCGGCGCATCGCCATCCTCGATTTCGATGTCCACTACGGCAACGGCACCGCCGATATCTTCAAGAACGACGACCGCGTCTGGCTGTTCTCGACCTACCAGGATCCGCTCTACCCGCACTGGGCCGGCGCGCCGGAGGCCCGCAACCTGATCGACGTGCCGCTGCCGGCCTACAGCGACGGCAAGGCCTTCCGCCAGGCGGTGAGCGAGCATTGGCTGCCGGCGCTACAGCGCCTGCAACCGGAGCTGATCCTGGTCTCCGCCGGCTTCGACGCCCACGCCCAGGACCCGCTCGCCGACCTGCGCCTGGGCTTCGAGGACTTCCGCTGGCTCGGCGGCGTGATCGGCGGCGTCGCCGAGAGCTGCTGCCCGGGCCGGGTGGTGGCCAGCCTCGAAGGCGGCTACGAGGTGCACGTGCTGGCGCGTTCGGTGGAAGCCTTCCTGCTGCCCTTCCTCGGCGACGAGCTGCCGGCGTGAGCATCCGCCATCTCGATGCCCTGCTGCGCCCGGACGCGGTGGTCTGCATCGGCAGCGCCAGCGAGGCCGGCACGGCGCAGCTGGTCGAGCAGCTGCGCGGCAGCCTGGGCCCGCGCTTCCATGCCTGCGACACGGCACTCGCAGACTGGCCCCAGGGTGCCCAGCGCCTGCTGGCGCTGATCGCCGATCCGGCCCTGGCCAGCGTCGAGCTGCTGGCGCGGCTCGGCGAGCGCGGCTGCCAGGCCCTGCTCTGGCCCCAGGCCGCGACGCCCGGCCGGGCGTTGCTGGAGCAGACCCGCCGCTCCGGCCTGCGCCTGCTCGGGCCGCGCGCCGGTGGCGTCGCCCATCCGGCGCTGGGCTTGCGCGCCACCAGCTTCCCCTGCGCGCCGGCCGACGGCGGCCTGGCGCTGATCGCGCAATCGCAGTCGATTGCCGCCGCCGCGCTGGACTGGGCCGCCGGCCGCCACCTGGGCTTCTCCTGGGTGGCGATCAGCGGCGCCGAGGCCGATGTCGATGTCGCCGACCTGCTCGACTACGCCGCCCTCGATCCGCGCAGCCAGGGTGTGGTGCTGCAGCTGAGCAGCATCCGCAGCGGCCGCAAGTTCATGTCGGCGGCGCGCGCCTGCGCCCGGCTCAAGCCGGTGGTGGTACTGCAATCGCAACCGGCGGCGCGCATCGGCCGTGGCCCCGACCCGGTGCGTTCGGCCGCCTTCGCCCGCGCCGGCCTGGTCGAGTGCGAGAGCCTGCCCGGCCTGTTCGACGCCCTCGCCGCCCTGCAGCGGCTGCCGGCCCTGCAACAGGCCAGCGCCCTGGTGATCGGCAATGGCGCCGGCATCTGCGCGCTCGGGGTCGATGCCCTGGCCCGCCAGGGCCTGACGCCGCTACCCCTGAGCGCGGAGCTGCGCCAGCGCCTGCCGCCGTTCCGCGATGCCGGTGGCGCGCTCGACTTCGGCAGCAGCTCCGCCGCCGAACTGGTGGCCGTGCTGCGCCAGCTGCTGGCCGATCCGGCGCTGCCGGCGGTGCTGTTGCTGCACAGCCCCGGCACCGGCTCCGCCCATCTCGAACTGGCCGCGCCGCTGGCGGCCAGCCCCGACCCGCGGCTGCTGACGGTCTGGCTCGGGCTGGCGACCGCGCAGCCGGCGCGCAGCCTCTGCGCCCAGGCCGGGCTGGCGACCTTCACCTCGGCCGACGGCGCCGCGCGGGCACTGCGCTACCGCTGGGAATACCACCGCCGCCGCGAGCTGCTGACCCAGACCCCGCCGCCGCTGCCGCTGCCACCCACGGCGGCGGCCGAACAGCGCCTGAGCCTGCGCGAACTGGTCACGCGCGGCATTCGCCAGCTGGCGCCGAGCGAGCTGGCGCCGCTGCTGGGCGCCTATGGCCTGGCCCCGGCGCCGGCCGGCGCCAGCAGCCGGCTGCGGCTGAGCATCCTCAGTCATCCGGAACTGGGCCTGCACCTGGAACTGGTCTGCAGTGAGCGGCCGCCGGCTTATGCCTACGCGCCATTGGACCCGCTGCTGGCCGGTCGCTGGCTGGAGCAGGCCGGGATGCCCGGCGGCGGCAGTGAACGTCCGGCCTTGAGCCTGGCCCTGGTGCAGCTGGCGCAGCTGCTGGTCGACCAGCCGGAACTGGCGGGCCTGCAGCTGAGCCTGGACGACAACGGCGGCTGGCTGGCGGCGGGGGCCGAGCTGTGGCTGACGCCGACCCCGCCGCCGGAGCGGCAGCGGCTGGTGCTGGCGCCCTACCCGATGGCGCTCAGCGGTCGCCTCGAAGGCCGCGACGGCCGTGGCTACCAGTTGCGCCCCGTGCGCGCCGACGACGAACCTGCGCTGATCGCCCTGCTGGGGAAACTGGACCCGGAGGAAGTGCGCATGCGCTTCTTCATCTACATCCGCCAGTTCAGCCATGCCATGGGCGCGCGCATGAGCCAGATCGACTACGACCGCGAGATGTCCCTGGTGCTGGTGCCGGAGCAGGGGCGGGCCGAGGAAGTGGTGGCGATCGCCACCCTGATCGCCGATCCCGATGGCCGCCAGGCCGAATTCGCCCTGCTGGTGCACCACGACCATGCGCGGGGCGGCCTGGGCAGCCGACTGCTGCGGCGCCTGCTCGACCACGCCTGGCAGCAGGGCATCGGCCAGGTGCATGGCACCGTGCTGACCGAGAACCGGCCTATGCTGGCGGCGGCCCGCCGGCTCGGTTTCCGCCAGCGACCAGAGCCGGACGAGCCCGGCTGCCAGCGGGTAGAGATCGACGCCCCTCCCTGAACCTGAACCGCCATGGACGAATTGCGCGAAGCCCAGCCCTTCCTGATAAGCCTCGGCGTGGGGCTGATGATGGGCCTGGAGCGGCAACGCCGGCCGCATGCCCGCAGCGGCCTGCGCAGCTTCGCCCTGATCGCGCTGCTGGGCACCAGCGCCGGCCTGCTGACGGCGGAAGCCGCCAGCGCCTGGCCGCTGGCGGCCGGCTTGCTGGCGGTGGTGGCGGTGATGCTGCGCACCGCGACCCCGGACCCCAATGGCGACGACTCCGATACCGTCACCCCGCTGGCGGCGGTGCTCTGCTACTGCCTGGGCGCGCTGTTCTGGTTCGGCCATCTGCACCTGGGCGTGGCGCTGGCCTTCGCCGCCACCAGCCTGATGTATTTCAAGACCGAACTGCACGGCCTGTCGCGGCAGCTGACCCGGCAGGACCTGCTGTCCTTCCTGCAGTTCGTGCTGATCAGCGCCATCGTGCTGCCGCTGCTGCCGAATCAGGGCTACGGCCCCTACGCGGTGCTCAATCCCTACCGGATGTGGCTGATGGTGGTGCTGATCTCGGGCATGGGCCTGGCGGCCTACATCGCCTTCCGCCTGCTCGGCCAGCAGCGCGGCGCGCCGCTGCTGGGCGTACTCGGCGGCGCGGTGTCCAGCACCGCCACCACCATGGTCTATTGCCGCCAGGCCCGGCAGTCGCCGGCGCTGCGCTCGGTGGCGCTGGCGGTGATCCTGATCGCCAACCTGACCGTGCTGGTGCGGCTGCTGCTGCTCACCGCCGTGATGGGCCGGGCGGTGCTGGCCGAACTGGCGCCGGTGCTGGCACTGGGCTTCCTGGGTGGCGCGGCGCTGGCCTGGCAGGCCTGGCGCGGCATCGCGGTGACGCCGGAAGCGGCGGCGATGGAGGTCAGCAATCCCATCGAGCTGCGCACCGCGCTCGGCTTCGGCCTGCTGTTCGGCCTGGTGCTGCTGGCCTCGGCCTGGCTCAACCAGCAGGCCGGCGTCAGCGGCGTCTACCTGGTGGCCCTGGTGTCCGGCCTCACCGATGTCGATGTGATCACCCTGTCGGCGCTGCAGATGCACGAGCAGGGCCAGTTGCAGACCACCGAGGCGGTGCGGGCGATCAGCATCGCCTGCGGTGCCAACCTGGTGTCGAAGGCCGGCATCGTCGCCCTGATCGGCGGCCGGGCGCTGCTGGTGCCGGTGCTGCGCGGCTTCCTGGCCACCGGCCTGGGGCTGGCGGCCGGGGTGTTGCTGTTTACCTAGACAGCGCTCAGCTCAGCGCGCCGCACCCCGCCCACGCTTGATCTCGTACATCGCCAGGTCGGCGGCGCGCAGCACCTCCTCGACGCTGGCGCCGTGCAGCGGACACATGGCAATGCCCAGGCTGGCGCCGACGATCAGCTCGCCGTCGCCCAACTCCAGCATGGGCTCGCTGATCCGGGCCAGCAGTTTCTCGGCCACCTGTTGCGCCTCCGCCAGATCGTCGACCTGGGACAGCACCACCGCGAACTCGTCGCCGCCCAGGCGGGCGCAGATGTCGCTGGCGCGCACGCTGTCGCGCAGCCGCTGGGCGACTTCCTTGAGCACCTCGTCGCCGACCGCGTGGCCGTGCTGGTCGTTGATCGGCTTGAAGCCGTCGAGATCGATGAACAGGATGGCGAAGCCGGCCTCGCCCCGGCCGGCGCGCGCCGCCAGCACCTGCAGCTGGCGCTCCAGCACCAGGCGGTTGGCCAGGCCGGTGAGGAAGTCGTACTCGGCCTGCACCCGCAGCCGCTCCTCGGCCGCCTTGCGACCGCTGATGTCCTTGAACACCAGCACGAAGGAGGGCTTGCGGGCGCTGCCGCTGTCCACCGCCGACAGCGAGTACTCGACCGGAAACCGACGGCCGTCGGCGTCGGCGAAACTGGCGTCGTCGTCGCGGTAGAGCCCCTGCCGGGCCGCCAGCTCCCAGGGGGATTCGGCGCTGCCGAAGGGCAGCAGCCCGAGCAGTTCGGCGGCCTCGCGGGTCTGGATGCGCGTGGGCGGGCTGCGCAGCAGGGTGCTGGCGGCCGGGTTGACCAGGCTGACGCGGCCTTCGGCGTCGATGCCGATCACGCCCTCGCCGACCGCCGCCAGCAGGCGGTTGAGGCGCTGGTTGGCTTCGCGGAACGAGCGGGTGGTCTCGGCCAGCTGCAGCCGATGCACATGCATCTCGACGAACAGCTTGACCTTGGAGCGCAGCAGCAGGGGCTGCACCGGCTTGTAGAGGAAGTCGATGGCGCCGGTCTCGTAGCCCTTGGCCATCTTTTCCTCCTCGCGCTCGCCGGCGGTGAGGAAGATGATCGGCACCGGATTCTTAGCGGTGTGATCGCGGATCAGGGTGGCGGCCTCGTAGCCGTCCATTTCCGGCATCCGCACATCGAGCAGGATCACCGCGAACTCGTGGCGAAGCACCAGGGTCAGGGCCTCGACGCCGGAGTTGGCGGTCATCAGCTCGATCGGCAGGTCTTGCAGGATGCGGGTGGCCACCACCAGGTTGGCGGGCTGGTCATCGACCACCAGCACCTTGAGTCGGCTGGTGCTGGCGACAGGCAGGGCTTCGGGCGGGGTGGGAAACGGCTGGATCATCATGGCGGTACAGAGTGAACTAGGGACGAACCGAGCCGCGTAAGCAGCGGCGCCATCTCGTCCGGGTGAAGAATGGCATCGGGTTGCAGCAGCGCCAGCAGGGCCTGGGGCATGGTGGCGACGGCAGCGCTGGTGGGTTCCTGCACCAGCACGCGACCGCCCTGCTGCCGCACCCGCAGGCTGCCCCGGGCGCCGTCGGCGCTGGCGCCGGTCAGCAGCAGCGACACCAGCTGGTTCTGGTAGCAGTCGGCCGCCGATTCAAACAGCACGTCGATGGACGGGCGGGCGTGGAGCACCGGCGGGTCCAGCGACAGGCTCAGGCTGCGGTCGCGCTCGACCAGCAGGTGGTAGCCACCCGGCGCCAGGTGGATGTGGCCGGGCGCGATCAGCTGCTTGTCCTCCGCCTCGCTCACCGGCAGCTCGGTGCGCTCGGCCAGCAGTTCGACCAGACCCTGGGTGGTATTGGCGGCGGCATGAATGCAGACCAGCACCGCCGGCTGGAAATCGGCCGGCAGGCGCGGCAAGACTTTCAGCAGCAGCTCGACGCTGCCGGCCGAGCCGCCGATCACCACGGCCTCAACGGAGCCGGAAAAGCTTGGACGCACCGTCGACCTCCTCGAAGCGCAGACCGGTGGGCAGCGTTCGCAGGCTTTCACGCAAACCCAGTGCCAGGTAGCCGCGATGCACCAGGGACTCGGCGAACAGGTCCACCGCGCGTTCCTGCAGCTCGCGGTTGAAGTAGATCAGCACATTGCGGCAGAGGATCAGCTGCATGGCGCCGAACACGGCGTCGGTGGCCAGGTTGTGCTGCGACACCACCACCCGCTCGAACAGCCGCGCCGCGAACTTGGCGCGGCGGTACTGGGCAACGTAGTAGTCGCTGAGTTGCTTGCGGCCACCGGCGAGCCGGTAGTTGTCCTCGGCGTTCTTCACCGCCTCCAGGTTGTAGACCCCGGTCTTGGCCTTGCGCATGGACTCGGTATTGATGTCGGTGGCGTAGATCTGGGTGCGCGCCAGCAGGCCGGCCTCTTCCAGCAGGATCGCCAGCGAATAGATTTCCTCGCCGGTCGAGCAGCCGGCGATCCAGATCTTCAGGAAGGGATGGCTGCCCAGCCAGGGCACCGCCTTGTCCATGATCGCCCGCAGGGTGCGCGGGTCGCGGAAGGGTTCGGTGACGCTGACCGAGATGCCGTTGATGAGCTGATCGAGGAAGGCCGGCTCGTGCAGCACCAGCGGGATCAGCTCGGACAGCCGCAGCTTGCCGCTGGACTCAGCCAGCGCCCGCAGCCGGCGCAGCAGCGAGGCCCGGGCGTACTGCCGGAAGTCGTAGCCATAGCGCTGCTGCAGGGCCTGCAGCAGCAGCTCCAGCTCAATGCCCTCGATCACCGGGTCGGTCATGCCGCCCGCCCCAGCCAGACCCGCAGCATGGCCAGCAGCTGGTCGATGTCGACCGGCTTGGACAGGTAGTCGGAGGCCCCGGCCTCGATGCACTTCTGGCGGTCATCGCCCATGGCGCGGGCGGTGAGCGCGATCACCGGCAACTGGGCGAGGCGCGGTTGCGCGCGGATGTGCCGCATCGCTTCCAGGCCATCCATCACCGGCATCATCAGGTCCATCAGCACGGCGTCGATGTCCTCGTGCTCGGCCAGCCGTTCCAGGGCCAGCTGGCCGTTGTCGGCGATGATCACCTCGAAGCCACGCTGCTTGAGCGCGCTCGACAGGGCGAAGGTGTTGCGCAGGTCATCGTCGACCACCAGCAGCTTCTTGCCGGCGAAGGCATCCGTGCCCCGGTGCAGGCGCGACACGATCTGCCGCTGCTCGCTGGGTAGCTGCTCCTCGACCTCGTGCAGGAACAGCACCACCTCGTCGAGCAGGCGCTCCGGCGAGGCCGCGCCCTTGATGACGATGCTCTGTGACAGTTCGGCCAGGCGCCGGTGCTCGGGTTCGGACAGGTCGCGCCCGGTGTAGATGATCACCGGCGGCTGCGGCAGGCTGCTGTCCGCCTTCAGCTGTTCCAGGAACTGCAGGCCGTCGGTGTCCGGCAGGCTCAGGTCCAGCACCAGGCAGTCGATGCTCTCCGCCAGCAGCAGGCGCATGGCCTCGACGCCGGTGCCGGCGACCAGCACCCGGGTCTGCTCGTTCTCCAGCAGGGTGCGCATCGCGACTTGGTTGGAGCGGTCGTCCTCGACCACCAGCACGGTGCGCTGGCCCCGGTCGATCTGACCCTGCAGCCGGCCCAGCGCCGTCATCAGTCCTTCGATGTCGGTCGGCTTGTGCAGGTAGCCGATGGCGCCGCGCCGTAGCGCCTCGGTGCTGGGCTCGCTGGCCGATACCACGTGCACCGGGATATGGCGGGTGGCGCCCGAATATTTCAGGGTTTCCAGCACCGACAGCCCCTGGCTGTCCGGCAGGCCGAGGTCGAGGATGATCGCCGCCGGCCGGTGGCGCTTGGCCAGGCCGATGCCGGAGCGGGCATCGCCCGCCACCAGGCAGCGGTAGCCCTGCTTGCGCACCAGGTCGCGGACGATGGCGGCGAAGTGCAGATCGTCCTCGATCACCAGGATCGTCAGCCGGCCATCGTCCACCAGCCCACGGTCGTCCTCGATCACCGCCGCGATCTCGCCTTCCGCCGCCGTCACCAGCCGCAGTGGCGGTGCCGTAGGCGTTGGCGGCGCGGCGGCGGGCGGGGCCGCCCGGGTCGCGTCCTCGCTGCTGCCGGCGGCAGCCGACACCGCCTGCTGTTCCGGCAGGACCACGGTGAAGCAGCTGCCGACGCCGGGCTCGCTCCGCACCAGCACCTCGCCGCCCAGCAGCTGCGACAGCTGCCGGGCGATGCTCAGCCCCAGGCCGGTACCGCCGTAGCGGCGGCTGGTCGAACCGTCGGCCTGCTGGAAGGCTTCGAAGATCTGCTCCAGCTTGTCGGCCGGTATGCCGATGCCGCTGTCCTCGACGCTGAAGGCGATGGCCTGGGCGCGGTCGCGCAGCTTGCGCAGCTTGAGCTCGGCCGGCGGGCGGCCGATCCGCAGCCGCACCTGGCCCTGGCTGGTGAACTTGAAGGCATTGGCGAGCAGGTTGCGCAGGATCTGCTGCAGCCGGTTGCGGTCGGTGGCGAGCACCGCCGTCAGTCCCGGCTCGATCTCGGTCAGCAGCGGCACGCCGCGATCCCGCGCGACCGGATCGAACTGCCGGTGCAGGTCCTCCAGCAGACCCGGTACGTCGAGCGGTTCGACATGCAGGTCCATCTTGCCGGCCTCGACCTTCGAGAGATCGAGGATGTCGTTGATGAGGGTCAGCAGATCCTTGCCGCCGCTGTGGATGATCTGCGCCGCCTGCATCTGCTGGGCATTGAGGTTGCCTTCCTCGTTCTGCGCCAGCTGCCGGGCCAGGATCAGCAGGCTGTTGAGCGGCGTGCGCAGCTCGTGCGACATGTTGGCGAGGAAGTCGGACTTGTACTGGGTCGCCTGCTCCAGATCGCGGGCGGTCTGCTCCAGCCGGGCGCGCTGGGTCTGCAAGACTTGCGCGGATTCCTCCAGCTCCTCGTTGTTGGCCTGCAACTCCTCGCGCTGGGCCTTTAGCTCTTCCTCGGACTGGCGCAGCACTGCGGTTTGTTCGGCAAGCTCCTCGTTGCTGCAGCGCAGTTCTTCCTGCTGCTGTTGCAGCAGCTCGGACTGCACCTGGGTCTCCTTCAGCAGGGCCTCGGTGCGGGCGCGGCTGAGGGTGCCGGCCAGGGCGATGCCGATCGGCTCGGCAACCCGGTCCAGCAGC
Source organism: Stagnimonas sp. (assembly GCA_030696045.1). Taxonomy (GTDB): domain Bacteria; phylum Pseudomonadota; class Gammaproteobacteria; order Nevskiales; family Nevskiaceae; genus Stagnimonas. The sequence goes on along the minus strand of JAUYNO010000021.1, from coordinate 47,670 downwards.
TCGCGCGCCTCGGGCTCCGGTGCCCGCAGCCAGGCCAGTTCGAGTACCCCGACCAGCTTGCCGAAAGCGCGTAGCGAGGTGAGGCTGACGGCAGGCGCGTCGGCGCTGCCGCTGGCGCTGCTCAGGCGCAGGTAGCCGGCCGGCAGGTTCTCCAGCACCCGGGTGCCCTCGGTGCGGCTCGCGAGCCCGACCAGGCCGCTGGCAAGCTCGCCGGCGCTGAGATCGTGGTCCTTGGGCAGGCCGGCGGCGGCGACCAGGTGCAGGCCCTGCTCGCCCTCGACATAGACCGCGCCCACCACCGCGCCGGTCTGCTCGCGCAGACAGGCGAGCATCGACTCGGCCCGGTGGGCCAGCTGGTCGCCCGCGCGGATGGCGGCAAGCACGCTGAGCTGCGCCTCGCCCAGGCGCTGGGCGCGGGCATTGTCTTCCTGATAGCTGGCCAGGCTTTCGCCCAGGCGCAGGAAATAGCGGTTCAGCTCGGCCAGTTCGTCCTGGCCGTGCACCACCATGCGGGTGCGGACATCGCCGGTGTCGGTAACCCGCTGGAACTCCCGCACCAGGGCGTCGATGCCGCCGCTGAGGCGCTGGAACAGCTGCCGCCCGGCCAGCAGGATCAGCAGCAGGGTCAGGCCGACCGCCAGGGCTATCGCCAGCGTCAACCGGGTGGTCCGCCCCTGCCGGGCCAGGGCCTCGGTGCCGGTCCGCGCCAGGGTCTGCCGGATCTGTTCGGCGAGCTGTTGCTGCAGCGTGGCGGTGATGCTGTCCCACTGCCCGGCGCTCAGCGTCGGCCGGAAGCTGCGCAGGCGCTGCAGGGCGGCAACGGCATCGGCCTCGCCGGCGCGGTTGAATTCGCCGGCGCCGGCGGCGCCGCCAGCCTGCTCGATGCGGTTGGCGAAGCTCCGCAGCGCGGCATCGACCACGCCGACGTCGGCGCGCTCGGAGTCGGCCATCGGCAGGGCCGCGATGCGGTGCAGGATCTCCTGCGCGGTGGCGAGCTGGGTGCGGGCGCGGCTGAGGTCGGCGGAATCCCGGCCCAGCTGGTAGTCCTTGAACGACTGGATGAAGCCGCCGTAGCCGAGCACCTCCAGCAGCTGCGCCTCCAGGTCGCTGCGCTGGGCGTAGTTGCCGATGTCGACCAGCAGCGCGCCGCGCCCGGCCCGATCCACCTCTGCCAGGGCGGTGGTGATCGCCTGCGCGGCCATCACCTCGCCGGTGACCGCCGCCAGCAGCGCCCGCCGGGATTCGATCCGCGATTCGGTCGCCGCCATCAGCCGGGCCAGGGCCGGTTCCACTTGCAGGGTGGTCAGCGCCTGGCGCACCAGCAGGCGTTCCTTGGCCAGCGCCTCCTGCAGCGCGACCAGGGCGGCGAGGCTGCTGAAGCGCTGGCTCCAGACGGCGTCGGTGGCCAGGCTGCTGGCCTGGGCCGGCAGCGCGGCGTGTCGCTGCATGGGCGCGTTGAACTGCGCCAGCAGGGCGTAGAAGGAACTCCGGTCCAGGCCCTGGGCCAGGGCCTGCTGGTCACCGCGCAGCTGCTCCAGCAGCGGTTCCAGGCCGGAGTCGCGATTCGCTTGCAGCTGCTGCTCCAGGCCCGCCAGGGCGGCCTGATCCCGCGCGGCGTCTTCGGCGGCCGACTGCTTGGCGGGGCCCGCTTCGGCCTCGGCGGGCTGGTCGCCGAACAGCAGGGCTTCCAGGCCGCGCGATTGTTCGGTCAGCTCGAGCGTGGCGCGGTCGCGCTGGCGCAGCTGGCGCTGGAACAGCGCATCGGCGGCGGTCAGCTGCTCGGTGCGTACCACCACTTGCCGGGCGTCGCGCAGCGAACCAGCGGCGTCGAGCGCCGACAGGACCGACAGCACCAGGATGATCGGCACCGGCAGCAGGGCCAGCAGCAGCAGTCTGCTTTGAATTCTCATCGTCTCTACCTGGGCAGCATCCTGCCGCGCCGGAGGGACGAGGCAAGGCGCTTGCCCGTTCCTTGGGTTTATGCAGTAATGATTATGAATAGCAAGTCAGCCCGCTGCCAAGGACGTTGGTCGGCTTCCGAGCCCGGGGTTTTTACTACAAATTCGTCCAACTTAAGGCGCCGCTCCCAATGCTGAACCGCCGTCCGCTGAACCTGCCCACCAAGCTTCTGCTGCTCTGCGCCCTGGGCGCTGGCGCCAGCCATGCCGACGACGGCCAGGACCTGAGCCTGCTAGGTCTGGAAGACTTGATGGCGGTGCAAGTCACCGGCGTCACCCGTCGCGCTGAACCGCTCGGCCGCACGCCGGCGGCGGTGTATGTGCTGAGCGCCGAGGACATCCGCCGCTCCGGCGCCCGCAGCATTCCCGAAGCGCTGCGGCTGGTGCCCGGCCTCGACGTCGCCCGCATCAATACCAGCAGCTACGCGATCTCGGCGCGCGGCTTCAATTCCAGTTCTTCCGACAAGCTGCAGGTGCTGCTCGACGGCCGCAGCGTCTACACGCCGCTGTTCTCCGGCGTGTTCTGGGACGTGCTCGACACCTATCTGCCGGACATCGAGCGCATCGAGGTGATCCGTGGCCCAGGCGGCGCGGTCTGGGGCGCCAACGCGGTCAACGGCGTCATCAACATCATCACCAAGACCGCCGCCGATACCCAGGGCAGCCAGTTGCTGCTGGCGGCGGGAACCGAGCAGAAGCACGAAGCGGCGTTCCGCAGCGGCGGTCGCTTCGGCGATACCGGCCGGGTGCGGGTCTATGCCCAGAGCCGCGAGCTGGACAGTTCGCGCATGGCCGGCGGCGGCCAGGGCCCCGACGGTCAGAACCTGCAGCAGGCCGGCTTCCGCCTGGGCTGGGGGCAGGTCGAGGCCGGCAAGTTCACCGTGTCGGGCGATCTCTACGACGGCCAGAACCTCGACGCCAACGGCGTCACCGAAGTCGATGGCGGCAACCTGGTCGGCCACTGGAAGCGGGCCTGGCAAGGCGGTGCCGAGACCAGCGGCCAGCTCAGCCTGGACAGCTACCACCGCCGCATTCCCGGCATCTACATCGAGCAGCGCCGTACCTATGCCGCCGATCTGCAGCACTCGCTGACGGCGATCTCCGGCAACCTGCTGACCTTCGGCCTCAGTGCCCAGCTGACCGAGGACGAAACCGGCGGCCCGCCGGTGGCGATCATCTTCACCCCGGCCGACCAGAGCCTCACCACCTACGGCGGCTTCGTGCAGGACGAGATCGCCCTCGACGGTGGCCAGGGCAGCCTGGTGCTGGGCACCAAGGTCGAGCACAACGAGTACACCGGTGTCGAGTTCCAGCCCAGCGTCCGCGCCGGCTGGCGGCTCAACGACAGCTGGTACAGCTGGGGCTCGGTGGCAAGGGCGGTGCGCACCCCCAACCGCCTCAACCGCGAGCTGGGCTTCTTCTGCTCGCCGGTCTTTGCCGGCGCGCTCGGCTGCACCGAGGGCGACACGCTGTTGCTGGGCAATCCCGACTTCGACTCCGAACAGCTGGTCGCCTACGAGACCGGCCTGCGCTGGCGCGCCGGCCCGCGCCTGCTGGTCGAGCTGACCGGCTACTTCAACGACTACACCGAGCTGTCCAGCTTCGAGGGCGTCGGCATCAACGGCCGCTACGCCAACAACTTCGACGGCCAGGGCATCGGCACCGAGATCAACGCCAGCTGGACCCCGACCGACACGGTGCAGCTGAGCGCCTACTACAGCTATCTGGAGCTGGACCTGAAGCGCCAGGGCGGCAGCGCCGATACCACCACCGAAGCGACCGTGGAGGGCAACAGCCCGGCCAACCAGGCCGGCCTGCGCGCCAACTGGCAGCCGGGCCCGGCCTGGAACCTGGGCGGCCAGCTGCGCTATGTCGATGCCCTCGCCCGACAGCAGGTGCCGTCCTATGCCGAGCTCGACCTGCGCGCCGGCTGGTGGCTGCGCCCCGAGCTGGAACTGGCCCTGGTCGGCCAGAATCTGTTGCAGCGCAGCCACGCCGAGTTCGGCCTGCCCTCCGCGCGGCTGGAAGTGGAACGCGCGGTCCTGGCCGAGCTGCGCTGGAGCTGGCAATGAAACGGATAAACCGCTTGCTGCCCGCCCTGGCCGCGCTCGGCCTGCTGCTCGGCAGCCTGCCGGCGCAGGCCCAGAGCGCCGATCTCGGTGCCCTGCGCGCCGGCTTCCTGCTCAATTTCGCCAAGCTGGCATCCTGGCCGGAAGCGCGCTTCGCCGCCGCCGATGCGCCGCTACGGGTCTGCCTGCTGGCCGACGACCCCAGCCTGGAAGCGCTGGGCAAGTCCCTGTCCGGCAAGCCGGTGGGCAGCCACGCGCTGGAGCTGGTGCCGGTCAGCAATGCCGCCGCGATCCGCACCGGCAACTGCCATCTCGCCTACCTAGGCCCCGAGGCCCAGCCCCGTTACGGCGAGCTGATGGCGGCACTGGCCGCGAGCGGCGCGCTGATCGTCGACGAGGGCAGCCGCTTCAGCTGGCCCGACGGCATGATCCGCCTGTTCGTCGAGGACGGCCGCATGCGCTTCGAGCTGAACCTCGATGCGGTCGAGAAGGCCGGCCTGAAGATCGACCCACGCCTGATCCGCCTGGCGCGGCTGGCGGCGCGCTAGGGCGCGGCAGCCAGCGCTGCCCGGCACCAGGGCAGCAGCACCGGCGCCAGCTGGCCCAGCAGGACCGAGCCGACACCGAGGCCGATCAGCACGCTCGCCGCCACCCGCCGCAGCTGGGGCTGGCCCAACAGCCGCTGCAAGGCGCGGCCACCGGCGGCGGTGAGCGGCAGGGTGCCGAGTCCGAACGCCGCCATCAGTAGCGCGCCGGACCCGGGCCCACCCGAAGCAGCGGCCAGGAACAGCAGGCCGTAGAGCAAGCCGCAAGGCAGCAACGCCCAGACCAGGCCGCGCGCCAGCAGGCGCGGCGCCGTGGCGCGCGCGCCGGCACCGTGCAGGGGCGTGGCATGGCAGGCCGCCGCCGGTCGCAGATAGCTAAGCCCGAGCCAGATCAGCACCAGGCCGGCCACGGCCTGCAGGGCCAGGCCATAGTCCGCCGCCGGCAGCCAGAGCGTCAGGCGGGCGCCGACCAGGCCGGCCAGGGCGCCCAGCAGGGCATAGCCCAGCAGCCGTCCCAGATGCAGCCAGAACAGCGGCGCGCGGCCCGGGGCGCCACGCAATTGCAGGGCCTGGATCGGCCCGCACATCAGCGCGCAGTGCGGGCTCATCGCCAGGCCGGCGATCCACATCGCCGGCACACTCAACTCGCTGATGGCCACGCTAGCGCGACCGGGGTTTCAGTCGCGGCCGGCGCGCTCGGCGCAACGGACGCAGGTGGTGGCATCGGGCAGCGCCGCCAGCCGCGCGGGAGCGATCTCGCTGTCGCAGACCTCGCAGTAGCCGTAGTCGCCGGCATCGATATGGCCCAGGGCCTTGCGCACCTGGGCCAGCTCCAGTTCAGTGGCCTCGGCGAGTCGGTCCAGCACCTCGTCGTTCTCGCGCTCGCCGGCCTGCTCGGCGAAGTCCTGCGACAGCGGCGACTGGCGGCGCTGGCGATCTTCCTCGATGCGCACCAGGCGTTCGCTCAGCAGCTGCTGACGCCCGGCCAGCACCTCGTGCAGGCGCAGCAGATCGCCGCTGTGCTCGCCGGCCGCTGCCTGCAGCCAGTGCCGGGTGTGGGGCGGCTTGCGCGTGGCGGCACCGGTGACAGCGAGGCCGCGAGTTCTGGTCGGTGTGGCGTTCATGCTGGTTTCCCCTGGGTAGATGGCAGCCATGCTCGGTCAGCCCCCCGCTGCGCGCCTTGATCCAGGTCAATGCCGCCTGGGGTTTATGGCTCGTCGTCCGGCATCCGCCGGCTTTGTTGATCGAGGCCGTCGTACTGGCCGCTGTGCAGGGCCCAGACCAGGGCGGCGCCGGCGAAGGCGACCAGCACCACCCCGAGCGGAATCAGCAGGTAGAGGATTTCCATGGCGGTACTCAGGTCGCCAGCGCGGCGGGCTGCTGCGCGGCGATGGAAGGCTGCCGGCCCGGGCCGACCCGCAGGGCGTTGCTGACCACCAGCAGCGAGGACAGCGACATGCCCAGGGCCGCGAGCCAGGGCGTGAGCTGGCCGCTGAGCGCCAGCGGCAGCATCACTAGGTTGTAGAGCAGGGCCCAGGCCAGGTTCTGCCGGACCCGCAGGGCGGCCTTGACCGCCACCGCGCGCAGCAGCAGCAGGCCGTCGAGCGAATCGCCGACCAGAATCAGGTCGGCGCGCGCCTGCGCCAGCGCCGCGCCGCCCGGCATGGCGACGCCGATGTCGGCGGCGGCCAGCAGGGGCGCGTCATTGATGCCGTCGCCGACCGCCATCACCACGAAGCCGTCGGCCTGCAGCTGCCGCTGCTGCGCCAGCTTCTGCTCCGGGGTCTGGCGCCAGAACGCCTGGTTGATATGGAGCTTGCGGGCCAGATGGCTCACGGTCGCCTCGCTGTCGCCGCTGAGCAGGCGCAGGCCCAGTCCGTCCCGCTGCAGCGCGGCCACGGTCGCGGCGGCCTCGGGCCGCAGTCGCGCCGACAGGCCGAACAGGGCCAGGGGCTCGCCCTCGACCGCCAGCGCCACCCAGGTGCTGGCCTCGTCGGCGAGCGCCGGCTGGCGGGCGCGATCCAGGCCCAGGTGTTCCGGTGGCCCCAGCCAGTAGCGGCGGCCGGCGACCTGGCCCCGCACGCCGCCCTCGGCGGCCAGTTCGACCTCGGTGGCCGGATCGATGCGACCGGCGGCGCGCACCAGGGCGCGGGCGATGGGGTGTTGCAGGTTCTGCTCCAGCGCCGCCGCGATTGCCAGCGCGTCCTCGCCGGACAGCGCGCCGAGCGGCTGCACCTGGCCCAGCTGCAGATCCGGCAGGGTCAGGGTGCCGGTCTTGTCGAACAGCACCTGGCTCAGTTCCGGCACCCGCGCCAAGGCCGCCGGGCGCACCAGCAGCACGCCGCCGGCGGCCAGGCGGCTGGCGGCGGCGGCGTACACCGCCGGGATCGCCAGCGACAGCGCGCAGGGACAGCTCACGACCAGCACCGCCAGCAGCACTTCCAGCGCCTGCCCAGGATCGCGCGGCCACCACCAGGCCAGCGCCAGGCCGGCCAGCAGCAGCACCGCCAGCACGAAATGGCGGGCAATGCGATCCGCCAGCAGCTGCGCCGGCGGCTTGTAGCGCTGCGCTTCCTGCAGCAGGCGGGTTATCGCCGCCAGCCGGCTGGCACTAGCCTCGCTGCGCACCCGCAGGTCGAGCGCCTGGATGCCTACATTGATGCTGCCGGCCAGCACGGTGGCGCCCGGCTGCCGGCGCAGCGGCCGCGACTCGCCGCTGAGCAGGGACTCGTCGAGGTCGGCGACCGCGTCGAGCAGTTCGCCATCGGCGGGCAGGGCCTCGCCCGGCGCGACCCGCACCCGGTCGCCCAGGCGCAGGGCGCTGATCGACACCGTCCGCGGTTCTTCCTGTTCGATGCGGACCGCCGTCAGCGCCCGGCGGCCGGCGAGCAGGCGCAGGCGTTCGCCGGCCTGGGCGCGGCTGCGCCCTTCCAGATAGCGGCCGGCGCCCAACAGCATGACGAACATGGTGGCGGCATCGAAATAGAGCGCGCCGCTGCCGCTCAGGGTGTGCCAGGCGCTGGCACCGTAGGCGATCAGGATGGAAGCGGCGATCGGCACATCCATGCCCAGGCTGCCGTCCCGCAGCGAGCGCCAGCCCGCGGCCAGGATCGGCCAGCCGCTGTAGAACACCGCCGGCGTCGCCAGCAGCCACTGGCTCCAGTGCAGCAGGGCGACCACGCCGGGCTCGATCTCGCCGGCGTCGAAGTATTCGGGCCAGGCCAGCATCATCACCTGCATGGCGCAGATCACCGCGATGCCGATCCGCGCCAGCGCCGCGCGCCGCTCCTGCTGGGCGGCGAGCAGGGCCTGGTCCTGCGCCAGCACCTGCGGCCGGTAGCCGGCCTGCTCCAGTATTTCGATCAGGCCCGACAGCGGCTGCGCGACCGGGTCGAAGCCGAATTCGACGGTGCGGCTGGCGAGATCGACCCGGACCTTGCTGGCGCGGCCGGCAAGCCGGCGCTCGACGCCGCGCACGCAGGCGCCGCAGTGGACGCCATCGACCGCCAGCAGCACCTCGCGCTGGCCGCCGGCGACCGCGGTGCTGACCGCCGCCAGCATCTCCGGCGTGTCGTAGAGCTGCCAGCGGCCGGCCATCAATGGCCCTTGGGCGCGACCGGGGTGTCGGCGATGGGCGTGAAGCCCTGCTCGACGGCGGCGACGATGGTGTAGGCGCCCGCCACCAGCACCGCCAGCGGCAGGCCGAACACCAGCAGCAGGTCCAGCAGCGGCGAGCGCTGGCGCCTGGCCGCGCGCGGCTGGGTGGACTCCGGCTCAGTCATGGCCGGCGCCGGCGATGAAGCTGGCGACCCGCTCGCGGCGCAGCCCGGGCGCGTCCTCGGCCTGCAGCACCAGGTTCAGGCTGTGGATGCCGCGCATCGCATTTTCCTCGTCGCCGTCCTCGGCAGCCAGGTTGCGGACGCTGACCGTGAGCGCACCGGCCTCGCCGGCAGCCAGCAGCAGACTGTCAGGCTCGACCCGGTAGCGCTGGCCGTCGGTGGCGGCAACACTGAGCCGGAAGCGGTGCGGCTGGCTGTCCTCGTTGGCGAACTTGAGCGCGTAGAGGTTCTCGTAGACGCCCTCGTCGACCTCGCGGTACAGCGAGTGGCGATCACGGATCACGTCGAATTGCAGCGGCGTGCGCAGGCTCAGCGCCACCACGAAACCGATGCAGAGCGCAAGCCAGATCAGGCCATAGCCGATCACGCGCGGCCGCAGCAGGCGGAACCGCTGGCCGGCCTCGGCATGGGCGCTGGTGTAGCGGATCAGGCCGCGCGGCTGCTGCACCGAGTCCATCACCGCATCGCAGGCATCGACACAGGCGGCACAGGCGATGCAGTCGTATTGCAGGCCCTTGCGGATGTCGATGCCGGTCGGGCAGACCTGCACGCACAGGGAGCAGTCGATGCAGCTGCCGGCGGCGACGCCCTGCTTCTTCGCCAGCGACTTGCGCGGCTCACCGCGCGGCTGGTCGTAGGAAATAATAAGGGTGTCCTTGTCGAACATCGCGCTCTGGAAGCGGGCATAGGGGCACATGTACTTGCAGACCTGCTCGCGCATGAAGCCGGCATTGCCCCAGGTGGCGAAGCCGTAGAACAGGCTCCAGAACAGCGGCCAGCCGGCGAGCTGCAGGGTCAGCGCCGCTGGAAACAGCTCGCGCGCCGGCACGAAGTAGGCGACGAAGGTCAGGCCGGTGTACAGGCCGAAGCCGGCCCAGAGCAGATGCTTGCTGCCCTTGCGCAGCAGCTTGCGCGCGCTCCAGGGCGCCTGGTCCAGCTTGATGCGGGCGTGGCGGTCGCCCTCGGTGATCCGCTCCATCCACAGGAAGGCCTCAGTCCACACCGTCTGCGGACAGGCATAGCCGCACCACAGGCGGCCACCCAGGGTGGTGAAGAAGAACAGGGTCAGGGCCGCGATCAGCAGCAGCCAGGTCAGGTAGATCAGGTCCTGCGGGGTCAGGGTCAGGGTGAACAGGTGGAAGCGTCGGTGCGGCAGGTCGAACCAGACCAGCGGACTGCCGCCGATCTCGATCCAGGGCGCCAGGTAGTAGAAGCCCAGCAGCAACAGCATCGCCAGCACCCGCAGCCGCGCGTAGCGGCCGCGCGCCTGCTTGGGATAGATCTTGGCCGCGGCCTGGTAGAGCAGGATCGGCTGCTCCACCGGCGGCTCAGCTTTGCTGTTCATGGCCGGGTTCCGGAACCGCGCGTGGTACCCGTGGCACGCCGCGCTGGCTCAGCAGCAGGGCGATGGCGGTCGGCACCATGGCCGCCAGCCAGCACATGAAGAATCCGAACGACAGCTCGCCGACACCGAGGTGGACGGCGGTGTCCTCCGGCAACAGCAGCAACCAGGTCAGCAGCATGGGGATGGCTCCAAGAAAACTGGCCCAGATGGCGATGGCGAGCAGCCGCAAGGCGCGCCGCGAGCCCAGGCCCTTGTCCGAGGCCCGGCGCAGCCAGGCCTCGGTTTCGGCGGGGGTCGGCGACTCGTTCATGGCGCCGGCGGTGCCAGCCCGTAGACGTAGCCGGCGACCACCCGGATGTCGTCGGCCGAGAGGATGTCCTTGTGCGCCGGCATGTTGCTGCGACGGCCGAACAGGACGGTCTCGCGGATCGCCTCGCGGGAGCCGCCGTGCAGCCAGACCTTGTCGGTCAGGTTGGGCGCGCCGATCAGGGCATTGCCCCGGCCGTCGGCGCCGTGGCAGGCGGCGCAGGTGAGCGCGAACTGCTGCATCGCCGTCGCGCGGCGCGCCGGGTTGAAGGCGGGGTCGGCCCAGTGCTGGACGGTGTCGATCAGCTCGTCGGCGGCCTTGGCGTCGAGCGCCGCGCTGAACGGTGGCATCTGGCCCTGGCGGCCCTGGGTGATGGAGGCGAGGATGGCCTCCGGCGTGCCGCCGTAAATCCAGTCGCGGTCGGCCAGGTTGGGAAAGCCGCGCGCGCCCTGGGCGTCGGCGCCATGGCAGCCGGCGCAGTTGCCCAGGAACACCTCGCGGCCCAGCGAGCGCACCGCCGGGTCCTGCGCCAGGGCAGCGATATCGCGATCGCCGAGCCGGGCGTAGACCGCCTGGCGCTTGGCCTGGACCTCGGCCATGCGCTGCTCCAGCTGTTTCTTCTGGGTCCAGCCGCTGCTGCCGGTGAAGCCACCCAGGCCCGGGTAATAGATCAGGTAGCCGACCCCGAAGACGATGGTGAGGATGAACAGGTTCAGCCACCAGCGCGGCAGCGGGTTGTTGTACTCGCGCAGGTCGTCGTCCCAGACATGGCCGGTGGTGCCCTCGCCCGGCGTGCCCCGGGCATTGCCGAACAGCAGCACCAGGCAGCCGATGATGGAGCCGACCGCGATGGCGGCGATGAACCAATGCCAGAAAGTGCTCATGACCGAACTCCTGAGGCGCGCTTAGCATCGGGCTTGCCACTGCAGCAGGGCAGTTCAGCCTCGTCCTGCAAGGGCAGCTGCGCGGCCTGCTGCCAGCGCGCGCTGTTGCGCGAGGAATATGCCCAGTAGGTGATGGCGAAGAAGGCGGCCAGCAACAGGCCGGTGATGATTCCGCTAATCATGAGTTGGCTCCCTAGTTGGAAGGCGCCGCCGCGACCGGCACCGCCCGTGCGGGCGTGCTCTCGGGCTTCGGCAGCTTGAGGGACTGCAGGTAGGCGATCAGCGCGTCCATCTTGCTGTGGCCCTGCACGACGGCGGGCGCGCCGCTGATGTCCTGCTCGCTGAACGGCACGCCGACCCGGGACAGGGCCAGCATCATGGCGCTGACCTCGGCGCCGTCGACCGGCTGGGCGGCGAGCCAGGGATAGCCGGGCATGTTCGATTCCGGCACCACATCGCGCGGATTGCGCAGGTGGATCTGGTGCCATTCGTCGCTGTAGCGGCCGCCGACCCGCGCCAGGTCCGGGCCGGTGCGCTTGCTGCCCCACTGGAAGGGGTGGTCCCAGACCGATTCGCCGGCGGTGGAAGCCGGGCCGTAGCGCATCACTTCCTCGTGCAGCGAGCGCACCATCTGCGAGTGGCAGTTGTAGCAACCCTCGCGGATGAAGACGTCGCGGCCGGCCACCGCCAGCGCCGTCGGCGGCTTCATGCCGGGCTCGGGCTGGGTGGTGGCAGTCTGGCTCAGCAAGGGCAGGATCTCGACCAGGCCGCCGAAGCTGATGGCGAGCGCAACCAGCACGCCCATCAGGCCGATATTGCGTTCGATCTTGTCGTGCAGCGGCTTCATGACTGCGCCTCCGGCAGGGCGGCGTGGGGGTTGGCGTCACGCTCCGGCCGCGTGCCCGGCAGCGGCTGCGTGGTCTTCCAGACGTTCCAAGCCATCACCAGCATTCCGGACAGGAACACCAGGCCGCCGAGCAGGCGCAACGCGTAGAACGGATAGGTGGCCTTGAGCGACTCGACGAAGCTGTAGGTCAGCGTCCCGTCATCCGACACCGCGCGCCACATCAGGCCCTGCATGACGCCGGCGATCCACATCGCGGTGATGTAGAGCACGGTGCCGATGGTGGCGAGCCAGAAGTGCAGATTGATCGCCGGCACCGAGTGCATCTTCGGCTTGTTGAACAGGCGGGGAATCAGCATGTAGACCGAGCCGACGGTGATCATCGCCACCCAGCCGAGCGCGCCGGAATGGACGTGGCCGATGGTCCAGTCGGTGTAGTGGGACAGCGCGTTGACGGTCTTGATCGACATCATCGGACCTTCGAAGGTCGACATGCCGTAGAACGACAGCGAGACGATCAGGAACTTCAGGATCGGGTCGTCGCGCAGCTTGTGCCAGGCGCCCGACAGGGTCATGACGCCGTTGATCATGCCGCCCCAGCTGGGCGCCAGCAGGATCAGCGAGAACACCATGCCCAGCGACTGCGCCCAGTCCGGCAGCGCGGTGTACATCAGGTGGTGCGGGCCGGCCCACATGTAGATGCTGATGAGCGCCCAGAAGTGGACGATGGACAGCCGGTAGGAATAGATCGGCCGCCCGGCCTGCTTGGGCACGAAGTAATCCATCATCCCCAGGAAGCCGGCGGTGAGGAAGAAGCCCACCGCGTTGTGGCCGTACCACCACTGCACCATGGCATCCACCGCGCCGCTGTAGGCCGAGTAGGAGCGGAACGGCGAGTAGGGAATGGCGGCGCTGTTGACGATGTGCAGCACCGCGACGGTGATGATGAAGGCGCCGTAGAACCAGTTGGCGACGTAGATGTGGCTGACCGTGCGCTTGACCAGGGTACCGAAGAACACCACCGCGTAGGACACCCAGACCACCGCGATCAGGAGGTCGATGGGCCACTCCAGCTCGGCGTATTCCTTGCCCTGGGTCAGGCCCAGCGGCAGGGTGATGGCGGCGGCGAGGATCACCAGCTGCCAGCCCCAGAAGGTGAAGGCGGCGAGCTTGGGCGCGAACAGGGGCGTGCGGCAGGTGCGCTGCGCCACCCAGTAGCTGGTGCCGAACAGGGCGCAGCCGCCGAAAGCGAAGATCACCGCATTGGTATGCAGCGGCCGCAACCGGCTGTAGGTGAGCCAGGGGGTATCGAAGTTCAGTTCCGGCCAGATCAGCTGGGCCGCGAGCAGGACCCCGACGGTCATGCCGACGATGCCCCAGACCACGGTCATGATGATGAACTGCCGGATCACCGTGTCGTGATACGGAACGGCAGCCGCTGCGGGTGGAGAATTCATGTGTGCCTCCAGAAGGCGTCGTGCCCCGACGCGGGATGACGGCGGCATTCTTGGTGGCGGTCGAACCGGCGGCACTGATCTGGATCAATCGCCGATCAGCGGCCGACACCGACAATCCCGACCCGAGGAGAACCGACGACGATGAACTTCCAGGATCAACCCGGCAGCAGCCAGCTGGTCTGCCCGCATTGCCAGGCGGTCAACCGCCTGGCGAGCGGCCGGCTGGACGACCGCCCCGCCTGCGGCCGCTGCCACCGGCCGCTGTTCGAGGGGCGGCCGGTGGCGCTGAACCAGCAGAGCTTCGCCCGCCACATCGGCCGCGACAGCATTCCGGTGTTGGTCGATTTCTGGGCGCCCTGGTGCGCGCCCTGCCGGGCGATGGCGCCGGCCTTCGAGGCGGCTGCGGCGCAGCTGGAACCGCGGCTGCGGCTGGCCAAGGTTGATACCGAGAGCGAGCCGCAGCTGGCCAGTGCCCACGGCATCCAGAGCATTCCGACCCTGGTGCTGTTCCACGGCGGCCGGGAGCGGGCGCGCCAGGCCGGCGCGCTGCCGGCCTCGCAGCTGCTGGCCTGGGTCCGCCAGGCCAGCGCCGGCTTGGGCTAGGGCTCAGGCTGGCCCGGGTGCCGGCGTCGCGGTCGGCTGGCCGGAGAAATCGGTCCAGCAGCGCCGCTGGTAGTCGTACAGCTGGCAGCGCCGCGCGGTATCGAAATACCAGCGCCAGGAAAAGTCCTGCACCACGATATAGCCGGGCAGGCGCTGCTCCAGCAGCCGCTGCGCCTGTTGCAGCCGGTACAGCGGCAGGCTCATGTCGACGTGGTGCGCGGTGTGCTGGAGGATGTGGTGCAGCAGGCCGCCCCACTCCCGCCCGCCCAGCCGCAGCCGCAGGTGCACGGTGGTGGTGACGAAGGGCGCAGCCGCCGACCACTCGGCCTTGTCGGCATACCAGGCGATGGCGGGATGGGTGTGGTGGACGTAGACCACGAAGCCGATCAGGGCATTCCAGACCAGCCAGGGCAGCACGAAGCCGGTGACCAGGTTCAGTGTCACGGACTGCCCGCTGGCGCTGGCGCCGAGAGCCAGTAGGCCGATCCAGAGCGCGGCGAACCCGCTCACCAGCAGGCTGTCCCAGACGAATACCGGGCGCGGGGTCGGCATGGTGCGGCGGCTGGGGAAGTACATGCGCCGCCACCAGATCTCGACCAGGTAGTAGAGCCAGGGCGCCCAGCCGCTGCGGTAGATCCGCTCCAGCCGTTGCCGCCAGGCCGGCAGGGCCTGGTACTCCGCCAGCGTCAGCGGCTCCCAGACCATGTCGAAGCCACGCAGGTTGGTATAGCCGTGGTGCACCACGTTGTGGCCAACATCCCAGAGGCTGTAGGGCGTCAGCGAGGGCAGGAACAGCAGGCGACCGAGCGCGCGGTTGAGCCGCCGGTGCGGCGTGAAGCTCTGGTGGCAGGCGTCGTGCCCGAGAATGAACAGGCGGGCGATGACCAGGCCGAGCAACAGGCCCAGCAGCAGCTTCAGCATTGGCGCCCGCAGCAGCATCAGGGCGGCTAGGCCGAGCCCGAACAGCAGGAAATCGAAGGCCACCAGCCGCAGTGCGCGCGGAGTGTCGCGTGCCGACACCGGCTGCAGCCAGCGGCGTATCTCCTTGCGATGCGGGAGGGCGAGCCGCGCGGGCGGCACCGAGGTCGAGAACATGGAGCAATCCTTCGGGAGAGATGGCAGCGGGGTGGTCGCCGCGCGGTGGGGTCAGGCCGTGCTGCCGGCGCCGGCCGTGGTGAGATCGGCGCCGGGCCGGACCAGCAGCAGATCGCAATGGGCGCTGTCGAGGATGCGTTCGGCGGTACTGCCGAGCAGTCGCTGGCCCAGGCCGTGGTGCTGCACGCTGCCCAGCACCAGCAGATCGCCCGGCTGCTCACCGGCGTAGTCGGCGAGCGCCATCCAGGGCGCTCCGTGGAGCAGATGCAGGCACTCGGCCGGCAGACCCTGGCGGTTGGCAAAGTCGTGGAAGCGCTGGCGGCTGAGTTCCCGCGACTGCTCGTAGAGCTCGGTGTAGATGGCACCCTGGCCCAGGGGGTCGACGGCGGTCAGCGGCGCCATGCCCTCGAAGGCGTGGACCAGCTCCAGCGGGCAGTCGCTCAGGCGGGCCAGGTCGCGGGCGGCCTGGACGATGCGCTCGTTGAGCTGACCGGCGACGTGCTCGGCCGCCAGCGGGTCGACGGCGGCGATCACCCGCTGCGGCAGCGGCCCCGACTCCGGGTTGACCAGCATGATCTCGCAGCCGCTGTCGCGCAGCAGATGCCAGTCCAGCGGGTTCAGCAGCAGGCGCTGGGGCAGGGTCTCCAGCTGGATGTCCTTGATGACCAGATCCGGCTGCAGCTGCCGGACCTTGGCCAGCATCGGCGCCGGCTGCGGGCGCTGCCACAGGGCCTCGGCGCTGGCCTCGACGCCGGCGTCCTTCAGCAGCTGCAGCTGCCGGTGCAACCAGAGCCGGGCTTCCGACAGCAGGCTCTCGCGCGCCAGTTCGGCGATCGCGCCGTTGAGATGGCCGATGGCGTCAATGCTGGCCCGGTGCACGAACAGGCAGAGGCTGACCTTGGCACGGCCCGAGCGCGCCAGGGCGATGGCGCGCCGCACCGCCGCCGAGCTGGGCGAGCTGTGCTCGATGAGGACGAGAATCTTGCGCTGGGACATGCAGGCTCCGGGTTGCCGCGAGCGTCCCTCAACACGGCCCGGTCTGCGTTGATCTCGGTCAATCGCCGGCCTACAGGGATCGCGCGGACGGAGAGGGGATCAAGCGCAAGGGCGCCGCAGCGGCGGTGACCTGTAGGGCGCATTCCATGCGCCGTGAAGCGCGGCGCGAAACCCTGGCGCATGGAATGCGCCCTACGGCTACAGCCGAGATGGGCTCGATCAGCATGCTGGCACTGCGAATTGGCTAGAGGCTGATCGTCAGCACTGTGCGCCGCCCGTAGGGCGCATTCCATGCGCCACTGGCTCTTGGCTCAGCGCGTCTTCCAGTTGCGCTGCATTTCCAGGTAGGTGAAAGAGGCCGACCAGGTCACCAGCAGGAAGCCGCTCAGGGCCTCGAAGCCCAGCAGCAGGCGCACCGGCCCCTGCGGAATCAGGTCGCCATAGCCGACCGTGGTGTAGGTGACGGTGGACAGGTAGACGGCGTCGAGCAGGCGCAGCGTCTCGACCCCGGCGATGCGGCCCAGGCCGGGCCAGTGGGTGGTCGCGTACAGGCCGCTGGCATAGATCCAGATTTCCAGGGTGTGCACCGCCAGCAGCGAGATCATCAGCGCCAGCACCCGAGCCCGGGGCGCCATCCGCAGCCGTGGCAGCCAGTCGTTGAGGCGCTCCAGCGCCTCGTAGTGCAGCACCACCACCAGGCCCACCAGCGGCAGGCAGATGGCGACCATCGCCCAGTGGTCGGGCGAGGCCAGGGCCTCGGCGAAGGACGGGGTCTGGAAATTCACGGCGGACATGCGGCCAGTCTGCCAGCACCGTGGCAGTGGCGGTGTTGATCTGGATCAAACCAGCTTCGAGTAGCGCGCCGGCGTGGCGCGCGCATCCGGCGCCGCCGCGCCCAGATAGGCGTCGAAGGGCATCGCCACCGCCCGCAGCAGGAAGCGGCCCTGGGCCGTGACCTGCAGCGAGCCGGGTCGCAGGCGCACCAGGCCATCGGCCTCGAGCGGTCGCAGCGCCGCCAGTGCGGCGGCGAAGTAATGCGGAAAGTCGATGTCGTAGGCGCGCTCGAACTCGGCGAAATCGACCTCGGTGCGGCACATGATGGCCTCGATCACCGCGCGCCGCAGACGGTCGTCGGCGCTCAGGCGCAGGCCGCGCCAGAGCGGCAGCTGGTCACGGTCGAGCGCGGCGTAATAGCCGTCCAGGGTCTTGGCGTTCTGGCTGTAGCTGTCGGCGATCCGGCTGATGGCGCTCATCCCGAGGCCGATCAGGTCGGCACCGGCCTGGGTCGAATAGCCCTGGAAATTGCGTTGCAGCGTGCCGTCCCGCAGGGCCCGCGCCAACTCGTCGTCCGGGCGCGCGAAATGATCCATGCCGATGTAGACATAGCCCGCCGCCTGCAGCTTGCTGACGGTGAGCTGGAGCAGCGCCAGTTTCTCCGGCGGGCTCGGCAGCTCGTTCGCCTGGATCTGGTTCTGGGCGCGAAACAGTTGCGGCAGGTGGGCGTAGCTGTAGGCGGAGACCCGCTCCGGCGCCAGCGCGATGACCTGGTCGAGCGTGCGGCCGAAGCCTTCCAGGCTCTGCCGGGGCAGGCCGTAGATGAGATCGACCGAGATCGAAGCGATGCCCGCCGCGCGCGCCGCGCGCAGCAGTTGCTCGGTCTGCTGGTAGCTCTGCAGGCGGTTCACCGCCGCCTGCACCTGCGGATCGAAATCCTGCACGCCGACGCTGATGCGGTTGATTCCCAGGGCCGCCAGCCCGGCCACTGCGTCCGGCGCCAGGGCGCGCGGATCGACCTCGATGGAAAACTCCCGATCCGGACTCTCGCTGAGGCCGAAGCGGCTCCGCAGCGCCTGCATCAGCTGATCCAGCTGCTGGAGATTGAAATAGTTCGGCGTACCACCGCCGAAATGCAGCTGCCGCACCGGCTCCCGGCCCGAGAACAGCGCGCCCTGCAGCTCGATCTCGCGCAGCAGGCGCAGCAGGTAGCGCTCCCCGGTCGCCGCCGAGCGGCTGATGACCCGGGTGCAGCCGCAGTAGAAGCAGGGGCTGGCGCAGAACGGCAGGTGCAGGTACAGCGACAGCGCTTGACCGGCGTCGCGACTGCGTTGCACCGCCGCCAGGTAGTCGCTGGCGACGAAGCCGTCGTTGAACTGCGCCGCCGTCGGATACGAGGTGTAGCGCGGGCCAGGCCGGTCGTAGCGTTCGACCAGGCTGGCGTCGAGGGTCGTATCCAGGTTGGGGCAGTTCATGAAGAATTCCGTCGGGCTCCGGTGCCGGTCGCGGGGCCGCCTCGGAAGAGGCGGCCCACGCCGGCAGCACCGGCGCCCTGGCCTTAGCGGAAGGCGTAGCCGATGCCGGCACCGACCACCAGCGGGTCGATGTTGACGTGGGTGACAAAGGCGCCGCTGGCGTCGGAGACGTCGGAGTCGATCCAGATCTTCTTGACGTCGACGTTGAAGTACCAGCCGTCCTTGATGGCGATGTCCATGCCGGCCTGGATCGCCGGACCGAAGCTGCTCGCATCCAGCTTCATGCCGCCATCGAGATTGCGGTCGGTGAACAGGGTGTAGTTGATGCCGGCGCCGACATAGGGACGCAGGCGCTCGCCCATCGGCTGGTGGTACTGCAGCAGCAGCGACGGCGGCAGGTGCTGCGCCTTGCCGACGCTGGTGCCATTGAGGCTGACCTTGTGGGTCTGCGGGATGGTCAGCAGCAGCTCGACCGCGAGGTGCTTGTTGTAGAACCAGCTCACGTCCACGTCCGGCGCCAGCTTGTTGGCGACGTCGACACCGGTCACCGGCTTGGAACTGGTGTCGGGCCGGATGTCGATCAGCCGACCGCGCACCAGGGTCTCGGCCTGCGCCGTGCCAGCCAGCGCCAGTGTTGCCAGGGCCAGCAGCCCCACTAGTTTCTTGTTCATCGCTCTTGCTCCTTGATTCGTTTCAGGACCGTTGTTGTCCGGGGCGAGACCTTAGGGGCGCAAGACCAGGGAATGACTGATGCAGATCAATCCGCGAGCGCGAATCGGCGACCTGCACAAATCGCCTGCGGCGGCGATGATCTCGATCAGTAGCGCGGCGGTTTTTCGACGGCCGCGATGCACTGGCGGCGTCGGTTTCGCGGCACCGAGTGGGCCGGCTCCGGCGGGCGGACTAGGATGGCCGGTCGGCGGCCTGGGCGTTCCCCGGGACTGGTCCCGGCGCGCACTCTGGCTGACCGGTCTCGCGGCCCGCGAGCGGCAGCCCCGTAGAATCCCCTCCGATAAACCCTTCCTCGGCACCGACCGACCCCGCATGGACTCCCCCAGACCCGCTGTTGAGCGGACCAGCATCCTGATCATTGACGATGATCCGGGCGCCATCCAGATCCTGCGCAAGGCGCTGCCGGAATACCCGGACGTGCGCTTCGCCACCAATGGCGACGACGGCCTGCGGATGGCGCGCGACATGGCGCCGGATCTGATCCTGCTGGATGCCGAGATGCCCGGCCTGGACGGCTTCGAGGCCTTGCGGATACTGAAGAGCGACGAGGTGCTGGCCGACATCCCGGTGATCTTCGTCACCGGCCACCAGAGCATGCCGCTGGAAATCCTGGCGCTGGAACTGGGAGCGGCGGACTTTCTCAGCAAGCCGGTGCATCCCGGCCTGGTGCGGGCGCGGGTGCGCAGCCAGGTGCGGATCAAGCAGCTGGCCGACCAGCTGCGCGAGATGGCGGCGCGCGACGGCCTGACCAGCCTGGGCAACCGGCGCGCGCTGGACGAGCGGCTGCGGCGCGAATGGCGGCGCTGCCTGCGCTCCAGCATGCCGCTGTCGGCGCTGCTGCTCGATGTCGATCATTTCAAGCTGTTCAACGACAACTGCGGCCACCTGGCCGGCGACGATGCCCTGCGCCGGGTCGGCGCGGCGCTCGCGGCGGCGTTCCAGCGTCCGGGTGATTTCGTTGCCCGCTACGGCGGCGAGGAGTTCATGGTGGTGGCGCCCGAAACCGATCAGGCCGGCGCCATCGAGATGGCCGAGCAGACCCTGCGCCTGGTACGGGAGCTGGCGATCCAGCACCCGGCCGCGCCGGGCAAGCTGCTCACCGTCTCCATCGGTGTCTCGACCTTCGTGCCGCCCAGTGGTGTGCCGGACAGCAGCCTGGTGGCGCATACCGAGTATCTGGTCGGCAGCGCCGACAAGGCGCTGTATCAGGCCAAGTCCGGCGGTCGCAACCGCGTCGCCTGGCTGCCCTGCGAGCCGCCGATGCCCGCCAGCCAAGGCGCGCTGGCCAGCGCGACCGGATGATTCCCGGCCGCCGCGAGACGCGCCATCAGGCCCTGCTGCTACTGCTGCTGGGCAGCGCGCTCGCGGTAGCCGGCAGCAGCTGGCTGGCGGAACGCAACGAGGCGGCCCGCGAGCAGCGCTTCAGCGACCAGGTGCAGGGTTTCCGCGACCAGCTGCTGGAGCGAATGCGGCTGTACGAATACGGCGTGCACGGCGCCCGCGGCGCGGTGCTCGGTGCCGGTGGCGCCAGCATCAGCTACGCGCGTTTCCTGGAGTACTGCCAGTCCCGCGAGCCGGAGCGGGAATTCCCCGGCGCGCGCGGCTTCGGCTTCATCCGCCGGGTCGATCCCGCGCAGCGCGAGCAGTTCCTGGCCAAGGCCAGGGCCGAGCAGGGGCCGGGGTTCGCCATCCACCAGCTGGGACCGAACCCGGGCGAGCTCGACGTCATCGAATTCGTCGAGCCGCGCGCCGGCAACCGGGCCGCCATCGGCCTCGACATCGCCTCGGAGCCGCAGCGCCGCGCCGCCGCCTTCGCGGCGCTGCGCAGCGGTCAGCCGCGCATGACCGCGCCGCTGACCCTGGTCCAGGCCAGGAATCAGCCGGACGGTGGCTTCCTGCTGTTGCTGCCGGTCTATCCGGCCGGGCTGGCCCCTGCCGAGCCCGGCGAGCGCGAGCGCCTGGGGCTGGGCTGGACCTATACCCCCCTGCTGATCGACGAGGTGCTGCACGGCATGTCCGAGCAGCACCCCGATGTCGCCTTCCAGTTGACCGACATCACCGAGGGGCAGGACCGCCCGGCCTTCTTCGGCGGCGACGCCGACCATCCGGCCGCTGCCGGGGCCTTGCGACTGAGTCTCGAACTGCGGCTGTACGGGCGGGTCTGGCGGCTCGCCGCCACCGGCCTGCCCGGGTTCGCCGCCGAGCTACCGCTGCTGTCGCCCTGGGCCCTGCTGCTGGGCGGCCTGCTCGCCAGCCTGCTGTCGGCCAGCCTGTTCTACACGCTGCGCCTGACCGGCCTGCGCCGCGAGCAACAGAAGCTGGAGCAGCAACAGCTGGCGCGCGGCATCTTCGACACCTCGCCGGAAGCCATCGTGGTGGTCGACGCCGCCGGCATCCTGGTGCTCGCCAACGGCCGGGTGCGCGATATCTTCGGCCACGACCCGGCGGCCCTGATCGGTCAGTCCATCGAGCTGCTGCTGCCGGCGGCCAGTCGCGCCCGGCATCGGCATCACCGCGCGAGCTACGACCACAGCGTGCGGCTGATGAGCGCGCGCCAGGACCTGCGTGCCCTGCATGCCGACGGCCACGAATTCCCGGCCCAGGTGCATCTCAGCCCGATCCGCCTGGACCAGCGCCGGCTGGTGGTGGCGGCGGTGACCGATGTCAGCGAGGAGCGCGCCAGCGTCCAGCGCCTGAAGGACGGCGAGGCGCGCTGGCGCCAGCTCGCCAATTCGATGCCGCAGCTGGTGTGGACCTGCGCGCCCGACGGTGCCTGCGATTTTCTCAGCGAGCGCTGGCTCCGCTATACCGGAATGCCGGAGCCGGAGCAGCTGGGCGCCGGCTGGCTGCGCCAGGTGCATCCGGACGACCGCGAGGCGCTGAGCACCCGCTGGCAGCAGGCGGTGGACAGCCTCAGCAGCTTCCACGTCGAATTCCGTATCCGCCGCCACGACGGCGAATACCGCTGGTTCGACACCCAGGCGGTGCCGCAGCTGGACGAACGCGGCCAGCTGCTGCGCTGGGTCGGCGCCAATACCGACATCGAGGACCGCAAGCACGCCGAGCAGCAGCTGCGCGAACTCAACACCACCCTGGAATCGCGGGTGGCCGAGCGCACCGAGCTGCTGGCGCGGGCCCGAACCGATCTGGAGAACATCCTCAACTCCCTGCCGTCGATGATCGGCTACTGGGATCACCGGGAGATCAACCGCTTCGCCAACCACGCCTACCGGGTCTGGTTCGGGGTCGATCCGGAGAAGCTGCCCGGCACCCACATGCGGGATCTGCTCGGGCCGGAGCTGTACCAGGAGAACAAGGTCTACATCGACCGCGCCCTCGCCGGCGAGGAGCAGCAGTTCGAACGCAAGCTTGGCCAGCGCTACTCGCTGGCGCGCTACATCCCGGACCGCCAGGGCGGCGAGATCAGGGGTTTTTACGCCTTCGTCACCGACGTCACCGATATCCGTGAGGCGGGCGAGGCGGCGCAGGCCGCCAACCTGGCCAAGAGCGCCTTCCTGGCCAACATGAGCCACGAAATCCGCACCCCGATGAACGCGGTGATGAACCTCACCTACCTGCTGGAGCGCAGCGGCCTGAGCGATCCGCAGCGCGATCTGGTCAGCAAGGTGAAGATCGCCAGCCGCTCACTGCTGGGCCTGATCAATGACGTGCTCGACCTGTCCAAGATCGAGGCCGGCCAGATGGGCCTGGTCAACGAGGCCTTCAGCCTCGGCGCGCTGATCGACGACCTGAGCAAGGTCATGGGCGATCAGGCCGCGCTGAAGCGGATCGAGTTCGCGGCCGAACTGCAGAAGGGCCTGCCGTCCTACCTGCGCGGCGACAGCCTGCGGCTGAACCAGGTGCTCACCAACCTGCTCAGCAATGCCATCAAGTTCACCGAGCGCGGCAGCGTGCGGCTGGAGATCCGGCAGCTGGCGCAGACGGCGGAGCTGGTGCGCCTGCGCTTCAGCGTGTTCGACACCGGCATCGGTATCGAGGCCGAGGCCCTGGGCAAGCTGTTCTCGCCGTTCTCCCAGGCCGACGCTTCCACCACCCGCCGCTACGGCGGCACCGGCCTGGGGCTGGCCATCGTCAAGCGCCTGGTCGAGCACATGGACGGCAGCCTGGGGGTCGACAGCACGCCGGGCCAGGGCAGCTGTTTCTGGTTCGAGCTCTCGCTCAAGCCGGAGTCAGAAGGCACCATCGCCGCCAATGCGCCCCAGGTGCTCGACGCCCTGGTGGTCGATGACAGCCAGGTTGATCGCGGCGCCATCTGCAGCACCGCTCGCTCGCTGGGCTGGCGGCCGGAAAGCGCGGACGACGCCGAGACCGCGCTGCAACAGCTCTCGGATCGCCTGGCCTCGGGCCGCCCCTACGACGCCCTGATCGTCGACTGGCTGATGCCGGGCGTGGACGGCCTGGAGATGCTCGCCGAACTGCACCGGCGGCATCAGGGCATCGAGATTCCCGCCGTGGTGTTGGTCACCGGCGGCGACCGCGACGCCCTCCGGGTTTCCGAGCACATCGACCTGGCCGACGCGGTGCTGTCGAAGCCGGTCAACGCCTCCACCCTGTTCAATGCCGTGCACGAGGCCGTCGCCCGCCATACCAAGGCCGGCGGGCGCCAGATCGACACCAGCCGGATGAGCGCCGGCGCCGGCATGCGTCTGGTCGGGGTGCGGGCGCTGATCGTCGACGACAGCAGCGTCAATCTCGATGTCGGCCAGCAGATCCTGGAACGCGAAGGCGCCCGGGTGGTGCTGGCGGTCAATGGCCAGCAGGCGCTGGAGATCGTGCGCGAGGAAGGCGGGCGGCTGGACGTGATCCTGATGGACGTGCAGATGCCGGTCCTCGACGGCAACGAGGCGACCCGCCAGATCCGCCACGAGCTGGGTCTCACCAGCTTGCCGATCATCGCGCTCACCGCCGGCGCCCTGGTCAGCGAGCGGCAGCGGGCGATCGAGGCCGGCATGAACGATTTCATCAGCAAGCCCTTCGATGCCGAGGTGATGATCGCCAGCATCCGCCGGCACGTCGAAAAGGCTCGCGGTCGCTTCCTGCCGCTGGTGACGCGCGCGCATCGTGAGCCGGAGTCGGGGCCGCAGCTGCCGCAGATCGCCGGACTCGACCTGGCGGCGGCCAGCAGCCGCCTGGACGGCGACCTCAAGCTGCTGCGGTCGCTGCTGCGGCGCATGTTCGAGGAATTCTCCAGCTTCGGGCCGGCGGAGTTCCCCACCAGTGACGAGGAAGGCCGGCGCTGGCTGGCGCAGCGGGCCCACAAGCTGCGCGGCGTTGCCGGCAATGTCGGCGCCAACCAGGTGCATTCGATCGCGATGGAGCTGGAAAGCTGCGCCCGTGATCCCTCCTGCCAGGACTGCCTGGCCCTGCTGCACCACGCGGCGGAGGCGATGGATCAGTTGCGGATGGCCTGCCGGGACTTCCTGCAGGAGAGTCCCGACGCGCCGACGCCCGAGCCCGCTGCCAGCGAGCCCACCCTCGCCGACGAGGACCTGGCGGAGCTGCGCCGGCAGCTGGCCCGCAACAGCCTGAGCGCCCTCGACCAGCTCGATCGCATCGATGCCGGGCTCAAGACCCGGCTGGGCGCGGAGCGCCACGGCCGGCTGCGCGCCGCCGCCGACGCGCTGCGCTTCACCGAGGCGCTGGCAGTGCTGTCCGAACCGGTGGGGCCGTGACCGGCGGCGGGCGCCAGCAGGCCGGCCTGGACGAAACGCCGCGCAATGACGTCAGCCTGCTGATCGTCGACGACGACCCGGGCGCGATCCATCTGCTGCGGCGGGCATTGTCCAGCTATGGCGATGTGCGCTTTGCGACCTCCGGGGTCGAGGGTCTGCGGCTGGCCTGCGAGTTCCTGCCCGACCTGGTGCTGCTCGACGCCGAGATGCCGGACATGAATGGCCTGGAGCTCTGCCGCGCTTTCAAGAGTGATCCGCTGCTGGCGGCGGTGCCGCTGATCTTCGTCACCAGCCACGGCGGCGGCGACCTGGAGGCGCTGGCGCTGGACCTGGGCGCCGCCGACTTTCTCGCCAAGCCGGTGGTGGCGACCCAGGTCTGTGCCCGGGTGCGGGCACAGCTGCGGCTGCGCGAACTCGACCAATCGCGGCGACACCTGACCGAGCGCCTGGAGCTGGCGCTCGCCGCCGGCCGGCTGGGCGCCTGGGAATGGTGGCTAGAAACCGACCAGCTGATCTGGCATGCCTCGATGGCATCGCTGCGCGGCGACTCCGCGACCCGGGTGCATCGCTTCCGCGATCACCTGCTGGGCCTGGAGCCCGCGGATCAGGCGCGCCTGCGCGAGGCGGTGGAGGCCGCCCTGAAGTCCGGGCGCGGCAGCAGCACCGAATACGCCGCCCGGGTCGGCGACGACCGGCGCCGGCTCAAGGCTCGCCTGCTGCCGGTGCTCGACGACCGGGGCCAGATCAGCCGCATCGTCGGCATCGACCAGGACATCACCGACGCCCACCGCGCCAGCACCCAGCAGGCCAGCGCCAACCGCCAGCTGGAGCAGTTCGCCTACTTCGCCGCGCACGAACTGCAGGCGCCGGCGCGGCAGATGGCGGCCTTCGCCAGCCTCGCCCGCGAGCAGCTGGCGGCCGGACGGCTGGCCGAGCTGGACGATTTCCTGGAGCAGATCGAGCTGGCCGGGCAGCGCATGCGCCAGCAGATCCACTCCTTCCTCGATCTGGCCCGGCACCGCCTCAGCGAACCCGGCGAGTGGAGCCAGCGGCCGATGTCAGAACTGGTGCACCGGGTCTGGACCGAGCTAGCCAGCGAGGCCGCCGCACACGGCGCCCGCCTGCAGCTGGAGCCGCTGAGCCCGGCCTACTTGCCGGTCAATCTGATCGCCCACGTCTGGCGCAAGCTGCTGCTCGACGGCATCCGCCGGCACGGCGCCGGCTCGCCGCTGGTGCGGGTCGGCGAGCAGGCCAGCGAATACGGCCTGGCCTACTACGTCGAACACTCCGGCCCGGAACCTGCCGCTGCCGCCGCCAGCGGTGACAGCGGTACCGGCCTGGGCCTGGAGATCTGCCAGCAGGTGGTTCAGGTACTGGGCGGCCGGCTCTGGCATGCGCCAGGGCCGCAGGGCGGCGCGCGGGTGCTGTTCACCCTGGGCCGGTCACCGGATCAGGCTAGGGCCTGTTAACACTACGGGGCTCGCTGCGGCGGAAGGCTGTTTTGGGGCAGTGCAAGGAAGGCAGAGAGGGGAATAGTGGTTCTATTTCCCTCTCTGGCTGACGTAGCAATGCCCCAAAACAGTCCCGCCCCGAAGGGTTGCTGGCCAAAATCGCGCCATGCGGCGTTGCCAGCCTAGCGAAGGCTTCAGCCTTCGCGTCGGCCGGCGCCTTGCCTGACGCGATTTTGACCGGCAACGCAGCGAGCCCCGTAGTGTTAACAGGCCCTAGCTAGTTTTTCGTTGCGTTCAGCGCGGCCGCTGGCTACTGTCGCCAGCACGGTGGTTCCAGCGAATCTGGCGGGCGCGATGGAAGAGTTGCTCGGAGAACTCAGTGTGCTTTTCGTCGAGGACGACGAGGCCGACATCCGTCTGATCGGCGGCATGCTGGAGCGCGCCACCCACGGCCTGACCACCCTGACCACCACCCGCGACGGCGAGGCGGCGCTGCAGGCGGTGCGCGGCGCGCGCTTCGACGTCTGCATCCTCGACATCCACATGCAGCCGATGGGCGGGCTGGAACTGCTGCCCCGCCTGCGCGCGGCCGGGCTCAATGCCCCGGTGCTGGTGCTGACCGGCACCGACGACCTCAGCCACGACCTGAAGGCGATGCGGGCCGGCGCCGATGCCTTTCTCAGCAAGACCGGCGTCAGCGCCAGGATTCTCGAACGCGCCATCCGCTACGCCCGCAACGCCTTCCTGGGCCGTCAGGAAATCCTGGCGCTGCAGGCGGCAATCGACCCGGTCACCGGCCTGCTGACACGGCCGGCGGCGACCAGCCGGCTGGAAGCCGCCGTCAACGAGGCCAGGATTTCCGGCCGCAATCTCTGCCTCGCCTACCTGGGCATCAACGACTTCAGCCGGATCAATGCCGGCTATGGGCTCGCCTTCGGTGACCAGGTCTTGCGTCAGGTCGCCGAACGGATCCAGGAGGTGATGGGCGCCGACGCGGTGGCGGGCCGCACGGTCGGCGACGAGATGCTGGTGTACCAGCCGGCGATCAGCGCCGCCGATTTCCGTGATCGGCTGAACACCCTGCTCAGCCGCTTCGCGCAACCGGTCGGTGTCGGGCCCGACAGCGTGCTGATCGACCTGGCGATCGGCTGCAGCGAGTTTCCACTCGATGCCAGCGATGCCGGCAGCCTGGTGGCACGCGGCGAGCTGGCAATGCGCGCGGCCAAGACCAGTCCGGCGCACCCGATCCAGGATTTCCGGCTGGACATGCTGGCCAGCCTGCAGCGGCGGGAGCGGATGGCCGCCGAGCTCGGCCAGGCGCTGCGGCAGCAGGAACTGTTCCTGGCCTACGAGCCCTTCCTCAACCTCGAAACCGGAGCGGTGGTTGGTGCCGAGGCCCTGGCCCGCTGGCGCCGGCCGAGTGGCGAAATAGTGCCGCCTGCGGAGTTCATTCCGGTTGCCGAGGAGTACGGGATGATCTGCGCCCTCACCGACTGGGCGCTCGAATCCGGTCTGGACAGCCTGCGCGGCTGGCAGGGCCAGGGCCTGTTCGCCGCCGGCCAGCGCCTGCACATCAACGTGCCGGCGATCTACCTGCAGCTGGAGGACCTGGTCGGCCGGATCGAGCAGGTGCTGGCGCGCCACGGCCTGCCGGGCCGGATGCTGGTGCTGGAGCTGACCGAGAGCAGCCTGCTGAGCGCGACGGCGGTGGAGCGGCAGCGGCTGGAGCAGTTGCGCGAACTCGGCGTGCATCTGTTCATCGACGATTTCGGCACCGGCTTTTCCTCGCTCAGCTACCTGAGCGAACTGCCGATCGACGGCATCAAGGTGGATCGCTCCTTCCTGATGTCGGTGGCCGACAATCCCAAGAGCCGGATGGTGGTGCGCACCATCATCAGCCTGGGCCAGGCGCTGGAGCTGGCGGTCGTCGCCGAGGGCATCGAAGTACCCGCGCAGCAGCAGATGCTGCTGGAGCAGGGCTGCCGGATCGGCCAGGGCTATCTGTTCGCCCGCCCGCAGCCGGCTGGGGAGTTCGCGCGAATGCTGCGTTCGCTTGCCGCCTAGCTAGTGCAGGGCGCCTGATGGAGCGTTAGGCGCCCTGCACCAGACCACTCGCCGCGACTCAGGCACGACCGGCCGCTGGCCCCTGGGCGACCACGGACTCGTGGATATAGGCCGGCAGGCCATTGGCCAGATCGAGGATTTCGTACCAGCCTTCACGGCCCGGGACCATGCGCCCGAGCCGAATCTGCCCGGCCGGCAGCATGGCGCGGCGAACACCGTTGAAGGACGGTGAATCGCGCACCACCGCGCGGCGGAGCACGGTGAGCTGGTAGCTGGCCAGGCTCTGGGCCGTCGCCGAGACCACTCGGGGCGGGGCGGGGCGGCTGGTTTCCGCGCGGCGGGCGAGCACCGGCTGCGCCTTGGCCACCGGAGCGGCGGGCGTACCGGCCGCCTGCACCTGGGCCTGGATGGCGGCGGCCTCGCGTTGCGCCTGCTCGGTCATGAAGGCCGCCAGGCGAGCACAGGCGCCTTCCTGCACCGAGCGGCGCTTGAGGCCGGTGATCAGCACGCCGCGCTGCTCGTAGGGGCGGTCGTAGACCAGTTCGATGATGCTCCGGCAGCGGGCATCACCCAGGGCCTGCACCTCGGCCGAGCCGCTGACCTCTTCGCCAGCGGACAGCGCCACCCGCAACGGACGGGCGGCACCGACCTGACCCTTGACGGCCTCGGCCTGAAAGCCGGCCGCGACGTTCAGCAGCGACTCTGCCGCCGGGGCCGGCAGCGAGAGGAGGACGAGGGCAAGGCCACAGAGGGCACGCAGCGGCTTACGGCAGTTCATGCCGGATTACCTGACGAAGGGATCAAGCTGGAGTATGCCGCCGCTGGTCCGGCCTGAACACGCCGATCGTCAAAAATACGAGTGAAAA
This sequence comes from Stagnimonas sp., assembly GCA_030696045.1. Taxonomy (GTDB): domain Bacteria; phylum Pseudomonadota; class Gammaproteobacteria; order Nevskiales; family Nevskiaceae; genus Stagnimonas. The sequence goes on along the minus strand of JAUYNO010000021.1, from coordinate 18,673 downwards.
ATCTTTACTTTTTCAGGACAGGTAGGTGTAGCCGCTCAGTCCGGCTTCCAACTCCGCCAGCAGGTCCGCGCGGACGCTGGCCGGCAGTTCCGCCGCCGCCAGCTTCCTGCGGTAGCTCTCGGCCAGCTCTTCCGGGGCAAGGTGGACGTAGCGCAGCAGCTCGTCAGTGCGGTCGCCCTGCTCGGGATCGTCGAAGCGCCAGCCATCCGGCGCCTGCGGGTCGAGCACCACGTTCACGGCATTGGTGTCGCCGAACAGGTTGTGCATGTCGCCCAGGATTTCCTGATAGGCGCCGACCATGAAGAAGCCGAGCAGGTAGGGCTCCTCGCCCCGCAGGGCATGCACTGCCAGGGTCGGGGTCAGGCCCTCGCGATCGACGTAGGTGTCGAGCCGGCCGTCGGAGTCGCAGGTGAGGTCGCAGAGCCGCGCCCGCAGCTCCGGCCGCTCGTCCAGCCGGTGAATCGGCAGGATCGGGAACACCTGGTCGATGGCCCAGGCATCCGGCACCGACTGGAACACCGAGAAATTACAGAAGTACTTGGCCGACAACTTCTCGCGCAGATGCTCCAGCGCCTCGCGGTGGGCGCGAATCCCGCCGTCGAGCAGCGGGATCACCGCCCGGGCGGTGGCGTGGCTAGCCTGCTCGGCCCAGGCGCGTCCGGGCAGGCTCAGCTTGCCCTCGGCGTAGTGGGCGTGCGCCTCGGCGAGCAGGGTATCGGCCTCGTGCAGGCTTTCCAGCGGGCCGCGTTCGACGATCTCGTGCAGGCAGTCCCAGAGTTCGTGCAGCACCGGCGCGGCCTCGGCGGCGGGCGCCGGCAGTGGCGTGTCGGCGATGACTTCGCTGTCGACCACGTTGGCGATCAGCACCGCGTGATGGGCGGTGAGCGCGCGGCCGGATTCGCTGATGAGGTCGGGCTCGGGCTCGCCGGCCTCGGTGCAGACCTCCTGCAGGGTGCGGACGATGCTGCGCGCGTATTCGCGCAGGCCGTAGTTCATTGAGCAGTGCGAGCGCGACCGGGTGCCCTCGTAGTCGACGCCAAGGCCGCCGCCGACATCGACCACCGTGACCGGCGCGCCGAGCTTGCGCAGCTCGACGTAAAACCTTGCCGCCTCGCGCATGCCGCGCGCCACGTCCTGCACGTTGGCGACCTGGGAGCCGAGGTGGAAGTGGATCATGCCCACCGCCGAGCTGAGCCCGGCCTGCCGCATCATCTCCAGCGCCTGCAGGATCTGTGGGGTGGCGAGGCCGAACTTGCTCTTCTCGCCGCCGGTGTTCTGCTGCGTGGATTCGCTCATGTTGGCCAGGCGCACCCGCAGGCCAATCAGGGGCGCCACTTCGAGCTTCCTCGACTCCTCGATCACCAGCGGCAGCTCGCTGAGCTTCTCGACCACGATGTAGACCCGGTGGCCCAGCTTCTGACCGATCAGGGCCCGGCGAATGTAGGCGCGGTCCTTGTAGCCATTGCAGACGATGATGCTGCCCGGTCGTGCCAGGCCCAGCACCGCCGCCAGCTCCGGCTTGCTGCCGGCCTCGATGCCGACCCGGTCGCCGCCGTGTTCGAGGATGGCCTCGACCACCGCCTTCTGCTGATTGACCTTGATCGGATAGACCGCGGTGTAGCGGCCGCCGTACTGGTATTCGCGGATCACTTCGGCGAAGGCGCCGGTGAGCGCATCGACCCGATCCCGCAGGATGTCGGTGAAGCGCACCAGCACCGGCAGCTGCAGGCCCTCGCGCGGCAGGCGCGCGGCCAGCGCGGCGAGGTCGACCGCCGGGCCGGCTTTGAACGGCTGCACCGTCAGATGGCCTGCCGCATTGACGTCGACATAACCTTCCGACCACTGGGGAATGTTGTACAGACCGCGTGCGTCGGAGGCGTGCCAGCTCATGGGAGATACCTGATAATCGTTGCCGGGGGGCGGATTCCGAGGGACCGGATTCCATGCCGACCGCCTGGGCGCGCGTAGGGTAGCCGCTGGCGTCCGGGCTGCAAGCGCACCGTCGGCATTCGCAAGCATTGATCGAACCATGAGCATATCCGTCGCGGGCAGCCCCGGCTTCAGCAATTCGTGATCCAGCACCGCCCTGACATTGATGGCCTGCGCGCCGTGGCGGTCGGCCTGGTGCTGCTGTTCCACGTCGGTGCGCCGGTGCACGGCGGCTTCGTCGGGGTCGACGTCTTCTTCGTGATCTCCGGCTATCTGATCACCTCGATCATCCACGGCGAACTGGCCCAGGGCCGCTTCTCGCTGTTGCGCTTCTACCAGCGTCGCGCCCGCCGCATCCTCCCGGCCCTGCTGGCCGTGCTGCTGGCGACCACGCTTGCCGCCGGCTGGCTTCTGCTCCCGGACGCCTATCGCGACTTTGGCGGCAGCCTGGCGGCGACCGCCCTGTTCGCCTCCAACTTCTATTTCTGGAGCCAGTCCGACTACTTCTCGACCGCAGCCGAATCGCTGCCGCTGCTGCACACCTGGTCGCTGGCCATCGAGGAGCAGTTCTACCTGCTGCTGCCGCTACTGCTGATGGCCCTGCACCGGCGCGGCCTGGCGCAGCTGCGCTGGCTGATCGCGACGCTGGCCCTGGGCTCGCTGCTGCTGGGTGAATGGCAGTTGCGCCACTCGGCGGACGACGCCTTCTATCTGCTGCCTGCCCGCTCCTGGGAACTGCTGCTGGGCTCGCTGCTGGCGCTGGACGCCTTCAGCAAGCCCGGCTCACGCCTGCTGCGGGAGCTGTTGGGCGCCGGTGGACTGGCGATGATTCTGTACGCCGGCTTCGGCTATTCGGAGCGCACCGCGTTTCCCGGTTTTGCTGCCCTGCTGCCCTGTGTCGGCGCCGCGCTGGTGATCCATTCACAGGGTGGCGGCACCACCGTCGCCGCTCGCCTGCTCAGCCTGAGGCCGGTAGTGTTCGTCGGGCTGATTTCCTACTCGCTGTATCTCTGGCACTGGCCGCTGATCGTGCTCTACAAGCAGGGCCTGCTGGGTGACTTCTTGAAGTTCCAGAAGCTTGGGCTGCTCGCCGTCTCGGTGATCCTGGCCACGCTCAGCTGGCGCTACGTGGAACGGCCATTCCGACGGCCACCACCCCCGGGCAGCCGCGCCAGCCGGCAGGTGCTGGCCGCTGCCTTGGTTCTCGGCCTCGCGGCCACGACCGGTGGTGCCCTGCTCTGGCTGCGCGGCCTGCCACAGCGCTTTCCCACCGAGGTGCTAGATATCGCGGCCTTCGAGCGCCAGCGCAGCCTGTTCCGGGATGGCCAGTGCTTCCTGAGCCAGACATCGAGCGCGGCGGCGCTGGATCGCAAGCACTGCCTGGCGCGTGCAGCCGACCGGCCGAACCTGCTCTTGCTCGGCGACAGCCATGCCGCCCAGTACTGGATCGGTCTGGACGACATGCTGAAGACAGCGCAGGTGCAGCAGACCACCGCATCCGGATGCCGGCCCGGCCTACCGCTGACCGGTGCAGAGCGCTGCACCCGGATGATGGCAGAGGTGCTGCGGGATTTCGTCCCCAACACCAAGCCGGACGCGATCCTGCTGGCGGCACGCTGGAAGGCCTGGGATGTCGAACCGCTGGTGCGTCTGGTGCGATCCCTTCAGCCCTACAGCGCGCGGATCATTGTGCTGGGGCCGGTCAGCGAGTACCGGCTGCCGCTACCGCAGGTGCTGGCTCTTGCCCGGCTGCGCCAAAACCCCGAACTGCCGCTGCGGACCTTGGTGCGCGAACCGTTCGTGGTCGATGCACTGCTGGCGAAGCGCCTGGCGGCTGAAGGCATCGAATACCTGTCGCCGATCAGCACGCTCTGCCCCGGCGGACACTGTCTCCAACTGGCGCCGAACGGTGATCCCCTGCAGTTCGACTACGGCCACCTGACGCGCTCCGGCTCGGACTGGCTGGTTTCGCGCTGGCTGTTGGAGCAGCGCCTGCGGTTTTAGGGCAGTGGCGTCATGGGCTTGTAGGGTCCGGCCCCCTATACTCGCGCCCTCACTTTTCCGGGTCCTGAGGATCACCGCCATGTCACTCGACCAGAGCTGGGTCACCGAAGCCATTGATGCCACCGGCACCGCGTTCGCACTCAAGGGCAGGAAGCTGCACGAGGAGCAGACGCCGTACCAGAAGATCGAGATCTTCCAGACCGAGACCTTCGGCTATCTGATGACCATCGATGGCTGCACCATGGTCTCGACCCGCGACAACTTCCTCTACCACGAGATGATGTCGCACCCGGCGCTGAACTCGCACCCGAACCCGGAGACGGTGGTTATCGTCGGCGGCGGCGACTGCGGCACCCTGCGCGAAGTGCTCAAGCACGCCGAAGTGAAATCCGCCACCCAGGTCGAGATTGACGAGCGGGTGACCCGCCTGTCCGAGCAGTACTTCCCCGAGCTGTGTGACAAGAACAGCGATCCGCGCGCCACCCTGTTCTTCGGCGACGGCATCCAGTGGATGAAGGACGCCGCTCCCGGCTCCGTCGACGTCATCATCATCGACTCCACCGACCCGGTCGGCCCGGCCGAAGGCCTGTTCGGCAAGAAGTTCTATCTCGACTGCATCAAGGCGCTGAAACCGAACGGCATGCTGGTGCAGCAGTCGGAGTCGCCGCTGCTGCACCTGGAACTCATCAAGGAAATGCACACGGCGATGAAGGCGGCCGGCTTCGTCGAGACCACGATGCTGCACTTTCCGCAGGTGATCTATCCCAGCGGCTGGTGGAGCGGGTCGATCGCGCTCAAGCAGAAAGGTTCGCTGGTGTCGCGTCTGCAGCAGGCGGACGCGCTCGACACCCAGTTCTACAACCGCGACACCCACGCTGCCGCGTTCGCGCTGCCGACTTTCGTCAAGAAGGCCCTGGCCGCGCTCTGAGTGTTCAGTAGTCCTTGCGGCGCGGCGCCTGATAAGGGTCGTCCGCCACCGCGAACGGTACCTGGCGGCCAACCAGGGCTTCCAGCGTCATCAACTCCAGATCGCTGTGGTTGATGAAGGGGGCCGCCTGCACGGCGCTGCCGTCGCGCGCTTCCGGCAGGATGTACTTGGGCATGTCGTGGTGTTGTGACACCGCCTCGAAAGCCTGCGTCGGAGCGCCGTTGGGCGTCACGTAGGCCTTGCCGTAGCAGAGGCAGACATAGCTGCGCTCCGCCTCCGCCTCCAGGTAGAGACCGGTGCCGCGGATGCCGATGGTTGCCACCGGCGTGCTCACCCGGTATTCGGCGTCGCGCGGACCGAACACGCTCAGCATCGCGCCCTGCACCAGCCGGAACAGGCTGCGCGCACCGCGTCCCGCCGCGCCCAGTTCCAGGCGCGACTGCGGGCGCAGGATCAGCGCGTCCTGGCCGACGACCCCGACCAGGCGGCCATTGCTGCCGGTCTCGATCAGGTCGCCGGCGGCCAGCAGGGTGTCGCGATTGGCGCGGCGGCCGTTCACCAGCACCTCGCCGTCGAGTTCGAAGATGCTGCGCCCGGCCGGCAGCTTGCCGGGGCGGGCGCCCAGCAGTCCGGCCGGTGCGGCCACCGACCAGCCGGCGCCGGCGGTGAGCCAGCCGGCCGCCAGGGCCTTGAGCAGAAAGCGGCGGCGCTCGTCGCGCTCGAAATCGAAGTGGTTGATGGTTACGCCCCGGTCCTAGCGCGGCGTCGTGGCGACAGGCAGGCCGGCGAGCTTGTCGGCGGTCTGCCGCTCGGCTTCGAGGGCCTGTTGCCGTTCGCGGGCCAGTGCCTCGCTGTAGAGCCTGCGCGGCGCGTCCGGGTGGCAGTAACGGGCCTGCTCGCTTTCGGCCTCGGCCAGCGCCAACGCGGCCTGGCGAGCCGACAGGGGATAGCGGTTGCCGGCCGGGTCGCGGCCGTAGAGCTGGCCGGCGGATCGCATGCTGGCAGCGCGTTCGCGCAGGTCCACGCAGCGTCGCCGCACCTCGGCCACCAGTTCGGCCGGGACCGTCGCGCTGGGCTCGGCTGCCACCGGCGCGCGGGCGATGCTGGCGCGCGTCAGCCGCTGCTGCAACCGACTCTGGTCGTCGTAGTGGACCATGCCCTGGGCGTCAGTCCACTTGTAGACGCTGCCCGCAGACCACGCCGCCGTCGGCAGCAGGACCGCCAGCAGCATCGCCCCGCCGCCCAGTGTCATCCGCAGGCCGGGCACGGGCAGCCGGCCTCAGCCTTCGGTGCAGGCCTGCGCGACCTGCTCGCGGGTGCGGTTCAGCAATTGCTCCCGTTCGGCCGCGTTGTAGGTCCTGACATTGCCGAGCGGATCGGTCTCGGTGATGCTCGCCGCCGCCTCGTAGGTCTGCAGCTGCTCCTTGCGCTGCTCGCAGTCCTGCTTGCGCTGCTCGGTGCTGGCGGTCGGCTCCCTGGCAATGCCGACCACGCCGCTGCCCGGCTTCACCTGGATCTGCTCGGCGCTGGGCACCGGCACATCGCTGTAGTGGATGCGGCCCTTGTCATCCACCCAGCGATAGGTCTTGCCGTCGCCGGCCTGGCCGGGCGTAGCCAATAGCAGGGCTAGCAGCAGCGATAGCGCCCAGGGCAATCGGGACATGGCGGCTCCATCCGGAAACTCAGGTATTTCCGAGTCTAGCCGAAGCCTCCAGAGCGTGGAGCCGGCTGGCTAGAATGCGGCATGCGCCTGAGCACACTCCTGCTGCTGTCCGCCGCCGCGCTGGGTGCCGGCGCGCTGGCCTGGAGCCGGCATTGCCAACAGCAGGCGGAGTTTCGCCTGCGGGTGCTGGCAGCGCAGCTGGAGCCGCTGGGCCAGCTCGGCTACCGGGACTTGCGGGCCTGGCCCTGGGGGCAGGGCGAGGTCAGTCAGTTGCGACTCCAGCTGTCAGCGCCCGCTGCCGCGCGGCTGGGCCTGGATGCCGGTGACACGCTGCGCGCCGAGCGGGTGGAGTTGCTCGAGTATCGCGAGCACGATCCGCGCACGCCGGCGACGATGCGGCTGCGCTGGTCGGGGCTGCACTGGCCGCTGCCGGCTGCTCGCGTCGGGCCGGAAGCCGAGGCGGACGAACCGCCGCTGTCGCGGCTGCGCGCGCTGGGCTTGCAGGAGCTGCGCTGCGACGGGGAGCTGGATCTGCGCTATCGCCTCGACGATCAGGTGCTGCGGCTGTGGCTCAAGGCGCGCGCGCCGGCGCTGGCCGAGGCGACGCTGGAGCTGTCGCTGCGCGGCGGAGCGGGGTTGTTCCTGGGCCAGTTCCGGGAGATGGAACTGAGCCGTGCCCGTCTGGATTACCGCGACCGGGGCTTGCTGGCCCTGATCCGGCAGGCGCCCGGGCTGCACCATCTGGTCGATGGCCTCGACCCGGAGGCAGGCTGGTCGGCGCGCTTCGAGCAGCTCTCCACCGACCGGGGGCTGCGTTGGGGGGCGGACGATGCCCGGCGGCTGCGGGAGTTTCTGCGCGAACCCCTGGCCCTGCGTCTGATGCTGGACCCGCCGGGGCGCCTGCAGCTGCGCAATCTGCCGCTGTACCGCAGCGCCGACTTGCCGCAGGTGCTGGGGCTGTCCGTGGTGGCGCCCCCCGCAGAGACGGTCCCGTGAGCGGACCCTGGCCCGGGCAGCCCTGCCCTCTGCAACTCGCGGCCGGTGACTACGCCTGGTGCCGTTGCGGCGACAGCGGCCGCGTGCCGTTCTGCGATGGTCGTGAGGGGTGCTCGCCGCTGGGCTTCACGGTGCGCCCCCGGCGCAACGTCGAGACCCAGTGGCTTTGCGGTTGTCGCCGCACCGCGACGCCGCCGTTCTGCGACGGCAGCCACAACAAGAAGCCCCGCTAGCGGGAGCGAGCCGGGGCTGTAGCGAACAGCCGGCCGGGGATGGCCGCCCTGGGGGCGGGCAAGCAGCGCGCAGCCGCGCCAGGGACGGCAACAAAAAACCCCGCCAAGGCGGGGCTTTTGCAAGAACGAGTGAACCGGATCAGACCGCCTCGACGCCGGTTTCGCCGGTGCGTATGCGCACCGTCTGATTGAGGTCGTAGACGAAGATCTTGCCATCGCCGATGTTGCCGGTCTTGGCCGATTTCATGATCGCGTCCACGGCCTGATCGACCATCTCCGGCGCCAGCGCCAGCTCCAGTTTCACCTTCGGCAGCAGATCGACCTGGTACTCGGCGCCACGATACAGCTCGGTGTGGCCTTTCTGCCGCCCGAAACCGCGCACCTCGGTGACGGTCATGCCCTGCACGCCGAGATCGGCCAGCGCTTCGCGCACCGCGTCCAGCTTGAACGGCTTGATGATGGCGATCAGCATTTTCATGGCGGTTCTCGGCAGCGGCGGATAAGAATGCGGCAGTTTAACCCTGCGCGCCGATGACGCGCAGGCCGGACTGTTTCGGCCGGCATCCTTTCACATACAAAAAAGGGGCCGGTTCTGGCGAACCGGCCCCAGGTTTCAACCCCCTGGAGGGCCAACCGGATCAGGCCGACTGCCTTGAATGGCAGTCGGCCCCGGTTGGCGGGCGTGCAGGGATGCACGCCCAGGGCTCCGATCAGAAAACCGCAGTCGCGCCAGGGACGGCAAACTCGCTCAGACAAAAAGCCGCAGGCACAAAAAAGGGGCCGGTTCTGGCGAACCGGCCCCAGGTTTCAACCCCCTGGAGGAGAACCCGACGGCCCGCGAAGGCCGCCGGGGTGACACAGATCAATCGTGATAGGCCTGCTCGCCGTGCTCGGCGATGTCCAGACCTTCGGATTCCTGCTCTTCGGTGACGCGCAGGCCGACGGTGAACTTGCAGATCAAGAGGGCGATGGCCGAGACCACCGCGCTCCAGACGATGGCGACCAGCACGGCCTTCACCTGGATCATGATCTGGGCGCTGTCGTAGCCGAAGGTGGGGCCAACCCAGCCGTCGGTGACGTAGCCGGCGCCGCCCTTGGCGGGATCGACGAACACACCCGTCAGGATCGCACCGACGATGCCGCCGACCGCGTGGACGCCGAAGGCATCGAGCGCATCGTCATAGCCCAGCAGCTTCTTGAGGAAGGACACCGCCAGGTAGCAGAGCAGGCCGCCGGCGACACCGATCCAGAGCGCGCCTTCGATGCCGACGAAACCGCAGGCCGGCGTGATGGCGACCAGGCCGGCAACCGCGCCGGACAGGATGCCCAGCAGGCTGGGCTTGCCCTTGATGATCCACTCGGCGAAGAACCAGGTCAGCGCGGCAACCGCCGTCGCGAACAGGGTGTTGCCGAAGGCCAGCACGGCGTAGCCGTTGGCTTCGAGGTTGGAGCCGGCGTTGAAGCCGAACCAGCCGAACCACAGCAGCGAGGCGCCGATGGTGGTCATCACCAGGCTGTGCGGAGCCATCTGCACCTTGCCGTAGCCGGTGCGCTTGCCCAGGAAGATGGCGCAGACCAGACCGGCGATACCGGCGTTGATGTGCACCACGGTGCCGCCGGCGAAGTCCAGCGCGCCCAGCTGCCAGAGCCAGCCGGCGGTAGCGTTCAGCTCAGCCACGACTTCCGGCGAGGTGTAGGCATCCGGGCCGGGCCACCACCAGACCATGTGCGCCATCGGCAGGTAGGCGAAGGTGAAGAAGATCACCGAGAACAGCAGCACGGCCTTGAACTTCATGCGCTCGGCATAGCCGCCGGCGATCAGGGCCACGGTGATCGCGGCGAAGGTCAGCTGGAAGAAGGCGAACACCAGTTCCGGGATCAGTACGCCCTTGCTGAAGGTCGCCGTGGGCACGAAGAAGCCGTTGGCGTCGTAGATCACGCCTTTCAGCAGCAGCTTGTCGAGGCTGCCGAAGAAGGGGTTGCCGTTGGAGAAGGCCACCGAGTAGCCGTAGACCACCCACAGCACCGAGATCAGGCAGAAGATCGCGAAGGTCTGGGTCAGGGTCGACAGCATGTTCTTCTTGCGCGCCATGCCGCCGTAGAACAGCGCGAGGCCTGGCAGCGACATCAGCAGCACGAAGGCGGTGGCGGTCATCATCCAGGTGATGTTGCCTTCGTTGTACTTCGGAGCCACCGCTGCCGGCGCGGCTTCGGCCGCGGCGGCCTCGACCGGAACCGGGGCGGCCTCGGCGGGAGCGGCAGCCGCGTCAGTCGCGGCGGTGGCCGCGGCTTCGGCGGCGGCCGCCGCAGCCGTGGCGCCGTCCTGCGCGTAGGCCGTGCCGGCGCTGACGGAGCCCAGCGCGGCGCCGAGCGCCAGCGCGAGGGAAAGGGAAAGCTTTCGGAAGTTCATTGGTCTTGTGCTCCTGATTAAAGGGCTTCCTTGCCGGTCTCGCCCGTCCGAATGCGGACTGCCTGGTCGAGAGTGAAGACGAAAATCTTGCCGTCGCCGATCTTGCCGGTGTGCGCGGCCTTGCTGATCGCTTCGACGGCACCATCGAGCTTGTCGTCGTCGATGGCGACTTCGATCTTCACCTTGGGCAGGAAATCGACGACGTACTCGGCGCCGCGATAGAGCTCGGTATGGCCCTTCTGACGGCCGAAGCCCTTTACCTCTGTCACCGTGATGCCGGCCACGCCGATTTCGGAGAGCGCTTCGCGCACTTCGTCGAGCTTGAACGGCTTGATGATCGCTGATATCAGTTTCATCAGTTCAACTCCAACTTCATGTTCGGACTGACTTTTCTGCTTGGTGTCCCTGGGCGCAGACCGACCGGAACAGCCCCGAATCCGGCATGGTGGGTGAGCCAACGCATGTTGCGTGCCAAGGCATTTGGGGCGGGAATGCCCGCTTGCACACTGCCGCCGGAGGTTCCGCGCACGCTTTTGGTGCAAGGCCGGAGCGGCCTGCACCGCAGTCTCCTACCCCGACCTCCAGAGGCCATGCGCTAAAGTGCCCGTGTCGGCGCTGAAGGCGCCCCACTCAGCCCCGCGTCCATGAATCCCAGCAGCTTGGAGGTGCTCGCGGCCGTCCTGTTCGGGCTGGCGCTGGTCCATACCTTTTCGACCCGCCTGTTCGAGCGGCTGGCGCATGCCCAGCCCCGCCACGCCAAGCTCTGGCACCTGATCGGCGAAGTCGAGATTGTGTTCGGCCTCTGGGCCATTGCCCTGACGGTGGCGATGATGGCGCTGCAGGGCCGGGCGGCTGCCACTGATTATCTCGACAGCCGCAACTACACCGAGCCGCTGTTCGTGTTCGCGATCATGGTGGTCGCCGCCAGCCGACCGGTGCTCGATTGCACGCAGCAGCTGGCGAGAGGATTCGCGCGGCTGCTGCCGGTGCCCATGCCGCACGCGCTCTACTTCACTTCGCTGGCGCTGATCCCGCTGCTCGGCTCGCTGATCACCGAACCGGCGGCGATGACACTGGCGGCGCTGATGCTGCGCGAGCGCTACTTCGCCGAGCACCTGCCGGTGCGGATGCGTTACGCCACGCTCGGCGTCCTGTTCGTCAATGTCTCCATCGGCGGTGCCCTGACGCCCTTCGCGGCGCCACCGGTGCTGATGGTGGCGGCCGGCTGGGGCTGGGACCTGCCATTCATGCTGTCCAGCTTCGGCGCCCATGTGGTCCCGGTGGTGACCCTCAATGCAGCGGTGGCGACGCTGCTGTTCCGTGGGCCGCTGGCCCAGGTCAAGCCGCCCGCCGGCGTCCAGCGCGGTTCGCCGGCCGGCGTGATCGGCCTGCACCTGCTGCTGCTGGCCGGCATCGTGGTGTTCGCCCACCACCCGCCGCTGTTCCTCGGCCTGATGCTGTTGTTCCTCGGCATTGCCGCCGCCTATCCGCAATACCAGAGCCGGCTGATGCTGCGCGAGGCGCTGCTGGTGGCGTTTTTCCTGGCCGGCCTGGTGGTGCTGGGCGGGCTGCAGCAATGGTGGCTGCAGCCACTGCTGATGCAGATGGATGCCAGGACGGTCTATCTGGGCGCGACCGCGCTGACCGCGATCACCGACAACGCTGCCCTGACCTATCTGGCCTCCCAGGTGCCCGGTCTGAGCGAGGAATTCAAGTACTACCTCGTGGCCGGCGCGATTTCCGGCGGCGGCCTGACCGTGATCGCCAATGCGCCCAACCCCGCCGGGATGTCGATCCTGCGCGAGCGCTTTCCCGACGGGGTGGTCAGTGCCGCCGGCCTGTTCCTGGCCGCGCTACCGCCGACCCTGGTAACCGTTGCCGCCTTCCTCCTGTTCTGAGCCAGTCCATGTCCGATCCCCTCCGCATCGAAGAACTCGCCGGCAAGCTTGCCGGCCTCCTCCCTCCGGGCTTGCGTACGCTGCGGGCGGAGCTGGAAGACAACTTCCGCGCCGTCCTGCGCGCCAATCTCGAACGCCTGGACCTGGTCTCGCGCGAGCGCTTCGAGGTGCAGGCCGAGTTGCTGGCGCGGACTCAGGCCAAGCTGAAGAAGCTGGAAGAGCGGGTGAAGACCCTGGAGCAGGCGAGCGGCGCCGGCTGAACGGCTATGCTTGCCCCAACCTTGGGGAAGGGAGAGTGACCATGAATAGTGGCTTGAGCAGGGGCTTGAAGGGCAGCCTGCAGTTGATCGCCATGCTGACGGCACTGTTGGCGGCGATGCTCGCGATCTGCGGCTTGTTCGGCTGGCTGCCGCGCGAGGAGCTGATCGATGCGGCGATCAAGGGCTTCGCGACGCTGGCTATCGTGGCGCTGCTGAGCTTGGCGCTGGGGCTGCTGCTCGGTCGCGACGAGTAGCTCGGTGAGCTTGGCGACGGTGCTGTCGCGCGCCCAGAACGGGCTCGCGGCGGACCTGGTGACGGTGGAGGTGCACCTCGCGCCCGGCCTGCCGGGACTGGCCATCGTCGGCCTGCCGGAAGCGGCGGTGCGGGAGTCGCGTGACCGGGTCAAGGCCGCCATCGCCACCTGCGGCTACAAGTTTCCCGGCAATCGCCGGATCACCGTCAATCTCGCGCCCGCCGACCTGCCCAAGGAGGGCGGTCGCTTCGACCTGCCGATCGCCCTGGGCGTGCTCGCCGCCTCCGGACAGTTGCCGGCCGCGCGCCTGGAGCAGCTGGAGGTGCTGGGCGAGCTGTCCTTGTCAGGCGAAATCCGCCCGGTGCGCGGTGCCCTGCCGGCCGCCCTGCAGGCGGTGGCCGCTGGCCACGCCCTGCTGCTGCCCCAGGCCAACCTCGCCGAGGCCGCGCTGGTCAGCGGCGTCCGCTTGCACGCGGCCAGCCATCTGGCCGCCTTGGTGGCGGCCCTGCACGTCGGGGTGCTAGCGGTGGCGGAGCCACCATCACAGCCGGAGCCGGTGGCTTCGGGGGGGCGCCGATCTCGCGGACGTGCGTGGTCAGTACCAGGCCAAGCGGGCCTTGGAGGTCGCCGCTGCCGGCGGCCATTCGCTGCTGATGATGGGGCCGCCGGGCTCGGGCAAGTCGATGCTGGCGCAGCGGCTGCCGGGCCTGCTGCCGCCGCTCAGCGATGCCGAAGCCCTGGAAGCGGCGGCGATAGCCTCGGTCGCCGGCACCGGCCCGGACCTGCGGCGCTGGGGCATGCCCCCTTTCAGGGCGCCGCACCATACTGCGTCGGGAGTTGCACTGGTTGGGGGCGGCAGCCTGCCGCGCCCCGGAGAAATCACCCTCGCGCACCGGGGTGTTTTGTTCCTGGACGAGTTGCCCGAGTTCGACCGCAGCGTGCTGGAGGTGCTGCGGGAGCCACTGGAGAGCGGCCAGATCACGGTCTCGCGGGCGGCGCGGCAGGCGGACTTTCCCGCCTGCTTCCAGTTGGTGGCGGCGATGAATCCCTGCCCCTGCGGTTACCTGGGCGACGCCGACGACCGCTGCCGCTGCACGCCGGACCAGGTCAGCCGCTATCGCGGCCGCATCTCGGGGCCGCTGCTGGACCGCATCGACCTGCAACTGAGCGTGCCCAGGGTCGAGCGCGAGGCGCTGCTGGCGGAGTCCGCGCCGGCCGCCGAGCGCAGCGCCGACGTGCGCACCCGCGTGATCGCCTGCCGTCTCCGGCAGCTGCAACGCCAGGGTAAGCCCAATGCCCGCCTGTCAGTGCCCGAGGTCGAGACGCTGTGCCTGCCGGATGCCGCCGGACGCCGCCTGCTGGAGGCCGCCATGAGCCGCCTGCGGCTCTCGGCCCGCGCCTATCATCGGGTGCTCAAGGTGGGGCGCACGCTGGCCGATCTCGCTGGGCTGGACGGCATCGGCGCCGCTCAGATCGCCGAAGCGCTGCGCTATCGAGAACTAGACCGGGGTGGCTAGGCCGCAGCCAAAAGAAAGGGCCGCACAAGGCGGCCCCTTCACGCAACGGTTGCTGCCGCGTCGCTTACAGATCGAAAACTTTCTTGAGGCCCAGCACGGCCTTGGTCTTGTCACCGTCGATGTCGGTGCCCAGGGCGCTCAGGCTGAAGGTGAAGCCGCCGTCGATCGACTTGGTCAGACCCACGCCGTAGTCGATGTAGGACTCGCCGAACAGCGCCTTGACGCCGTCGCCGGAGCTGCTGCCAACGCTGGCAACCAGGTTGACCGAGGAGCTCAACGGGAAGGTGCCGGTGCCGACGACGTAGATGCCGTCTTCGTCGGTGCCGAAGTAGTCGGTGGTGTAGAAGCCCTTGACCGAAATCGGGCCGTAGGAGCCGCCGAGGTAGCCTTCGATGGTGTTCAGCTTGCTGTCGTCGGTGTAGTAGTAATACAGGGCGCCGACGTCGAGGCCCAGGTCACCGATCTTGGTGGCGTAACCAGCGTAGACATCGGTCTCGTAGGAGACGACGGCGCCGTTGGTGCCGAGGAAGCTGGTGTTGGACAGCCAAGTGCCGACATACACGCCGCTGTCGTGTGCGTAGTCCAGGCCACCTTGGACAGCCGCACCGCCAGACTGCTCGACACCACGGAACATGTATTCGCTGTAGGCGCCAACGTTGCCGGTCGCGCCTGCAAACGCCGGAGCCGCTACGCTGGAAGCCGCCAGAACCGCCGCGCAAGCCACGATCTGCTTCATCTTCATGTGTACATCCTCTCCTGATGGGGTGGGAACGCCTGCCTTGGCGAAACCAGCTGTTGTTAGCTATCGACTAAGGCAACGCAACGAACGCGGCGCAACACCTGTGCCCTACATCAGTGCGCAATCCCTTTGTTACACCGCAAGCCAGATAAGGCAAAGGCCATGCCAGTAGTACTGGCACGGCCTTTGGGGCTCCGCTTTGGTGCGTCAGACGCCGCTTTTCTCCAGCATCAGCTTCACCGCCGCCTTGATCTCGTCGTCGCTCAGGTCGGGATTGCCGCCGCGCGCCGGCATCTGGTTCTTGCCCTTGATGGCGGCGCTCACCAGGCCGTCGAGCCCACCGACTGCGCCCGAGCGCTTGGCCCAGTCGGCCTTGTCGCCGAGCTTGGGGGCGCCCAGCACCCCTGCCGTGTGGCAGGCGCCGCAAGCGGAACTCACCACCTGTTCAGCGCTCATCGGTTCGCGCTTCACTTTCGGCGCCGCGGCCTTGAGCAGCACCGCCGGGTCGGTGATGGCCTGCCCAACGGGCTGGATACGGGCCTCCAGTCGGGCCTGCTCGGCCTCGCTCGGGCCAGCCTTGGGGACGATCAGGCTGGCGGCGAAAATGCAGAACCCGAAAATGCCGAACAGCGCCGCCAGCACCATGCCGAAAGTGCGGAAGAACGCCTGGTCATGGGCCTTGTCGTCGTGATGGCTGTGCTTGCTGCTCACGGGTGAAGCTCCGGCTGCGGTGATTGGAAACTAGTGGCCATGGTGGTCAAGGTCCGGCGCCGCTCCGGCGCCCACCGCTCCCCCATCGGCAAAACGGCCTGCTGGCTCGCCGCCGCAGACCGTTGCTATTGGCGGCAAGTATAGCATCGGCCCAAGGCGCTCCCGGAACGCCAACGGCACCGGCTCAGGTCAGGATCGGGCCGATCTTGTTGAGGTGGATGCCCTGGCCGTAGGCGAACTCCGCCTCGCGCAGGCAGCGCGCCACGTCTTCGTATTCGATGCCGGTCGCCACCACCGCAATGCCCCGCGCCTGGCAGATCCGGTTGATCCAGGACACGTGCAGCAAGTCGATCGGGTCTGGCACCAGACCGTGCAGCCGGCTGAGCAGGGAGGGATGGATCTTGACGTAGTCGATGGGCGTGTCGCGCAGGCTGTGCAGGCCGCCAGTGGCGCGGTAACGGTCCAGCGCGAAGCGGATGCCGAGCGGGCGCATGCGCTCGATGAAGGCCAGGGCATCGGCGGTGTGCGAGGCAACATCGGACTCATTGATCTCGAAGCACAGCCGCGAGCCCTCGATCTTCGAGCGCTCCAGCAGGGCCGCGACCCGGTCGGCGAAATCGGCGGCGCGCAGCGAGGCGGCGGAAATGTTGATGCCGGCGCAGTCGTAGTCCTCGAGAATCTTCGGGCGGTTGGCCAGCTCCCGCAGCACCGCGCCGATCACCCAGAGGTCCAGCTCCTGCGACAGCTGCCGGCGCTCCATGGCGGGCAGGAAGGACTCCGGCGAAACCCAGATTCCGTCCTCGTCCTCAATGCGGACAAAGCACTCGAACAGCGGCTTGGGGGCGTCCTCGCCACTCTGCAGCGGCACCACCGCCTGCGAGATCAGATGCGCATAGCCCTGCTCCAGGCGGGGCAGCGCCCAGGAAATCCATTCGTTGTCATTGCGCCGGCGGGCCATCAGCGCCGGACTGGCCTGCAGCAGGTGCGCCTGATTGCCGCCGGTCTGGCGGGCGATGACGCAGGCCTGGTTGGCATGCTCCAGCAGTTCGCTCATGCCTTCCGACAGCGGTGATATCTCCACCGCGCCGATGCTGATGGTCGACTCGAACTGGGCGTCGCGCCAGGCGTAGGGGCGGGAGGTGATGGCCAGGCACAGGCGGTCCGCGAAGTCGGTCTGCGAGGTCATGGTCTTGTAAGGGCACAGTACCCCGATGTGACCGTGACTGGCCTGAAACACCTCGCGCTCCGGCCCGGCGTGTTCCTCCACCAGCCGCGACACCTGCCAGCGTAGCTGCTCGGCGGCTTTCAGCCCGTGCCGCTCGGTGACATCGACCAGGTTGTCGATGCCGATCAGCATCAGCGTGTGATAGCTCATCTGCGCCCGCGCGGTTTCGACCAGCTCGGTGGCCCGGCGCTCGAACAGCTCCTGGTTGGGCAGGCGCGTCACCGGGTCGCGCTGCAGCTGCAACAGTCGGACCGGATCGAGGTCGGTTGAGCGCCGGGACCGGCTCCCCAGGCTGGCGATCAGGCCGAGCACCCGAGTGTCCTCGCCGAGCGCGCAGGACAGGCTCAATTCCAGGTTGCGGGGCTCGTCATTGCCGAGGAAACGCAGCTCCTGCGGCTTGGCGATGGCCGAGCGCATCGCCAGCACCGGCGCCACCACCGAGGGCTTCTCACCATGGTCGCTGGCCAGGCGCAGGGCGGCACCGGGATCGAACAGTTCGTCGAATTCACGGCCGACCAGGCGGCCACGACGCAAGGCCAGCAGGTCGCAGGCGCTGCGCGTGGCCTCGATGATCTGCCCATCGCGGTCGGTCAGCAGGATCGGGTCGGACACCCGGTCCAGCACCGCCGCCAGCAGGGCATCCGCCTCGCGCTTGAGACCCCGTGCCTGCGTCAGCTCCTCGCGCAGTTCCTCGTTGTCGACCAGCGCCAGATCCAGCTGTTCGCGGCAACGCTGCAGCTGGTAGCCGGTGAGCGCGCGCTCCGACCCGGTTTCCTGGCTGACGTTGCTGAGCCGGCTGTGGAGATCGCTACGGTGGTTCTCCACCGGCCGGATCAGGCCCCAGTACAGCAACGCGAAGCTGAGCACCGACAGCCCGGCGACGACCCCCAGTACCAGCAGCAACAGCTGATTGGTGAACAGCCGTGCCAGCAGCGCGTCGCTGCCCGCCAGTGCCAGCACGCCGGGTCGGGTGAACAGCTCCGACACCAGCACCGTGGTGACCACGCTGTAGAGACTGACCAGCACCCAGCAGGCCAACACGTTGACGCGCAGGCTGCCGTAACGCCGCCGCAGCGCGTCGAGCGACCATTGGCGCTTGCTTGCGGAAGGCGGTTTGCCCATGCCCGGCGTCATGCTGGATCCGTCTGGCATCGGTTCAGTTCAGCTCAAAATCGAGCAGCTCGGGCTTGGCGGGCTCGTGCTGTTTTTGTTCGATCTCGGCCAGCAGCTTTTCGGCCGAGTCGGCGCGACCGACGTCGATGTAGGCCCGGACCAGTTCCAGCTTGCGCTTGTCGGCGGTCTGGGTCAGCAGCTTGGCCAGCTGCGCGACGCGTTCGCGCAAGTCCTGATGGGGATAGCCAGCGCGCGCCGCCGGCTCGGCCTCGACGGCGGCGGCCACCGGGTTCAGGGACGGCGGCGGGTCGGGTTCGAGCACCGGATCCGGTGCCATCAAGGGCTCCGCCGGCTCGGCCGGGCGGACTTCGGGCGGCGCGACCGGCTCGGCCGGTGCGTCACGCTCGTCGTAGCGGGTCTGATAGCGCCCTGGCAGGCTGGCAATGTCGACGTATGGCGCCTTGCGCCGGCTCTTTCTTGCCAGCGCAACCGCCACGGCGGCGGCCAGCAGCAGGAACAGATAGGTCCACCAGGAGGCGCCGCGAGCCTCGCTTGCGAGGGGCTGCGCCGGCGCTGGCTCGCTCTGGCTATCCGCCACCGGTTCCGGCGTCTCGATGGCTGGCGCCGTCGCGACCGGAATCGGCGCGGCGCCTTTCAGTTGCCGGAAGCTGGTGAAACTCGGGTCCAGACGAAAGCGGGTGTAGCTGTCCGGACGGGCGCGATCTAGGCTCGCCTCGACAGCGGCCGGCAGGCTGGCGCCGGCGGTGGGCGGCGCGGCCGGACCGCCCGGACG
>JAUYNO010000031.1 GCA_030696045.1 Stagnimonas sp. | reverse complement strand
GATTTTGACCAGCAACCCTTCGGGGCGGGACTGTTTTGGGGCATTGCTGCGTCAGCCAGAGAGGGAAATAGAACCACTAATCCCCTCTCTGCCTTCCTTGCACTGCCCCAAAACAGCCTTCCGCCGCAGACGTGATTTATTCACGGACAAGTTCTTAGCCTTGCCGCCCTCCATGGTGAACCGATGCGCCAAACCCTGATCGTCCTCGCGCTCGTCAGCGCGCTGCTGCACCTCTACCTCGGTTGGCGCCTGCTGCCGGCCCTGCCCTGGCCTCCTGCCGCCGTCGGACTCGCCGGCCTGTGGCTGCTGGCCTCGACCGTGCTGACGCCGGCACCGCTGCTGGCGCGCGGCATCCGCGATCCGCGCCAGGCCGACCGCCTGGCCTGGACCGGCTATCTGGCGATGGGCCTGTTCTCCTCCCTGCTGGTGCTGACGCTGCTGCGCGAACTGCTGCTGCTTGCCGCCGCCCTGCTGCCCGCCGACTGGTTCCGGCCGGGGCTGCCGGCGCGCTCGGCCCAGGGCGTGGTGCTGCTGGCGGCATTGTTGAGCCTGGTCGGCCTGCTCAATGCGCGGCGGCTGGCGGCGGTGCGGACGGTGGCGGTGCCCGTCGCCGGCCTGCCGGCGGCGCTGCAGGGCTTCCGCATCGTGCAACTCAGCGATGTCCACGTCGGCCACACCATCAAGCGCGGCTACCTGCAGGCCATCGTCGACCGCGCCAACGGCCTGCAGGCGGATCTGATGGCGCTGACCGGCGATCTGGTCGATGGCAGCGTCCACAGCCTGCGCGAGCACACGGCACCGTTCGGCGAGCTGCGCGCCCGGCACGGTGTCTACGCCGTCACCGGCAACCACGAGTACTACTCCGGCGCCGACAGCTGGGTCGCGGAATGGCGGCGGCTGGGCATCACGCCGCTGATGAACGAGCACCGCGTGATCGAACACGAAGGCGCGCCCCTGCTGGTGGCAGGCGTCACCGACTACTCGGCGCATCGGTTCGATGCGTCGCAGCGCAGCGATCCGGCGGCCGCGCTGGCCGGCGCACCGGGCACCGCGACCGTGAAGCTGCTGCTCGCCCATCAGCCGCGCTCGGCACCCGCCGCCGCCGAAGCGGGCTACGACCTGCAGCTGTCCGGCCACACCCACGGCGGCCAGTTCCTGCCCTGGAACTGGTTCGTGCCGCTGCAGCAGCCCTACACCGCCGGCCTGCACCGCTTGCGCCGGCTCTGGGTCTATACCAGCCGTGGCACCGGCTACTGGGGACCGCCGCTGCGCTTCGGCGCGCCGTCGGAAATCACCCTGCTGACGCTGACGCGCGCACAGGCTGTCGATCCGCCTGCTTGATCGGGAGCCGGGTCACCGTGTCGGTGGGCCGCCTCGCTGCTCAGAACGGATAGGCCGGGGCCTGGGCCGGCGGCGCCGGCAGCGACAGCCATTGGCCAGTGGCAAGCTGGTTGGCCTTGCCGGCGGCCAGCGCGTAGAACCGCAGCGGCGCCACGGCCCCTCCGAGGTCGGCCACCGAGTCGAGCGCGGTCTGCGACAGCGGCACGCCGTACATGGAGAAGACGTTGCGCAGGTCCTGGCCGATGATCCGCGAACCCAGCACGTACAGCAGCTCGTGGTTGGGGATGCTGTTGCTGGAATAGCGGCTCATGCCGTAGCTGGCCGCCGCCGCGGCGCTCCAGCTCTTGGACACCAGGTGGCCGCCCTTGGACAGCAGGGTGAGGAACTCGATGGTCGTGTCCGCGCTCGGCTGGGCCAGTCCATGGCGGGCCTGGGTGTAGAGGAAGGCCAGCTGGTAGTACATGGCCAGCATCGGCCGCTGTTCCGGCCCACCCCACAGGCGTGCCTGCATGTCGGCACGCAGGGGCTCGCCGATCATGAGGGTCGCGCGATTGTCCTGGATCATCTTGTACAGGGCGGCGTGGTCGGTATTCGCTCCGCTGGCGTCCTCGCCGAGAACGGCGTAGCGGCGCAGCATGTGGGCGCTCGACAGCGTGTTGTTGTCGCACTCGGTGCTGCAGCCCTTGCCATCGATCACCACGCTCATCCAGCGCTGCACGGTGTTGTGACCCAGCTCGTGGGGCCAGCCCCAGCCGATGTCCATGGCCCAGTTGTCGTTGTCGATCGGCTGGCCCGAGCAGCCGGAGCCGCAGGCCGGAAGCCAGCTGACGAAGTGCTGGACGCCCGGAGCGTTGTGCATGCTGCCGCTGCAATCCCAGTTGAAGGCGGTGCACAGGGACGACACAGTGGCCGACATGGCCATGTCGTTGTAGCCATTCGCCAGGTGATTGGTGTCCATCAGGATGCCCTCGACACGCTGGGTGACCAGGTCCTGGGGCGTCCTCAGCTGACCCGCCGGCATTCCGAACTTGAAGCTCTTGAGTGCGGTGGCAACGGTCTGCTGCAGCTCGCCACCGCGGAACTTGAAGGTGGACCAGCCATAGTCCTGGCGTTGCAGCGCGGCCATCGCCGCGTCCAGTTCAGCCTGCGGCGGCGTGCCGTTGGCAAAATCGAAGTGCGCGTACCTGACCACGCCCTTGATCTTCAGGGTGACCTGCTGGCCGGCAGTGGCGCCGCTGTAGTTCAGGAACAGCGGGCCACCGGCGGGCGAGATGAAGTCATTGACCACCCCGCTCTGCAGCAACACGGACCATGAATTCGGCTGGCGCGGACGCGCGTAGTTGTTGCTGTCCTTGAGCGGATTGCCTCGGGTGCGGATATAGCTGGTCTGCAAGCCGAGATTGACCCCGGTGGCAGCGGTGCCGTCCTTGTTCTTGACCCCGACCACGGTAACCGCCACGGCCTTGGCCGGAATGGCTCCACGGCCGATCGCGGTTTTGCCACTGCCTTGCGGCAAGGTCAGCACCAGGGTCTCATCAGCGGTGCTGACGGTCAGTGACTGGGCGACCTGGGGCATGTAGTCGCCCTGGCCGTTCGGGTTGGTGGTGGTCTTGCTGCGGTTGTAGGCCAGCCAGGAATCGGAGGCATAGGCGCGCAGGAAGTCGGCGGGATAGTTCGTGCGGTTGAGCTGGGCACTGCCGTAGCTGATATCGGGGCGCATCTCGTCAGCCCACAGCACCAACAGGCGATACAGAGTGGTGTTCTCCACCGCGAAGAGTTTCTTGCCTCTGCCCTCAAGGCCTGCAATTTCGTTGAGCGCCAGATTGATGCCATCGACGGGCGTGGTGTCGGCGGCAAAATCCTTGGTGTAGCTGGGCTGCTGGAGCAGATCCAGGGCCGTGATCAGCCTGCTGACCTGATCGGCGCGCGCGAGGCTGTCGGCCGCAGTGCGGCCGCTGGCCACCGAGTAAGCGTCCGGCGACTCGAAGTAGTTGCCGGGGCCATCACCAGGGACGCTATTGGCGGACATCATGCCCATGCCGCCCAGCAGGGCAATGCCGCCAGTGCTGATGTTCCAGTCGTTGTGCATGTAGATCACCGACTTGCCGGCCTTCAGGTAGGTGCGCACCAGGTCTTCCAGGCCGCCCTTGTCTTTCACGCCTTCGCCGAACACCAGCAGGTCGAGACCCTGCCAGCAGGTGTTGGCGGGATCGGTGATGTCGCAGACCACTTCCGTTGCTGTCTTGCCAGGGAGACGGGCCACGAAGTTCTTGACCGAGTTGGCGCTGTAGGCCGTTTGGCTGAACTTGATGGTCGCGGGCAGCGTGCCGCTGGCGCTGCCAGTCAGCAGCCAGGTAAAGGCGCGGGTGAACAGCGGCAGGTGCTGCTGCTCTTTCGAGGTGCCGGACATCCAGCTGAGTACGTCGGCGCCATAGGCGATGCCACGGCCGGTTTTGCTGTCGCCCGCAAGCTCGACAATGGCCGCGATGCCGGTCCCCTTGTCGGAAACAATGTAGGGGATCGCTCCCGAGAGGCCGGTTGATTTGATCGAGGTGGTGAAATTGCCAATGTTGATCGAAAGATCCACATTCCCGTAGACCTCGGCCAGCACCTGTTGCGGGCGGGCGCGCAGTGCAGTGGCCTTGCGGGTCGCGCACTCCAGCAGGGTGGGCCGGTCCGCGGCGGACTGCAGGCCGCTGGGGTCGCCACTCTTGACGGCCGCGTCGACGCGGTCGGTCGAGGGCTTGTTGGACGGATTCGCGGGGTCGTAGCAGGAGTTGGGATCGGCCGCCACCGCCGGAGCCACGGTCACGACGGCATTCTTGCTGACCGAGCCACCCGAGCCGGTGCAGGCCAGGGTGTAGGTGTGGTCGCCCGCCGTCGCCGGCGGGGTGACGGACTTCGAGCCGCTCACCACCTGGCTGCCGCTCCAGGAACCGCTGGCCGTGCAGGAGCTGGCGTTGGCGGAACTCCAGCTCAGGGTGGAGCTGGCGCCCGAAGTGACAGTGGCCGGGCTGGCGCCGAAGTTCAGCGTGGGCGCAGGAGCCACGGTAACGACGGCACTTTTGCTAACCGAGCCGCCCGCACCGGTGCAGGCCAGGGTGTAGGTGTAATTGCCCGCTGCGGCAGGGGGGATAACCGCCTGCGATCCGTTGGGATTCTGGTTGCCGGTCCAGGCGCCGCTGGCCGTGCAGGCGGTGGCGTTGGAGGAGCTCCAGGTCAGTGTGGAACTGGTACCCGAGGCCACGGTGCTGGGGTTGGCGCCTAGAGTCAGTGTGGGCGCTGGGGCCACCACGGTCACGACCGCATTCTTGCTGACCGATCCGCCCGCACCGGTGCAGGCCAAGGTGTAGGTGTAATCGCCCGGCACGGTGGGGGCGCTGACTGCCCTCGAACCGCTGACACTCTGGCTGCCGTTCCAGGCACCGCTGGCCGTGCAGGAAGTGGTGTTGGCCGAATTCCAGCTCAGCGTGGAGGTCTCACCTGAAGCCACGGAGGTCGGGTTGGCACTGAAGGTCAGCGCGGGCCCCGTGGCCACGGTCACGACGGCATTCTTGCTGATCGAGCCGCCCGCACCGGTGCAGGCCAGGGTGTAGGTGTAGTCGCCGGGCACGGTGGGGGCGCTGACCGCCTTCGAGCCGCTGACACTCTGGCTGCCGCTCCAGGCGCCGCTGGCCGTGCAGGAGCTGGCGTTGGCGGAATTCCAGGTCAGGGTCGAGCTGCCGCCCGACGCGACGGTGGCCGGATTGGCGCTGAGGGTCAGCGTCGGCGCCAGGATCGTCGGAGTCCCTGCAGTGTCAGGGCCGTCAGTGCTACCGCCACCGCCACAGGCAGACAAGCTCAGGACAGCGGCCAAGCCCAGCAGCTTGCATGCGTGCATCAAATATCCCCCTACAGGTTTGGCACTCGGGTGTGGCCCGGAGCGGTCGGGCAGCGCGCCCTGGATGCTTCCGGTGAATTCAGACGGCCCGGATTTGAACAGCCGGTCGCGCGTGGCGCACTATCAAATCCGATAGCCACCGCGGTGGTGGCGGGTTCGGGCCGACGTGCGGACAGGTTCCGTCGAACAACGGATGCCAGGCGGCGGCCCCGTTGCCGATGCCGCGCGCCACACAAGGAAACGAAAGTCATGCCGATGATCCTGCACAGAGCCGCGGAGCTGTGCTTCCAGCTCGATCAGGCACAGTCGATCGAACAGGTGCGCGCCAGCCTGGAGCGGGCGGCGGGCGTCTTCGGCGCGTCGTTCTTCTTCGTGGTGTTTCGCAGCGGCAAGTCGATTGCGCCGCCGACGCAGCTGGTGGTCACCGATTATCCGAAGCGCTTCCAGCGCTACTTCGACGAGCAGCGGGCCATCGAGTTCGATCCCATCGTGATGCACGCCCTGACCGTCACCGGTGCGTTCCGCTGGGATGGCAAGTACCGCACCGACAGGGAGCTTGCCTTGCAGCGGGAGTGCATCGCCTGCGGCATGGAGTTCGGCTTTTCCTGCGCGGACAGCGGCCCGGATGGATCGCAGCTGCTGCTGTGCTTCTGTGGAAACCAGCCGATTTCTCCGCAGGCCGGGGATTGGGAGCACACCGCCTCGGCGTCGGTGATGCTGGCCTCCATCGCACACCGCACGCTCGCCCGCATTGCCCGAAGGGGGGCCTCATCGGCCTTGACCGGGGGTTCGAAACTCACCGTCGCCGAGCTGCAGACGCTGCAGATGACCGCCTCGGCGATGACCGCCCAACAGGTAGCCGCCCTGCTGGGAGTCAAGCCGGTAACCGTGCGCTACTACCTGGCCCGCGCGGCCGAGAAACTCGGCGTTGGCAGCGGCCGGGAGGCCGTCGCAAAGGCGCTGGAGAGCGGACTGGTGGATACCCGTTCCTTCCCCAGGGTCGGCTTTTCGGAAAGCGCCTCGGCGATCTAGGACCGCCCCCATCCGAGGCGGCCCCGGACGCGCTGACAGGCCTACTGCATTCGGCCGAAGGAGTCTCGCGCCGCCTTGCGCACACTCGCGGGCACATCCTGGAGGGGAATCCATGCACCTTGCCCGCATCGCGGCACGCCTGAGCCGTGCCCTGTCGCTTGCCCTGCTCGCCTTCGGCATCGGTCTGAGCCAGCAGGCCGGCGCCGAGATCGACAACGCCGCGCTCGCCAACCAGGGCGACAGCCGCAACTGGGCGGCGTGGGGCAAGAATTTCGATGAACAGCGTTTCAGCACCCTCGAACAGATCAACAAGCAGACGGTGGGCCGACTCGGCCTGGCCTGGTCGCTGGAACTGCCCGAGGTCTGGAACGTGTCGAGCCAGCCGCTGGCCATTGATGGCGTCCTCTACTTCGCGGTCGGCTACAGCGTGGTGCACGCCGTCGATGCCAAGACCGGCACCCTGCTCTGGAAGTACGACCCCAAGGTCGACAGCAAGAAAATGCGCATGGCCTGGGGCAGCCGTGGCCTCGCCTACTGGCAGGGCAAGGTCTACACCGGCGTGCAGGACGGCCGCCTGTTCGCGCTCGACGCCAAGACCGGCGCGCTGGTCTGGGAGAAGCTCACCACCGAGCCCGGCGACAACCGCTACATCACCGGCGCGCCGCGCGTCTTCAACGGCAAGGTGCTGATCGGCCACGGTGGCGCCGACTTCGGGCACGTGCGCGGCTATGTCACCGCCTACGACGCCGAGACCGGCGAGCAGGCCTGGCGCTGGTGGGTGGTGCCGGGCAATCCCGCCGATGGCTTCGAGAACCAGGCGATGGAGGCAGCCGCCAAGACCTGGAGCGGCGAGTGGTGGAAGTTCGGCGGCGGCGGCACGGTCTGGAACGCGATGACCTACGACCCCGAGTTCAACCGCGTCTACCTGGGCACCGGCAACGGCTCGCCCTGGAACGCCAAGCTGCGCAACCCCAAGGGCGGCGACAACCTTTACCTGTGCTCGGTGGTCGCGCTCGACGCCGACACCGGCGAATACCTCTGGCACTACCAGACCACGCCGAACGAGACCTGGGACTTCAACTCGACCATGGACATGGTGCTGGCCACCGTCGAGATCGAGGGGAAGGCGCGCAAGGTGATCCTGCATGCGCCCAAGAACGGTTTCATGTACGTGCTCGACCGCGAGACCGGCAAGCTGATCTCGGCCGAGAAGCTCGGCAAGGTCACCTGGGCCGAGAAGGTCGACATGGCCACCGGCCGGCCGGTGGAGGTGAAGGGCGTGCGCTACGAGAACGGCGAGGCGCTGACCTGGCCCGGCTCCGGCGGCCTGCACAACTGGCAGCCGATGGCCTACAGCCCGGACAGCAAGCTGGTCTACATCCCGGCCAAGGAGATGGCCGGCTACTACAACGACCAGGGTATCGACCCGCGCACCTGGCAGATGGACAAGGACGGTCCGCTCGGCATCGCCGGCTTCTTCGACGACGTGCCGAAGAATGCCGGCAGCAGCTCGCTGCTGGCCTGGAACCCGGTGACCCAGACCAAGGCCTGGTCGGTGCCGACCCCGGGCGCGACCGCCGGCGGCGTAATCGTGACGAGGGGCGGCCTGGTGTTCCAGGGCCAGGCCGACGGCCAGTTCGTCGCCCACGATGCCGACACCGGTGCCGCGCTGTGGAGCGCCCAGATGGGCGTCGGCACCCAGGCGCCGCCGCTGACCTACGAGATCGATGGCAAGCAGTACGTCACCGTGCTCGCCGGCTGGGCCGGCGGCCAGATGCTGCTGGGCTCGCTGTCGGCGCAGCACGGCTGGGTCGGCCGCGCCCACGCGCGGCGCATGCTCACCTATGTGCTCGACGGCAAGGCCGCCCTGCCCGCTTCGGCGCCGCCGGCCGAGACCGTGGTATTGCACGACCCGAGCTTCACCATCGACGCCGACCTAGCTGCCAAGGGCAAGCCGCTCTACGGCAAGGCCTGCACCATCTGCCACGGCACCGGCGTGGTCGCTGGCGGCTATGCGCCGGACCTGCGCGCCTCGCCGGTGCCGCTGGCCGCGCCGGCGTTCAAGGCCATCGTCCAGGGCGGCGCGCTGGAAGCGCGCGGCATGCCCAAGTTCGATGAGTTCAGCGACGAGGAACTGGATTCGATCCGCCACTACATCCGCCTGCGCGCCGAAGAGAAGCCCTCGCTGTGGTCGCAGGTCAAGGCGATCTGGGGCTTCATCGTGCTGATGGTGAAGATGGAGTTGCTGAAGCGCGGCTGGATCGATTGAGACCTTGTGAATAAATCTACTGCGCTGCCCATTCGCCGCCTCATGCGGTGCTCGAAATGCTCACGCACTTCAGTGCGCTGCGCTTTCTGCGCTCCTATTCGTTGCGACTGGGCATGCTCGCTACGATTTCTTCACAAGGTCTGAGGGCATCCAATCGGTTCAGCCGCGAGCCAGACAGGGTTCAGCGCAAGCTCATGGGTAAAGGCCACTCTCGAAGCGTCCCTCAGAGGAGCCCCCGCCATGAAGACCAATCGCCAGATCCTGCTCTCCGCACTCGCCAGCCTGCTGCTGTTCGGTGGCCTCGGTGTCGTCCTGCTGCAGATCGGCTAGCACCGGCCCCGATCCCGGGCTGACGACCGCGACTACCGCGATCGGCGCCGGGCTCGCACAATGGCTGCCCGCCCCCGCCGGTACTAGCCATGCTCCAGTTGCGCCCCGGTTGCGAGTGCTGCGACAAGGACCTGCCGCCGGAATCCGAGGAGGCGCGCATCTGCTCATTTGAATGCACCTTCTGCGCCGCCTGCGCGGAACGCCTCGCCGGCACCTGCCCGAACTGCGGTGGTGGTCTGGTGCCACGGCCGAAACGGCCGACGCACCTGCTCGCCAAATATCCGCCGTCGAGCACGCGCGTGCACAAGCCGGAAGGCTGTGCTTGAGCGGGCCCTGGCCGTCCACGCGCCTCCTGCGCTTCGGCCTCGGCCTGGGCGCTGCGGCCAACTTCGGCGTCGCGGCCCTGCTGCTGGTGCCGGACTCGGCAGCTGGCCAACTGGCCGGACTGCCGTCGGCGTCGGTGCCCATCCTCTATGCCAGCCTGCTGGCCCTGTTCGTCGCCCTGTTTGGCGGCGTCTACGCCTGGCTGGCCGCGCAGGTCGAGATCAACCGCCCGGTGCTGGCGCTGGGCGCCATCGGCAAGGCCCTGGCCTTCATCCTCGGCATCGTGCTCTGGCTGGCCGGCTCGACTTCCGCCCGCTGGACCGGGCTGATGGTTGGCGATCTGCTGCTGGCGGCCTTGTTCGCCGCCTGGCTCTGGCAGCACCGGCAGCCAGGACCCTCGGCAAGCCATTGATCCGCGAGCGGCAGGGATTTGTTCGCGCCTCCGCGACGCGGTTCATGCAGGCGACGGCCAAGCAGCGCAGACTGGGAGCCCCCAACCGAGGGAGCCTGTCATGAAGCCCTACCGTCACATCCTGGTCGCGGTCGAAGCGGACGAGGAAGCACGCCGCCTGCTGGCGCGCGCCATCGAGCTGGCGCAGCAGTTCGGCGCCGAGCTGACCGTGCTGCATGTGGTCGAGCCGATGCCGCTCAACATCAATGGCGATCTCGGCGTCATGCCCATGGACCTCAGCAATGAAAGCATCGAGCAGGCCCGCCGCTGGCTGAGCCCGATCTGTGCCGCCGCCGCCCTGGAGCCGGCACGCCTGCGCATCGAGCTGGGCTCGATCACCCACACCATCCTGGGCACCGCCAAGGACCTCGGCGTCGACCTGATCCTGATCGGCCATCACCGGCAGCGTGGGCTGGCGGCCTTGTTCTCGCACACCGACCAGGGCGTGGTCAGCAAGGCCCGCTGCGACGTGCTGGCGGTAGCGCTCACCGCGCCGGCAGCCACCGCCTGAGCGCTAGGGCGCGTTCCCAGTTAAATGATCGCAGCGACTATTTAACTGGGAACACGCCCTGGCCTACTGCCGGTTGACCTGGATCAACTCCATCGGCACCAGACCGGCTCAGACTGCGCGGGCCCTGAACCCGCTGGAGCTGCCCATGAGCCTGTACCGTCACATCCTGGTTGCCCTCGAAGCCGACGAGGAGGCCCATCGTCTGCTCGCCCATGGCAAGCAGCTGGCCGAGAAATTCAGTGCCGCGCTGAGCGCCGTGCACGTGGTCGAGCCGGTGGCCGCCGACCTCGGTGGCGATGTCGGCGTGGTGCCAACGAACATCAGCGTCGAATTGAGTGAGCAGTCGCGAAAACTGCTGCTGCCGATCTGCGCCAGCCACGGCCTGATTCCGGACCAGCTGCAGATACTGGTCGGGCCGATCAGCAGTAGCATCCGTGATGCCGCCGACGATGCCGGCGCCGACCTCATCGTCATCGGCCACCACCGCCATCGCGGGCTCGCCGCGCTGTTCGGCCATACCGACAAGGGCGTGGTCGGCAAGACCCATTGCGACGTGCTGGTGGTGGCCTTGCAGGCCACCTGAGCCGGGGAGCGGCTCCGACCGGGGCGGCTCCCTCAGCCCAGCATGGCTTTCAGGAAGCGCCCCGTGTGCGAGCGCGGGCTGGCGGCGATCTGCTCCGGCGTGCCGCTGGCGACCATCTCGCCGCCGCCATTGCCCCCTTCCGGGCCGAGGTCGAGGATCCAGTCGGCACGCTTGATGACATCGAGGTTGTGCTCGATCACCACCACGGTGTTGCCGGCATCGCGCAGGCGCTCCAGCACCTTGAGCAGCTGGGCGACGTCGTGGAAGTGCAGGCCGGTGGTGGGCTCGTCGAGGATGTAGAGCGTGCGGCCGGTGTCGCGCTTCGATAGCTCCTTCGCCAGCTTGATGCGCTGCGCCTCGCCCCCCGAGAGCGTGGTCGCGTTCTGCCCGAGGGTGATGTAGCTGAGGCCCACGTCCATCAGGGTCTGCAGCTTGGTCTTGAGCGCCGGCACCGCCTTGAAGAATTCCAGGCCGGCCTCAACGGTCATGCCCAGCACCTCGTCGATGCCCTTGCCCTTGTACCGGATCTCCAGGGTCTCGCGGTTGTAGCGGCGGCCCTTGCAGGTATCGCAGACGACGTAGACATCGGGCAGGAAGTGCATCTCGACCTTGATCAGGCCATCGCCCTCGCAGGTCTCGCAGCGGCCACCTTTGACGTTGAAGCTGAAGCGCCCGGCCTCGTAGCCGCGCGCGCGGGCTTCCGGCACCTCGCAGAACAGCTCGCGGATCGGCGTGAACAGGCCGGTATAGGTCGCCGGGTTGCTGCGCGGCGTACGGCCGATGGGGCTCTGGTCGATGTCGACCAGCTTGTCGAGATGTTCGAGCCCGGTGATGGCATCGCACTCGGCCCAGCGGCTGGCGGCGCCGTTGAGATGGCGCGCCGCATAGTTCATCAGGGTGTCGTTGATGAGCGTGGACTTGCCGGAGCCGGAGACGCCGGTGACACAGGTCATCAGGCCGGTCGGAATCGCGGCGCTGAGGTTCTTTAGGTTGTTGCCGCGTGCGCCCTGGATCAGCAGCATCTTCTTCGGGTCCGGCGCGTTGCGCGTGCTGGGCACCGCGATCTTCTCGACGCCCGAAAGGTATTTGCCGGTCAGCGAGTCCGGGTGGTTCTCGATGTCGGCCGGCTTGCCCTGGGCAATGATGCGGCCGCCGTGCACGCCGGCGCCGGGGCCGATATCGACCACGTGGTCGGCGTGGCGGATGGCGTCCTCGTCGTGCTCGACCACGATGACGGTGTTGCCGAGGTCGCGCAGGTGGAAGAGGGTTTTCAGCAGGCGCTCGTTGTCGCGCTGGTGCAGGCCGATGCTGGGCTCGTCGAGCACGTACATGACGCCGACCAGGCCGGCGCCGATCTGGCTGGCGAGCCGGATGCGCTGGGCCTCGCCGCCCGACAGCGTCTCGGCGCTGCGGGCCAGCATCAGGTAGTCGAGGCCGACGTTGTTGAGAAAGCCCAGGCGGGCGACGATCTCCTTCAGAATCTTCTCGGCGATCTCGCCCTTGTGGCCGGGCAGCTTCAGCTCCCGGAACCAGGTCTCGGCGTCGCGGATCGACAGCGCGCACAGCGTGTGCATGGGCTCGTCGGCGACGAAGACATTGCGCGCCATGCGGTTGAGCCGGGCACCGCCGCAGTCGGGACAGGGCTTGTTGGAGAGGTACTTGGCCAGTTCCTCTTTCACCGCCAGCGACTCGGTTTCCTTGTAGCGGCGTTCGAGGTTGTTGAGGATGCCCTCGAAGCGGTGCGAGCGGGTCACCCGCTTGCCGCTGGCATCCGGGTACTGGAACTCCAGCTTCTCCTCGCCGCTGCCGAACAGGACGATCCCACGCAGCTTCTCGCTGAGCTTGTTGAAGGGCTTGGCGGCGTCGAACTGGTAGTGGCGCGCCAGGCTTTCGATCAGCGCCCAGTAGTAGGGATTCTTGCGATCCCAGCCCTTGATCGCGCCGTCGGCCAGCGACAGGTCGGGGGCCACCACCACCCGCTGCGGGTCGAACACCTGCATCGAACCCAGGCCGTCGCAGCTCTGGCAGGCGCCGTGCGGGGCGTTGAAGGAGAACAGCCGCGGCTCCAGCTCCGGCACCGAGTAGCCGCAGTGCGGGCAGGCCATGCGGTTGCTGAAGGTGATTTCTCCGGGAGACGAGAGACGGGAGACGGGAGACGCGTCCACAGCCTCCGTCTCCCGTCTCCCATCTCCCGTCTCCCGGCCGTGTGGCGCCACCAACACCAGTCCATCCGCGAGCCTCAAAGCCGTCTCGAACGATTCGGTGATGCGCTGCTTCAGGTCCGGCCGCACCTTGAAGCGGTCCACCACAATCTCGATGTCGTGCTTGAGCTTGCGGTTGAGCAGCGGCGTCTCGTCCAGCTCCAGCACCTTGCCATCGACCCGCGCGCGCACGAAGCCCTGGGCGCGCATCTGTTCGAACCAGTCGGCGTGCTCGCCCTTGCGGCCGCGCACCACCGGCGCCAGCAGCATCCAGGCCGAGTTTTCCGGCAGCGCCAGTACGTGGTCGACCATCTGCGCCACGCTCTGGGCTTCCAGCGCCACGCCGTGGTCCGGGCAGCGGGCGGTGCCAACCCGGGCGTAGAGCAGGCGCAGGTAGTCCTGGATCTCGGTGACGGTGCCGACCGTCGAGCGCGGGTTGTGGCTGGTGGACTTCTGCTCGATGGAGATGGCCGGCGACAGGCCTTCGATGGA
>JAUYNO010000027.1 GCA_030696045.1 Stagnimonas sp. | reverse complement strand
ATTTCTGTGGCGGCGTAGCGGCTCGGCCTGGGGACGGGCGCGCGCAGCGCGCTTCGTTTCATTCTCGCCGCACCTGTCCGAGCAGAGCGGCCTTAGGCGCTCTGCGAGTTGTGCGGCGCCGGCCCCAGGCCGAGGGTAGCGGAGCGGAGTCGACGCGATAGCGACGACCGTCACAGTATGAGCCGCTGCCGGGTACCGCCTGACGCGACGCGAAAACCAACGCGTGCCGCCTGACGCGACGCGGCGCGACGCGCAACGCTAACGCACGTTCACCGGATACACCCTCGACATCGAAACAAACACCACCGCTCCGAGCAGCAACGCACCCGCGGCAATTTCGAGTGACGGTGCAAACCCACGCCCCGTGCCGGCGCTTCGCGCCAGCAGCGCCGTCGCCAGCGGCGGGCCGACGATCTGGCCCAGGCCGTAGAGCGCCGTGATCAGCCCCGTCAGACCCGAGGGCGACGCGGGCCGCAGGCGGCGTACTTCCTGCAGCGCAAAGAAGGTGATGGCGGTGAAGGGCAGGCCGAGCAGCAGGCTTCCGATGGCGAAGCCCGCCGGCGTCGGGCTCCACAGTCCCACGAGGATGCCCAGCGCCTGCACGAAGTAGCAGGCCGCCAGGCGCAGCCGCTGGTCACCGGGGCCGCGCACGCGCGATGCGAGCGCGGCGCCGGTCATGACGCCGACGCCGAAGATCGGCCAGAACAGGTCGAGCCACGGCGAACCGGGCATCGACTGGCGGGCGATCACCGGCAGGAAGGTGGCGGTGATGATGTAGCCGAACCCGGCCAGGCCGTAAGCGCCCGCGAGCAGCGGCACTTCACCGCGCCGCTCGAGCGTGGCGGGTGCTGCCGCAGCCTGGCTCGATGCGGCCGGCGAACCGCCGGGCCGCGCCGCCTGGGAGGCGAACACCGGCCAGATGAAAGCGCTCAGTGCCGCTGCCAGCACGCCGAACACGCCCCAGCCCAGCGCCGCCGACCCGTGCCACGCCACCATGAGGCTGGCGGCGAGACCGCTGAGCACGATGCCCGCACCCGGGCCGATGTAGATGAGGGCGCCCATCGATGGCAGTTCGAGGCGCGCGAGCTGCGCCAGGCACCATCCCGACGCGAAGACGAAGACCAGCGCGCTCGCAATGCCGGCCGCGAACCGCAACGCGGGCCAGGCCGAAGGGGCGGGCAGCGCCATGCCGAGTGTCAGCACCGCCGTCGCCGCCAGCCCGCCGCGCACCAGCGCCGGGCCGTTGGGCGGCTGCGTGATGCGCAGCATGCGCCACAGCAGCGGCTGGAAGGTGCACAGGAGCGCACCGATCAGGTAGCCCAGGTAATTCGCGCTGGCCAGCCAGCTCGCCGCGTCCAGGTTCACGACGCCGTCCGCCAGCATCATGGGCAGCAACGGCGTGAACGCGAATCGGCCGATGCCCATCGCCACGGCGAGCGCCACCAAACCGGCCACGACGGCCTGCGTTGCGGTGGGCGAGGCCGGCGGCTGCGTCAGCGACGCGTGTTCGGTGGTGGCCGTCATCACCCGAGGTGGGTCTTGAAGAACGCCACGGTGCGCTCCCATGCCAGCTTCGCGGCGCCGGCATCGTAGCGGGGCGTGGTGTCGTTGTTGAAGCCGTGCTGGGTGCCGGGGTAGCGGTGGGCCGTGTACTTCACGCGGGCGGCCTTCAGCGCGGGTTCGTAGGCCTGCCACGAGTTGTCCACCCAGTGGTCGACGTCGGCCAGTTGAACGAGCAGCGGCGCCTTGACCTTGGCCGCATCCTCGGGCGCCGGCGCGTTGCCATAGAAGGGAACACCCGCGGCAAGGTCGGGCATGCGCGTGGACAGCACGTGCACGATGCCACCGCCCCAGCAGAAGCCCACGGCGCCGAGCTTGCCGGTGGAATCGGCGCGCGACTTCAGCCAGGCGGCGCCGGCCAGGAAATTCTGCAAGGTCCTGGCCTGGTCGAGTGTCCCGAACGCCAAGCGCGCCTTGTCCTCGTCGCCCGGGTAGCCGCCCACGGGCGTGAGCGCGTCGGGCGCGAAGGCCATGAAGCCGTCGAGCGCCAGCCGGCGTGCGATGTCCTCGATGTGCGGGTTGAGGCCGCGGTTCTCGTGGATCACCAAAACCGATGGCAGCTTGTTGGCGCCCGCGCTTGCGGGCCGCGCCAGGTAGCCCTTCATCGTGCCCGAGCCGCTCGGCGATGCATAAGACGGCCGTTCGGTCTTGAGCCGGGGGTCGGCCGGGGGCACCTGCTGCCCCGCCGCGAAGTTGGGGGTGAGCGCAGCGAGCAGGCCCGCCGCCGTCACGCCCGCTTTGGCAAACTTCTGCGCCTGCGCGAGAAAGCCGCGCCGGTCCAGCCTGCCGTGGACGTAGGCATCGAAAAGAACGAGCAGCTCCTGGTCGAAATCCTGTGCGGTCAGGCGTGGCGGCATGCTTCCCCCTTGGATAAAAAAAAGTGCAGCATAAAGGCTGAAGGCGGCGCGACGTGTTGGCTGGCGTTACGCGAGTTGCTCGCGCAGCTGGGAGGCGATCTCGTACGAACGCAGCCGGGCCGCGTGGTCGAACATGTTGCACGTGATCATCAGCTCGTCGGCGCCCGTGCGGTCGATGAAGGCTTCCAGGCCCGCGCGCACGGTTGCCGGCGAGCCGATCGCGGCGCACGAGAGCACGCTGTCCAGCAGTGCGCGTTCGGCCGCACCGGCCTTCTCGCGGTAGCCGGGCAGCGGCGGCGGAAGGCGGCCCGGCCGGCCGCTGCGCAGGTTGACGAACGACTGCTGCATGGACGTCGCGCGTACCTGAGCCTCGTCGTCGGTGTCGGCCGCGAAGACGTTGAAGCCCAGCATCACGTAAGGCCTGGCCAGCTGAGCCGAAGGCTTGAAGTTGGCGCGGTACACCTCGAGCGCCTGCATCAGTTGCTGCGGAGCGAAGTGCGACGCGAAAGCATAGGGCAGGCCGAGCATCGCCGCCAGCTGTGCGCCGAACAGGCTGGAGCCGAGGATCCACACCGGCACCTTGGCGCCCGTGCCCGGCACCGCGCGGATGGTCTGGCGCGGCGCGTCGGACATGAGATCCATCAGTTCCACCACGTCGCGCGGGAACTCGTCCGCGTCCGACATCAGGTTGCGGCGCAGGGCGCGGGCCGTCGCCTGGTCGGAGCCGGGCGCACGCCCCAGCCCCAGGTCGATCCGCCCGGGATAGAGCGCCTCGAGCGTGCCGAATTGCTCGGCGATCACGAGCGGCGAATGGTTGGGCAGCATGATGCCGCCGGCGCCGACACGGATCGTCGTCGTGCCGCCGGCGACGTGGCCGATCAAGATGGATGTGGCGGCGCTGGCGATGCCCGGCATGCCGTGGTGCTCCGCGAGCCAGTAGCGGTTGAAACCCCAGCGCTCGGCATGCTGCGCCAGGTCGAGCGTGTTGCGAAACGACTGCGAGGCGTCGCCGCCTTCGGTGATGGGGGACAGGTCGAGGACGGAGAAGGGAATCATCACCCGAGTATTGCCCGGGCGTCGCGGCCGTGCTTGACTTCGAGCGCACTCCAGGTTGCCCAATAGGGACTTTTCACTTCCAGGCAAGGAACCGACCGATGAGCGACACCCAGGCCAACAAGGACGTTTGCACGCGGCTCTTCGAGCGATTTTCCGCCGGCGACGTTCCCGGCGTGCTGGACCTGATGGCCGACGACGCCACCTGGTGGCTGCCGGGCAAGCCCGGCCAGCTGCCGGTGGTGGGCACGCGCACCAAGGCGCAGATCGCCAAGCTCTTCCACGCGATGGAAAGCCAACTGGAAGGGCCGCTGAAGATGACCGTGAAGGGCGCGATCGCCGAAGGCGACCAGGTGGCGATGGAGGTGGAGTCGCTGGGCCGGCTCAGGAACGGCCGGACCTACAACCAGGAGTACCACTTCCGCATCACCGTGCAGGGCGGGAAGATCGCCGCCGTGCGCGAGTACCTGGACACCTTGCATGTCCAGGCAGTGTGGTTCGCGGCTTAAGTTACCGGGCGACCAGCACCGGAACCGGCGACTGCGCCACCACCTTCGCGGCGACGCTGCCGAGCACCAGGCGCGCCACGCCGGCGCGGCCATGCGAGCCGACCACGACCAGGTCCGCGCCTTCGTCCTGCGCCATCTGCACGATGCCGCGCGCGGCCGTGACGTCCTCGCCCAGCCGGGCCTCGAAGTGCACCTGGGGTTCGGCGGCCGCGCACAGCGAAGCCACCTTCGCATGGGCTTGGGCCCCGTGCTGCTGCGCCGCGGCCATGTAAGCCTGGAAGCCCAGCGGATTGGTTTCGCCGATGCCCAGGTAGGGGTAGGGATCGACGACATACAGCGCGGTGAGCTTGGCGCCGTGCTGGCGTGCGAGGCCGACGGCGAGGTTGGCGGCGTTCTCGGACGCGGCGGAGCCGTCGGTGCCCAACAGGATGTGCTTGAACATGTTTTTCCTCGTTGTGGAGCAGTAGTTCTTCAGGACTGATCGTGCCGCCCGCCCGGTCCGGGCCGCTTGACCTTCGTCAAGCCGGGTGCAGTCGGCCACCACTACATTGGGGCTAACGTTATCGAGTCAGGCACCATGAACATCTTCCCCTCCACCCCCGTCCCGGCCGATGCCGGTGAACCGCTGAACGCCTTTTCGCAGTGCCACGCGGGCATCCTGGCCCAGCTGCAGGGGTTGGCCGAGTTGCCGGCGTTGATGGCTGCCGCCGCGCGCGCGCGCAGCGTTGCCGAAGACAGCCTGGTGATCTTCAAGCACGCCGTGTTCGAGCATCACGCGGAGGAGGAGAGTGAGCTGTTTCCCGCCGTCTTGCGCAGCGCCCAGCGGGGCGAGGAGCAGCTGCGTGTTCAGGGCCTGGTCGACCGGCTCACGGCCGAACACCGGACCCTGGAGGCGCTGTGGAAGCGCATCGAGCCGGCCGTGAATGCCGGCGCCCGCGGCAAGTCCGTGGACATCGACAACGCCGTGGTGGAGGAGCTGGTGCGCGCCTACACGGCCCACGCCCGTTTCGAGGAAGAGCAGTTCCTGCCGCTGTGCGCCACCATCCTCGGGCGCAACGGCGACCACATGGCCGCGCTGGGCCTGTCCCTGCACATGCGGCATGTGCCGCAGCCGGTGGGCTATATCTAGAAACGTCAAAACAGCTACGTGTCCGCGGCAACGGCGCGCCCGGCCGGGCGCGCCGTTGTGGCGAGGTAGTGGCCCGCCACCGGTGGTGCGCCAACCCTGTCTCTGCAAAGCTGTGCGTGGGCGGGCTGCGGCGCGAATGAAGCACAGGCGCTTGCGGCGGGTGAGACCGCGACCCAGCCCGGTTACGAGAGCGGGCGAAGCACGCGGATCGAGCCGGGCGTACGTTTCTGACTCGCGAAACTTGTTTGAGCCGCAGCAGAGCGAAGGCGAGTTGTTTCGCGCGGGTCGCGGGGTCATCCGGCGCAAGGAATCCGGCAAAGGCTGCGAAAGCAGCCGTCGGCCGGACGCCGTAGCCATCGCGCCGCAGCCCGCCCACGTGCAGCTTTGCCGCGAGGATTAGGCCAGGCGTGCTTAGGCGTGTTTGTCTCCCTAACTCTTGCGGTCCGCGACCAGCACCGGCTGCTCGCGAAAGACCTCGGGCATGAGCTTCCGGAGGTTATCGATCTTAGGGCGGTCGAAGGCGATGATGTAGGCCGAGTGCGGATTGCGCGTCGCGTAATCCTGGTGGTAGCCCTCCGCCGGGTAGAAGGCCGCAAGCGGCGCCAGCTGCGTCACGATCTGCTTGGGAAAGGCGCGGGCCGCCTCGAGTTGCGCGATGTAGCGCTGCGCGACCTGCTTCTGCCCTTCGTCCGCATGGAAGAGGGCCGACCGGTATTGCGGCCCCGCATCCGGGCCCTGCCGGTCGAGCTGGGTCGGGTCGTGCGCCACCGAGAAGTAGATCTGCAGGAGCTTGCCGTAGGAGACCTGCTTCGGGTCGTAGGTGACCTGGACCGACTCGGCGTGGCCGGTCGTGCCGCTCGTCACCGCCTCGTAATTCGCCGTTTCCTTCGTGTCCCCCGCGTAGCCGGATACGGCGCCCAGCACGCCTTTGGTGTGCTGGAACACGGCCTGGACGCCCCAGAAGCATCCACCCGCGAACACCGCCGTGCGTGGACCGTCGCCGGCGGGCAGGTCGAATGCGGGCGCCGGCAGCTGCACGGCTTTTTCCGCCGCGGCGCTGCTCGCCATGTACGCGCCAACGGCGACCGCGGCCACGACGGCGACGGCCAGGATCTTGTCGCCGAGAAAGGCGGCGGCCTTCGCGGCGGATGACAGGGGCTCGCTCATGGGATGGGTCCTCTTAGCACGCCCATTGTGGACTGCGTTGCCGTATCGCGTGCGCGCGCCATCGGACAAGGATGACCCAGGCCGGCGGTTCCAGCCGACACGGGCGCCTGCCACTGCCGGGTTACGGTGGAGCAGTCCTTGGGAGAACTGAATGGTATTTCGTCATATTTTGCGGCGCTGGGGCATGGCGCCTGCGCTCGCCATCATCGTTGGCGCGGTTTCGGCGGCTCCGGCGCAGCCCGATGCACCGCTGGCCACGGGAGCGCGCGGCGCGAACGTGGTGCGAGCCCAGGTGCTGCTGGACCGCCAGTGGTTTTCCCCGGGAGAGATCGACGGCATCTACAGCCGCAACACCCACCATGCGGTGGCTGCATTCCAGCTCGCGCGCGGGCTGCCCGCCACCGGGACGATCGACTCCGCGACCTGGGCCGCGCTGCAGGAGGGCCAGCCGCCGGCGCTCTCCACCTACACCGTGACCGATGCGGACATGGCCGGGCCGTTCGCCAAGCTGCCCGAGGATGCGATGGACCAGGCCCGGCTGCCGGCGCTGGGCTACGAGTCGGTGCAGGAAGCGCTGGCCGAGCGATTCCACATGAGCCCCAGGCTGCTGGCTGAGCTCAATCGCGGCAAGCCCATCGTGGCCGGGGCGCAGCTCACCGTTGCCGACGTCGCGCGCCCGGGCGAACCGGCGGCCAAGGCGACGCTGCTGCGCATCGACAAGTCCGACAAGATGCTTTACGTGGTGGGCGAGGGCGACAAGGTGCTCGCGGGCTTCCCGGTGAGCTTCGGCGGCCCGCAGGATCCCCTGCCGATCGGGCGGATGAAGATCACCAGCGAACGCAAGGACCCGAACTTCAGCTACGACCCGCAGCTGCTGCGCACCGCCAAGCCCACCGATACCAAGGTGCAGCTGCCGCCGGGACCGAACAGCCCGGTGGGCGTGATGTGGCTGGGCCTGTCGAAGCCGCATTGGGGCATCCACGGCACCAACGAGCCGTCCAGGATGGCACGGGTGGAAACCAATGGTTGCGTGCGGCTGACCAATTGGGACGTGTTGCGGCTGGCGGCGCTCGCCGACCCGGGCATGGCCGTCGAAGTGCAGGAGTGACCGGGTGAAACGCGGCGTGTTCCAGTGGCTGGCCGCCGGGTCCGTGTCGCTGGCCGGCGTCCTGGCCTTCGCGCTGCCGATACCCGGCATCGCACCGCCCGCGGCCGACGGCGCGGCCCTGCTTGCGCAACGTCCGCTCGTCATCCCCGTGGCCGGCGTGCGCTCCGAGCAGCTGGTGGATACGTTCGAACAGGGTCGCCCCGGCCACCGGCACGAAGCCATCGACATCCTGGCGCCCAGGGGTACGCCCGTCCATGCGGTGGACGACGGCAAGGTGGCCAAGCTGTTCACCAGCGTGCCCGGCGGCCTCACCATCTACCACTTCGACCCCGCGGGCAGGCTGGCGTACTACTACGCGCACCTCGATCGCTATGCACCAGGCCTGAAGGAAGGCATGCCCCTGCGCCGCGGGGACGTGATCGGCTACGTGGGCACCACCGGCAACGCGTCGCCCGACGCGCCGCACCTTCACTTCGCGGTGTTCCGCCTGGGTCCGCTCAAGCAGTGGTGGAAGGGCGACGCGATCAACCCGTACCCGGCGTTGCGCCAGGCGGCCTCCTCGGTGGCGGCGAAATAAAGCGCCTTGCCGTACTGTCCCGCTGGGACTACCATGCGACGGCGCCTTTGTGCGCAGCCAGCCCCCCGTCCAGGCATTCCGGAGGCTTCCATGCCGCAACTCATCGCGTCGGTCGAAGGCGTCGAGATCAAGCACGTGTACCTGCAGAAGGACCGCACGACACTCGGCCGAAACCCGGACAACGACATCGTCTTCGACAACATGGTCGTGAGCGGCCACCACTGCGTGTTCGAGCTCAAGGGCCTGGCGGACGTGTACATCGAGGACCTGCACAGCACCAACGGCACCTACATCAACGGGCAGATGGTCAAGCGCCAGCGGCTGCATGACGGCGAGGTGATCTCCATCGGCAACTTCCGCATCCAGTACCTCTCGGCCTCCGAGCGGCCGAGCGGGTTCTCGGAAACCGCCGCGATGAAGCTCGATGCGAGCGGGCAGCCGGCCCGCCTGCCGCACGCGATCTTCCAGGTCCTCAACGGCTCGTCCGAGGGGCTCGAGATGCCGGTCGTGAAGGCCGTGACCACCTTCGGCAAGCCGGGCGTGTCCGTCGTGGCGGTATCGCACCGGCGCGACGGCTACTACGTGGCCCACCTGGACGGCGACGCCACGCCGTCGCTGAACGGCGACCCGATCGGCCAGCAGGCCGTGCTGTTGTCCAGCCACGACGTGCTCGAACTCGCGGGCACGCGCATGCTCTTCCTGCTGAAGGACTAGGCGCTTGCGCAGCGTCTGCCGCGCGGACTTCCAGGGCAGCTCCATCGGGGCGTTGTCATAATGACCCGGATGGGACTGTTGAAAAAACTTCTCGGCCGTGGCTCCGGCGCGCCCCGGCGCGGTGGCGCATCCTCGCAATTCCACGAGAGCGAAACGATCGCCCAGCGATCGAGCTCCGAGAACGCGCCGCGGCGCGAACTGGTCCGGGTGGTGCTGCGCGACACCATGCGCAAGCACGGCATCCCGTCGGACTGGATGGATTGCCGCATCCTTTCCGTCGTCACGCGCAAGCACCAGGCCGGCATGCATGTGCAGTTCATCGTGAGGCAGGGGGATGAACAGCTCCTGACCCACGTCCATGCGTTCCAGGACACCTTCTGGCAGGAGCTGGAAAAATTCGAAGTGCACCCGCGCAAGTGGCTCTTCAGCCTGGCGTGGCAGTTCGATGGCACGGGCGCCGCCGCGCCGGGCATGCTGGCGGGCGCCGACGGGTGGGACGACGACACGCAACCGCCGCAGGATACGCAGCCGCCCGCGCAGGATGCCGACGAACTGGCCACCGACCTGCAGGCGCTCTATGCCATCCGCGACGCCGCCCTGTCCGGCCCCGCCGCGCTGACCGACCCGCCCAAGGACAAGCCGCCGCTCCGGCCCTGAAACCCGGGTCCCGCGCCTCCCGGGGGGTCTTGCATTCGAAATGCCGGCCCCCAAGTCCGGGGTATGACCACCGGCGAAGCACTGCACATCGTCTGCCCCCACTGCCACACCACCAATCGTGTGCGGCAGGCCGACATGGACAAGGCGCCCGACTGCGGCAGCTGCCACAAGGCGCTGTTCACGGGCCATTCAGCGGCGCTCGACGAGGCGGCCTTCGAGCGCCACGTCGGGCGCAACCAGATTCCGGTGCTGGTGGATTTCTGGGCCCCGTGGTGCGGACCGTGCCGCCAGATGGCGCCTGCCTTCGAGCAGGCGGCGGCCGAGCTCGAGCCCCACGTGCGACTGGCCAAGGTGAACACCGACGAGGCGCAGGCGCTCGGGGCGCGCTTCAACATCCGCAGCATCCCGACGCTGGCCTTGTTCGTGGGCGGCCGCGAGGTGGCGCGCCAGCCGGGCGCGATGGGCGCCGCCGACATCGTGCGCTGGGTCCGCTCGCACCTGCGTTGATCCGCGAGGCGGCGCCTCAGCCGAAGCGCTCGAGCACCTCATAGCCGGCGCCGCCCGGCAATGATCGCACCAGCACATAACCGTCATCGACCCGCCAGCGCAGCGCCGGGCCCTGGCCGGGCACCTTCGCGCCGTGGGCGCGGCGCGCCAGCGTGACGTGGGGTCGATAGGGGCGCGTGTCCATCGGAAGTTCCATTTGCGCGAGCACGGCGCCCAGCGCGGCATGCAGCCGCAGCAGCGCCGGCGGGGCGGCCAGGGGTTCGACGACGGCAACGCCGTTCGGCCAGACGGCGCCGATGCCCAGTTCCATGTCGAAGGGTTCGAACGGCACCGCGAGCGTTTTCGCGAGCTCGGGCACGCGGTGCGCTGGCACGTCCCCCAGGAAGTGCAGCGTGGCGTGGAGGCGCTGCGCCTGCACGCGGGCGGCCTGGCGCGGCCAGTCCCAGGTGGCCTGCCATTTGGCGATGGCATCGCGCAGGGGCTGCGCGGGCCACAGGGCGGTGAACAACCGCTGCGTCCGCGCTGTCGTGGAGGGCATGCCGGCGGGTTGCATGGACGCATTCTGCCCGCCCAGCCGCATTTTCCCGGTTGACGCGCACGGCGTTGGCATGCCTATAGTGTTCCCATGCTGGATTCCACTGCCATCCGGATGCAGGCCCAGCCTGCGCGCGGGCTGTACGAATCCTTCTACTTTCGCGGCACCAGTCCCGACGGCAACCACGCTTTCTGGCTCAAGCACAACATGCTGCGCCACCGGGGCGGCAAGGACGTCCGGCTGGAGGGCGCGCTCATCCTCCTCGATCGCGGCGCCAACAAGACGGCGGTCGTGTATTCGCAGCAGACGCTGGACGGCGAGCGCTTCGAGCGGATGTCGCAGATCGCCAGGGACTGGGAGCACGTCGCGCTCGAGCTCAGGGACCGTTCCGCGGTGCAGATCGGCCGCGGCTACCTGGCCGGCCACATGGCAGGAGAGGGCGGTCAGGCGCGATGGGACCTGCAGGTGCAGCGCAGCGGCCTGGCGCTCGAACATTTCCCGCATGACGCGATGTACCGGCTGCCCTGGCCCTCCAAGAAGCTCGTCACGCGCGATTGCCATGTCGATTTCCACGGCAGCGTCTGGGCCGGCGACCTCGCATTCAGCGGCAGCTTCCACGGGATGAACGGGCACAACTGGGGAACCGCGCACGCCCACACCTACGCCTATGCCAACTGCGCGCAGTTCCGTGGCCGCGAGAATGCGTACTTCGATGGCTTCACCGCCAGGGTGCAGGTCGCGGGCGGCCTGGTGGTGACGCCACGCATGAGCATGGGCAGCCTGCACACGGGTGGGCGGTGGCATCACTTCAATAGCCTGCGCCGCGCCGCGCGGCAGCCCGTGCAACGGCTGGATGATTACGGCTGGCGCGCCGAGCTGGGCAACGACACCCACGTGCTGGAGATCGACATCGACGGCGGCTCGCCCTCGTCGCTGCCCTGGGTGGCGCTGCACTACGACCACCCGGACGGCAAGCGCTCGGTCGTCAAGAGCACAAAGTTCGCGTGGGCGAAGCTGCGGCTCATGCGGCGAGGCGGCGAGGTGGAGGACGAGCTGTTCAGCGATGCCTGCGAGCTGGAAACGCTGCTGCCCGGCAACCTGCCGACGGGCCGAGGCTACGTCGGCACGCCCTAACCTGCCGCTGGGCGGGCCCTAGCCGGTCAGGCGATCCACGCCAGGAACTCGTCGAGCAACCGGTTGAACTCCTGGGGCTTGTCCATGTGGGGCCAGTGGCTCGTGCCCGGGATCACCTTTCGATTGATGTCCGGCAGCTGGTTGTGCAGGGCCGTCGGGCCTTCGCCATGCGGGGTGTCGATGATCAGCTTGGGCCCGTCGTAGGCGGACAGCGCGGGCAGGGGGTCGTACCCGAGGATCGCGCCGATGATGGCCATCGATGCTTCGCGTCCCACGGCGTGCATGCCGGCGTCGAGCCGCTCGCGCACCTCCGGCTGCGCATCCGCCAGCAGCGAGGCCCAGTAGCCGGCCATGGTCTTGGCGTAGTCGCTTTGCAGCGACGCCAGCACCTGCTTCGCCTCTTCGGGCGCGGCCTTGCCGGGGGCCCCGGCCAGCACCAGGCCGGCCACGCGCTGCGGGTGCTTGCCGACGTACGCGGCCGCCGCGGCGCCGCCCAGGCTGTGCCCCACCAGCACGAAGCGGCGCAGCTCCAGCGCATCGACGACGGCCGCGATGTCCTCGCCGATGACAGGCACGCTGTAGTCGCCGTCCGGCGGCTTGTCCGAGTGCCCGTGGCCCCGCAAATCCATCGCGACGGCGCGCCGGCGCGGGCGCAGGTGGGCCAGCTGGGCCCTCCAGTGCGCACTGGTGCCGGCATAGGAATGCAGGAACACGATCGGCACGCCGCTGCCCGAGCCGGCGTCGTCCACGTACAACTCGCCGGCCGGGCCGGTGATCGTCATGACCATTGTTCTTCTCCTCGCTCTCGCTACAGCTTCGGGATGTGCAGCGTCTTGCTGATCATCAGGCTGCCGGAGAGCACGAACAGCAGGACCAGCGGATGCAGCTCCCACGGGCCGACGGTCCAGGCGCCGCCCCACAGGGCGTCGCCCACGCGGCCGAGCGCGGCGGCGAGGGCGAGGATGCCCGTGATCAGCACGCTCGTGGGAATGGGCGTGCCTTCGAAGTACCTGACCTTGCCGCTGTCGCCCGCCAGCGATTCGGCCGTCACGTTGTAGCGCGCCAGCCGGCTCACGCCGCAGCACACGAAGTAGATCAGCGCCGCCACGTCCCAGCCGCCCTGCAGGCCTGCCGCGAAGCCGAGCGCTGCAGGCGCCATCCCGAACGAGATGACGTCGGAGAGGGAATCGAGCTCACGCCCCAGCGCCGAGTGCTCATGGCGCGCGCGGGCGATGCGCCCGTCCAGGACGTCGAAGATGAAGGCCGCGGGTGCCAGCGCCGCCGCCGCATAGAAGTGGAAGGGCAGCTGGCTCGACATGTACAGCATGGCGAAGAAGACCGCGCCCACCCCGCAGGCCGCGTTGCCCAGCGTGAAGAAATCGGCCAGATGG
The DNA here is from genome assembly GCA_030696045.1 of Stagnimonas sp. Lineage (GTDB taxonomy): Bacteria > Pseudomonadota > Gammaproteobacteria > Nevskiales > Nevskiaceae > Stagnimonas. Next base: position 7,844 of record JAUYNO010000027.1, on the reverse strand, counting down.
AAGCCCCGCAACATCGTGAAATGGCGGGGCGCGGCTTGCTGCATGCGTGGTCCTTCCGAACGTCGGGTTCACCTTAAGCGCCTGTGCGCCGGCGGTTCGTGGGACCGGGGCCTTCGCGCCTGTCGGCGCAGTCCGACGGCCGCGCCGTTATAGTTACTCCAGGCGCCGCCCGTTTCGAGGAGCAGCCATGAACGAGGATCTCTCACGGCTCGCGCGCGAGCTCCAACTCGCCTCACCGCCGCAGGAGGCGCTGTGCCTGGCGTTCGGGCTGGCGTTTGCCTCGGTCTACGCTTACGCCGGCTACGCCGTCACCGATCCGTCGGCCTTCGAACCCAGGTTCGACTGGCAGGTCCGCCAATTGCGGGAACTGGCGGGCACCCCGGCGGGCCCGGATGAAGCCGGCGTGCGGTAGCCCATGGCGCGCCGGCCCCACTACCACGTCTATGTCGTCGAACTGTCGGACGGCGTATGGAACGTGGCGCGTTTTCGGCGCGCCAACCCGGACTACCGGTTGGGCAAGCCGTTCGTGTACGTCGGCATGACCGGCCTGGACCCGGACGTGCGATTCGACAAGCACAAGGCAGGTATCCAGGCCAACAGCTTCGTGCGCGATTACGGCCTGCGCCTGTTGCCGGGCCTGTACGACAGGTACAACCCGATGAATTACGACGCGGCGCGCGGCATGGAGGTGGAGCTGGGGATCGCGCTGCGCCGGGCGGGATACGGGGTGTGGCAGGCTTAGGCCCGCGGACATTCGCGGAGCGGGCCGCCCGGCGTCCTTGACCAGCGCCAGGACTAAAGCCCGGTCGGACTCTGCTGGTGCCGGTGGCCGCCCGTCATGGCTTCGAGCACGAGGAAGGTCCAGCTCACGTCCGGCCGCTTCTGTGCGTCCGACGCGGCGGCGTGGTGCAGTGCCTGCAGGCCGAAGCCCGCCGCGAGCGCCGACACGTCGTCACCCGTCACATCGAACATGCGCCTGCCCTCCGGCACCGGGCCGTGGCGCAGCGTCATCGAAATGCGCCCCCCCGGCGCCGCCAGCGACGCGATGGTGCGCATCGCCTCGCGCTGTTGCGCCGTATCGAGGTGCATCCACACGGCGGTGAGCAGGATGAAATCGAATCGCTCCCCCAGTGCGAGGACCGCGTCGAGCCGCGGCAGCCTGTCGTCGATCCAGCGGATCGACCGGGGATGGTTGGCGCGGCCCCAGGCCGCCAGCTCCGGCGTCGGTTCGACGGCCGTGACGGCGTGGCCGCGCCGCGCCAGCGCGGCGGCGTCCCGGCCCGTGCCCGCCCCGATGTCCAGCACGCTTGCCGGCGCTAGCGGGTAGAGGTGCAACACCGGCCCGTGCACATCCTCGAACGCGACGCTCTCGTACTGGGCGATCAGCGCTTGCGCGGATTCGCTGTACCCGCTGGTGGAAGGGTCGTTTGCCATCGCGCGACGATGGGATGGGGGCGCGCCCCCAGCTATTGGCGGATCTTGCCGGCGCCGCTGATGATGGAGAGTTCGACGAATTTCGAGCCGGTGCGTATGCCCGGCTTGAACCCGACGACATACCCGCCGAGGTTGTAGTTGTCGATGCCGTCCAGCGCCGCCGCCATGCCTTCGCGCGTGGGCCGCGCGCCCTGGCGGCGGACGGCCTCCACGATCACCTTGGCGTTGATGTAGCCCTCCATCATCGAGTAGCTCACCGGCACGTCGAGCTTGTCGGCCTTCGCGACGGCATCCGTGAATTCCTTGGCCAGCCGGCTCGCGATCTTGTACGGGCTGGGGGTGACCTGCGCGATGGCGACGCCCTGCATCTGTTCCTCGGCGAGGCGCTTGGACAGCTGCTCGATATCGACGCCCGAGTGCGCGAACAGCTGGGCGGCGCCGCCACCGGCCCGGTACTGCTCGATGAACCCGGCCACGGCCGCGCCGGTGGCCACCATGATGATGGCCTGCGGCGGATTCGCGGTGAAGGCGGCGATGGCGGGCGAGACCTGGTTGGTGCCCGCGGGATACGCGGCCTTGGCGATGACCTTGGCCTGGGCCCTGCCCGCGGCTTCCTCGGCCGCGGCGACGAGCGCCGCGGCGCCGGGACCGTCTTCGTAGAAAAGCCCGAGGCGGGTGATGCCGATGGTGGCGAGGTGTTCGGTGAGCTTGTTGATCTCGTCGCGCAGCGTGGCGCGCACGTTGTACAGCAACGGCGTTTCGGGCCGGATCTCCGCCGTGCGGTACCCCACCAGGGCGATCCTGTTCTTCTCGAGCACGCCCGCGGCCACCAGGTCGCGGATGTTCCGGTTGCCGAAATAGCCCGCCAGCACCATCGGCTTGTCTTCCGCGATCATCTGGGTCGTAACGCTCACGGTGTCCTCGGGACGCCCGCCGTCGTCCTTGCGCAATAGCGTGAAGGTGTGCCCGTTCACGCCGCCTGCCTTGTTGACGTTGCCAAAGAGCAACTGCATGCCGGCCGCATAGGCGCGGCCCTGGTTGGCTTCCAGGCCCGACATCGGGCCGACTTGCCCGACGACGATGGGGGCCGCGAGCGCCATTTGCATGCTGGCGGCCGCCACCCCGCCCAAGAGGATTCGCGTCAGTTGTCGGCAGGTAACCATCTTTGTCTCCACTGATACATTAAGCCATCGTCACCATAAGGCAGCCGTCCCCGCACGCCAATGTGGAAAGCACCTACCCGATCCCTGCATCGCCGATCCCTGTCCGATATCAAAGAATGAGCGCCACCGCGGCTTCCCAGGAAGACATTGAATCGCCCTACGCGTGGATGCGCCTGGCGGTGTCGCTGGTGCTGATGACGATAGGCGGCTCGGGCATGTATTCCGTCACGGTGGTGTTGCCGCGCATCCAGGAGGAATTCGGCGTGGCGCGCGCCGACGCATCGTTGCCGTACACGCTCACCATGATCGGCTTCGGCCTCGGCGGCGTGCTCATGGGCCGCCTCGCGGACCGTTTCGGCGTGATCGTGCCCGTGGGCCTCGGCGCGCTGGGGCTGGGCGCCGGCTTCATCGCAGCCGGCCTCGCGCCCAACCTCTGGCTGTTCTGCGCGGCCCAGGGCGTGCTGATCGGCCTGTTGGGGACCTCGGCAACGTTCGCACCGCTGGTGGCCGACACCTCGCAATGGTTCGACCGCCGTCGCGGCATCGCGCTGGCCATCTGCATGAGCGGCAACTACACCGCCGGCGCGGTGTGGCCGCCGGTGATGCAGTACTTCATCGACAGCGTCGGCTGGCGCCAGACTTACGTCGGCATGGGCATTTTCTGCGTCGCCGCGATGCTGCCGCTGGCGCTCGTGCTGCGCCGGCGCCCGCCGATCCACGTGCCCGCCGCGGCCGCGCCCGCCGCCGGTGGCTTCACCCCTGCCGCGGTCCGCCCGATGGGCATGAACGCGGGGACGGTGCAGGCCCTGCTGTGCGTGGCGGGTGTGTCGTGCTGCGTGGCGATGTCGATGCCGCAGGTTCATATCGTGGCGTACTGCGGCGACCTGGGTTTCGGCGCCGCGCGGGGCGCCGAGATGCTGTCCCTGATGCTGGGGCTGGGCGTGGTGAGCCGGCTGGTCTCCGGCTGGATCTCGGACCGGATCGGCGGGCTGCGCACCTTGCTGCTCGGATCCATCCTGCAAGGCGTCGCGCTGCTGCTGTTCCTGCCCGCAGGCGGGTTGGTCTCGCTCTATGTCGTGTCGGGCCTCTTCGGCCTCTTCCAGGGCGGCATCGTGCCGGCCTACGCGCTCATCGTGCGCGAACACTTCTCGCCGAAGGAGGCGGGCGCGCGCGTCGGAACGGTCCTGATGGCCACGCTGTTCGGCATGGCGCTGGGCGGGTGGATGTCCGGCGCCGTGTTCGACCTCACGGGCTCCTACCGCGCCGCCTTCATCAACGGCATCGGCTGGAACCTGCTGAACGTCGGCATCGTGCTGTTCCTGCTCTATCGCGTGAGGTCGATCTCCAGGAGCAGGGGCTGATGGTCGGAGGCCTGCGTGAGGCCGTCGATTTCGACGCGCTTGACCCCTTGCGCCAGATCCTGCGACACGAAGAAGAAATCGAAGCAGTGGGCGTGGCCTTGCCACTGCGCGAAGTCGTACACGCCGACGGTGTGCGGTCTCGCCTGTCCCGGATTTGCGATGGTCCACGCGTCCGTCCATGAGGGGGCGCTGCCCAGCGGCTCCTGCAGGCGGGCGATCGGCGGGTCCTTCGCGTCGCAATTGAAATCGCCGCAGAGGATGGCGCGGCCGTCGCGCCCCCGTGGCTCGAACGGCCGCCCGGCCTGGTTGGCGGGCTTGGCACCCGAGGCGTGCCCCGCGGCCTCGACCTGCAGGGCCCGCAAGGCTTCGACCTGCGCCGCGCGCTGGCGGGCCGCGTAGTACTCCAGGTGGGTGGTGACGATGCGCACCGGGCCGTTGTCCACGTCGAACACCGCCTCCAGCGCCATCCGCGGCATGCTGGGTTTCGCGGGATCGGCCGGCCAGGGCAATTGGTGCCGCAACACCTGCGAGGGCGCCAGGCGGCTGAGGATCATGTTGCCGAAGCGCTGGCGCCCGAGCCCCGGGGTGTGGCGCTCGACCGCGACCCCCTCGGTAGCGTGGAACCCCGGCAGCAGCGCCGCGAGCTGCGCGAACTGGTTGTCGGTGCCGGCGCCGGCGAGCCCGGGATAGTTGTCCGCGACTTCCTGCAGGCACAGGATGTCGAAGTCGCCCATCTGCCGGGCCGTGTCCACCATGCGCTTCAGGTCCACGCGGCCGTCCACGCCGCGACCCCATTGGATGTTCCAGGTGACGACGATCATTCGCCAAGGATGGCACGGGCGGCGCTCCGGGGCAATCGGTAACGGCGCGACACGGGTTGATATAGTCATCCGGCCATGTGTCCCGAACCGTCCGCGAACCCCCGCCGCCCCGAAGTGGAGGCGGCATGATGCGCCGCTGGTGCCTCGCCCTGCTGCTGGCGCTGGGGACGGCCTGGGCGCAGGGGCCGGCCGGTGAGGTGGCCGTGGGACCCGGGGACAGCTATGCGCTCACGCGGGCGTTCACCTTCCTGGAGGACGAGGGCGGCCGGCTGAAGCTGGACGACATCCTGAAGCCCGGAACCCAGGCGGCGTTCCGGCCGGTGCCGCAGGCCGGGCCGGGCGCGAACTTCGGCTTGACCCGCTCCGCCATCTGGCTGCGCGTCCACCTGAAGCCGGCCGCCGGAACGCCGCCGGACTGGCTTCTGGAAGTGGCCTACCCGCCGCTCGACCGGCTGGAGCTGTACGCGCCGGATGGTGCGGGCGGCCACGCGCGGCAGCTCGCGGGGGACGCCTATCCCTTCGAGAGCCGGGCGGTCGCGCATCGCAACCACGTGCTCCCGGTGCGCCTTTCCCCGGGAGGCGCCACCACGCTCTACCTGCGGATCGAGTCGGCCGGCACGGTGGCCGCACCGGCGAAGCTGTGGCGGCCGGCGGCGTTGTGGCGGCACGACCAGGCCACCTACGCGGCGTTGAGCCTGTACTTCGGCCTGCTGGTCGGGCTGTTGCTGTACAACCTGCTGCTGTTCTCGTCGGTGCGCGACGTCGGCTACCTGATCTACGTCGCCTTCGTCGCCTCGATGGGCCTGGGCCAGGCGGCGCTCACCGGCATGGGCGCGCAGTACCTCTGGCCGCAATGGACCTGGTGGAACGGCGTCTCGCCGCCGGTGGGCCTGGCTGCGGCGGCGATGTTCGGCCTGTTTTTCGCGCGGCACTTCCTCTCCAGTCCGGCGCGGATGCCCGGCATCGACAAGTTCCTGCTCGTCCAGCTCGCGGGATGGGCGCTGGCGGTGCTGGCGGCGCTGGCGCTGCCCTATGCCGTATCGTCGTGGATGGTGACGGTGCTGGCGATCGTCAGCGTGTTCACCATGGTGGCGGTGGGCATCATCAGCGTCCGCCGCGAGTTCGCGGGCGCGCGGACTTTCTTCACCGCCTGGGCGGTGCTGCTGATCGGCGTGGTGACCCTGGCCTTGCACAACACGGGGGTGCTGCCTTCGAACGCGTTCACGTCCAACGCGCTGCTGATCGGCTCGGCGCTGGAGATGGTGCTGCTGTCGTTCGCGCTGGCCGACCGCATCAACGTGGCGCGGCGGTTCAAGGAACAGGCGCGGGCCCGCATCGCCGCCGAGCACGCGATGGTCGAGGCGCTCAGCCAGTCCCAGGACCGGCTGCGGCTCGTGCTGGAGGAGCGCGAAATCATCCTGGAGAGCTCGATCGTCGGCATCGCCTTCCTCACGCCCGAGGGGCGCTTCCGATGGGCCAACAAGGCCATGCTCGACATCTTCGGCGCGCGGGGACAGGCCAATCTCTCGATGGAGCCGTACTACCTGTCGCGCGAGCAGTACCTGCGCATCGGCGGCGAGGTGGCGGCCTGCGTGGCGCGCGGCGATATCTACGAAACCGAGCTGCAGATGCGGCGCACCGACGGCACCCGGATCTGGGTGTCGCTGTCCGGCAAGGCCGTGAGCCGGCGTGACCTGGGGCAGGGGACGGTATGGGTGATCATGAACATCACGCACCGCAAGGAGCTGGAAGAGCAGCTGCAGAAGACCAACTCGGAGCGCGAGGCGATCCTGAACAGCGCGCTGGTGGGCATCGTCCTGTCCGTCGCGCGCCGCCATGAGTGGGTGAACGAGAAGTTCGCCCAGATGCTCGGCTACCCGCGGCAGGTGCTGATCGGGCAGTCGTCCGAGCACCTCCATCCCGACGACGAGTCATGGCGGCGCTTCGGCGAGGAAGCGCGGGCCGCGCTGATCGCGACCGGCTCCTACGTGTGCGAACGGCAGCTCAAGCGCCGCAATGGCGAGCTCTTCTGGGTGGAGATGGGCGGCAGCTGCCTGCGCCCGAACGACCCCGACTCGGGCGTGATCTGGACGTTCCTGGACATCACCGAGCGCAAGAAATCGGAAACCGAGATCCGCGAGGCGCTGGAGCAGCAAAAGGCCCTGAACGAGCTGCGCAGCCGCTTCGTCGCGATGACGAGCCACGAGTTCCGCACGCCCCTGGCAGCCATCATGTCGGCCGAGGAATTGCTGCGCCACTACGGCGACCGGCTGCCCCGGCACGATCGCGTCGAGGTGCTGGACAGCATCGCCATGGGCGTGCAGCGAATGTCCCGGATGATCGACAGGGTGCTGCTGCTCGGCAAGGCCGACGCCGGCATGCTGGAGTTCCAGCCGCAGAAGGTTGAACTGGTGCCCCTGTGCCGGCAGGTCATCGACGAGGCCCGCGCGCAGCAGCCGGACAGCCGCAGCGAGGTGGTGACGGAGTTCGGCGAAGGCACGGGCCAGGGACACTATGACGAAAAGCTGCTGCGCCACATCTTCAGCAACCTGCTGTCGAATGCGCTGAAGTACTCGCCCGGCGGCGGGAAGGTGGGCTTCAAGGTGCGGCGCGAAGACGATGCGACCGTGTTCGAGGTGGCGGACCAGGGGATCGGCATCCCGCCAGCGGAACTGGCGCACCTGTTCGAGTCGTTCCACCGCGCGAGCAACGTCGGCGCCATCCAGGGCACGGGCCTGGGCCTCGCGATCGTGAAGAACGCCGTGGAGATGCACGGCGGCGGCATCGAGGTGCAGAGCCGCCTGGGCGAAGGGACGACTTTCACGGTGCGCCTGCCGGCGTGACTTGTCGTCCCGCTTCCTGAAGAGTCCCGCGCGGCCACCTCGCGACGACCTCGCGGCAACGCCGCGCACGGCTGGGCCGCAGCGCGATGGCTACGACGTCCGGCTGCGGTGCTTCGCACCTATGCCGGATTCCCCGCGCTGGACGGTCTTGCGGCCCGCGCGGCATAACTCACTGCGCTTGCGCTCCGTTCAAACAGATGCCGCGAGCATGAAACGATGGGC
>JAUYNO010000017.1 GCA_030696045.1 Stagnimonas sp. | reverse complement strand
TGTCCAGATCGAGCACGTCTACCAGCAGGTCGGCGTCTATGGCGCCAAGCTCACGGTCAAGGACGCGCGCGGGCTGGTCAGCAGCAACACCGACCTGAAGATGATCGAGGTGGTCGCGACCGGCACGCCGCCGGTCGAGCCGCCGGCGGGCGATCCGACGGCGACCGCCTCGGGGCGTTTCGGTGGTGCCTTGGGGCTGCTGCTGCTGCCGTTGCTCTTGAGCGCCGCCGCCGTCCGCCGAGGTCGCGGCCCGGCGCGGTCCTAGCCTGAGGGCAGCGGGTGCCCTGCGGCACCCGCTGCCGCCGGCCGGGTCTCAGGCCGGATTGGCCTGGTCGTCGAACTTCTGCATCCAGATCTCGGGCGTCGGCAGCGGAGTCCAGCCGTGGCGTGCGTACAGACCGTGGGCATCGCGGGTCGCCAGCGACCAGCGGCGCAGGCCCTGCAGGCGCGGATGCGCCTGCACGCCCGCGATCAGCCAGTCGCCGAGGCCGCGACCGCGATGGGCCTCCAGCACGAACACATCACAGAGGTAGGCGAAGCTGGCGTAGTCGCTGATGACGCGGGCGAAGCCGACCTGCTCGGCGCCCCGATAGAGGCCGATGCAGAGCGAGTTCTGGTTGGCGCGCGTCTGCGTGGCCTCGCTGCGCGAGTTCGCCCAATAGCTGTCGCGCAGGAAGCCGTGGATGACGGCCAGATCCAGCCGCGCCGGGTCGTCGCTGAGCGTGTAGCCGTTACGCTCGCGCAGGAACTCCGCCATCGCGAGGACTAGATGACTTCGGCGTTCAGGTCGTGGGCGTCGGCCTGCACCACCTGGGCGCGGACGATCTGGCCGGGTTTCAGCGGGCGGTCGGCGGACAGGTAGACCTTGCCGTCGATCTCCGGCGCATCGGCCCATGAGCGGCCGATGACGATGCCGTCCTCGTCGATCTCGTCGACCATCACCTCGATCTCGGTGCCGATCTTCTTCTTGAGCTTGGCCTTGCTGATGCGCGCCTGGGTCTGCATGAATTTCTTCAGGCGTGCCTGCGCGACCTCGGGCGGTACTGCGTTCGGCAGCAGGTTGGCGGTGGCGCCTTCGACCGGCGAGTAGATGAAGCAGCCGGCGCGGTCGATCTTGGCTTCCTTGAGCCAGCTCAGCAGCTCCTCGAATTCCTCATCGGTCTCGCCCGGGAAGCCGACGATGAAGGTGCTGCGGATGGTGATGTCCGGGCAGATCGCACGCCAGGCTTCCAGCCGGCGCAGGGTGTTCTCGGCGAAGGCCGGGCGTTTCATGCGCTTCAGTACCGTCGGCGAGCCGTGCTGGAACGGGATGTCGAGGTAGGGAAGGATCTTGCGCTCTGCCATCAGCGGAATGATCTCGTCCACGTGCGGGTACGGATACACATAGTGCAGGCGCACCCAGATGCCCAGTTCCGACAGGCCCTTGCACAGGTCCAGCATCGAAGTCTGGTAGTCCTGCTCGCGCCAGCTACCACCGGCGTACTTGAGGTCGGCGCCGTAGGCGCTGGTGTCCTGCGAGATCACCAGCAATTCCTTGACGCCAGCCTTGGCCAGGCGCTCGGCCTCGCGCAGCACCTCGTCGACCTTGCGCGAGGCCAGCTTGCCGCGCATCGAGGGGATGATGCAGAAGCTGCACTTGTGATTGCAGCCCTCGGAAATCTTCAGGTAGGCGTAGTGCTTGGGCGTCAGCTTGACGCCGATGTCCTCGCCCTTGCCCTTGCGGGGTGCCGGCAGCAGGTCGAAGCGCGGATCGTGCCTGGGCGGCACTGCCTTGTGCACGGCGGTCATCACCGAGGCGTAGTCCTGCGGGCCGCTGATCGACAGCACGTCCGGGTACTGTTCCAGGATTACGTCCTTTTTCGCGCCCAGGCAGCCGGTGACGATCACCTTGCCGTTCTCGGCCATGGCCTCGCCGATGGCATCGAGCGACTCCTGCACCGCGCTGTCGATGAAGCCGCAGGTGTTGACGATCACCACGTCGGCGGCGTCGTAGCTGGGCGAGGTCACATAACCCTCGGCGCGCAGCTGGGTGAGGATGCGCTCGGAATCGACCAGGGCCTTGGGGCAGCCGAGCGAGACGATGCCGATCTTGGGGTTCTTGCCGGCGTGCTGGGCGGGGGGCATGGCAGTGTTGGTCAGGTGCAGGGCGCGCAGTTTAACGCCGGATGCGCTCGCGCCCCTGGATGGCACTGCCAAGCCGTGAATCCCGGGCGCCGGCCGTCGCGGCCTTGCCACCGCTGGCCGGCACCCGGGCGACCGGGTTGTGAATTCCTTGTAAACCGAAACATGCCTGCTGCGTCCTTTACAGGTCATGGCGCGGACTGCCCGGCAGTCCGGTGCGCCTCATCGTGCGGATCATCGGAATCAAGGCAATGAAATCAATGCGCTTCCTGCGAAGCCTGTGTGTGCTGCTCGCCGCTTCGGCCGGCGCTGTTGCCCAGGCCGCCACTCCGGCCCAGGGCGTGCTGACGCCCACTTCGGGCCCCGTGAGCTACGAGACCGGGCCCTTTACCTCGGCCAATCCGACCCCGGTGCCGCTGCTGGATTCCGGCCCTACCTGCGGCACGCCGGCACCCGCCTGCGACAGCTTCGAACTGACCATCTCGCTGCCCGCCGGCTACGTCGCCGCCCACAACGCCGACTCGGTGCAGGTCAGCACCGGCTGGACCGACACCGGCACCGGTGCCTCCGACTACGACCTCTGGGTCTACAACGGCAGTGTCGACAGCACCGAGGGAGGCACCGCGCCGCCTTACCGCGGCGGCGGCGGCAGCAACCCCGAAGTCGCCAACCTGTTCCCGCTGAAGGACGGCGACAACGTCTACACCATCAAGATCGTCCCCTACACGCCGACCGGCGAGACCATCACCACCACCATCGAGCTGATCGGTGCCGACAGCGCGGTAACCGATCCCAACTTTGGTCAGGCCGATCCGGCGCGGCCGGGAGTGGCGCGCTTCCGCAACTACGAGCCCTTCGGCGTCACCGCCGAGTCCGGCAACGGCGAGTGCAATATCGGCTTCAATCCCAAGACCTTCAAGGTCATGTTCATGTGCTTCGGCAATGGCTCGGTGTACCGGGTGACCACGCCCGAGCGCCTGCCGGAGCCACTGCCAGAAGCCTGCGACGCGGTCTGGGAAGACGTGACCCCGCTGGCCACCAGCGGCCCGCAGCCGGTGGCGGACCCGATTCTCTACACCGACGCGATTTCCGGCCGTACCTGGGCCTCCAACCTCACGGTCGGCCCCAATGTCTCCTACGCCTTCACCGATGACGACGGCGAGCTCTGGGTCGAGGCCGGTGCCGGCGGCCTTGCCGGCGCCGATCACCAGACCATCGGCTCTGGCCCCTATCCGGCCAGCTTCCTGCTGCCGCACCCGCTGCACGAGAACGCGGTGTACTTCTGCTCGCAGGCCATCGCCGGCCCGGCCGGTTGTGTCCGCAGCGACGACGGCGGCATCACCTATCCGATCACCGCGCTGGCCTACGACGGCAGCGTTTGCGGCGGCCTGCACGGACATGTGCGGGTGGCGCTGGATGGCACCGTCTGGCTGCCGGTCGCCAACTGCGGCACCGGCACCGGCTATGCCATCAGCACCGACGCTGGCGTCAACTGGGATGACTTCGTCGTGCCCAACACCCTGGGCGGCGGCGGCAGCGATCCCTCGATCGCGCTCGACGACGACAGCACCGCCTACTTCTGTTACACCAATGGCGACGGCCATATTCGGGTCACCACCAGCCGCGACCGCGGCACCACCTGGACCGACGACACCGACCTCGGCGTCGCCCATGGCATCAAGAACTCCGCCTTCCCGGAAGCCTGGGGAGGCAGCAGCGGCCGCGCCGCCTGCGGCTTCATGGGCACCGACCGCCAGGGCAACATCGAGTCGCTCGACTTCCCCGGTCTCTGGTACCAGTTCGTCGCGCACACCTACGACGGCGGCAAGACCTGGACCACGGTCAACATCACCCCCAAGGATCCGGTGCAGGGCCTGGGCGGTGTCTGGCAGTCCGGTGGCAGCAACCCCAACCGCAACCTGCTGGACTTCAACGAAGTCACCGCCGACGAGCAGGGCCGCTTCATCTACGGCTACGACGACGGCTGCGTGCGCGACTGCGCCAAGGCGCCGCTGCTGAACCCGCAGAGCTTCACCGCGCGCATGACCATGGCCCGCCAGACCGGCGGCAAGGGCCTGCGCGCCGAGTTCGACCAGATCGAGCCGCATGCGCCGGCCAATGCCTGCCTTGCCGGTACCCGCAGCCAGCGCGCCTCGACCTTGACCTGGCGCGAGCCGGATCATGGCGGTGCCGCCATCGCCAACTACCGCGTGTTCCGCAGTACCTCGCCGACCGAGGCCGGGGTGTTCATCGGCGACGCCGGCCCCAAGGCCAGCTATGTCGACAACAGCGCCGATCCGAATGTCGCGAAGTACTACTACACGGTCACCGCCGTGAACGCTTCCGGCGAGGGCGTCGCCAGCAACAAGATCGAGCTGCCGGTGGTGGCGGAGATCGTCGAGAGCCTCTGCGTGATCCCGGGGTTGTCGCTGTTCAGTGATGCCAGCGGCGATTTCGACACCGCGCTGGTGCCGGACGCCGCCGGTGACTACAACGACGTGCTGCTGCTGCAGGTGGCACAGCCCATCGTCACCGACGGCGTCGCCAAGCTGGTGTTCTCGCTGAAAGTGGCCGCCCTGGCCGCGCCGCTGCCGCCTAACACCGACTGGTTCGTGAGCTTCAAGGCGCCGGACGGCATCCTGCGGGGCGTGCGCATGTCCACCGACGAGGTCACGCCGCGCTTCTTCTCCTACACGGTCGGCTCCAACGCCGATGGCAGCGTCACCGACGGCCGCTTCGTGGATGCCGAAGGTCCCATCGAGGCGGACAGCAACTACACCGCCGACGGCATCATCACCTTCGTGGTCAAGGCCAGCGACATCGGCGGCACCGGCGCGGTCGGCGAGATCTACTCCGACTTCAACTCCGGCTCCATGCAGCTGATCGGTGCCGGCGGTGCCGGTGCGGGCGATGTGGTCGATGCCATGCCGGATGGCCTGGCGCGCGCCGGCCGGGTGACCCTGGTCAGCCCCAATGCCTGCGCGGTGCTGCCCAACATCTCGCCGGTGGCGATCCTCGGCGCCACCCCGACCAGTGGTGCCGCGCCGCTGATGGTCCGCTTCACCATCAATGGCACCGACGCCGATGCCGGCGACAGCATCGCCAGCTATTCCATCGACTTCGGGGATGGCGAGATGCTCAAGGACCAGCCGGTGACCAGCCTGCCGGTGACGCTCAACCACAACTACAGCCAGCCGCGCGGCTATATCGCCACCCTGTCGGTCAAGGACTCGCGCGGGCTGGAGAGCGGCGATGTCGCGCAGCGGCCGATCACGGTCAGCCCCGCTGGCTCCGGTGGCGGCACGACCGATGACGGTCGCTTCGGCGGTGCCTTCGGTCTGGCGTTGTTGCCGCTGCTGCTGCTGGCGCGCCGCCGCCGTCGCTAGCCCCGCGGTTTTGGCTACACCCAGCGGCGCCTTCGGGCGCCGCTTTTTTTTTGCTGGTGACCGCGCGCTGGGCCGGAATCGCCGGCGCCCGCCGGAACCCGCCCGCGTGGCGACGGTCCAGATTCAGGGAGCGCGGCTACACTCGCCGCTCCCGCCCCGTGTTCCGCTGGAATCGACCCGATGGCCAAGCCGCTCAAGCTCATCCTTGCCCTGTTCGGCGTGCTGCTGCTCCTGCTCGCGGCCGCCATCGTCGTGCTGCCCTTCCTGTTCGACCCCAACGACTTCCGCGGCAAGCTCGGCGAGGCGGTGAAGCGCGAGACCGGTCGCGAATTCACCGTCGGCGAGATTCGCCTGAGCGTGTTCCCCTGGTTGCGGGTGGAGATCACCGACGCCGCGCTCGGCAATGCCCCCGGCTTCGGTGCCGAGCCTATGCTGCGGGTGCAGTCGGCCGATGTCGGGGTGAAGCTGATGCCCCTGCTGCGTGACCGGCAGGTCGAGGCCAGCGCGGTGAAGCTGAGCGGGGTCCGGGCGATGCTGGCGGTGAATGGCGATGGCCAGAGCAACTGGGCCGATCTGCAGGCCTGGCAGCAGAAGCGCGCCGCCGAGGCCGGGCCGGACCAGGAGCAGGGCAGCCTCGCCGGGCTCGATATCGCCGGCGTCGAACTGGACGAGGTCTCCCTGACCTATGCCGATGCCCAGGCCGGCAAGGATTACGCGGTCGAGAAATTGCGCCTGAAGACCGGCCGCCTGCACGGCGGCGAGCCGGTGCCGGTGGCGAAG
>JAUYNO010000011.1 GCA_030696045.1 Stagnimonas sp. | reverse complement strand
CCCTGCCCCTCTCCCAGAGGGAGAGGGGAACCACCCCCGCGACGGCATCACTCACCGTCCGGCGCGGTCCCGGCCGGAACCCGCGCCGACAGCCCCTGAGCGAGCCCGACCAGCTGCAGGAAGTCGCCGAGATTGCTGCCGGCATCCGCCGACGCAGCACCCTTGGCCAGGGCCGTGATCTGCTCGTAGCCATAGCCGTCCAGGTAGCGGCCACCCTTCAGCTGCTGCCCGAAGGCGGCGACCGCCGCCGCCAGCCGGGTGGAGGCGCTGGCGCCGGCAAAGTCCGCGCGAGCTTCGCTCAGACGCACCGGCTGTTCGATCAGGCGGCTCTGCTCCTGGTCCGGGCGCTTGTAGCGCAGGCGGACAAAGGCCAGCTCGCCGTTCTTGCCAGACGCTGTCACTGTCGGCTTGCCGTAGCGCAGCGGCTCGTTGCGCTCGCCGCCCTCGCCCGCCAGCGCGATCTCGTACAGCGCGGTAACGCTGTGCCCGGCACCGATGTCGCCGGCATCCACGGCGTCGTTGCTGAAGTCCTCGCGCTTGAGCGCGCGGTTCTCGTAGCCGATCAGGCGGTACTCGCTGACCAGGGCCGGATTGAACTCGACCTGGATCTTCACGTCGCGGGCGATGGTCAGCAGGGTCGAGGCTCGCTGCGCCACCAGCACCTTCTGCGCCTCCTGCAGCGAGTCGATGTAGGCGTGATTGCCGTCGCCGGCGTCGGCGGCCTGCTCCATCAGATGGTCGTTGTAGTTGCCGCCGCCGAAACCCAGCGTGGTCAGGGCGATGCCGGTCTTGCGCTTGTCCTTGATCAGGTCGATCAGCGACTCGAAGCGGGTGATGCCGACATTGAAGTCGCCATCGGTGGCCAGCAGGATGCGGTTGTTGCCACCCTTCATATAGGCCTTCTCGGCCTGCTGGTAGGCGAGCTGGATGCCGGCGCCGCCGGCGGTGCCGCCACCGGCGGCGAGGCGGTCAATGGCCTGCTCGATGGCGGCGGTCTGGTCACCCGGCGTCGGCTCCAGCACCACGGCGGTGCTGCCGGCATAGGTCACCAGGCTGATCCGGTCCCGCGCCGTGAGCTGGCGCGCCAAGAGCTTCAGCGAGGACTGCACCAGCGGCAGCTTGTTGGGCTGGTTCATCGAGCCGGAGACGTCCACCAGGAACACCAGGTTGGAGGGCGGCAGCGGGCCGGCCGGCTGATAGCCCTTGAGACCGATGCGCAGCAGCTTGGTCTTGGCGTTCCAGGGCGTGGGCGCCAGTTCGGTGTGCACCGCGAACGGCGTGTCCAGGGAACGTGGCGGCGCATAGCCGTAGTCGAAGTAGTTGATGAACTCCTCGACCCGCACCGCATCTTCCGGTGGCAGGCGGCCCTCGCCGAGGATACGGCGGGCATTGCTGTAGCTGCCGGTGTCGACGTCGATGCTGAAGGTGGAGACCGGCTGCGCGGCCACCGTGTGCACCGGGCTCTGCTCCGGCCCTTCGTAATTCTCGCGATCCTCGACCGGCATCGGATAGCTCGGCGGTGGCGGCGCCATCAGGTAGGCCACCGAGGGCATCGCCATGCGCTTGCTGCTGGCGCCGGCCATGGCGTCGGCGGCATAGGCTTCCTTCGCTACTGCCTGCGGCGCGGCGGGTGCCGGCAACTGGGCGACGGGTTCCGCTTTCGTCGGCGCTTGCGGATCGGGTGGCGTCGGCGTGGCCGATGGCGGCAGCGCGCCGCTGTGCGCGGCGACCGGACGGTCGTCGTGCTCGGTGCTCGGGGGGCTGGTGGTCGAGCAGGCGGTCAGCAGGACGGCGGCGATCAGGCCGAGGCGAAACGCGGTTTTCGGGGGTGTGGACATGAGGGTCTCCAGGGGCAGGCTCTCACTCAAACGGCAGACCACCGCCAACGGGGTTGAGTGCGGAAAAATTTTTCAGCGGCGGGCGCCAGCGGCTGTGCTGGCTGCGGCACGGAGCCTGCTGCGATAATGGCAGCCAGACCTCAGCTCGGATTCCAGCCGCGAGGAGCCGAAGCACGGCGGTTCCGCTTCCTCCTCGATCGCTTCGCATGCCACGCAAGCCCGCCCACTTACAGGAAGACACGCTCGGCGCCCTGCGCGCGCATGCCTTCAACCTGTTCGGTCGCTACGGCTACGAGGGAGTCTCCATCGGCGACATCGCCAAGGGCGCCAAGCTCAGCAAAGGCGCGCTGTACTGGCACTTTCCGGGCAAGGAAG
Source organism: Stagnimonas sp. (assembly GCA_030696045.1). Lineage (GTDB taxonomy): Bacteria > Pseudomonadota > Gammaproteobacteria > Nevskiales > Nevskiaceae > Stagnimonas. The sequence continues at coordinate 65,656 of JAUYNO010000011.1, read as the reverse complement.
CGCTGTATCTCGACTGCCTGAAGCGCCTGCACGGTATCTTCAACGAGGACGTGTTCGACCCCATGCGCGCCACCGCCGACGGTGCCACCGGCATGGTGCTGATGTTCCAGGGGCTGGTGCGCCTGTTCGGTGATCCGCGCATCCAGCAGGGCGTAGCCGGCTACTGGCTGATCCCCTCGACCCCGGAGACCGCCGAGATCATCGCAACCCAGCGCCGCTTCGAGACCGAAAGCCAGAAGGTGATCGCCGAGAGCCTGCGTCGTGGCGTCGCGGCCGGTCAGTTCGACTTGGTCGACGACGATCTCGACGATCTGGCACGCGCCATCATTTCGCTGATCGAGGCCTTCGTGCTGCCGATGCGGCACCTGACCCCGGACGAGATCCGGCCGCTGATCGGCGTACTGGCGCGCACCCTGTTCCGGGCCTATGCCAAGGGCAGCGCGCTGTCCAGGCTGGTCTCACAACTGTAATTGGCTCGGGGAACTTAGCGGCCGGTCCCGCGCTCCATCCCCGGCGCACCACCCAGGTCCAGGATTGACCATGAAGTTCCTTCGCCTCGCCCCCCTACTGCTCTGCCTGCTGGCCGCCTGTTCCGCCCCGGAATCGACCGCGCCCGGCAATGGCAATGGCGGTGAGAAGAAGCCGGCCGCCGCGCCGGTGCCGGTGCGGACCGCGCCGGTCGGGACTGCGGAGCTGGCCCGTGCGCTCAACGCGGTGGGCAGTCTGGCCTCGGACGAGTCGGTCACCATCGCCGCCGAGATCGCCGGCCGGGTGGTGCGCATCGGTTTCCGCGAAGGTCAGCCGGTCGCCCAGGGCAGCACCCTGTTCGAACTCGACGACAGCCTGGACCGCGCCACCGTCGCGCAGGCGCAGGCCAACCTGCGGCTGTCCGAGCGCAACGACCGCCGCGCCGGCGAGATCGCCGCGCGCGGCCTGATCGCTGCCAGCGACCGCGACGAGGTCGCCGCCAAGCTGGCGGTGGACCAGGCCGGCCTGCAACTGGCCCAGGCCCGGCTGGCGAAGATGCGCATCGTCGCGCCGCTGGCCGGCGTCACCGGCCTGCGCACGGTGGGCGTCGGCGACTACGTCTCGCCGGGGCAGCAGCTGGTGAATCTCGAAGTACTGAATCCGATGAAGCTCGACTTCCGCCTGCCGGAGTCGGCCCTGCCCGTGTTGAAGCCAGGCCTGGAGCTGGAAGTCGAGGTCGATGCCTGGCCGGGCGAGCGCTTCGCCGGCGAGGTCTATGCCATCGATCCCCGCATCGCCGACAGCAGCCGCAGCATTGCGGTGCGCGCGCGCCTCGACAACCGGGACGGTCGCCTCAAGCCCGGCCTGTTCGCGCGGGTGCGCCTGAAAACCGCGCTCAGCCAGCCGGCGCTGGTGGTGCCCGAACAGGCGATCTTCCCGCAGGGCGAGCAGCTGTTCGTCTACGTCATCGAAGACGGCAAGGCCGTGCTGCGCGGCATCAAGCTCGGCCAGCGCGAACCCGGCCGCGCCGAGGTGATCGAGGGCCTGAAGGCCGGTGAAGAGCTGGTGGTCTCGGGGCTCCAGAAACTGAGCCCGGGCGCTACCGTGATAGTGCAGGCCACGCCCGCCGAAGCGGGCGAATCCAGTTCCACCCCCTGATTCCGGCGCTCCGCGCCTATCCCACCCTTTCAAGGAGAATCCCAGCCATGGCCATGGACGTCATCGACTACAAGCTTTACGGCGAGGACATGCAGTTCGTCGAGATCGAGCTCGACCCGGGCGAGGCCGCCATCGGTGAGGCCGGCGCGATGATGTTCATGGAGGACGGCGTCGAGATGGACACGCTGTTCGGTGATGGCGCCAGCCAGAACCAGAGCATCTGGAGCAAGCTGGCCGGCGCCGGCAAGCGCCTGATCACTGGCGAGGGACTGTTCACCACGGTGTTCCAGAACAAGGCGGCCAACGGTAAGCGGAAGGTCGCTTTCGCCGCGCCCTACCCTGGCACGATCATTCCGGTCAATCTGCCGGACGTCGGCGGCATGCTGATCTGCCAGAAGGATTCCTTCCTCTGCGCCGCCAAGGGCGTGCGCCTGGGCATTGCCTTCCAGCGCAAGCTCGGCGTCGGCCTGTTCGGCGGCGAGGGCTTCATCATGCAGAAGCTGGAAGGCGATGGCCTGGCCTTCGTCCACGCCGGCGGCACGCTCTACAAGCGCGAGCTGGCACCGGGCGAGACCCTGCGGGTCGACACCGGCTGCATCGTGGCGCTGCAGCCCAGCGTCTCCTTCGACATCCAGTACGTGGGCAAGCTCAAGAGCGCCCTGTTCTCCGGCGAAGGCCTGTTCTATGCCGTGCTGCAGGGGCCGGGCACGGTCTGGCTGCAGTCGCTGCCGCTGTCGCGCATGGCCAACCGCATCGTCATGGCGGCGCCGGCGATTGGCGGCAGCTCGCGCGACCAGGGCTCGATCCTGGGCGGCGTGGCTACCGGAGGTCTGCTGGGCGGCTTGCTCGGAGGGGATGAGTGAGGGCGAGGCCGCCAGCTACCGCTCGACCATTGCGCGCGCCGCGCAGCAGCGCCCCTCCGCGGCCCCTCTGAATCTCTGGAAAGCCCTTCGACAAGCCGGTCCTGAGCTTGTCGAAGGACTCAGGTCGAACAGGATCAGTAGTAGGGCGCGCTACGCGCGCCGATGCCCCTAGTCTCGATATCGGCGGCGCATGGAATGCGCCCTACGCCTTCGCTCCGAACATCGGCTCCAGCTTCGCCCAGCTGCCGTCCGCACGCGCGGCGGCCTCGATCTCGGCCCGATAAGGTCCCGCCCCCAACACCGCCACCAACCGCTTCTGGTTGTCCACCCGCATGTGCAGGAACGGCAGCAGCAACGTGGTCCAGAAGCCGTGCGCCTGCGCAGCCGCCAACAGGCTGTCGAGCATGGCCGGCGGTTCGTCGGCCAACAGGTCGCCGTAGTGACCTTGCAGCTTGGGGCCCAGGTGCTCGATCAGGGCCAGTACCTCGGGCCAGATACCGCGCTCGTGGGCGGCGCGCAGGGTGCCGAGCAGGCGCCGCTCCGGCAACAGACCGGCGAGCGCGCGCAGGCTGGCCGAGTTCTCGACGAAGAAGCCAATGTGGAGCAGGGCCTCGTCGCTGGGGATGGCCTCGATTACCGCCCGCAGGGCCGGCTCGGCCAGCACATCGACGAAGCGCGCCATGGTGATGTAGTCGGCGCGACGCACCAGTTCCAGCGCCGCCTTGAGCACGATCTCGACCGGCATCCGGCCCACCACCTCGGCGGCGGCCTGCGGATCAAGTTGCACCGTCAAGTCGGCCAGGAACGGCGCCGGCAGATGCTTGGCGATCTCCACCGCGCGGCCTGGCTCCATCTCGCCGGCCACCCGCCCGGCGACCATGGCACCCAGAGCCTTCTCAGCCAGCTTGGCGGTCAGCGCCGCCGGCAGCAGCTTGGCAAGGCCGGCGAGGCGCTGGAAGCCGCTGCGGTGCTGGTCGAACAGGGACTCGGTCAGGGCTACCCGGAAGGCGCGGGTCTGCGCCGCCGCCTGGGTCTCGGTGCAGGCGAGGGTCTCGGGATCAACGGCGAGCAGGCGGGCCAGTTTGACCGCCTCGGCACGGGCTTCGAGCGTGCTCACGGGCTCAATCTCCGAACAACATCTTGCGCACCGGCCCCCGCAGCAGCATCGGCACATGGTCGAGGGCGCCCTTGATGGCGGCATCGACGGCCTTCTGCTGCGCTGCCTCGGCACCAGCGATGGCCGTGAGCAGTTTTGCCGCGTCTGCGGCCTTGAGGTCGTACAGGTACTGGCTGGCAGTGGCCGGCAGTCGCAGTCTCGCGACGAGACTGTCCACTGCCGGCCGCGCAGTGCGGCTCGCTTTGACCATCGGGGCTCCCTGATCTGGGCGGCGATCATGCCCGAGTGACGGCGTCGGTCCAAGGCCTCGGCGCGCTACCGGCCTGTTGGCGAATTGCGTACCCTGCCGACCAGATCAATCCACCGGGAGAGGATGTGGCTGCTGCCCCTGCTGCTGACGGCCACAAAGGTGCCGCCGAGCGCGTGCTCGCCCTAGTCATCCCGCTGATCTACGCCCGCCGCTGGCTGACGTTCGCGGTGCTGACAATGCTTAGCCTGTACCTGGGCGGGCAGGCCTTGCAACTGCAGCCGGATGCCGGCTTCGAGAAGCAGATTCCGCTCGAACACCCGTACATGAAGGTGTTCAAGGAGTACGAGCGGGCCTTCGGTGGCGCCAACCTGATCAGCATTGCGCTGATGCAGGAAGGCGGTAAGGACATCTACAACGCCGAGTTCCTTGATCGCCTCAAGAAGCTCAGCGACGCCACCTTCTTCCTGCCCGGCGTCGACCGTACCCGCGTCTCCTCGCTGTTCACACCCGACCTCACCTATTTCGAGGTGGTCGACGGCGGCATCAACCTCGGCAACGTGGTGCCGCGCAACTACGAGGCGACGCCGGAGATGTTGGCCGAGGTGCGCCGCCGCGTCGCCAAGGCCGGCGTCATCGGCCGCTTCGTCGCCAGCGGCCAGGACGGCGCGATGATCGTCGCCGAGCTGCTGGAGCGCCACCCGGTCACCGGCGAGCGGCTGGACTACAAGCGCCTGGCCGACCAGCTGGAAGACCAGCTGCGCCAGCGCATCAGCGCGAAGCAGATGGTCGAGTACCGGCTGAAGGCGGCGCGACCACCCTACGCAGCCGGCGACGTGGTCTGGCGCGGCTACACCGACTACGGCTGGCGCCTGCGCTTCCAGCGCTTCGAGGCCGAGCAGAAGACCCCGGACGGCGACGCGCTGTTCGTCGATGGCGACGAGGTGACGGCAAGCCTGGTCGCCAACCCCGACTACGCGCCCGGGCTGTCGGTGCACATCATCGGCTTCGCCAAGGTGGTCGGCGATGTCACCGACGCCAGCGCCGAAGTGATCGCCTATTTCTTCGTCGCGATGGCGCTCACGCTGGCCTTGCTCTGGTGGTTCTGCGGCTCGTTCCGGCTGGCGCTGCTGCCGCTCACCGCCGGCCTGGTCGCCGTGATCTGGGAGCTGGGCCTGCTCCGTCTGTTCGGTTTCGGGCTGGATCCCTTCGCCATCCTGGTGCCCTTCCTGATCCTCTCCATCGGCGTCAGCCATGGCGTGCAGTACGTCAACGGCTGGGCCAACGAGGTCGCCGAGCACGGCATGGATCCGCTGGCAGCCTCGCTCCAGACCTTCCGCCGACTCGCCATTCCCGGCACGGTGGCGATCCTCACCGATGTGATTGGTTTTGCCACCCTCGCCTTCATCCAGATCGATATCGTCCGCGAGATGGCGATCAATGCCGCGATGGGCATGGCGGCGGTGATCGTCACCAACAAGATGCTGCTGCCGATCCTGCTCAGCTGGGTGCGGATCGACGACCTCGAAGGCTTCAAACAGCGCCATCACCGCCGACTGGGCAGCGGCGAGCCGCTATGGCAGCGGATCACCGTATTCGCGACCCGCAGGGGCGCAGTGCCCTGCCTGCTGGTCTGCTTGGTCGCACTCGGCTGGGCCCTGCACATGTATCCCAAGCTGACCGTCGGCGACGCCCAGGCCGGCGTGCCCGAATTGCGCCCGGACAGCCGCTACAACCGCGACTCGGCCACCGTGGTCGGCAACTTCGCCATCGGCGTCGATATCCTGAAAGTGATTGCCGAGACCGGCGAATACGGCTGCCTCGACCACCGGGCGATGGAGAGCATCGACGAGCTGGTCTGGCGCCTGCGCAATACCGAGGGCGTGGCCTCGGCGCTGGCGCTGCCGACGGTAGCGCGCGAGGTGCGCGGCCTATGGAACGAAAACGCACCGGCCTGGAAGGTGCTGCCGCGCAACCGCGACGCCATGGCCCAGCTGGTCGGCCGCATCCCCTCCTCCAGCGGCCTGCAGAACCTCGACTGCTCGCGCATGCCGCTGCTGGTGTTCACCGCCGACCACCGCGCCGAGACGCTCGACCGGGTGCTGGCGGTGGTGCAGGACTACGAGGCAACCGAAGCCCCCGGCAGCGGTGTCAGCTACCAGCTGGCCAGCGGCAATGTCGGGGTCATGGCCGCCACCAACGAGGAGATCCGCGCCCGCGAGATCGTGGTGATCGTCTGGGTCCACCTGACCCTGCTGATCTTCGTCTGGCTGTCGTTCCGCTCGCTGGCGGCGGTGATCTGCATCATCACGCCGCTGGTGCTGTGCTCCCTGCTCACCTACGGCTTCATGGCGACGATAGGCGTCGGCATGAAGGCAGCGACCCTGCCAGTGGCGGCCTTCGGCGTCGGGATTGGCGTGGATGACGGCATCTACCTCTGGGGCGTGTTCGCGCACTACCTGGGCCAGGGTCTGAGCCTGCGCGACGCCTATGCCCAGGCCCTGCGCTCCACCGGCAAGGCGGTGCTGTTCACCTCGCTGACCCTGATCGTCGCGGTCGCCATGTGGCTGTTCTCGGGCCTGCAGTTCCAGGCCGACATGGGCCTGCTGCTGGTCACCATGTTCAGCGCCAACCTGCTGGGCGCCTTGCTGATGCTGCCGGCGCTGGCCTGGCTGTGCGCGAAGTTCCTGACTATGAAACCCTCTGGCGGTATAACCATCCAATAAGCACGCGAACCGGCAGCGCTTCTGCTGGAGGAGAGATTCATGTCCAAGCCGCTGAAGCGGAATGCTGCGCTGCTGTCGCTGTTGCTGCTGGCCCTGCCCGTGCAAGCCAAGGTCGGCGCGGCGGAAGCCGCCAAGCTCGATACCGAGCTGACTCCGATGGGCGCCGAGCGCGCCGGCAACAAGGCCGGCAGCATCCCCGCCTGGGACGGTGGCCTGCCCCAGAAGGACTATCCGCGCGGCGCCAATCCCTACGCCGACGACAAACCGCTCTACACCATCACCCCGGCCAATCTGAAGCAGTACGAAGCACTGCTGACCGAAGGCCAGAAGATGCTGTTCAAGACCTTCCCCAACAGCTACAAGATGCCGGTCTATCCGAGCCGCCGCAGCGCCAGCTATCCGGCCTGGTTCAACGAGGCGACCAAGAAGAACGCCACCGTGGTCGAGTTGAACAACAACGGTTTTGGCTTCAGCGGCGCCGCCCAGGGCTATCCGTTCCCGATCCCCAAGAACGGCACGGAAGTGATGTGGAACCACATCATGCGCTACAACACCAAGGGCTTCCGGGGCTATCTCAACGCCATCCCGACCCAGGCCGACGGCAGCTGGGTGGCGGAGCGCAACTATGTCGAGCTGAGCTTCGTCTACAACAATCCGAAGACGACCCTGGCCAGCCTCAACAATCAGAATCTCTACGCCCTGATAAAGACCGTGTCGCCGCCCAACAAGGCCGGCACTTCCGACCTGCTGCACGTGCCCATCGACCGCATCAAGGAAGGCACCGGGGTCTGGGAGTTCAACCCCGGCCTGCAGCGGGTGCGGCGCATCGGCGAGGTGGGCTACGACAACCCCCTGTTCGACGGTCTGATGACCCACGACCAGCTCGACATGTTCAACGGCCCGCTGGACCGCTACACCATCAAGCTGGTGGGCAAGCAGGAGGTGCTGATCCCCTACAACAGCTACCGGCTCTACGATCCCAAGCTGAAGTACAAGGACATCATCCGCCAGGGCCACATCAACCAGGACCTCGCCCGCTACGAGCTGCACCGTTGCTGGGTGATCGAGGCCGAGGTGCGCCAGGGCTTCAACCACCGCTACAAGAAGCGCAAGTTCTACCTCGACGAGGACTCCTGGATCGTGCACCTGCAGGACATCTACGACGAGCGCAACCAGTTCTGGCGCACCGCCGAGAGCCATTCCATCAACTTCGCCAACGTGCCGGTGGTGGTCAACGGCGTGCAGGTGCACTACGACCTGCAGTCGCGCCGCTACGCCGCCATCAACCTCACCAACGAGGAGAAGAAGCTGATCGAGTACGACTGGGAGAAAGAGCCCAAGTACTTCACCCCGCAGCAGCTGCAGAAGTTCGCGACTGCCGGCAAGACCGGTGGGTGAGCCGGTGCAAGCTTGCGAAGTCCAGAGGGTGAGTCGGTGCGAGCTTGCGAAGTCCAAAGGACTTCGCGCACCGGCTCACGGGCGTACATGGATGTACGCCCAGGGGCCGGAACCAGAAGGAATCCGTCGCGCCATGGACGGCAGGGAAATCTGAAGTGCCGACAGCCGGCCAACCCAAGCAGAAACACGGCACCCCCTTAAGCCACAATTCAGACGCCGCCCCTACTGTGCCAACCAGCCCCCACTCCGTGCGGGCAAAGCACTCTCCGGAGCCATTCATGCGCCACCTCGCCGCCATCGCCCTTACCGCCGCCAGTACCCTGTTTGTCGCCACCGCCGCCCAGGCCGGGGGCAAGTATCGAGGCCATGACGAGGGCTACCGAGGCGACAGCGACTACGCCCAAGTGATCTCCAGCCGCCCGATCTATACCCAGGTCCGTGTCAGCGAGCCGCGCGAGGAATGCTGGGACGAGCGGGTGACCTATCGCGACAGCTACCGGGGCGGCCGCGAGGCCAGCCAGTTCGACACCACCGCCGGCGCGGTCATTGGCGGCGTCATCGGCGGTGCCGCCGGCCACCAGTTCAGCGAGGGCTCGGGCAAGAAGATCGCCACCGCCATCGGCGCCCTGATCGGCGCCAGCGTCGGCTCCAACGCCGTGCGCAATGACAGCCGCCGGCGTGACGGCGGTTACGACAGCTACAGCGAGCGCACCGTCTACGAGCCGCGCTGCCGCACCGTCAGCGAAGCCCGCTACGAGGACCGCATCGACGGCTACGATGTCAGCTACCGCTACGCCGGCCGCACCTACACCACCCGCATGCCCTATGACCCGGGCAGCCGCATCCCGGTGCAGGTCCAGGTTGCGCCGGTTCGCTACTAGACTGAGTCCATGCCACGCCCGCTCGCCATCCTCATCCTGCTCTGGGCCGGCGCCGCCGGCGCGGGGGGCTGGCCCAAGCTGCCGCGCGGCGGCGAGCACGCTCCGCCGCAAACCGGTCTGACCGCGGCCGAGGACGTCCAGGCGGACGACAGCGGTATCTCGCCCGGCGAGGCCGCGCGCCGGGCGCAGCAGATGAACAACGGCGGCCGCGTGCTGTCGGTCGAGCCGGCGAACGGCGGCTGGCGCGTCAAGCTGATAAAGCAGGGCGATGTCCGCATCGTCTTTGTTCCTGACTAATCCACACACTCAAAAAAATCAATATGCGCATCCTGATCGTGGAAGACGAGCCGACCCTGCGCGCGCAGATCGCCCAGGCCTTCAAGGACGAGGGCTATGTCGCGGAAACGGCCGGCGACGGCGAGCAGGGCCTGTACATGGCTCAGGAGTACCCCATCGACCTGGCGGTGATCGACCTCGGCCTGCCCAAGCTGGGCGGCATCGACATCATCAAGCGCCTGCGCAAGGCCGGGCGCACGGTGCCGGTGCTGATCCTCACCGCGCGGGACGGCTGGCAGAGCAAGGTCGAGGGCCTGGAAGCCGGCGCCGACGACTACCTGGTCAAGCCCTTCAGCACGCCGGAGCTGCTGGCCCGAGCCCGGGCCCTGCTGCGCCGCAGCGGCGGCTGGGCCAGCGCCACCCTCAACAGCGGCCCCTACGCGCTCGACACCGGCTCCAAGATGCTCCAGGTCAATGGCGCCAACGTCGATCTCACCAGCTACGAATACCGGGTGCTGGAATACCTGCTGACCCATGCCGGCAAGGTGATCTCCAAGTCCGAGCTGTCCGAGCACCTGTACTCGGAGGAAACCGAGCGCGACAGCAATGTCATCGAGGTGTTCATCCGCCGCCTGCGCCAGAAGCTGGACCCGGCGGCGACGGTGAATCCCATCACCACCCTGCGCGGTTCGGGCTACCGCTGGGACCTGCCGCGCGCCTGAACCCTCAGGGCGGCCTGCCGCCGGCCGCCTATCATTGAGGCCATGGGCTCTCTCCGCACCCGCTTGCTGGTCGCCGCCTCGCTGACCTTGGTGGTGTTCCTGGCCCTGTGCGGGTTCAGCCTGGGCCGCGCCTTCGAGACCACCGCCCGGCAGACCCAGCTGGAGCGCATGCAATCGCTGAGCTATGCCCTGCTCGGCAATGCCGAGCCCAACGAGTACGGCGATCTGACGCTGTCCAACACCCAACTGCCCGATGCCCGCCTGGAGCGGCCGCAATCCGGGCTGGAAGCGGCGCTGCTCAGCGAAAGTTCGGCCCTGCTCTGGGGCTCGCCCAGCCTGCGCGACGACATGCCGACGCCGCCGCTGCAGCCGGTGGGCGAATGGCGCTTCGAGCAGCTCCCCGACCGCTTCGTGCTGCTGTTCGGCATGCGCTACGCCGACGAAAGCACCGGCACCCGCCGCTACACCCTGATGCTGATGGAGGACAGCGAGGCCTACCAGACCCTGCTCGATGCCTACCAGCGCACGCTCTGGCTCTGGCTGGGCACCGCCTCCGCCGCGCTGTTGCTGCTACAGGGCGCGGTGCTGCGCTGGAGCCTGCGGCCGCTGCGCAAACTGGTCGGCGAACTGCAGGATGTCGAACGCGGTGGCCGGGTCCAGATCGAGGGCCGCTATCCGGACGAGCTGCAGCCGCTGACCCAGGGCCTGAACACCATGATCGCGGCCGAACGCAACCGCCAGACCCGCTACCGGAACGCTCTGGGCGATCTCGCGCATTCGCTGAAGACGCCCCTGGCAGTGCTACGCGGCGTCGCCGAGCGGCCGCAGGCGGCGGATTCTCACCGGCTACTCGGCGAGCAGCTGCAGCGCATGCAGCACATCGTCGACAACCAGCTGCAACGCGCTGCCAGCCGCGGTGGTGCGCGTGCGCTGGCCGAGGCGGTGGCGCTGAAGCCGCTGGTGGACAAGACCGCCAACGCCCTCGCCAAGGTCTACTCGAATCGCGCCCTGCGCTTCGACCTCGCGGTGCCGGCGGCGCTGCGGGTGCGCGCCGATCCGGGCGATCTTTACGATCTGCTCGGCAACCTGATCGACAATGCCGCGAAGTACGGTCGCGGGCGGGTGCGGGTCGCCGCCAGTCGCCCTCGCGAGAACCAGCTGTTGCTGATCGTCGAGGATGACGGCGCCGGCTTCCCCGAAGATGCCGAAGCCCTGCTTGAGCGTGGGGTGCGCGCCGATACCCGCGAGGACGGCCAGGGCCTGGGCCTGGGCGCGGTGCGCGACGTGGTCGAGGCCTACGGCGGTCGTCTCACCCTGGAGCGCAGCAATGACCTGGGCGGTGCGCGGGTCTGCGTGACGATGCTGGCCTGAGCTTGTGAATAAATCTACTGCGCTGCCCATTCGCCGCCTCATGCGGTGCTCGCAATCCTCACGCACTTCAGTGCGCTCCGGTTGCTGCGCTCCTATTCGTTGCGACTGGGCATGCTCGCTACGATTTCTTCACAAGCTCTGAGCCCAGGCCCTAAACCTTGAACAGCAGCGCCCGGTAATGGCGCAGCTCGGCCACCGACTCGCGGATGTCATCCATGGCCTGGTGGCTGCCTTCTTTCTTCAGCCGCTTGAGGGTCTCCGGCGCCCAGCGCGCGGCCAGTTCCTTGACCGTCGATACATCCAGGTTGCGATAGTGGAAGTAGCGCTCCAGTTCCGGCATCCAGCGTGCCAGGAAGCGGCGGTCCTGGCAGATCGAATTGCCGCACAGCGGCGAGGCACGCGGCGGCACCCAGGCGCGCAGGAAGTCCAGCGTCGCGCGCACCGCGTCGGCCTCCATCAGCGTGGACTTGCGCACCCGCTCCACCAGGCCGGACTTGCCGTGCGTGCGCCAGTTCCAGCTGTCCATCATCGCCAGCACCTCCTCGCTCTGGTGGACGGCCAGCACCGGGCCTTCGGCCAGCAGCTGGAGGTTCTTGTCGGTGACCAGGGTGGCGATCTCGATGATGCGGTCCTGCTGCGGTTCGAGGCCGGTCATCTCCAGGTCCATCCAGACCAGGTTGTCGGGGCTGTAAGGCATGTCGCGGGAGCCGGTTGATGGAGGTGTCTGAGGGTAGCAGTCCCCATGCTAGCCTGAGCGCATATCCGCATTCGAAGGAGGAGACATGCGCCGTGACGGCCGCGTGCTCGACACCATCGGCAACACGCCCCTGGTCGAGCTGAAGAACCTGGACACCGGCTGCTGCCGGCTGTTCGTGAAACTGGAAAACCAGAACCCCACCGGCAGCATCAAGGACCGCATCGGGCTATCGATGATCGAAGCCGCCGAACGCGAGGGCAAGATCAAGCCCGGCGGCATGCTGATCGAGGCCACCGCCGGCAACACCGGCCTGGGCCTGGCCCTGGTCGCGGCCCAGAAGGGCTATCGGCTGACCCTGGTGATCCCGGACAAGATGGCGCAGGAGAAGGTGCTGCACCTGAAGGCGCTCGGCGCCGAGATCCACATCACCCGCAGCGATGTCGGCAAGGGTCACCCCGAGTACTACCAGGACATCGCCGAGCGCCTGGCCGCCGAGACCGGCGCCTTCTACGTCAACCAGTTCGCCAATCCCGCCAATCCCTTCGCCCACGAGGCCACCACCGGGCCGGAAATCTGGGCCCAGAGCGAGCACATGCTCGACGCCGTGGTGGCCGGCGTCGGCAGCGGCGGCACGCTCACCGGCCTGTCGCGCTACTTCGAGCGGGTCGCGCCCCATGTCGAGATGGTGCTCGCCGACCCCAAGGGCTCGATCCTGGTCGACGTGGTGAAGACCGGAAAGATCCAGAAGGAAGCCGGCAGCTGGCTGGTGGAAGGCATCGGCGAGGATTTCATTCCGGTCAACTGCGATCTGTCGCGGGTCAAGAGCGCCTACGAGATTTCCGATGCCGAGAGCTTCTTCACTGCCCGCGAACTGCTGGCCAAGGAAGGCCTGCTCGGCGGCTCCTCGACCGGCACCCTGGTCGCCGCCGCGCTGCGCTACTGCCGCGAGCAGACCGCGCCCAAGCGCGTGGTGAGCTTCGTCTGCGACAGCGGCAACAAGTACCTGAGCAAGATGTACAACGACTTCTGGATGTTCGAGCAGGGCCTGCTGGAGCGCCCCAAGCACGGGAATCTTCTGGACCTGATCGTGCGCCGCTATGCCGAGGGTTCGGCGGTGACGGTGCGACCGCAGGACAGCCTGCTGCACGCCTACCGGCGCATGAAGCTGTTCGACGTCTCGCAACTGCCGGTGATGGAAGGCGATGCCGTGGTCGGCATCCTCGACGAGTCCGATCTGCTGCTGCAGGTGCACGCCGATCCGGCCCGCTTCAAGGAACCGGTCTCGGGCGCGATGTCGAAGGGCGTGGTCACCATCGCCCCCGGCGCGCCGGTGTCGGAGCTGCTGCCGATCTTCGCCAAGGACCTGGTCGCCGTGGTCGCCGAGGCCGGGCGCTTCGTCGGACTCATCACCAAGATCGATCTGCTGAACTACCTGCGCAAGCAGCTGGACTGAATCATGAGCAAGGAACACGACCAGGCTTTCGCCACCCGCTGCATCCACGCCGGCCAGGCGCCCGACCCAACCACCGGCGCGATCATGCCGCCGGTGTCGCTGTCCTCGACCTATGTGCAGGAAAGCCCGGGCGTGCACCGGGGCTACGAGTATTCGCGCAGCCACAACCCGACCCGCTACGCCTACGAGCGCTGCGTCGCCGATCTCGAAGGCGGCACGCGCGGCTATGCCTTCGCCTCCGGCCTCGCGGCGACCGCGACCCTGCTCGATACCCTGGAGCCGGGCGCGCATGTAATCGCCAGCGATGACCTCTACGGCGGCAGCTACCGGCTGTTCGCCCGGGTGCGCGCGCAATCGGCGGGACTGAATTTCAGCTTCATCGACCTGCGCGAGCCGAAGCAGGTCGAAGCCGCGATCACGCCGCGGACCAAGCTGATCTGGGTGGAGACGCCGACCAATCCCATGCTCAAGCTGGCCGATCTCTCCGCCATTGGCGAGATCGCGCAGCGGCACGGCATCCCGGCCTGGGCCGACAACACCTTCGCCAGCCCCTGGCTGCAGCGCCCGCTGGAGCACGGCTTCGCCGGCGTGATGCACTCGGGCACCAAGTACATCAACGGCCATTCCGATGTGGTCAACGGCCTGCTGATCGCCGGTGCCGACGCGGCACTGCAAGAGCGCCTGACGTTCTTGCAGAACGCGGTCGGCGCCGTGCTCGGTCCTTTCGACAGCTACCTCGCCCTGCGCGGCGTGAAGACGCTGGCGCTGCGCATGCAGCGGCACTGCGAGAACGCACTGGCCCTGGCCGAATGGCTGGAGGCGCATCCGAAAATCGCGCGCGTCCACTATCCCGGCCTGCCCTCGCACCCGCAGCACGCCTTGGCGCGGCAGCAGATGAAGCGGGGTTTTGGCGGCATGATTTCCATCGAACTGAGGGGCGGACTCGACGAGTCGCGCCGCTTCCTGGAACGCACCCAGCTGTTCGCGCTCGCGGAGTCCCTCGGCGGTGTCGAAAGCCTGATCGAGCATCCGGCGATCATGACCCACGCCAGCGTGCCGGCGGCGCAGCGCGCGGCGCTGGGCATCTCCGATTCGCTGTGCCGGCTCTCGGTCGGCATCGAGGATGTGGGCGATTTGCGAGCAGACCTCGCCGACGCCCTGGCCTAAACTCCGCGCCCAACTTCCGGAGCCGAACCATGACCAGCAAGCTGGCTGAAAAGCGCTGCATCCCCTGCGAGGGCAAGACCCCGCCGCTACCCGCCGCCGAGGCCGCGACGCTCAAGCAGGAACTGCGCAGCGAATGGGAGTTCGCCGACGAGGGCCGCAAGCTGGTGGCGACCTTCCAGTTCAAGAACTACTACCACACCACTGCCTTCGTGAACGCGGCGGTCTATATCGCCCATCGCGAAGACCATCACCCGGACATCAGCTTCGGCTACAAGACCGTGAGCATGACCTGGTGGACCCACACCGCGAACGGGCTGACCGAGAACGATTTCATCTGCGCCGCCAAGATCGACGCGCTGCTGAATCGCTAGCAGCTGGCCGTCCCGCGAGGACGCAGCAAGCAGGATCAGCCACGCGCTGATCGTCACGCCACCAAGCACCCGCCGACCGTCGGCCGGGTTCCGCGCGACCGGATGTCGGGCAATGCGGACTCCAAGCTCAAGGCAATCCCGCGTCAACCGCTAGCTGCCGGGAACCTGCCGGACCGGCATGGCTCGCCACGGCGGTAAGCGCGGCAGGCCACCACCCCGTCCGCGCGGACAGGGACCCGCAGCTTCGCCCCCGGCAACGGCCGGCGGCCGCTGCCGGGGGGCCTGCTTGGAGTGGACATCATCGACATGAAGCGTCAGCATCGGGCGTCGAATCGGCTGGAGCAGGCTTTGGCCGGCATCGAGCACGCGTCCGCTGGAGGAGCCCAGACGGCGACACCGCCGCCGGCCCTGCGTGTGCTCTGCGTCGACGACGAGCCCAACATCCTGGTCGGCATGCGACTGCAGCTGCGTCGACACTGCGAGTTGCTGACCGCCGCCAGCGGTGCCGAGGGCCTGGAAATCCTGCGCCAGCAGGAGGTTGCCGTGGTGATCTCCGACATGCGCATGCCCGGCATGGACGGTGCCGAGTTCCTGCGCCAGGCACACGCACTGGCGCCCGACAGTACCCGCATCCTGCTCACCGGCCAGGCGGATCTCGACTCCGCGATCCGCTCCATCAACGACGGCCGAATTTTCCGCTTCCTGCTCAAGCCCTGCCCGCCGCCGACCTTGATCGCGGCCCTGGCGGCAGCGGCCAGCCGCTACCGACTGGCAAGTGCGCGACGCGTCCTGAGCGATCTGATGCTCCGCGAGCCGGGCGACTGCGACGCCGCGCTGCGAGCAGTCTTCACCAGCGCCTGCGGCCTGTTTGGCTGCCGCCACGCCGCGCTCGGTCGTCTCGACGAGGTCGAAGGCCCGGTGGCGGTCATCACCAAGGGCCTGGACCCGGCACTGTTCGCGGCGCTGCGCGGACAGGCCCCGACGGTGCTCACCGCCCTGCTGGCAGGTACCGGCACGGCCAGCCGCAGCTTCCAGTCCGACGACGTTCACGGCAGTCTGGACGGCCTGCCAGCCACTCATCCGCCGGTGAGCCGGCTGCTCGCGGTGGCGTTTTCCGGCACCAGCCGGTGCCATGGCTGGATGTACTTCGCCGACCAGCAGCCCGCCTTGCCCTGGAACGCCGATGACGAGCAGGCCGCGGCGGTCCTGGGCTCGGCCGCCGCGCTGATCTGCGACCTCGCCGAGCGTCGGCGCAGTGCGCACGCGCATTCCCAGCTGCTGCTGGCGCGCGACGACCAGCTCGAATACCTGTCGCACCACGATCCCTTGACCGGCCTGGCCAACCGGGAGCTGTTCCTGGATCGTGGCAATCAGTTGCTGCGGACGCCGGCCGCGCGCGGCCAAGGCCTGGGCGTGATGCTGTTGGACCTGCGGCACTTCCGCTACCTCAACGACACCCTTGGCAGGGCTTGCTGTGATCAGATTCTGCAAGCCGTCGCCGAACGGCTGGTGCGATTGGCGGAAGCGCCAGAGCGGGTGGCGCGGGTCAGCGGCGACCGGTTCGCGGTCTTGATCTCCGCTCCTGCCGCCAGCTCCGATCCGCGCGGCCTGCCCGCCGGTGAACTTTTCGATCCGCTGCGGGCGCCGCTGTCGGTCGATGGCAGGGCCGTGCAGCTGGGCGCCACGCTCGGGCTGTCGTTCTTTCCCGACGACGGCGATGACCTGGACTGCCTGCTGTGCAACGCCGAGGCGGCAATGGCCAGCGCCAAGACCGGGGGGCAGCGCTACCGGGTCTACAGCAGCGAGCTGGGCACCGCCATCGCCCAGCGGATGAAGCTGGAACAGCGCCTGCGCCAGGCGCTGGCGGACGGACAGTTCCACTTGTACTACCAGCCCAAGATCGAACTGCTCGAAGGCCGCATCTGTGGTGCCGAGGCACTGCTGCGCTGGCGCTGCCCGGAGTCCGGCATGATTTCGCCCGCGCTGTTCGTGCCGGTGCTGGAGGAAACCGGGCTGATCGTCGAAGTCGGCCGCTGGGCGCTGCGCCAGGCCATCGCCGACCGGCGCCACTGGCGGCAGCAGGGCCTGGTGCCGCCGCCGGTCGCGGTCAACGTCTCGCCCTTGCAGCTGTCGGCACCGGATTTCGTCGAGACCGTGATGCTCACCATCGGCGACGACGCCGCCGGGATCGAACTGGAAATCACCGAATCGGTGCTGATGGCCGGGGTCGATGACGCCATCGGCAAGCTGCGCCGCCTGCGCCAGCTCGGCATAGCGATCGCCATCGACGATTTCGGCACCGGCTATTCCTCGCTGACCTATCTCGCCCGGCTGCCGCTGACCGCGCTCAAGATAGATCGCTCGTTCGTGATCTGCATCGACGATAGCGCCGACAGCCTGGCGATCATCACCGCCATCGTCTCGCTGGCGCACGCGCTCAAGCTCAAGGTCATCGCCGAAGGTGTGGAGCGCTCCGAGCAGCTGACGCGGCTGCGCCAGCTGGGCTGCGACGAGTTCCAGGGCTTCCTGTTCAGCGAGGGGCTGCCAGCTGCGGAGTTCGCCAGGCTGCTGAGCCAGGGCCGGGGGCTGGAGCTCCCCGCGCCGACGCCGGCATCGGCATCGGCGCGCTGAGCCCCGCCATGCAAGGCCAATACAACCTCTGGATCGTCGCCCTGTCCTACGCGGTGGCGGTACTCGCCTCCTACCTGGCCTTGGAGCTGAGCTCCCGGGTCGCGGCCCAGGACCGCGTCCATCCCCGCCAGGGCCTGCCGCTGGCGGCGGTGGCGATGGGCAGCGGCATCTGGTCCATGCACTTCGTCGGCATGCTCGCCTTCAGCCTGCCCATCCCCCTGCCCTACAGCGGTCCGGTGACCTTCCTGTCGCTGCTGTTCGCGGTCATGGCTTCCTATGTCGCCCTGCGCACCATCCGCTCCGATCGGCTCAGCCTCGGCAAGCTGTCCCTGGCCGCGCTGTTCATGGGTGGCGGTGTCGCGCTGATGCACTACACCGGCATGGCGGCGCTGGAGATCACGCCGGGGCCGAGCTATCAGCCGGGGCTGCTGCTGCTGTCGATCCTGATCGCCGTGCTCGCCTCCGGCGCCGCCATGTGGCTCTGTTTCCAGCTGAAATCGGACGCCGGTGCCGGCATCGGCTGGAAGCGGGGCGGCAGCGCGCTGCTCATGGGCTTCGCCATCTGGGGCATGCACTACACCGGCATGGCAGCGACATCCTTCGCCAGCAACACCTATTGCCGGGGCAACCCGCTTAACGTCGACAACCGCTGGCTGGCCGCCACCGTGGCGCTGAGCTGCCTGCTGCTGCTGGTCGCGGTGCCGGTGGTGTCGGCGATCAACCAGCGGCTGGCGCGGCGCGACGACATTTCGATCCGCCGCTGGAGCCAGATTTCCTACCTCGTGAACGGCGGCCTGCTGAGCCTGGTGGCCATGCTGGCCATCCTGCTGTTCCTCGAGGAGGACATACCGACCGAGGCCGCGCAACGGCGCCACGAGGCTCATCTGATCACCGACGAAGTGATCGAATCCTCGAACGACCTGACGCGGGCGATCCGCGCTTATATCGACACCGGCGACCCGAAATTCGAGCACATCTACCGGCAGATCCTGGCGATCCAGAACGGTGAGACGCCGTCGCCCGGAGACCTCGGCCGCGATTTCTGGATGCGGTCGGCCCGGCCGGATGGCAATGCCGAGGTCGAGGTCGAGGTCCAGGTCGACTCCGAACCGGTCTCCGTGCGGCTGCGCGCCCGTCGCCTGCAACTGACTCCGGATGAGCTGGTGCTGATAGACATGGCGGAGCGCGCCGCCGAGCAGTTGCAGCGGACCGAGCTGCTCGCGCTCAACGCCGTCAAGGGTCGGTTCCAGGACCCGAACGGTCAATTCAGCATCCAGGGCCAGCCCGACCCGGGGCTTGCCCGGCAACTGCTGTTCGACCAAGCCTACGCCGAGCACAAGGTGCGCATCACGGCACCCTTGCGCAAGCTCAAGAGCGCCCTCGATATCCGTACCAACCGGGCCATCGAACAAGCCAGTCGGCGGATTGACCTTTACCTGGTCGCGATGATGCTGGCGTTCCTGGCGCTGATGCTGTCCTTCGGTGCCAACTACCTGGTCACCCGGCGCAAGATCACCAATCTGCTGCGCCTGGAGGAGCGCACCCGGCGCTTCGGCGACGCCGACTACGACTTCGGCCATGACCTGCAGGGCGACGATGAGATATCCCGGCTGTCCCGCACTTTTGGCGCGATGCACTGGAAGGTCAGCGAACGCACCCAGGCCCTTGAGCGGGAGATGGCGGATCGGCAACGCGCCGAGGACGAAAGCCTGCGCTTTTTCCGGCAATCCCTGAGCCTGCTCCTGGTCGCCGGTTTCGACGGTCGCTTCAAGCGCCTGAACCCGATGTGGGAGCGGGTCCTGGGCTTCCCGCACAGCTACCTGATGACGCGTCCGTTCATCGAGTTCGTACATCCCGATGACCGGCCGGCCGTAGAAGCGGCCGTGCGCAAGCTGGCCGACGGCCAGCCGGAGGTGACCGTGGAGAACCGCGCCCTCTGCGCCGATGGCTCGTACCGGAACTTGGTCTGGACCGCCACGCCGCGCGCCGAGGGCGACGGCTTCTACGCCACCGGCCACGACATCACCGAGCGCCGCGAGATCGAGCGCGCGCTGAGCCAGAACGAGGAGCGCTTCCGGCGTGTGGTGGAGGCCACCCCCAGCGGCATGATCATGGTGAACCAGCAGGGCCAGATCGTGCTGGTGAATTCGCAGACCGAGAAAATGTTCGACTACCGGCGCGACCAGCTGGTCGGGCAAGCGGTGGAGGTGCTGCTCCCCGAGCGCTACCGGGACTGCCATCCCGGGTATCGCGGCAACTATCTGAGCGACCCCACGGCGCGCGCCATGTGCGGCGTCCGCGAGCTGCTGGGTAGGCGCCGCGATGGCAGCGAATTTCCGGTCGAAATCGGCATCAGTCCCATCGACGGCAGCGAGGGCCTGATGGTGCTCAGCTCGGTGGTGGACATCACCCAGCGCCGGCAGGCCGAGCGCGAGCTGCGCGCCAGCGAGGCGCGGCTGCACACCATCGTCGAGAACCTCAACGAGGGCGTGGTGGTGTCCAGCCTCGACGGCCAACTGCTGCACTTCAACAAGGCGGCGACGGAGATGCACGGCTTCGACCGCCCCGAGGAGGGCCTGCAGGCCCTGGGGCGCTTTCCGGACGATTTCGAGCTGTCGTCCATGGACGGCAGCGTCTGGTCGCTGGACCAATGGCCACTGGCGCGCCTGTTGCGCGGCGAAGCGCTGGCGAATCTGGAGGTGCGCGTGCGCCGCTACGATGGCCACATCGGCATGCGGGTATTCAGCTACAGCGGCACCCGCGTCAAGGACGACGAGGGCCGGCCGATCCTGGCGGTACTGACCATCAGCGACGTCACCGAGCGCAAGCGCGCCGAGGCCGAGCGGCAGCAGACGCAGAAGCTGGAGTCGGTGGGCCGGCTGGCGGCCGGCATCGCCCACGAGATCAACTCGCCGGTGCAGTTCGTCAACGACTGCTGCCACTTCGTCCGCGACGGCCTCAAGGACCTCGACGGCCTGGTGGCCGGATACCGCCGGACCCTGGAGGCCCTGGCCGCCGGCAGCCTGGACGCCAAGGCCGCGCTGGAGGCGATCCGCCGCGAAGAACAGCAGGCCGACCTGAGCTACCTGCTGGAGAACCTGCCGGGGGCCATGGACCGCTCGCTGGAGGGCCTGCAAAGGGTTTCGACCATAGTCCGGTCCATGAAGGATTTCGCCCATCCAGACCAGAAGGAGCAGTCCCACGCCGATCTCAACCGGGCGATCTCCAGCACCCTGGTCATCGCCCGCAACGAGTACAAATATGTCGCCGACCTCCATACCGAACTGGGCGAGCTGCCGCTGGTGCCCTGCTACCTGGGCGACCTCAACCAGGCGGTGCTCAACCTGGTGGTCAATTCCGCGCATGCCATCGAGGAGCGGGTGCGAGGCGGCGACAGCAAGGGCCTGATAACGGTGCGCACCTACCAGCAGGGCGACGAGGCGGTGATCGAAGTCGAGGACAACGGCGGCGGCATTCCGGAAAAAATCCGCGACCGGATCTTCGATCCCTTTTTCACCACCAAGGGCATTGGCAAGGGCACCGGACAGGGCCTGGCTATCACCCGCTCGGTGGTGGTCGACAAGCACCACGGCCGGCTGGAACTGAAGTCCTGTGTCGGTCAAGGCACCACCTTCACGCTGCGCCTGCCGCTGGCTGGTGCCGGCGCTCCGACCGCAGTCACGACCGCCGGGACGAGCCCGCCATGAACCGGCGCCCCAGGCGCTGGCTGGCGCTCGCCGCGCTGTGCGCGCTGCTGTGCGCGGCGCCCGCGAACGCCGAAGCGCCGGTCTTCCGCGACGAGCCGATCCGCCCCGTCCCGGCCGCGTCGACGCTGAACGCCGCCAAGGTCGCCCTGGGCGCCCGCTTGTTCGCCGATCCACTGCTGTCGCGCGATGGCAGCGTCTCCTGCGCCAGCTGCCATCCCCTGGCCACTGGCGGCACCGACCACCGCCCGCGGTCGCTGGGCCTCAACCGCGCCGAGGGCAGCGTCAACGCGCCTACCGTGCTCAACAGCGGCCTGAACTTCAAGCAGTTCTGGGACGGCCGCGCCGACACCCTGGAGCAGCAGGTGGACGGTCCGCTGCTGTCCCCAGTCGAGATGGGCTCGAGCTGGGACACGGTGATCGCCAAGCTGCGCCGGGCGCCCGGTTACGCCAAGGCCTTCAGCCAGGCCTATCCGGACGGCCTGAGCCCGGCCGCCGTGCGCAACGCCATTGCCGAATTCGAGCGCTCGCTGACCACTCCGAATTCGCGCTTCGACCGCTATCTGCGGGGTGAGGACGCGGCGCTGAGCGCGGCCGAGAAATCCGGCTACCGCAAGTTCAAAGCCTATGGCTGCATCAGCTGCCACCAGGGTGTGAATGTCGGCGGCAACATGTTTCAGCGCATGGGTGTCATGGGCGACTACTTCGCGGATCGCGGCGGCGTGGGCAAGGCCGACTACGGCCGCTACAACCTGACGGGCGACGAGGCCGACCGGTTCACGTTCAAGGTCCCCAGCCTGCGCAATGTCGAGCTGACCGCGCCGTATTTCCACGACGGCTCGGCCGCGAGCCTCGAACAAGCCGTCGGCATCATGGCCAAGTACCAGCTGGGCCGCAGTCTGCCGCCACAGGACCTGGACGAACTGGTCGGGTTCCTGAAGACCCTCACCGGCGTCCGTCCGGGGCAGGCGCCATGAACCGGCTCAAGCTCGCCACGGCGGCGACCGTCCTGCTGCTGGTGGCAGCCGGCGCCGCCTTGCTATCGCGGCAGGGACTCGACGACCGGGATCACGAGCAGTTCCAGGAGGCGCTGCAGGGGCTCAAGCAGCTGGATGCCGGCTTCAACAAGGACCTGTTGCGGGTGCGCTACGCGCTGCTATCCACCTACGACGACTTTCTCGCCAATGAGCGCGATTCGGCACAAGCGCTCGACACCCTCGCACGGGTACCGGACCTGGTCGGCGCCGGGGAGCGGCAGGCGATCCTGGACGGCAGCGCCGAGACCAAGAGCCTGCTGGCGCACCGGACGCGCCTGTTCGAGCGCTTCAAGTCGCAGAACGCCGTGGTAACCAACTCGCGCCACTATCTGCCGTTCGCGATCCAGCAATTGCTGGAGCAGCTGGGCCCGGATACGGCCGATCGCGAACTGGCCACCAGCCTGCATGCCCTGACGGCTTCCGTGCTGGCGGTGCTGACCAGCGACAACTCCGACCGGACGACGGAATACGACGAGGCCCTGAGCAGTGCCAGGCGGCTGCAGGACTGGCTCACCCGCCATCCCGGCCATCCGCAGGCCGGTGCGGTCGGCAGCCTGATATCCCATGCGCACACCCTGGTCAGCGGCACCGGGAAGCTGGACCAGCTGACGCGGGAATTGCTGGCGCTGCCGGTGGCCACAGCGCTCGGCAAGCTCAGCCACACCTATGAGGCCGCCGTGGGTGGCGCCATCCAGCGCGCCCAGGACTACCGGCGGATGCTCTATCTGCTGGCCGGCCTGCTGCTGCTGCTGGTGGCCTATGCCGTCAACCTGCTGCGCAATGCCAACCAGTCGCTGGAGCGCCGCGTGCAGGAGCGCACCGCCGAACTCGCCGGCAGCGAGCGGCGCTTCCGCACCCTGGCGGCCGCCGCGCCGGTGGGCATCTTCCTGACCGACGCCAGCGGCGCGGTGGTCTACACCAATCTCGCAGCGCAGGCGATCACCGGGCTGCCGCCGGAGCGGAACCTGGGTTCCGGCTGGATCAGCGCCCTGCATCCGGATGACTACGACGGCACCCTGGCCTGGTGGCGGCAGCTAGGCGAACAGGCCGACGACCGACCCTGGGAATGCCGCTTCCGCACCCCGGACGGGCAAACCCGCAACGTGCTCGCGCGACTGGCCGCCGTGCACGACGAGCAGGGCGCGACCCTGGGCTACGTCGGCACCCTGGAGGACATCACCGAGCGCCTGCGGATCACCAGCGAGCTGCACCAAGCGCAAAAGCTGGAATCGGTTGGGCGCCTCGCCGCCGGCGTCGCGCACGAGATCAACACCCCGGTGCAGTTCGTCAGCGACAGCTGCCATTTCATCCGTGACGGCCTCGGCGACCTGCGCGGTCTGGTGCAGGAATACCGCGACATCCTGGCCGCCCTCGGCGAGGGCAGCCTGCTGGCGCCCGCCGCGCTGGACCGGGCTCGGCTGGCCGAGCAGCGCGCCGACCTGGACTACCTGCTCGACAACATGCCGACCGCCGTGGAGCGCTCGCTGGAGGGCCTGCAAAGAGTCTCGACCATCGTCCGCTCGATGAAGGAATTCGCCCACCCCGACCAGAAGGAAATGGCGCACGCCGATCTCAATCAGGCGATCCTCAGCACGCTCACCATCGCCCGCAACGAGTACAAGTACATCGCCGAGCTGAAGACCGAACTGGGCGAGCTGCCGCCGGTGCCCTGCTTCCTGGGCGATCTCAACCAGGCGGTGCTCAACATCGTGGTCAACGCCGCGCACGCCATCGCCGACTTCAACCTGGCCAGCGGCGCCACCGGCCTGATTACCGTGCGCACGCGCTGCGAGAACCAGCAGGCGGTGATCGACATCGAGGACAGCGGTGGCGGCATCCCGGACGCGATCCGCGACAAGATCTTCGATCCCTTCTTCACCACCAAGGCGGTTGGCAAGGGCACCGGACAGGGCCTGGCCATTGCCCGCTCGGTGGTGGTCGACAAGCACCACGGCAGCCTCAGTGTCGAATCCTGGCCGGGGAGCGGCAGCTGCTTCACCATCCGCGTGCCCCTGGACGGCGACACGGCGCTGACCACGGAGTTGGCATGAACCGCATCCTGTTCGTGGACGACGAGCCCGGCATTCTCGACGGCCTGCGCAACTCGCTGCGCCGCCAGCGCCATCGCTGGGAGATGGTGTTCGTCGCCAGCGGCACGGAGGCCCTGCGGGAGTTGGAAAAGGCGCCCTGCGATCTGGTGGTGACCGACATGCGGATGCCGCTGATGGACGGCGCGGAGCTGCTGCGTCGGGTCAAGGCCGGCTGGCCGGCCACCGCCCGCATCGTGCTGTCCGGCCAGGCCGAACAGGAGGCGATCCTGCGTACCCTGCCGGTGGCGCACCAGTTCCTGTGCAAGCCCTGCGACCCCGAGCAGTTGAGCGCGGTCATCGACCGCAGCTGCCGGCTCGGCGCGCTGCTGAACCACGACCCGCTCAGACGCGCCATCGGCGCGCTCGACAGCCTGCCCTGCCTGCCGCGCCATCGCGCCGCCCTGGAGGCGACGCTGGCCCGCCCCGGCACCGGCCTTGCCGAGGTCGGCGCCATCGTCGAGCGCGACCCGGCGCTGAGCGTCAAGCTGCTGCAGCTGGTCAATTCCGGATACTTCGGCTCGGGTGGCACCCAGTGCTCGATCCGCCAGGCGGTGACCTATCTGGGGCTGGAACTGCTGCGCACCCTGGTCACCGACACCCAGGTATTCGCCACCCCGCCCACGGCCAGCGGCGGCATGGACTTGGAGCCCTGGCAGCGGCATTCGCTACGGATGGCCAGGCTGATGCGGCGCTTCTTCGCGGGCGAGAAGCTGGCCGAGGAGGCCTATGCCCTCGGCCTGATCCACGACGTTGGCGAAGTCGTGCTGGCCGCCGCCCTGGCCGGGCCGCACGGACGGTCCGGCACGGCGCCCATCGCCAGCGGCGCGACGGCGACACTGCGGGAACCATTGAACGCCGATGTCGGCCATGCCGAAGTCGGCGCCTACCTGCTGGGCATCTGGGGACTGCCGCTGTCGATGGTCGAGGCCGTGACCCACCACCATCGACCGAGCGCGCTGGCCGCCAACGCGGATTGCCGGCTGCTGGCCGCCCTGCACACCGCCGACGCCCTGCTGGGCAGCTGCGCTGGCGAAGCCGGAGCCGAGCACCAGCTCGACACCGCGTTTCTCGCGCGCGCCGTGCCGGCGAGCCTGCTGGAGCAATGGCGCCGCATCGCCATGGATGAGGCCGAAGAAGAAATCGCCAGGGAGCAGATGCCATGAACACAGCGGACCCTCGCAGCCAGGCCACGCCCGACAGCCGCAACCCTGCGGAGCGCCCGCGCATCCTCTGCGTCGACGACGAACCCCGCTTGCTCGAAGGTCTTGCCCTGCATCTGCGGCGCGGCTACGAACTGCTGACAGCGGGTAGCGGCGCCGCCGGCCTGGAGGTATTGCGGCGCGAGCCCGACATCGCGGTGGTGATCTCGGACATGCGCATGCCGGTCATGGACGGTGCCGCCTTCCTGCGTCAGGCGCGCGCGCTGGCTCCGGACGCGACCCGCATGCTGCTCACCGGCCAGGCCGACATCGAGTCCGCCGCGGCGGCGATCAACGAGGGGGGGATCTTCCGGTTCCTCCGCAAGCCCTGCCCGCCACCGACCCTGCTGACGGCGATCACGGCGGCGCTCGAACAGCACCGCCTGCTGACCGCCGAACGGGTGCTGCTGGAGCAGACCCTGCACGGCAGCATCAAGCTGCTGACCGACCTGCTGACCCTGACCAATCCCCTGGCCTTCGGCCGTGCCAGCCGCACCAAGCAACTGATCGGAGAACTGGCCGCCAGGCTCGGTCTGCGCGAGCGTTGGCAGGTGGAGGTGGCCGGCATGCTGTCGCAGCTCGGCGCCATCACCCTGCCCGCCGAGACCGTCGAAAAGCTCTACTACGCGCAGCCCCTCGATGCCGAGGAAGAAAAGCTGGCGGCGCGTGCCACCGAGCTCACCCTGCAGTTGCTCGGCAACATTCCGCGCATCGAACTGGTGCGGGAAATGCTGGCCCGTTACTTCGACGCGCGACGGCTGTCCGCGCTGACGCCGGAACAGGAGGCGCTGGCCGATACCGGTGCGCGGCTGCTGCGCGCGGCGGTGGATTTCGACATCCTCGAAGCCCAGGGCCAGACGGCGGCGGCGGCGATCGACATCCTGCGGCTGCGGGTCGCCCGCTACCACCCGGAGCTGCTGGACGCGCTGCAGGCGATCCGCGGCGGCGATGACCCGAGCCGGGAGCTGCGCGAGCTGCCGCTCGGCGGCCTGCGCATCGGCATGCTGTTCGCCGAGGACCTCAAGCTGTCCAGCGGCGTGCTGCTGGTGCCGCGCGGCTACGAGGTGACCGCCGGACTGATCGAACGTATCTCCCGGCTGCGGCCGGGCGCCTGCAAGGAACCGGTGCGGATGATTCTGCCGGTGCCCCCAGCGCCGCCTTGAACACGCTAGAGAAGCTGGCGGCCCGCGAAGGCGTGGCTGAGCGTGCCGCCATCGACGTATTCCAGCTCGCCACCCATGGGCACGCCGTGGGCGATGCGCGTCACCTTCACGCCGCGCGCGCGCGCCAGCTCGGCGATGTAGTGGGCGGTCGCCTCGCCTTCCACCGTCGGGTTGGTGGCGATGATCAGCTCCCGCACCGTGCCATCACCCAGCTGCTCCGAAAGCAGATCGAGACCCAGCGCTTCCGGGCCGATGCCGTCCAGCGGTGACAGCCGCCCCATCAGCACGAAGTAGCGACCACGGTAGGGCGTGCTGGTCTCGATGGCGATCAGGTCCGCCGGGTTCTCGACCACGCAGAGCTGACCGGCCTTGGCCCGCGACTCGCCGCAGAACCCGCAGTGCGCGGGCTCGCAGAACATGCGCGTGCGCGGGCAGCGCGCTATGCCGGTCAGCGCCTCGCCGACCGAGCGGGCCAGGAACTCCGCACCCTCGCGATCCCGCTGCAGCAGGTGCAGGGCCATGCGTTGCGCCGACTTCGGTCCGACGCCGGGCAGCCGGCGCAGGGCTTCGATCAGGCGGCCGAGGCGCGGCGAGTAGGAGGTCATTCCCGAGCGTGGATCAGAAACCGAGGTTCATGCCAGGGGGCATGGGCATGCCCGCCGTGACCGAGGACATCTTCGCCTGGGTGGCGGCCTCCAGCTTCTGCGCCGCGTCGTTGATGGCGGCGGCGATCAGGTCTTCGAGGAATTCCTTGTCCTCGGTCAGCGCATCGGCGCTGATCTCGACCTTCTTGGCCTGGTGCTTGCCGCTCAGCGTGACCTTGACCAGGCCGGCGCCGGACTCGCCGGTGATCTCCAGCCGCGCGATCTCGTCCTGCGCACGCTTGACGTTTTCCTGCATCTTCTGGGCCTGCGCCAGAATCTGGGCCATGGGGCCTTTCATGGGGTTCTCCTGAGTAGTGGGCCGGGCGCGAGGCCCAGCGGAAGAAAAAACTAGATGGGGCGGATGCTGCCCGGCCGCAAGGCCGCGCCGAACTGCTCGCGGAAGGCGCGCACCGCCGGGTCCTGCTCGATGGCGAGTTCTGCGGCCTTCTTGCGGGCGTCGCCCTGGGCGAGCACCTGCGCCGCCGGGGTGTCGAGCGTGCCAATACCGAGATCAACAGCCAGCAGGATATCGCGGCCGAACTGGGCCGATAGTGCCTTCTGCAAGACCAGCCGGCGCTCCTCGGTCAGCAGGTGCTTGGTCCTGGCATCGAGTGTCAGGCGCAGTGCGCTGCCATCGAAGTCGGTCCAGGCGCAGTTGAGCGCCAGCTGGCGGGTCAGCACGTCCACAGAAAGCGCCGCGACACGCTCGCCCCAAGCGGCATCCTCGGCCAGCGGCAGCGCTTCCGGCGCAGGCGCTGGTGCGGCATCGGCAAGGGGCTCTGCGACGGCTGGCACGCTGACACGTGGGCGAACAGGCACCGGCGCAGCGGCCGCGCTGGCGACCGGCGCCCGCGAGGGTGGCGCAGCGGCCGAAGCCGCAGCCGGCCGAGTCGATGCGGCGGCGGCGGCAGGCGCCGTCTCACGACGCGGGCCAGAACCATCCGGCAGCGGCGCCTCCGGCTTGAACGCCAGCATGCGCAGCAAGCTCATCTCGAAGCCCAGGCGCGGCTCCGGCGCCCAGGCCAGGTCGCGACGGCCCAGCACCACGATCTGGTAATGCAGTTGCACGTCCTCCGGCGAGAACCGGTCCTTGAGTTCGATCAGGGCCGGGTCGTCGTCCTCGGTCTGTGCCTTCGGCAGCAGTTGCAGCACGGCAATGCGCTGCAGCTGAGCCGCCAGTTCATTGAGCAGGGCGGCGTAATCGGGGGCCTGCTCTTCCAGCCGCCGGATGCCAGTCAGCAGTGCCTCGCGGTTGTCGGTGGCGATAGCCGCCAGCAGTTCGAACAGACTACGGCGTCCGGTGGTGCCGAGCATCACCTCCACCGGGTCGCGCTGCAGCGTGCCGCCGCCGGCGAAGGCGATGGCCTGGTCGGTCAGCGACAGGGCGTCACGCATCGAGCCATCGGCGGCGCGCGCCAGTTCGATCAGCGCACCGGCCTCGAAGCCCTGCCCCTCCTCGGTCAATACCTTGGCGATCTGCTCACGGATCAGCGATTGCGGCAGCCGCTTGAGGTTGAACTGCAGGCAGCGCGACAGCACCGTCGGCAGCAGCTTCTGCGGATCGGTGGTGGCGAGGATGAACTTGACGTGCTTTGGCGGCTCTTCCAGCGTCTTCAGCAGGGCATTGAACGCCGACTTGCTGAGCATGTGGACTTCGTCGATCAGATAGACCTTGTAGCGGCCTCGGGCGGGCGCGTACTGGGCGTTCTCGATCACCTGGCGGACGTCGTCGACACCGGTGTTGGAGGCAGCGTCGATCTCCAGCAGATCGACGAAGCGGCCCTGGTCGACCTCCTTGCAGCTGCCGCAGATGCCGCAGGGCTGGCCGGTGACGCCGGTCTCGCAGTTGAGGCCCTTGGCGATGATGCGCGCCAGCGTGGTCTTGCCGACGCCCCGGGTGCCGGTGAGCAGGATCGCCGGGTGCAGGCGGTCGTGGTCCAGCGCGTGGCTCAGCGCCTTGACGACGTGGCCCTGGCCCATCACGTCTTCAAAACGGCGGGGACGGTATTTGCGGGCGAGGGCGAGGTAGCTCATTCGCACAGTTTCCGGGTTCGGACCGCTTTAGTCGATAGCGCCGGGAGCCTAAGATGCGCCACCCTGCCCTCGGCCCGACGCCCGCTTGAAACGATCCCTGCTGCTTGCGCAACTGGCGGTGCTGCTGGCCTTCGCCTGGGCCATCGAGCACTGGTGGGGCTTCGCGCGCCTGCTGGCGCCCTGGTCGGTGGTGCCCGCGGCCCTGGTGCTGCTGGTGGTGCTGGCGCAACTGGCCAGCTATGGCCTGCGCGCTCTGCGCATCTACCTGGCCGAGCCGGCGATCCCGCGCGGGCACTGGCTCGACTGCCTGCGCCTGATCCTGCTCAACAACGCCCTCAACCTGCTACTGCCGGCGCGCACCGGCGAGGCCAGTTTCCCGCTGCTGCTGAAGAGCTGGTTCGGGGTCGATCTGGCGCGCGGCGCCGGCACCCTGCTGTGGCTGCGCCTGCTCGATCTCAATGTCCTGGCGGCGCTGGCGGCGGCGGTGCTGGGACCGGCGCTGTGGGCACTGCCCGGCGCCCGGGGCTGGGGCCTGCTGGCCCTGCTGATTGCCGCCCTGCCCTTGCTGGCGCCGCTGCTGCGGCGTGTGATGTTGCGCTGGCTGAGTGATCGCGACAGCGACAGCGTGCGTCTGCTGAAGCGACTCCTGGGCGGGGTTCCGGCGCGGCAGGGGCAGGTCGGGCTCGACCTGCTGCTGAGCTGGAGCGCCTGGGGTCTCAAGCTGGCGGCGCTGGCGACCGTGTTTGCCCTGCTGGCCGGCCTGCCGCTGGGCAGCGCTCTGCTCGGTGCCATCGGCGGCGACCTGTCCACCGTGCTGCCGATCCACACGCCCGGCGGCTTCGGCACCTACGAGGCCGGGGTGATCGCCCTGGTGTCGCCGCTGGCCGCGCCCAGTGCCGCGCTGCTGGCGGCGGCGGTCAACCTGCACCTGCTGGTGCTGGGCATCGCGCTCGCCGCCGGCGCGCTCGCCTGGCTGGGACGCCGCGACCCTGTGAGACAATAGGCGCTGAATTTCTTCCACGAGCCTGCACCGCAATGACTGCCCCGCGCCTGTCCGTCGTGATCCCGATGTACAAGGAACAGGACAATGTCGCGCCGATGCTGAAGGGCGTGCACGACGGCCTCGCCGCCTATCCGGGCGAATGGGAGCTGATCGTGGTCGACGACGGCTCCATCGACGAAACCGGCCCGCGCCTGATGAAGGCCGCCGCCGAGTACGGCCCCCATGTGCGGGTCATACGTTTTGCCCGCAACCACGGCCAAACCGCCGCCATGCAGGCCGGCATCGACGCCGCCCGGGGCGAGATCATCGCCACCCTCGACGGCGACCTGCAGAACGATCCGGGCGATATCCCGATGATGATCGAGGAGCTGCTCAAGCGGGATCTCGACCTGCTGGCCGGCAAGCGCGCCAACCGCCAGGACGCCATGGTCAGCCGCAAGCTGCCGAGCAAGATCGCCAACCGCCTGATCGCCAAGGTCACCGGCGTCAATCTCACCGACTACGGCTGCTCGCTGAAGATCTACCGCGCCGAGGTGATCCAGAAGGTGCGCCTGTACGGCGAGATGCACCGCTTCATTCCGGTGTGGGCGGCGATGGTCACCTCGCCGCACCGCATCGCCGAGGTGCCGGTGCGCCATTACGCGCGCCAGTTCGGCGCCAGCAAATACGGCATCTCGCGCACCTTCCGGGTGATCCTCGACCTGCTGACGGTGTTCTTCTTCATGCGCTTCCAGGCGCGACCAGGGCACTTCTTCGGCAACATCGGCCTCGCCCTGGGCACGGTCGGCGGCGCCCTGATGAGCTGGCTGCTGGTGGTGAAATTCGTCCTCGGCGAGAACATCGGCGGCCGCCCCTTGCTGCTGGTGTCGATCCTGCTGCTGGTGTTCTCGATGCAGTTCATCACCACCGGCGTGGTGGCGGAAATGCTGGCGCGCATCTTCTACCAGAACCAGCCCCGGGTAGCCTTCCTGCGCGAGACCGGCGAGCCCAAGCCGGCCAGCTGGCGCGAGCCCGCCGAGGCCGTGCCGGCTATCGCGACCAGCATTCCGTCCGCCCCCGTCAGCACCTAGTCCACCATGCCGCGCCAGCACTGGCTGCTGTTCGGCCTGGCCCTGTTCTGCGGCTACTGGCTGAACAGCTGGGCGGTACCGCTGTTCGATCTCGACGAAGGCGCCTTCAGCGAGGCCACGCGCGAGATGTTCGCGCGCGGCGACTTCCTGATGACCTATCTGGATGGCGAGCCGCGCTACGACAAGCCGATCCTGGTCTACTGGCTGCAGGCCGCCAGTGTCGCGCTGCTGGGCTGGAACGAGTTCGCGCTGCGGCTGCCGTCGATGCTGGCAGCCAGTCTCTGGGCCTGGGCGGTGTATCGCTTCACGCTCGAAATCAGCGGCTCGCGGGATAAGGCGCTGTTCGCCGGCGGCAGCCTGGCGTTGTCACTGATCCCCGGCCTGATCGGCCACGCGGCAACGGCGGATGCACTGCTGAACCTGCTGCTGGCGCTGTCGCTGCTCGACCTCTGGCGTTGGTTCTCGACTCCGAGCAAAGGCCTGCTGCTGCGCGTCTATCTGTGGATCGGCCTCGGCATGCTGACCAAGGGCCCGGTCGCGGTGGCACTGCCGCTGATGGTCACCGTCCCCTTCGTGCTCTTGCACGGCCGCTGGCGCGACGGCCTGAAAGCCGCCTTCTTCATCCCCGGCTGGCTGCTGGCGCTGGCGGTGTTCCTGCCCTGGGCGGTGGCACTGAGCCTGCGCGACGGCGGAGAGTTCTTCCGCCATTTCCTGCTCGACCACAACGTCAGCCGCTACACCGACACCATGGAAAGCCACGGCGGCCAGCTCTGGTACTACGCCGCCTTCCTGCCCCTGATCGTGCTGCCCTTCAGCGCCTGGCTGGTGCCGGCGCTGGCCAGCGCCAGGCGCTGGAAGACCGAACCGCTGACGAGCTATCTGCTGATCTGGTTCGGCGGCGTGTTCATCCTGTTCTCGACCTCCGCGACCCAGCTGCCGCACTACCTGCTCTACGGTTGCACGCCGTTGTTCGTACTGTTCGGCCTGCATCACGAGGCCATCACCCGGCGCTGGCTGGCGCTGCTGCCCGCCGCCCTCTTCCTGTTTCTGCTGCTCGCCCTGCCCAGCCTGCTGCCGTTGTTCCCGCCTCCAGCGCATCGCCTGTACGAACGCGGCCTGGTCGATCTCATCACCGCCTCGGTCGGCCCCGGCTACTACCTCGCCTGCGGCGGCGGTCTGCTGTTGCTGGCGCTCACGGCCCTGCGTCCCCAGCTACCCGCCTGGCAAGCCACCCTGCGCGCCGGCATCGCCGTCGCCATCGCCGCCTGGGGTGGTGTCCTGCCCCTGCTCGCCACCGGCCAGCAATGGCCGGTGAAACTCGCCGGCCTGAAAGCGAAAGAGCTGGCACTGCCCACGGTCGCCCACGCCATCCACATGCCCAGCTTCAGCGTCTACCGCGAAGCCGCCACCCCGCATCGCACCCCGGTGGCTGGCGAGCTCGCCTTCACCCGGGTGGATCGCCTGGAATCCCTGCAGAAGGAAGTCGCGCGGCCCCTGGTGATCGAGTACCAGGCCGGCGGGATTGTGCTGGTTCGCGTGGACTGAGCGAACGCCCCGCATCAACGCCCCCACCTCAATCCTCCCCCGCAGGCGGGGGAGGAAGCGAAACGCCTGAATCCGCAAGGCCTTTTCGGCCTGGATTGGCGTAGCGAGCATTGCGGAGTCCGCGCTGCGGCGCGCGGAGCGGCCTAGTGGCCGTGAGCACGGCGCGGTGCGGAATCCGCAAGCGCAGTAGCCAAGCCAGCCCAAAAAGTTTCGGCCCGAGTCGGCGTAGCGAGCATTGCGAGATGCGCGGCGCAGCGCGCGGAGCGGCCTAGTGGCCGTGAGCACGATGCGGCACGCAGATCGCAAGCGCAGTAGCCGAATCGGGCTGAAAAGAGGGATTCGCGCCGACTTACCCCGGCACCCGGCTGCACCGCTGCCGTTGCTTCCTTCCGGACCTGGCGGGGTTCACGGCTTGCCGATGCGGGGGGCCGGCGCGAATCACCCACATTGTCGCACGAGCACCGCGTTCCGGCTCGGCTGACTGCGCCGCCAGCCGGCCTGGCAGGCCAGCCAGTGACGCATCGCAACACTATGGTATCGTGCCATCGCTCAATGTCATTGTTGCCCTCGCAGAGCGGCAGGCTTGAGCCACGCACGGAGGAAACATGGCTTTCGACGCACGCCTGCCGCAAGACGACAGCGCCCCGCTTTCGACCCTGATCATCGGCACCGGCTTTGCCGGCCTGGGCATGGCGATCCGCCTGAAGCAGGAGGGCCGGACCGACTTCTTGGTACTGGAGCGCGCCGACAGCGTCGGCGGCACCTGGCGCGACAACAGCTACCCGGGCTGTGCCTGCGACGTGCAATCGCACCTCTACTCCTTCTCGTTCGAACCGAACCCGGAGTGGTCGCGGATGTTCGCGCCGCAGCCGGAGATCAAGGCCTATCTGGAACGGTGCGCCGACAAGTACGGCATAGCTCCGCACCTGCGCTTTGGCACCGACGTGGTGCAGGCACGCTATGACGAGGACGCTCAGCTCTGGCAGGTGCAGACCCGCGACGGCCGAGTGTTCAAGGCGCGCGCCCTGGTCGCCGGACTCGGCGGCCTGTCGACGCCGGCCTACCCGCAGCTCAAGGGACTCGAAAAGTTCAAGGGCAAGGCCTTCCACTCCGCCGAGTGGGACCACGGCTACGAGCTGCAGGGCAAGCGCATAGCCGTCATCGGCACCGGCGCCTCGGCGATCCAGTTCGTGCCGCAGCTGCAGAAGCGGGCCGGCCAGGTCGATCTCTACCAGCGCACCCCGCCCTGGATCATGCCCAAGCCCGACCGCCGCATCTCGGCGCTGGAACGCGCGCTGTTCAAGCGCTTCCCGCTGGCGCAGCAGGCGATCCGCGAGGCGATCTACTGGTCGCTGGAAGGCCGGGTGCTCGGCTTCGTGCTCAATCCCAAGGTGATGAAGCTGCCAGAGCAGATCGCCCGCTGGCACATCCGGCGGCAGATCAAGGATCCCGCCCTGCGCGCGAAAGTCACGCCGGACTTCGCCTTCGGCTGCAAGCGGGTGTTGATCTCCGACGACTATTACCCGGCACTGGCGCAGGCCAACGTGGATGTCATCACCGACGGCATCCGCGAGGTGAAGGCGAAGAGCATCGTCACCAGCGACGGCGTCGAGCGGCCGGTGGACTGCCTCATCTACGGCACCGGTTTCAAGGCCCAGGACCCACTGCCGCGCGGTGCGATCTTCGGCCGTGGCGGGGTCGACCTGCTCGATGCCTGGAAGGACGGACCCGAGGCCTATCTCGGCACCAGCATCCACGGCTTTCCCAACCTGTTCATGCTGGTCGGCCCCAACACCGGCCTGGGCCACAGCTCGATGGTCTACATGATCGAGTCGCAGATCGCCTATGTGCTGGACGCGCTGAAGACCATGACGGCCAAGGGCCTGAGCGAGGTCGAAGTGAAGGCCGAGGTGCAGGCGCGCTTCAACGCCGGCATGCAGAAGCAGCTGGGCGGCGCGATCTGGGCCAGCGGCTGCAAGAGCTGGTACGTGAATGCCCAGGGCAAGAACACCACGCTCTGGCCCGGCTTCACTTTCCGCTTCCGTCGGGCCACCAGGCACTTCAAACTAGCCGACTACGACGCGCAGAAAGTCGCGACAACAGCCTAAGCAAAGCAACCCCACAGAGGAGTCCATGAAGTCATTCCAGAACAAGGTCGCCGCCATCACCGGCGCTGGCTCGGGCATCGGTCGCGCGCTGGCGCTCAATCTCGCCGGCCAGGGCTGCGCGCTGGCGCTATCCGACGTCAACCTCGCCGGCCTCGCGGAAACCGCCAAGCTCGCCGAAGCCAAGGGCGTGAAGGTCAGCCAGACCAAGGTCGATGTCGCCAGCAAGGACGCGATCTACGCCTGGGCGGAGGCGACGGCGAAGGAGTACGGCAAGGTCAATCTGATCTTCAACAACGCCGGCGTCGCGCTCGGCGCCGCCGTGGACGGCATGAAGTTCGAGGACTTCCGCTGGATCATGGACATCAACTTCTGGGGCGTAGTGCACGGCACCCAGGCCTTCCTGCCGCATCTGAAAGCCAGCGGCGACGGCCACATCATCAACATCTCCAGCCTGTTCGGTCTGGTCGCGGTGCCCAGCCAGTCGGCGTACAACGCCAGCAAGTTCGCGGTGCGCGGCTTCACGGAAGCGCTGCGCATGGAACTGGACATGGCGGATCAGGGCGTTTCCTCGACCTGCGTGCATCCGGGCGGCATCAAGACCAACATCGCCCGCGCCGCGCGCTTCGACGACAACATGAAGGCGTTGATCGGCCAGGACGCCGACCAGGGCAAGGCCGAGTTCGAGAAACTGTTCATCACCACCCCGGAGGCTGCGGCGGCGACCATCCTCAAGGCCGTGCGTCGCGACTCGCGGCGGGTGCTGCTCGGGCCGGATGCGGTGGCGGTAGACCTGTTGCAGCGCCTGCTGCCGGGCGGCTATCAGCGGCTGATCGTGCTGGGTACCAAGTTGCGGATGAAGAAGAACTAGGCGGAACTTCCGGATCGAAGCGCGAGGCTCAGGCCTCGCGCTTCTTCCTCGACATCTGCTCGATCACCGTCGCCAGGCGATCACCCAGGTGCTTGTTGGCGGCGATCTCCATCGCCCGCGCCACCTCGGCGTGCACCGCCATTTCCACCAGCGGCCGCAGGCGCCAGATGACTTCGCCCAGCTTGGGCACGTCTTCCTTGGGCGGCAGGCCGCTGCCGTACTTGTCGAAGATGTAATGCTCGACCAGCCGCACCATGTCGTCGGCCGCCTGCTCGACATTGGCGCGCAGGCTGGCGACCACGTCGAGCATCTCGTCGAGCGGAATACCGACACTGACCAGTTCGGCCCCGGCCTGCAGGGTGCGCGGCGAGGGCGCAACGAAGCGGGCGCCCTGCTGCTTGATGATGCCCAGCTGGTTGGCCTTGACGATCCAGGACAGCTCGAAGCGACCACCGAACAGCTTCACCAGATCGATCAGCGAGTAGGACTGCGGCGTCTCGTCGGTCCAGGGGCTGGACACGGCCGACTCCAGGCCGATCAGCCCGGCGATGTCCTGGCCGCGCTCCCAGGCCTCGATCAGCTCGCCGATGCTGGCCAGGGTATAACCCCGGTGCAGCAGGTGGCCGATGATGCGCAGCCGCGACAGATGCGCGTCGACATAGACGCCGGTGCGGCCACGCCGCTCCGGCGGCGGGATCAGGCCGCGATCCTGGTAGGCGCGGACGTTGCGGACCGTGGTCTTTGCCGCCCGCGCCAGTTCGTCGATGGCGTACTCGGCCGGCTTGCGCGACTCCTCGCCATCGGCCGATGGCTTGGTTTTGTTCTTCCCTGGTTTCATGGCCGCATCATAGCGGCCCCGACTCCTGGCTGAGCACCCAGTCGCGGACCAACTCCGCCAGCCGCTCCGGCTGCGCCAGCGGCAGCCAGTGCCCTCCCGGCAGTTCACGCAGGCGCAGCCGCGGCAGCCGCGCACGCTGAAAATCCAGCAGCGACCGCAGCAGGCTGGACGCGACATGGGCGTCGTCACGCAGGCTCAGCACCTGGGTCGGCACCTCGACCGTGCGCGGCTGCGGACGCAGCAGGCGGCGCAGGAAATTGGCGCGATAGAGCCGAGGCCCGAAAGCCCCGTCCTCGGTCTGGGTGGCGGAGGCCTCGGCCACGATACCCTCAGTGCGTGCCAGGAATGCCGGCCAGAGCCTGCCGAAGCCCGCGCGCCAGACCAGCGGCGCCAGCCCGGGCAGCTGGAACATCAGGATGTACCAGGAGCGGGGAAACTGGTCGAGAAAGGGGCGCAGCGGCGCTTGCGGCGATCGCGCCGCAACACCGCGCAGGTATTCGCCGACATGGTCGATGCAGGGGCCGGAGATCGAGGTGAAGCTGGCGAAGTGGCGCGCTGCATCCGCCCCAGCCATCGCCTCCCAGGCCTGGATCGAGCCCCAGTCATGTGCCACCAGATGGACCGGTCGATCCGGCGAGACGGCGGCGATCACCGCGCGCAGGTCATCGGCCAGTTGCTCCAGCCGGTAGTCGGCGACCCGCGCCGGCCGGTCGGACCGACCCGCGCCGCGCACGTCATAGCTGATGACATGAAAGTCCCGCGCCAGCCGTTGGGCGACACCGTTCCAGACCTCCTGGCTGTCGGGATAGCCATGCAACAACAGCACCGGCGGCCGGCCCGGCTCGCCGCGCTGACGGACAGCGAGCGACAGGCCTGCCGACCGCACCCGCTGCTCGCGGATCAATTGCGAGCCCAATCCTTCACTTACATCATCCAGTGGCATGGTTTTCTTGCTCCATCGCATTTTATGTGACATCGTTTGATGTAACAGTATCACCGCACTGCAAGGAGTCCAAATGTCCATCCTGCCGATCCGTCGCGACATCCGTTTCAGTCTGGCTGCCGAACGCATCAGCGACTGGCACCCGCGGGGCCAGGTCACCACCCAGTTCATCAATACCCTGTCGCTGTTCTTCCCGGTTGGCGAGCGCTTCTTCATCCAGGCGGTGCGGCACTACCGCGACCAGGTCAGCGATCCCGAACTGCAGAAGGCGATGACCGCCTTCATCGGCCAGGAAGCCATGCACGGCCGCGAGCACGAGGAGTACAACGACCTGATGCAGCAGGCCGGCCTGCCCGCCGTCGCGCTGGAAAACCGCGTCAAGGCGCTGCTGGAGCGGATCAAGGCGGTCGCCCCGCCCTCCACCCAACTGGCCATCACCATCGCGCTGGAGCACTACACCGCGCTGCTGGCCGACTGGGTGCTGTCGGTGGATGCGGTGACCCGCGATACCGAGCCTGGCTACCAGGCGCTGTGGCGCTGGCATTCGCTGGAGGAAACCGAGCACAAGGCCGTCGCCTACGACGTCTGGAACGCGGTGATGAAGGACCGGCCGCGCGCCTACGCCGAGCGCGCGGCGGTGCAGCTGATCGCTACTGGCCTGTTCATGGCCCTGGTCTCGGTCTACACGGTCCGCATGGTGCGCGCCGACCGCAAGGCGCGCGGCCTGAAGCAATGGCGCTCGCTGGCGGGCTTCCTGGTCGGTCGCGAGGGCTTTCTGCGCCGCTCCTTCCGGCCCTGGCTGGATTACTTCAAGCCGGGCTTCCACCCCTGGCAGCATGACAACCGCCACTTCCTCGCTGAAATCGAGGACTTCGTGCGCGGGCAGCAAGCTCTGTCCGCCGCAGCCTAAACCAGGCGCCGCGCGACCGGCGGCCCCCGCGACGGCGGGGGCTCGGTCGTGTCTGGCGCCGGCGCACTGGCGCAGGCAGACTGCGGCAAACATCAATAAAGCCAGGAGGAGTCCCCATGCGCGAGCGCGTCGCCGCCCCGATGTATGCCGTGCGCGCCGGGACGCCATGAGCCAGGACCAGCGCGTGCGGCTGCGCGACATCGCCCGCGGAGCGCTGGCCGGCCTGGGCGATACCCTGACGGTGAACCGGGGCCTGCTCAGCCTGGCCCTGGCCAACCCGGAACGGCCGGGTTCCATCGGCCTGCTGCTGCAGAAGCAGGCGGAGAAATACCCAGACCGCGCCGCGTTGCTGTTCGAAGACCGGCGCTGGAGTTATGCCGAGTTCAATGCCTGGGTCAACCGCATCGCCTCGATGCTGAGGGAACAGGGCGTGAAGCCGGGCGACGCGGTGGCGATCCTGATGGAAAACCGGCCCGAAACCCTGGCCTGCGTCGCCGCCGTGGTGAAGCTGGGCGCGGTCGCCGGCATGCTCAACCACCAGCAGCGCGGTGAAGTGCTCGCCCACAGCCTGAAACTGATTGATGCCGGCGTCCTGATCCACGGCGAGGAGTGCGCGGAAGCCGTCGCGAGCATGGGACCAGCACTCGCGCAAGACGGCCCTATCGCCCTGATCTGGGACGGCAGCGGTCACAAGCCCCCGGGGTCGCTGGACCTGCGTGCGGCCTGCCGCGTCGCCAGCGATGCCAATCCCGCCGAAACCGCCGCGGTCCTGCAAAAGCAGACCGCGTTCTACATCTTCACCTCCGGCACCACCGGCCTGCCCAAGGCCAGCCGGATGACCCACTACCGCTGGCTGCGCGGCGCCGCCGGCCTCGGCCAGATGGCGCTGCGCCTGCACGGCGACGATGTTTTCTACTGCTGCCTGCCGCTGTATCACAACAATGCGCTGACGGTGAGCTGGGGCTCGGTACTCGCCAGCGGCTGCACCCTGGCGCTGGCCCACCGGTTCAGCGCGAGCCGCTTCTGGGACGACATCCGCCGTCACGACGCCACCGCCTTCTGCTACATCGGCGAGCTGCTGCGCTATCTGCTGCAGCGGCCGGAGTCGGCCGCCGACCACGAACACCGGGTGCGTCTGATCGTCGGCAACGGCCTGCGGCCGGAATTGTGGGATGCCTTCGAACAGCGCTTCGGCATCCACCAGATCAGCGAGTTCTACGGCGCCAGCGAATCCAATGCCGCCTTCATCAACGGCTTTGGCCTGGCCAAGACCGCTGGCTTCTGCCCCCTGCCCTTCGCCATCGTCGAGTTCGACGCCGAGAGCGAGACCCCGGTGCGCGATGCACGCGGTTTCATGCGCAAGGTGGCCAAGGGCGGTGTCGGTCTGCTGCTGACCGAGGTGGCCAGCAAGACCCCGTTCGACGGCTACACCGACCGCAAGGCCAGCGAGGCCAAGCTGCTGCGCGATGTCTTCAAGGCGGGTGACTGCTGGGTCAATAGCGGCGACCTGGTGCGCGACCAGGGCTGGCGCCACATCCAGTTCGTCGACCGCATCGGCGACACCTTCCGCTGGAAAGGCGAGAACGTCGCCACCACCGAAGTCGAGGCGGTGCTGGGCAGCTTCCCCGGCGTCACCGAAGCCGTGGTCTATGGCGTGCAGGTCCCCAATACCGACGGCCGCGCCGGCATGGCGGCGCTGACCCTGGTAGGCGAACTCGACGGTCAGGCGCTGGCCCGGCATCTCGCCGCGCATCTGCCCGCCTACGCGGTGCCGCTGTTCCTCCGGCTGCGGACGCAACAGGAGACCACCAGCACCTTCAAGTTCCGCAAGGTGGAGCTGAAGCGGGAAGGCTTTGATCCGGCCCGGATCGACGAGCCGCTGTACCTGCTGGCTGACCGTGATCGCGGCTACCAGGCCCTGGACGCCGAGCTGTACCGTCGGCTCCAGCACAGCGAACTGCGACTGTAACCAGGGCTGCGTTGACCGCCGCGCAGCCGCCCGCGTTTGTCAGGCCATTAACGCCCCGCCCCTGCTCTGCGAGGCTGCGCGCACTCCGAGCCAGACGAATTCCCATGAAGGTCCATCTTTCCATCGAGCGCAGCCTGCCGGTGCCGGTCGCCAGCGTGCAGGTCATCGCCCTGTTCACCGACCTCGAAACCACCATCGGTCGCTTCCCCAAGCTCAAGAAACTCAGCCGGCTCGGCCCGGACCGCTACCGCTGGGACATGGACATCATCGGCTCCCGCATCGCCAACATCGCCCATTGCGTCAGCTACGGGGCCGAGTACCGGATCGACGCGGCGGCCGGCGAACTGAGCTGGACCCCGGTCCGCGATGTCGGCAATGCCCATATCGAAGGCCGCTTCCGCGTCCGCGAATCCGGCGCCGGCTCGGTACTGAGCTTCGCGGTGCGCGGCGAACTGCACGATGTGCCGGTGCCGCTGGTGTACCGTCTGGTCGCGCCCGCCTTCATCCAGGGCAAGTTCACCGCCCT
This sequence comes from Stagnimonas sp., assembly GCA_030696045.1. Classification (GTDB taxonomy): domain Bacteria; phylum Pseudomonadota; class Gammaproteobacteria; order Nevskiales; family Nevskiaceae; genus Stagnimonas. The sequence goes on along the minus strand of JAUYNO010000011.1, from coordinate 24,459 downwards.
GGTGGACCGCTTCCTGGAACGTACCGCCGAGGCCTTGGCGGAAATGCCGACCGAGAAAAAAATCAGCCGCAGGAAAGCGGGCGTCTGAGCGCCGCCGCCGGCCGCGACATCCAGCACCAGGAGTAGCCGCATGAGCATGCAGGACCGCGTGATGGGCGCCGGACTGAAGGTACTGAACCGCTTCGCCGGTTCTACCGTGGTCGACAAGCTGGGGCTGCGGCGGCCTTCGGAGGCGCTGCTGTACCAGTCGACCCGCGCCGGCTTCAGCACCATCGCCACCGCCGCGAAACTCTTTGGTGCCGCCGGCAAGCTGCTGAAGCCGGCCCGGCTCTCCAGCCGTTCCGCGGGTGAGCTGTTCGACCTCAACCCCAGCGAAGAGCAGCAGATGCTGCGCGAGGCGGTCGCCCAGTTCGCGGACGAACAGCTGCGTGCCGCCGCCCAGCAGGCGGACAGTGCCTGCGCGACGCCGCCCGAGTTGCTGCAGGCCGCCGCCGAGCTGGGAATCACCCTGATGTCGCTGCCGGAAGAACTGGGGGGTGCCGGCCAGGAGCGTTCCGCCGTCACCAATGTGCTGGTCGCGGAGGCCCTGGCGCACGGCGATCTCGGCCTGGCGGTGGCCATCCTGGCGCCGGCGGCGGTCGCCAATGCCCTGGTGCTCTGGGGCGATGTCGAACAACAGTCGCGCTACCTGCCCGCCTTCGCCGGCGCGCAGGCACCTGCCGCCGCACTCGCCATACAGGAACCACACGCGCTGTTCGATCCCTTCCAGCTGCACACCACCGCACGCCTGGACCGCGACGGCGGCTGGCTGCTCGATGGCCTGAAGTCGCTGGTGCCGCGCGCCGCCGAGTGCGCGCTATTCCTAGTGGCGGCACATATCGAGGAAGACGGTCGCACCGGGCTATTTCTGGTCGAAGCCGGCAGCAAGGGCCTGAGCGTCACCGCCGAGCCGGCCATGGGCCTGCGCGCCGCCGCGACCGGCCAGCTGAAACTGCGCGGCGTGAAGGTTCCAGCCGGCGCGCTGCTAGCCGGCGGCGACGTGACGGTCTACGGCGACTGCATTGCCCTCGCCCGCCTCGGCTGGTGCGCACTCGCCAGCGGTTGCGCACAGGCTGTGCTCGATTACCTGATCCCCTACGTCAACGGCCGCGTCGCCTTCGGCGAGCCGATCAGCCATCGCCAGGCCGTGGCCTTCACGGTCGCCAACATCGCCATCGAGCGGGAGGGGCTGAGGCTGCTGACCCTGCACGCGGCCTCGCGCGCCGAGCGCGGCGACAGCTTCATCCAAGAGACCGCGCTGGCGCGCCGCCTGGCCGCCGACAAGGGCGCGCAGATCGGCAGCGAGGCGGTGCAGATGCTCGGCGGCCACGGCTTCACCAAGGAATACCCGGTCGAGCGCTGGTACCGCGACCTGCGCGCGGCCGGAATCATGGAAGGCGTGCTGCTGGTCTGATGGAATTCCAATGATCAATCTCGAAACGCCGCGCAAGTTCACCGCCCTGGTCCAGCAGGCGCACCAGGTGGCGGAACAGATCTTCCGCCCCAACTCGCGCAAGTACGATCGCGCCGAGCACAGCTATCCGAAGGAGCTGGACATGCTGGCCTCGCTGCTGGACGGCATGAATGCCTCCAGCGCCGGCAGCGGCGCTGGCGCGGCCGGTGTGCGGCGCGACGGCAGCGCCGACACGGGCAACCGCAACGGCAGCAATCTCTCCACCGTGCTCGGGGTGATGGAGCTGTGCTGGGGCGATGTCGGCCTGCTGCTGTCGATGCCGCGCCAGGGCCTGGGCAATTCCGCCATCGCCTCGGTCGCCAGCGAGGAGCAGCTGAAGCGCTTCGAGGGCCGCTGGGCCGCGATGGCAATCACCGAGCCGGGCGCCGGTTCCGACTCCGCCAACATCCGCACCAGCGCCCGCCTCGACGGCGACCACTACGTGCTCAACGGCGAGAAGATCTATGTCACCAGCGGCGAGCGCGCCGACCTGGTGGTGGTCTGGGCGACGCTGGACCGCAAACTGGGCCGGGCCGCCATCAAGTCCTTCGTGGTCGAAAAAGGCACGCCCGGCTTCGAGCTGGTGCGGCTGGAGCACAAGCTTGGCATCCGCGCCAGCGATACCGCCGCCTTCCTGCTCAAGGACGTGCGGGTGCCAAAGGAGAACCTGCTCGGCTCGCCCGAAGTGGACGCGCAGAAGGGCTTTGCCGGCGTCATGCAGACCTTCGACAACACCCGGCCGCTGGTTGCCGGCATGGCCGTGGGCCTGACCCGCGCCTGCCTGGAGGAGACCCGCAAGCTACTCAACAAGGCCGGCCTGGATATCGACTACGCCCGGCCATTGCACCGCCAGGTCTCGGCCGTCGCCGACTTCGTCCGCATGGAGGCCGACTACGAGGCGGCGCGCCTGCTCACCCTGCAGGCGGCGTGGATGGCCGACAACCGCCAGCCCAATTCGCTGCAGGCCTCGATGGCCAAGGCCAAGGCCGGGCGTACCTGTGTCGAGGTCGCGCAGAAGTGCGTCGAGCTGGCGGGCAGTGTCGGCTACGCCGAGGGCGAGGACGGTGCCGGCCTGCTGGAGAAATGGGCGCGCGACGCCAAGATCCTCGACATCTTCGAGGGCACCCAGCAGATCCAGCTGCTGATCGTGGCGCGGCGCCTGCTCGGCAAGTCCTCGACCGAGCTCAAGTAGCAAGCGTCCAAAAAGAACGGCGCCCTCGGGCGCCGTTCTTTTTCTTGCTGGCCCGGCCTACTTGCCGCGCGCGCGGCGCTTCAGGTTGCTGGGATCGAAGTAGCTGTCGGAGTAGGTGACCTCGAAATCGGTCACCGCGTCCTCGTTGACCATGGTGGTCGCGAAGTAGCGGTTCGACTGCAGGTCGTAGATCAGCTCGGGAATGCCGGTCGAGGTCGGGATGAAGGGCGCGGTCAGCAGATGCGCCTCCTGCACCTTCCACAACGAACCGCGACCGTCGTAGTTGTCGATGCTGGCGATGCACCAGGAATCCTCATCGACGTAGAAGATGCGCTTGCCGAAGTTGTGGCGCAGGCCGGGCTTCAGGCTCGCCTCCACCACCCACACGCGGTGCAGCTCGTAGCGCGGATACTCGGGGTTGAGGTGGAAGGGCTTCAGCAGATCCTTGTACTTCAGCTTGGGGCTGTTGATCTGGTAGGAGTTGTAGGCGATGTAGACCTCTTTCTTGCCCACCAGCTTCCAGTTGAAGCGATCCAGCGCGCCGTTGAAGACGTCGATCTGGTCGTTGTACTGCTCGTTGTCGGTGCCCAGCGCCGGATTGTCGTAGCCGACATCGGGCGCCCGGGTGACGCGGGCCAGGCCTGGCGAGTAGAGCCAGGCCGCGCGGCCACCGCCCTCGGTGCCGGCGAACTCGTGCACCAGGGTGATCTGGCCGGCGACCCGGGGCGGCGAGACCACCTCGCTCAGGTAGTAGGCGAACAGCTTGTTGTCCTCGGCCGGTGGGTCCTTGAGGTTGGCGTACTTGAACTTCACGTCCTCCACCAGCTTGGTCAGCACGAAGCTGCCGTCCGGCTTGACGATGGCCTGATTGTTGTAGCGCTTGGCGGCAGAGCCACGGAACTTCAGCTTGTGGTTCCAGATCACCTCGGCGCCGCTCTTCGGGATCGGAAACGGGAAACCCAGCTTGGCGCCCTTGAGGTCGTCGGTGCCGGTGAGCACCGCCGTGGTGGCATTGGCCACCGTCGCCGCCTCGATCGCCTTCGGGTAGTAAGCGGTGCGCACCGACTTGTAGATGCGCATCTTGTAGGTCGGGTACTTGTTGAGCATCGCCTTCTGCCCTTCGGTGAGCTTGTCGGCGTGCTTGGCCATGGTGGCCTTGGTGATCTCGAACAGCGGATTGATCGCGGCGGGATCGACGTTCTTCTTGAAGTCGTCCTCCAGCTTGTCCGGGTTCTTCTTGCGCAAATCCTCGAGCTTGGCGCGGGTGTAATGCTTGGCTTCCTCGGGGAAGTTCTTCTCGCCGGTGTATTCGGGGATGGAACCATCCTTGTTGCCGGCACGGATGGCGCCGACCGGCGTGAGCTCCTTGCCGAGCTTGGCGGCTTCCTCAGGGCTGACCGCGGCTCCGGCGGTCGAGACCAGGCCGGCCAGCAGCAGAAAACAGACGGACGCGCGCAGATGCATGGACAGCGATCTCATGGTCTCCTCCAATGATCGTTATTGTTTCAGCCAACGATGGCAAGTTTAGACCTGCCTGACAAAAACCACGATGACCGCTCGGCAGTCAGGGCGCCGTTGCTTCGGTCACCGACGGCCGACGCCGCAGTTCGCGGTACTGCAGCGGCGTCATGCTGGCCCAGCGCTTGAAGGCGCGATAGAAGGTGCTGGGTTCGGAAAAGCCGGTGAGGTAGACGATGTTCTCGATCGGCTCTTCCGATTGCGCCAGCAGGCGCTTGGCCAGGGCGAAGCGGAAGTCGCTACGCAGCTGGCTAAAGCTGGTGCCGGCGCGGGTCAGCTCGAAGCGCAACCGCCGTGGCGGCAGCCCCAGCTCGCGCGCCACGTCTTCCAGCTCGCATTGCTCGATTTCCAGCCGCCGCGAGAACACCGCGCGGATGCGCTCGATCAGGTCCTGGCGCTCGATCTTCGACAGCCGCTTGGCGGCGAATTCCTCGTGCAGCTGCAAGAGATCCGGATCCCAATGCGGCGACCGGTAGTCCAGCACCGCGATGTCGAACCGGGCCTTGGCGATGTCGGCGCTGAACCGCACCGGGCAGCCAAACAGCTGCTCGAACTCGGCAGCCGGCGCCCGGGCGGCGCAGCTGAGCGACACTTCGAGCGGTTTGAAATTCTGCTCGGTGACGTCGCGCACCAGCTGCACCAGCTCGTAGAGCATGCAGATCTCGGTGTGCCGCTGCACTGGCGCGTCGAGCGCGGCGCTGGTGAGATGGATGCTCACCGTCCCGCCTTCGCGCACCAGCCGGATGTGCAGGGCGTCGCTGATCAGGCGCAGATACTTGAGCGCGCGGCTAACGCCTTCGCCGAAGGTACGGCTGGAAAACAGCAGGTACTCAAGCACCTCACCCCGGTACAGGGGCAGATGCGGGCAGAGGTGTAGACCAATCTCGCGGTCGCCGGTAACCGCTTCCACCGTCTCCCAGAAGAAGGTCTGCATCTGGTGCGCGGTGCGCAGCTCGCGCAGCGGCAGCTGCTCGGCGTCGTAGCCGAGCCGCCCATAGATTTTCTGCACATCCAGCCCGGCCTTGACCATGCCGCCGTGCACGACCTGCAGCATCTGTCCGGAATCCCGCATGCTCCCAATCCAGTTTGTTGCCATCAACCAGAGGCAAGGTACCAGCTAATCGTCTTATTATCCGCCGCGACACCGGGCTTGAGATTAGAACCGGTGCGGAGCACCCAACGAGGGTAGCCGAAATGGAGGAGAGAGCATGAAGCAGCAGTTGATTCGGATTGCGCCGAGCCTGGCGGTGATGCTGGCGGCCGCGCTGAGCGCCGGTCCGGCGCGCGCGTTCGACTGGGAATGGCAGGACGCCCAGTTCTCGCTGAAGAGCACCTACAGCGTCGGTGCCGCCATGCGCCTGCAGGGCCGCAACGGCCGCCTGATCGGCAAGCTCAACACCCCCGGCCAGCAAAATCTTTGCGCCGAGGACAACTGCATTTCCTTCACCGGCGATCCCGAGCCCAACCAGCGGTTGGTCGACGCGGGCGGTGCCTTTTCCGGCGTCAACCAGGACGACGGCGACCTCAACTACGACAAGTACGACATCGTCGCCGCCACCAACAAGATCAACTCGGTGTTCACCGCCGAGTATGGCGAGTTCGTCGCCAAGGTCCGGGGCATCGGCTACTTCGACCCGGTCAACGCCGACTTCGACGAATACCACCCCGACACCCGTTACCAGCCGGCCCATACCCGCCGTCCCGGCGACATCGAGCGGGACTTCGCCAAGGGCTTCAATCTTTACGATGCCTACCTGCAGTACAACTTCAGCTTCGGCGAACGCAACGGCCTGGTCTCGGTCGGGCAACAGACCGTGCGCTGGGGCGAGAGCAACCTGCTGGCGATCAACAGCCTGTCGGAAATCAATCCCCCCAATGCGGCGGCGCTGCGCATGCCGGGCTCGGAGATCAGCGAGGTGTTCCAGCCGGTGCCGTTGGCGCTGCTGTCCACCGACATCGTCGAGAATGTCTCCGCCGAACTGATCTACCAGTTCGGCTGGAAGCCGGTGCAGCCGGATCCGCGCGGCAGTTTCTACGCCGACACCGACCTCGCCGGCGGTGGCCGCTACGGCTACATCTCTCTCGGCCAGTTCGGCGAGGACCCGGACAGCTTGGCGAAACCGGCCGGCACGCTGGGCCTGATCTCCAGCACCGCGCTGACCGTCGCCCTGAAGGAAGAAGATGCCCGCGATCTCGGTCAGTACGGGCTGCGACTCAACTATCTCGCCGACTGGCTCAACAACGGCACCGAGCTGAGTGCCTACTTCCTCAACTATCACAGCCGCTATCCCTACGCCTCGATCATCGCCGCCGACGAATCCTGCGCGCGCGAATCGACCAACGCAGTCGATGCCTACGTCGCCTGTGGCGGCTTCAACGGCACCCTGCCGGGCATTCCGGGCATGGCTCAGGAACCACTGCCGATCGGCAGCATGCAGGCCAAGCTGGTGTATCCGGAAGACATCCAGATGTACGGCTTCAGCTTCAACACCAATATCGGTTCCTGGTCGCTGGCGGGCGAGTACTCCTTCCGCCCCAACGTACCCTTGCAGGTACACATCACCGACGTGATCTTCACCGGCCTGCAACCGGCCTTCCCGGACAACGACATCGTCGCCGACCCCAGCGGGGCCAACGCCCTGGTCAACCAGATCGCCGCCGCGCTGGGCCTGGATCCGAACGCGGTGCTGAGCGTGGTGCCGGGCCTGGCCGGCGATGTGCTCGACCTCACCCGCGCCACCCTGCCCAGCGCCGATCACGGCGTGCCGAGCTATCTCAAGCGCTATCGCGGCCAGGACCGCATCGCCGGCAACCAGCAGATCAATGGCTATGAGCGCTTCGCAGTCGGGCAGCTTGACCTCACCGCCATCCGCATCTGGTCGGCCAATCCCTTCGGCGCCGATCAGGTGATCCTGCTGACCGAGGCCGGCATGACCCAGGTCTACAACCTGCCCAAGCACAGCGAGTTGCAGATCGAAGGCGGTGGCGCCAATCGCACCCACGCCAGCCCGGGCGCCGACTGCAGCGGCGAGGCGCCGGGCACACCGGTGGCCGACTGCACCAAGCATCTCAATCCCACCCAACAGACCAGCAACTTCGCCGACGACCTCGCCTGGGGCATCCGCCTGCTGACGCGCATGGAGTACAACGACGTGGTGTTCGGCTGGAGCTTCAAGCCGACCTTTGGCTTCTCCTGGGACATCGAGGGCGTCGCGCCCTACCCGATCCAGAACTTCGTCGAGCAGCGGATGGAGGCGCTGGCCGGCACCGAGATCCAGCTGACTCCGGACCTGACCGGCCGGGTGCTGTACCAGGCCTACTTCGGCGGCCGTGCCGGCGAGAACACCCGCGCCGACCGCGACAACATCGCGCTCAGCCTGAGCTACACCTTCTGACCAGACTAGGCCGCCGCCAGGGCGGCGGCGGCGTGGCGCGGCCGGGCGATGTGGGCGAAGCCGTGGCCGTGGTGCAGCAGGTATTCCAGCCAGCGGGCCAGCATCAGGTTGCGGCTCCACTGGTCGTGCAGGTAGGCGCCGACCTCGGGCGCGCCACCCTCCTGCGCCAGCCAGGGCGGACGCTGACTGCAGCGCTGCGCCTCGGCGACGCGGGCGTCGCGGTAGACCTTGATCCAGAAATCCGGCGCCAGCCGCAGGCCTTCGGGCTCGCGGAATTCGTAGGTGAGTCGCAGCTCCACCGTGTAGGGCGAGCGCTCTACCGCGATCAGATGCAGGGGCAGATCGCTGTCGGAACGCGAGACCGCGTGATCGAACGGCAGCTCCAACTCCGGCAGCAGGCGCTCCAGCAACTGGAAGTTGCGCTCGTAGAGATCGATCAGATGGGCAAGGCGTCTTTGCGGCCCCAAGGTGGGAGCGGCAGGACCGTTGAGCTTCGTGGCTGGCATGGCTCGACTATAAGATTGGGACTCCGACAACGACAACCATGCGCTGCAAGCGCCGTACCCAGACTCCGATGCCTATCCGCGAAATCGCCACCAAGCCCTACCTCGACCAGAAATTCGGCACCGCCGGACTGCGCAAGAAGGTGGTGGTGTTCCAGCAGCCGCACTATCTCGAAAACCTGTTGCAGGCAGTGTTCGACTGTGTGCCGGAGCTGGCAGGCCAGACCCTGGTGATCGGTGGCGATGGCCGCTACCACAATCGGGACGCGATCCAGGCCGCCATCGCCATCGCCGCGGCCAATGGCGTGGCCCGGGTCATCGTCGGCCAGGGCGGCATCGTTTCCACCCCTGCGGTCTCGCACCTGATCCGCCTGCGGCAGGCGGCCGGCGGCTTCGTGTTCAGCGCCAGCCACAACCCGGCCGGCCCCGATGGCGACTTCGGCATCAAGTTCAACATCGGCAACGGCGGTCAGGCCGGTGAAGCGCTGACCGATGCCATCCATGCCCGCACCAAGGCACTCAGCCTCTACCGCATCGCCGAAGGCGCACGGGTCGATCTGGATCGCCGTGGCAGCAGCCGGATCGAGGCCACCGAGGTCGAGGTCATCGACGGCATCGCCGACTACGCGGCGCTGATGCAGGAGCTGTTCGATTTTCCGCGCATGCGCGACTGGTTCAAGCGCGGCGGCCGTCTGGTGTTCGATGCCATGCACGCCGTCACCGGCCCCTACGCCCAGCGCATCTTCGTCGAGCTGCTGGGCGCACCCGCCAGCAGCCTGCTCAACGCCACCCCGCTAGAGGATTTCGGCGGCGGTCATCCCGACCCCAACCTGATCTACGCGCGCCACCTGGTCGAGCTGGCCAACGCCGAGGACGGCGCCGATCTGCTCGCCGCCAGCGATGGTGACGGCGACCGCAACATGATCCTGGGCCGCCAGCAGTTCATCACCCCCGGCGACTCCCTGGCCATGCTGGCCGCGCATCTGCACCTGCTGCCCGGCTATCGCGAGGGCCTGAAGGGCATCGCCCGTTCGATGCCCACCTGCCGCGCCGCCGACAAGGTCGCCGCCGCGCTCGGCATCCCCTGCCACGAGACGCCGACCGGCTGGAAGTTCTTCTGCAACCTGCTCGACGCCGGCCAGATCACGATCTGCGGCGAGGAGAGCTTTGGCACCGGCTCCAGCCACGTCCGCGAGAAGGATGGCCTCTGGGCCGTGCTGGCCTGGCTCAATGTGCTGGCGACCACCGGGCAGTCGGTGCGGCAGCTAGCTCAGGCGCACTGGCGCCGCCACGGCCGGCACTACTACGCGCGACACGATTACGACGAACTACCCACCGCCGCCGCACAGTCGGTGATGGACGCGCTCAAGGGCCGCTTCGCCGAGTTGCCGGGCAGTCGCCACGGCGACTACGGGGTGACCGCGGCCGACGAGTTCGGCTATCTCGATCCGGTCGACGGCAGCCAGGCCAGCGCCCAGGGCTTGCGCATCGTGTTCGGCGACGCGGCGCGCATCATCCTGCGGCTGTCCGGCACCGGCACCAAGGGCGCGACGCTGCGGGTCTACTTCGAGCGTTACGAGCAGGCCGAGGACCGCCTTGATCTCGACCCATCGCAGGCCCTGGCGCCGCTGGTGGCGCTGGCCGAACAGCTGCTGCGCCTAGCCGAGCTGACTGGGCGCAAGGCACCCGACGTGATCACCTGAGTCGCCGCGCTCAGGCGCGATCATTGGCGAAGGCCAGCACGCTGGCGATATCCGGCAAGCCGAGCAACAGTTGCAGCAGCCGGTCGACCCCCAGGGCAACACCGGCGCAGGCCGGCAGCCCCTGCCGCAGGGCCTCGATCAGATGAAGGTCGTAGTCCGGCACCAGGCGGTCGCTGCGCCGGCGCCATTCCTGGTCGCGCCGGAAGCGCGCCTGCTGCTCCTCGGCGTCGGCGAGTTCGTGGAAGCCGTTCGCCAGTTCGACGCCCTGCCAGATCAGCTCGAAGCGTTCGGCCACCTCGCCACGCACCTGTGCCAGGGCCGCCTGCGAGGCAGGAAAATCGTGGAGGAAGCAGGGCTCCTGCCGGCCCAGGCGCGGCGCCACCACCAGCGACATCCAGAGGTCGAGCCAGAGGTCGCGGTCCCCCACCTCCGCTGGCGACAACCCGCGCGGCTCGTCCAGCCCCCGTGCCGCCAGCCGTGAGCGCAACTGCTCCAGCGGGATCAGGAAGGGATCGAAACCAGCCTCGCGCAGAAAGGCGTCGCGATAGCTGAGGCGCTCGCAGGGCCGGCTCAAGGGCAAGCCACAGTAGCCCAGCAAGTCTTCGACTTCCGACATCAGCGCGTGATGATCGAAGCCCGGGCGATACCATTCGAGCAGGCTGAATTCCGGGTTGTGCCAGCGCCCCGATTCCTCGTGCCGAAACACCTTGCAAAGCTGCCAGATCGGACCGCTGCCGGCGCACAGCAGGCGCTTCATCGCGAACTCCGGCGAGGTCTGCAACCAGCGTCCGTCCTGGCAGCGAAAACTGTCGATGTGGCGGTCCACCGTGGCATGCCGGGACAGCACCGGCGTCTCCACTTCCAGCACCTCGCGGGCATGAAAAAATTCGCGGATGCGACCGAGCAGAGCGGCCCGCGCCCGCAGCGATTTCATCGATGCCGAAGGCTGCCACGCAGGGCCTGATTCGTTGCCGGAGGATTTCATTGACGTTGCGCAAAAACGAGTGCTATAAGGCTTGCATTGCCCGCAAACACTGATGGTTGCAGGCGATGAGAAGTATCCGAGGCCATTTTGCTATCACTGAGGGAGACAATGGTGACAACGAAGAAAGCTAAGACCGCCGCGAAGAAACCGGCGAAGAAAGTCGCTGCCAAGAAACCGGTCGCGAAGAAGGCCCCGGCCAAGAAGGTCGCCGCCAAGAAGCCAGTCGCGAAGAAGGCCCCGGCCAAGAAAGCCGCCGCCAAGAAGCCGGCTGCGAAGAAGGCTCCGGCCAAGAAGGTCGCCGCCAAGAAGCCGGTCGCGAAGAAGGCTCCGGCCAAGAAAGCCGCCGCCAAGAAGCCGGTCGCGAAGAAGGCTCCGGCCAAGAAAGCTCCTGCCAAGAAAGCCCCGGCCAAGAAGGTCGTCGCCAAGAAGCCGGCAGTGAAGAAAGCGGCTCCGGCCCCGGCTCCGGCCGCTGCCACTCCGCCGCCGGCTCCGGCCAGCAAAGAAGAAGAGGAAAAAAAAAACTAGGTCGTAGTTCCGCCGTAGCGACCAAGTCAGTCACCCCTGCGCTGAGCGCGAAACCCAAACCAAAACCGGTTCAACTCCCGCGAGGCGCAGTGTTGACAGAAGCACAGATCCGGCGCATGCCGGATTCCGAGTACATGAATGATGCGCAGCTGGAATTCTTTCGCCAGCGGCTCATCCAGATGAAAGAAGAAGTGCTTCGCCGCGAGGTGGATGCCAAAGAGCGGCTGCATGAGCGCGAGGTCTTTGCCGACCCGGCGGACCGCGCGACCGCCGAGGAGGAGCACTGGCTGGACCTGCGACTGCGCGAACGCGAGTCGATGCTGCTGCGCAAGGTGGACGACGCCCTGCGCCGCATCAAGGAAAAGGAATACGGTTACTGCGAAAAGACGGGGGAGGCCATCGGCATCCTGCGTCTGCTCGCGCGCCCGACCGCGACGGTCATCGTCGACGTGAAGGGCCTGCACGAAAAAGTCGAAACGCATTTTCGTGATCGCTGAACTGGATACCGGCCGCGCCCCCATCACCGCGGCCTGATCCGCTCCTTCCCGGATACTTCATTGACCGCCGCTCCTCGCGGCGGTTTTTTGTTGTCCGCCTCGCCGCCAGGTCACACCTCATCCTCGCGTACCGTCTCGACCTGGACGCCAAGCTGCGGCCCGATCGGCTCCCGCCCGCCACCTACGACTCGCCGCCCGCGATTCGACGCATCGCGACCAGACTTGGCACCTAAATTGCTCTGTTCAATTTGGTAGCTGCTGCATTGCACCAAATAAGTTCCTGCGGACACTGAACAAGGATTTCCAGTGAGCAATAGCACCGCTTTCAGCCGCGCACGATTCGCTGCGCTGATCGCCTGTTTCGCCGCTACCTCCCCCGCCCTGGCCCAGCCGAGCACGGTCGGCTTCGATCAGATCAGCGCGGGCGATACCGCCTGGATGCTGAGCTCGACGGCGCTGGTGCTGCTGATGACCATTCCCGGCCTGGCCCTGTTCTACGCCGGCATGGTGCGCAAGAAGAACGTGCTCGGCACCGCCCTGCAGAGCTTCGCCATCACCGCGCTCATCACCGTACTGTGGGTCGTGGTCGGCTACAGCCTGGCATTCACCCCGGGCAGCGCCTTCATCGGCAGCCTCGACCGCTTCCTGCTGGAAGGCATGGTCTATCTGAAGAGCAGCTCGCAGCTGAGCGTCAGTCACATCGCGCCGACCATCCCGGAGTCGGTGTTCGTGATGTTCCAGCTCACCTTCGCCATCATCACGCCGGCCCTGATAACCGGCGCCTTCGCCGAGCGCATGCGCTTTGGCTCGATGATGGTGTTCATGGCCCTGTGGTCGCTGCTGGTCTATGTGCCGGTGGCGCACTGGGTGTGGGAGCCGGGTGGCTGGCTGGCGGCGATGGGCGCGCTCGACTTCGCCGGCGGTACCGTCGTCCACATCAATGCCGGCGCGGCGGGCCTGGTCTGCGCCTGGATGCTGGGGCCGCGCTCCAACTTCGGCAAGGACGCCTTCCTGCCCTACAACCTGGCGCTGACGCTGACCGGCGCCTCGCTGCTGTGGGTCGGCTGGTTCGGCTTCAACGCCGGCTCGGCGGTCGCCGCCGATGGCCGGGCCGGCATGGCCATGCTGGTCACCCAGGTCGCCGCCGCCACCGCCGCCCTGGTCTGGATGGCGGTGGAGTGGCTGACGCGGTCGCGCGTCACCCTGCTGGGCGCCTGCTCGGGCGCGGTCGCCGGCCTGGTCGCGATCACGCCGGCCTCCGGCTTCGTCAACGTGGTCGGAGCGCTGTCGATCGGTCTGGCCGCCGGCTTGTTCTGCTTCTGGGGCGCCACCGGCCTCAAGCGTCTGCTGCGTGCCGATGATTCGCTCGACGTGTTCGGCATCCACGGCATCGGCGGCTTGGTCGGCGCCATCCTCACCGGGGTGTTCGCCGACAAGGCCATCGGTGGCGTCGACAGCCATCTCGGTGTGCAGGCGCTTGGCGCCTTCGCCACCCTGATCTACAGCGGCGTGGTGAGCTTCCTGATCCTGCTGCTGATCCGCTCCACGATGGGCCTGCGGGTGACCCCCGACCAGGAGCGCGGCGGCGTGGACCTCGCACTGCACAGCGAACAGATCATCTGATGCCGCGCCCTTCCGTCCCGACACCTCCCCCGTAGTACCCGGAGTCCACCATGGTCCACGACGACAAGTTTCCCATCGCCGCACAGCTCTTCATCCGGCTGAAACGCAGCCCGGGACGGGTGATCGACGTGACCTGGATGCTGGAGAACGAGCTGTACGCGCTGGAAGTCCTCAAGGTCGCTCGCGGTGCTGATGCCGAAAGCGCCGAGCTGGCGGCTCGTTACGAGACCCTGTTGCGCAATCGCAAGCCGGGCGCCACGGCCGCCCCGCAACAACCGACCGCGTTCGCCCGCACGTCCAGCTTCATGGCCGAACCCGAGCCGGTGCCCGCCGAGGTGGGCCGCCACTACGTCGGCTCGCTACGCTGAATCCCCGGAAACCAGAACGCCCCGCCGAAACGGGGCGTTGGTCTATCCGGACCTCGACCATCAATCCTTGATCGCTTCGACCTGGATGGCGAGCTTGGCAAGGGTCGGCCCATACTTGGCACCGTAGTCCATGCCGAAGTCGACCCGGTCGAACTCGCCCGAGACGTCGGCGCCGCAGACCTCTTTCTTGAAGTAGGGATGCAGGATGCACTTGAAGCTGTTGATGCTCAGCTTCACCGGCTTACTCACCCCGTGCAGCGTCAATTCGCCGTCCACTCCGCTGGGCGTGTCGCCAGTGAACAGCAGCTTGCCGCTGTAGCGGATCACCGGGTATTTCTCGACCTCGAAGAAATCCGGGCTCATCGCATGCTCGTTCATCTTGTCGTGGCCGAAGTCGATGGACTTGGCGTCGATCTCCACCGTCACGGTGCCGGTCTTGCCGGCGCGATCCAGCACCACCTTGCCGCTGCTCTTGTTGAATTTGCCACGCCAGACCGAGACGCCCATGTGCGAGGCCTCGAAGCTCGGATAGGTATGGCCGGGGTCCAGGGTGTAGCTGTCCGTGCCCGCCAGGCTCGGGGTGGACGACAGGACCAGCAGGGCGGCCAACAGGGAAGGCTTCATCATCATGATCGACTCCAGGGGGTAGTGAATGAGGGCCGCTTTCAGCGCGGCTGAACGAGGTGGAACCTGAGACTGACCGAGTCATCGAGCACCTCGTTCCAGCCCGGGTCGCCGATTCCGAACGCCTCCCGCGAGACCGGCAGGCTGCCTTCGAACACGGTGACCGCGGCTTCACGCCGCACCGTTACCGGCAGGCTGATCGCGATGGTCTTGCCCTTGATGCTGAGCTTGCCGCTGGCCAGGTAGCGATCCGCGCCCAGGGCCTTGAAGCCCGAAGAGACAAAACTGGCCTTGGGATGTCTGGCGCTGTCGAACCACTCCGGCTTGCGGACCTCGGCGTTGTAGTCGTCCATGCCCAGGTCGAAGCCGGCGGTCTCGATCTCGATGCGGGCGGACGCCGCTTCCGGATGGGCGGGATCGAAACTGATGCTGCCGGCGAGCTTGGTGAACTCGCCGTCCACCGGCACGTTCATCTGCCGGAAGGTGGCGGTGACCGTGCTCTTCGCGGCATCGATGGCAAGCGCGGCCGGCACAGCGGCTGTGAAGATCAGCAAAGCCAAGGTGGCCAGGCTGCGGATCGGGGATTTCATGAGTGCGTCCTCAGCGGCCAAACCACATCCGGCCCATGAGGCCGTCGCGATCCAGGAAATGATGCTTGAGCGCAGCCGCGATATGCAGAGCCAGCAACCCGAGCAGCAGCCAGCCGAGCAGCTCATGCAGCTCGTGCAGCAAGCCGGCCAGCTCCTTGTTCTTGCCGACCAGATCCGGCAGTCGCAGCACGCCGAGGTAAACCACGGGGTACCCGGACGCCGAGCTGTACAGCCAGCCGGACAGCGGCAGCAGGAAAATCATCAGGTACAGCAGCGCATGACTCCAGGCCGAGGCGCGCAACTGCCAGTAGGGCATGCCCGCCGGCAAAGGCGGCGGCGGATGAGCCAGGCGCCAGCCGACGCGCAGCACCGCCAGCAGAAAGACGCTGACGCCGATCCACTTGTGCCAGGCGTAGTACTTGAGCTTGGCTGGAGACAGCGGCAGCTCGGTCATGTACCAGCCCAGGCCGAAACCACCGGCGATCAGCAGCGCTATCAGCCAGTGCAGGCCGACGGCGGCAGGGGTGTAGCGTGGTGGCATCGCGGCATTCCAGGTTGGCGCTGCGACCCAGCATAGGCAGGCCGTCGCCGCTGCGGAAGCGGAAACTTTTGACGACGTCGTTCAGCTGTCTTGAACCGGCCGCCTGCTGCCGGAGTGGTGCCCGAACCCGGACTCGAACCGGGATGCCCGGAGGCGGGGGATTTTAAGTCCCATGCGTCTACCAATTTCGCCATTCGGGCACTGGCGCAGCTTACCGGAGCGGCCGTCATGCATGCAGATGGAGGCTGGGGTCGGAATTGAACCGGCGTACGCGGATTTGCAGTCCGCTGCATGACCACTCTGCCACCCAGCCATCTGATGCCTTCCGCCCATGCGGAAGCGAACCACTACTCCGCCCTGGGCGGAAACTAAAAGCCCCGCTGAGCGGGGCCGTGAATCTTGGAGCGGGAAACGAGATTCGAACTCGCGACCTATACCTTGGCAAGGTATCGCTCTACCAACTGAGCTATTCCCGCGTTGCAGGCCGGCATTATAGGCGTGGAGCCCTCAGAGTCAAGACAAAAATTCGGTCTGAATGAACTCTTCCGACACGGTGCCGTTCCGCGGGAACCTGGGTGCGGGAGGCCCCGCTGATCTGCGCCTACATGCTCTCTTTCAACAGGGGCCAGGCAGCGCGCAGATAGACCACCATCGACCAGATGGTCAGCGCCGCCGCCACGAACAGGCAGACATACCCCAGTTCGTAGATCGGCAGGCCCAGCAGCGGTTGCTGCCAGAGCATCAGGCCGATTGCGGTCATCTGGAACCCGGTCTTGACCTTGCCGATGGCGCTGACCGCGACGGTGGTGCGCTGGCCCAGTTCCGCCAGCCACTCGCGCAGGGCCGAGATGGTGATCTCGCGGCCGATGATCACCGCCGCCAGCACCGCCATGACACCGCCAGGCTCGTCCCGCAGCAACATCACCAGGCTGACCGCGACCAGCAGCTTGTCGGCGACCGGGTCCAGGAAGGCGCCAAACTTGCTGGTCTGATTCCACTTGCGGGCCAGGTAGCCATCCAGCCAGTCGGTGACGCCGGCCACCGCGAACAGCAGGCAGGCCCACTGCCGGGCATGGGGCCAGTCGACATAGAACAGGCCCGCTACCAGCGGGATGGCGGCGACGCGGCCCAGGGTGAGGGCGAGCGGGATATTGATGCGCATGGTGACCAAGGATAGCCGAAGCTCCCGGGCGTACTGCCGTGGTCAATGGAAATGGGCGTAGATCCGCTCCGCCAGCGGGTGGCTGATACCTTCGACCTTGGCCAGCTCGTCGACCCCGGCCCGCTTGACCGCCGGCAGGCCACCGAAGGCATTCAGCAGGGCGCGGCGACGGGTCGGACCCAGGCCTTCGATCTCTTCCAGCGAGGAGCTGACCCGCGCCTTGTCGCGCCGGTCCCGATGGCCGGTGATGGCGAAGCGATGCGCCTCGTCGCGGATGCGCTGGATCAGATGCAGCGCCGGCGAGTCCGGCGGCAGCCGCAGCGGCAGCTCGCGGTCCGGCAGGATCAGTTCCTCCAGACCCGGCTTGCGGGTCGGCCCCTTGGCGATGGCGACCACGCGCAATTCGGTGATTTCCAGCTCGTCCAAGGCCTCCAAGGCCGCATTGAGCTGACCCAGACCACCGTCGATGAACAGCACATCGGGCGCCGCCACTTCACCACCCTTGATGCGCGCATAACGACGCTTCACCGCCTGGTGGATCGCGGCGTAGTCGTCGCCGGCGGTGATGACTTCGCGCAGGCCCTTGCCTTCCGCCGGCGCCTCTGCACTCTCGATGTTGAACTTGCGATAGCCGCTCTTCAGCGGACCATCCTCGTTGAACACCACGCAACTGGCGACCGTACGCTCGCCGCCGGTGTGGCTGATGTCGAAGCATTCCAGCCGCCTTGGCGGCCGCTCCAGATCCAGCACCCGCTGCAGCTCCAGCAGGCGGTCGTCCATGCTCGCCGCCTCCACCAGCCGGGTCGACAGCGCCTGCGCGGCGGTGGCCTGCGCCATCTCCAGCAAGCGCACCTTGGCACCGCGCTGCGGCCGGCCGATGCTCACCTTGCGCCCTGCCCGCAGGCTGAGCGCCGCGTCCAGCATCGCCTGCTCGTCGAGCTCGTGGCTGAGCAGGATTTCCGGCGGCGCCGGCTGGTCCAGGTAGTGCTGGGACAGGAAGCTTTCCAACAGCTCTTCCGGAGCCGCATGCGCGGGATGCCGCGGAAAATGGCTGCGATGGCCCAGGTTCATGCCATCGCGCACACTCATCACCACCACGCAACTACTGGACTGGTGGGGCGCCACCACCACCACGTCGAGGTCCTCGGCACCGCCGGTCAGCGAGCGGCTCTCGCGCACCCGCTTGAGTGCGGCGATCTGGTCACGCAGGGCGGCGGCACGCTCGAACTCCAGGGCTTCGGCGGCCTGCTCCATCTCGACGGTCAGCTCGCCGGCCAGCACATCGGCCTTGCCCTCCAGCAAGCGCTCGGCCTTGCGCACGTCGGCGGCGTAGTCGGCCTCCGAAATGAGTCCCACACAGGGGCCGGAACAGCGCTTGATCTGGTGCTGCAGGCAGGCACGCTGGCGATGGGCGAAGAAGTTGTCGCGACAGGGCCGCAGCTTGAACAGGCGTTGCAGGGTGTAGAGCGTTTCCTTCACCGCGCCGGCGCTGGGGAAGGGGCCAAAGTAGCGGTGCTCGCCGGTCTTCTGGCCACGGTAATAGCCTATGCGCGGATAACGGTGCGCGCTGAAGCGCACATAGGGGTAGCTCTTGTCGTCGCGGTAGACGATGTTGTACTTGGGTCCCAGCTCCTTGATGAGGTTGCTTTCGAGGATCAGCGCCTCGTCCTCGGTATGGGTCAGCGTCACCTCCACGCGCTGGATCTGGCTGACCATGGCCTCGATGCGGGCATCGCCGGAGGCGCGCAGGAAATACTGGCTGACGCGCTTCTTCAGGCTCTTGGCCTTGCCTACGTACAGCAGTTCCTCGCGCGCGCCATACATCCGGTAGACGCCCGGCGCCGTCGTCAGCTGCTGCAGGAAGGAGCGGGCATCGAAAGGCGGGCTGGGCGCGGCGGACATACGGCTATTTTCGCTGATCCGCCCTCGGCAACCGACCGCAAAAAAGCTGCGGCGCCACGCCGCAGCCTGACAGTGCCAGCCGCCTTACTTGATCGGCCAGTAGACGTGGGTCTTGATCTGGTCCGGCGCCACCGTGGTCGGGTCGCTGATGTAGTGCTCCCAGGACAGGCCGTTGTCCTCGAAGCCCGCCACGGTCTTGAACGCCAGCAGCTTGCCGTAGGTTGGCTGCATCGCCTCGTAGGGACCGGTGTGGGTCGCCCGGATCGCCCAGCCGGCGTAGGTCTGGCCGACTTTCACCACGCTGTCGGCCGGCGGCGCCGGCTCGGTCTTGTCGACCGCGATGGCGGCGTCGAACTCCCAGAACTGGGTGGCTTCATCGAACTTGCGGGTGATCGCCAGCGGCGCGGCGACCTGCTTGAAGCCGTTGGCCTGCATGTAGGCGCCAATCTGGCCATAGGCCGCGCCGATCTTGGCCGCCGCCTGGTCCGGCGCTGCCTGCTCGGAGACGTAGAGAATCGGCATCGGCCGGGTTTCCAGCACCGTCAGCGCGATACCGCTGAAATCGTCCTTCGGCAGCGACTCCAGCAGGGTCTTGAGCTGGGCCAGTCCCTTCTCGTAGTCGGCGCCCAGCATCTTGTCCATCATCAGGCCGAAGTAGCGGCCCAGCAGATCACCTTTGAAGACCGTGTCGTAGGTCCAGGTGATGGTGACACCCTCGCCCTCCGGCTGGATCAGGTAGCGCGCGGTGTTGTCGCTGTCGAAGCCCACGAACACCAGCTTGATGCTGACGCTCTTGTCCTGCTCGCTGGCAATGATCTCCTGCGAGCCGGAGCCGACGTTCGCGTCCTCGCTGCTCCAGGCATGTTTGGCCCCCACGCCCCAGATCGGACCGCTGACTTCGTACTTGGTATTGGGATCGAGCCCTTCCCAGGGCGACCACTTGCGGAACTGGTGGAAGCCATTGAGCACGGCGTAGGCGGTCGCGGGCCGGGTCTGTACCGAGATGCTGCGCTCGACGTGCGCGGTGTCCGGCAGCACGAAGCCGATGCCCACCGCCAGCGCGATCAAGCCAACAATCACGCCCACCACGATTTTCAGCGCTTTCATACCGACCTCCCGGTTCTTGTGTGGGCGACAAGCTACTCCGGCCTGCCAGTCCGCTCAAGCCGGCCGCCAGAAAAAGAAAGGCCGGCAAAAGCCGGCCTTTCCCAATACTGCGAACAGCTCAATGGAACTGCTCTTCCTCGGTGGAGCCGGTCAGCGCCTTGACCGAGGACGAGCCGCCCTGGATCACGGTGGTGACGTCGTCGAAGTAGCCAGCGCCGACTTCCTGCTGGTGCGAGACGAAGGTGTAACCCTTCTCGCGGGCCGCGAATTCCGGCTCCTGCACCATCTGGGTGTAGTGCTTCATGCCTTCGCCGCGGGCGTAGGCGTGGGCGAACTGGAAGGTGTTGAACCAGTTGATGTGGATGCCGGCCAGGGTGATGAACTGGTACTTGTAGCCCAGCGCGCTCAGCTCTTCCTGGAAGGAAGCGATCTGGCTGTCGTTGAGGTTCTTCTTCCAGTTGAAGGACGGCGAGCAGTTGTAGCTGAGCAGCTTGCCCGGGCAGGCCTTCTGCACGGCCTGGGCGAACTCGCGGGCGAAGCCGATATCCGGCACGCCGGTCTCGCACCACACCAGATCGGCGTAGGGCGCGTAGGCGACGCCACGGCTGATGGCCTGCTCCAGACCGTTCTTGACGCGGTAGAAGCCTTCCTGGGTGCGCTCACCGGTGAGGAAGGGCTTGTCGTTGGCGTCGTGATCGGAGGTGATCAGATTGGCGGCTTCGGCATCGGTACGGGCCAGCACGATGGTCGGCACGCCCATGACGTCGGCGGCGAAGCGCGCGGCGATCAGCTTCTCGATCGCTTCCTGGGTCGGCACCAGCACCTTGCCACCCATGTGGCCGCACTTCTTGACGGCAGCCAGCTGGTCTTCAAAGTGCACGCCGGCCGCGCCGGAGGCGATCATGTTCTTCATCAGCTCGAAGGCGTTGAGCACGCCGCCGAAACCGGCTTCGGCGTCCGCCACGATCGGCAGGAAGTAATCGACGTAGTCCTTGTGGCTGGTGTCGATACCGCGCGACCACTGGATCTCGTCGGCGCGCTTGAAGGTGTTGTTGATGCGACGAACCATGGTCGGCACCGAGTCGTAGGCATACAACGACTGGTCGGGGTACATGGTTTCGCTGGTGTTGCCGTCGGCGGCAACCTGCCAGCCGGACAGATACACGGCTTCCAGGCCAGCCTTGGCCTGCTGCATGGCCTGGCCGGCGGTGATGGCACCGAAGGCGTTGACATAGCCCTTCTTGGCGCCGCCGTTGACCTTGGCCCAGAGCTTCTCGGCGCCCTGCTTGGCGAGGGTGTACTCGATCTGCATGTTGCCGCGCAGGCGGACGACATCGGCAGCGGAGTAGCCACGCTTGACCAGCTTCCAACGGGGGTTGGTCGCCCAATCCTGTTCCAGGGCCTTGATCTGCTCTTCGCGAGTCGCCATCGGTGAGTCCTTGCTGAGGTGGAAAGAAAGCGGTGAATCGGTTTGGCCTGCGCCGTCAGGATGTAGTCTGATCGGGGTAGCCAGCTGCGCGGGCGCGAATTATACCGATGGTTTTTTTGCAGTGCACAAGACTTTGGTAGCAGCCCCGGCGGACGACAAAAGGGGCTGCAAGCAGCCCCCTTTTTTACTAGCCGCAACTCGCAGTTACAGGATCAGTCGAGATAGCGGTAGCCCGGCAGCGTCAGGAACTCCTCGCACTTGGGCGCCGTCGACATGCGGGCAACGATGCCGGCGGCCTCGATGAAGCGACCCTGGTAGAACTTCTCGCTGCCGAGCTGCTTCTTGTAAGCCTCGATCTCCTCGTCGACGATCTTCAGCGTCAGCTCGCGGGTCACCGGGCGGCCGTCGGCCAGCACCGCGCCGTACTTGAGCCACTGCCAGACCTGGGTACGGCTGATCTCGGCGGTGGCCGCGTCTTCCATCAGATTGTGCAGGGGCACGCAGCCGACGCCGCGAATCCAGGCTTCCATGTAGCCGATGCCGACATTGATGTTGTTGCGCAGACCGGCTTCGGTGATCTGGCCTTCCGGCTTCTGCAGCAGGTCGGCGGCCTTGATCTTGTAGTTGAACTGCTTGTGCAGCTGGTTCGGGGTCGGCATGTGCTCGTTGAACACTTCCATCGCGACCGGCACCAGGCCCGGGTGGGCAACCCAGGTGCCGTCGTGGCCGTTCTTCACCTCGCGCAGCTTGTCGGCGCGGACCTTGGCGAACACTTCCTCGTTCTTGGCCGCGTCCCTGGTCGGGATGAAGGCGGCCATGCCGCCCATCGCGAAGGCGCCGCGCTTGTGGGTGGTCTCGCAGAGCAGCTTCGAGTAGCTGTCGAGGAAGTGCTTGTCCATGCCGACCTGCATGCGGTCCGGCACCACCCAGTCGCCGTGGGCGTTGAGGGTCTTGATGCAGCTGAAGATGTAGTCCCAGCGGCCGCAGTTGAGCGCGACAATGTGGTTGCGCAGTTCGTAGAGGATCTCGTCCATCTCGAAGGCGGCCCACAGGGTCTCGATCAGCACCGTGGCCTTGATGGTCTTCTGCGGCACCTTCAGCAGGTTCTGGGCGTCGACGAAGATCGCGTTCCAGAGCCTGGCTTCCAGATGCGACTGCATCTTCGGCAGGTAGAAATAGGGGCCGGTGCCGCGCTTGGTCAGCTCCTTCACGTTGTGGAAGAAGTACAGGGCGAAGTCGAAGATGCCGCCGGGAACCGGCTTGCCGTCGATCAGGACGTGCTTCTCTTCCAGGTGCCAGCCGCGCGGACGCACGATCAGCGTCGCGATGTCCTTGTTGAGCTTGTATTCCTTGCCGTCCGGATTCTTGAAGCTGATCTTGCGGCGCACGGCGTCGCCGAGGTTGATCTGGCCATCCATCATCAGCGACCAGGTCGGGGACGCGGAGTCCTCGAAATCGGCCATGAAACACTTGGCGCCGGAGTTGAGCGCATTGATGATCATCTTGCGCTCGACCGGACCGGTGATCTCGACGCGGCGGTCGAGCAGATCCTTCGGGATGCCGGCGATCTTCCACTTGCCATCGCGGACTTTCTTGGTCTCTTTCAGGAAGCCCGGCTTCTTGCCGGCGTCGATCAGTTTCTGGCGTTCGGCCCGCTTGGCCAGCAGCTTGTCGCGGGTCGGGCCGTGCTTGCGGACCAGGGTGGCAAGGAACTTCAGCGCTTCCGGCGTCAGGACTTTCTTGTAGGCCGGGGACAGCGGGCCCGTGATTTCGATGCCGGCAGGCAGGGACATGGTGCAGCTCCTGGTGAGAAGTAACCGGGTCGCAGGCGCGGGAAAGGCCAGCGAAAAAGTGGCGCGAATTATAGCGGCGCGACCTCCCGGCTTGTGGTTTGCGCCGATGGCCGGGGATGATGCGGGCAAACCTAGAAAAACTCCGAGGAGAATCGCGTGGCCGAAGGCGTTTCAATGAGCATCACCCTGCTGTTGCCGATCTCGCTGTTCGTGATCATGACCAGCCTGGGACTGGCGCTGACGCTGGCCGACTTCAAGCGCGTGGTGCTGTTCCCCAAGGGGGCGGCCATCGGCCTGGCCAACCTGCTCCTGCTCTCGCCACTGCTCGGCTTCGGCCTCGCCAAGCTGTTCGGGTTGCCGCCGGAACTAGCCGTCGGCATGGTGCTGCTGGGCGCGGCCCCCGGCGGCACCACCGCCAACATGCTCACCCACCTGGCGCGCGGCGATACCGCGCTGTCGGTGACCATGACTGCCGTCAGCAGCCTGGCAGCGGTGTTCACCGTGCCCCTGTATCTGGGCCTGGCCTCGGCCCACTTCGCCGCCGAGGGCGCCGCACCGGCGCTCGATATGGTCGGCATCGTCCAGCGGGTCTTGATCATCACCCTGGTGCCGCTCGCCTTCGGCATGGCGATCCGCGCCGCCCTGCCCGCCTTTGCCCAGCGCATCGAAAGTCCGGCCAAGAAGATCGCCATGATCTTCTTCGTCCTGGTGGTGGCGGTGGTGCTCTGGGTCGAGCGCAACAATCTCGGCGGACATATCGCGACCGTTGGCCCGGCGGTGCTGGCGCTCAATGTGCTGGCCATGGGTCTGAGCTTCCAGATCGCGCGGCTGAGCAAGCTCGACAACCGCCAGTCCACCGCCATTGCCATCGAACTGGGCGTGCACAACACCACCCTGGCGATGGCGGTCGGCGCCCTGGTGTCGCCGGCCATGATCATCCCGGCGGCGGTCTACGGCGTGTTCATGTTCTTCACCGCCGGCGCCTTCGCTAAATACATGCACGGCCGCAACACCGACTGAGATCAGGCGGCCGCGTTGACAGGGGCGCGGCATCACGACGCGCGCCGACCTTACGATCGCGCGCAGCTCCCCTGCGAACCGGTAGCTGCGCAAGGCGCTACCAACACAGGCTGATCTAGTCAGCTTGGCGGTCTGCCGCCGAACGGTGCCTGCACGCGGTTCAGCGGTAGATCCTGGCCGCCATACCACCCCAACAGGTGGGGGAAGAGGCGCGCAAAAACCACATCGTGCAGCCCAGCCCGCAGCCGCTGCCGTGAACTGGGGCCGCATCAATCAAGCGAAAAAAACCGAGTGCGCTGACCGACGCGCCGCGCCTGCCCTGGAGAGAACTGTGACCCAAAACCATCGTGGTACCCGCTGGCAGCATCTCGCAGCCTGCGCTCTGGCCCTGGCCGTAACGTCGGTGTCCGCCGACGAGGCTTACGACAACGCCGCCTCGGACTCGAAGACGGACTTCAGCTTCTCCGCCTCCTTCCGCTCCGATACCGCC